>CAZPAV010000001.1:0-89103 GCA_964584755.1 uncultured Acidimicrobiaceae bacterium
CACCCTACGTGGCCACCGCCCACCAACGAGCGGACCCCCCCATTGATACAAGCCCCCAAACCAGGCGTCGGAGGCTCGGATCCTCCCGGGGGCGCCGGCCGGGATCCGTTGTGTGTCAATGGTTCTCGGCGATTCCCTTTGACGGCTCCACGGGCTCGAGACCCCCAGCCGTCCGTATGGCTTCCGGCCGGGCCCGCGAGCCTCACCTGCTCGACGTCGTGGCGGCTCGCCCCGGTTCTCGGAGAGCTAGCCGATCGCGATCCGATAAAGCTCCTCGACGCGTGGCGACGGATCGATTCCCATCGTCTCGATGAGGAGGTCACGCACCCTCGAGTAGACGCGGAGCGCCTCGGCCCTGTCGCCGTTGGCGATGTGGCACTCCATGAGTCGGGCATAACTCGACTCCCGATAGGGGGCGAGATCGACGACATGGCGGGCCGCGGGCAACGCGGCCGTCGCGTTGCCGAGCTCGAGCCAAACCCGGGCGAGCGCGTCGAATGTCCTGATCTCGTACTCACGGAGATCTCGACGCATGCGATCGATCCACGGACCCGTCTCACCAGGTAGGAACCGGCGCCGAAAGATCGCTGACGCGACCGTTGCATGTGACCAGGCTTGCCTCGGTCGCCGCCGCCCGAGCGCACCTTCGGCCTGGTCCAGCTCGTTGATCGCCACTCGGAGATCCACCCACGAGCCCTTGGGGAACCTGATCTCGTACGCGCCATGCGTGCTCGTCAACATGCCACCGGCGTCCGCGGCGACCCTCCCCAGGGCCTTCCGGAGCTTCGAGATGATGACTCTGAGCCCGGATTCCCATGCATCCGGTAGCTCCTCCGGCCACAGGACATCAGCGAGCTCCTGACGGTCGACCGCCCGCGGCTCGGCCGCGAGGTACACGAGCGCGAGACGACCCTGCCGCCCTGGAAGACCCGACGCTTCGAGCACACCGTCGGGTCCCTCGACCATGACCCTCCCCAGGATGTACACGCGCAGCACGTTTCCCCAACGAATCGCCAAGAAGACCGCAACGTCCGGCATGTAGTTTGACAGAAGCCCGCGAGACAGGGAGTCGAGAATGGCTGAGACAACATGGGTCATCGAGTGCCCGTGCGGAGCGATCATCGAGGGAACCAGCGACGAGGACGTCGTGTCCCAGGCACAGGATCACGCCAAGTCGACCCACGACATGGACCTGTCCAACGAGCAGGCGCTGGCCATGGCCCGGCCTGCGTAGATCGCCTCCGCCCATCGCGCGGCACCGGAGTGACCAAGGGCACTGCGGTGTCTCGACATCGAGATCCGGCCCCGGCGCGAATCTCGGGTGCGCACACCGGAGACGCTCAGGATCGCGGCGTCGTCGGGGCAAGATCAAGAGACCGGCGGGGCGAAGGAAGTCCTCGAAAGGGGCCCTTCGCCCCGCTTCCCGTGCACACCCACTCGAAGGTCTTTCTCGAAGGTCCTTGAGGCCAGCCACAGAGCCCGGTACTCCCTACTTCCTACTTCCCTGCCCCCTTCTTCACCCGATCCTCGATCGCCGCGATCTCCTCGTCGGTGAGGCGGCCGAACGGCCGCATGATGAGCCTCCCGGTCTGTGTGCCCGTGATCCTCTCCGCGAGCAACGGCCCGTCGGGGGCGCCGGAGACCACGACGGGCATGGCCACCGGCGTTCATGACCGGCGCGTCCCATCTGGTCGTCGTTCAGCTCCCCAGCAAGAGGAGGTGCTCTGGTGCTCGCGAGCCGTCGCTCCCCGGCGCCTGCCAGCGACCGTCCCCCGTCGGCCGCAGGATCCCGATCGGATGCACCGGCACCCAGGCCTCGAAGGTGCCGCCCTCGTAGGTGCGAAGCGCCAGACGCTCCAGATACACGAGCGCCGTCTCCCCCTCGGTGAACCGCTCCCCGGGTGACATTCCGTAGGTGAGATCGACCGGCGCGGTCACCGGCGTCTCACGCTCGATCTCCGGCGGACCGCAGTCGGGTTCGTTCTCGGGGCACACGGGGGGTTCGATCGTCGTGGGAACGATCACCGTGGACTCCGTCATCCCGAGCGCTCGAGCCCGCCTGAGGTCGAGTCGCGTCTCGAACCTGCCGCCTCCGACGATGATGACGAACCGGTCGCCCGACGAGGGGATCCCCGTTCGACTGCGCGCATCGAGCACGTCGAGCACCTCCACCTCGACGTCGGTGAGGACATCGAGCCTCGACACCCCACGCGTCTCGAGGGACTCCGCCGACGGGAAGGCACCGTCGGCGGTGTTCAGCCGGGACCGGCGAACATCGACGACACGAGCCTCGAGCACCAGGTCTGCCCGTTCCCTGACCTGGTCCAACGTCAGCGCCATGGAGGTCGCACCACCACCCACTCCGGCCAGCTCGGCCGTCGATGACGGGTCGGGAGCGGTGTTCACGCCATACGACGCACACGCCGACACGAGAACCGCCAGCGCCACCAGGAGCAACCCCCGACGCCAACGGCGCATCAGCATCCTCCCCAGCAGCCATGAGCACGCCTGCACGCCGGCGCTACCGACGGGTCCCTCTCCTCGCTCGACCTCATCTGCGCCTCCGTGTGCGGCAGGGTCTCGCTCCATGACCACGCCTTTCCCGGCGCCACGATCATCCGCTTCCGCCGCGATCCCGCGGAGGGCCAACACGCGGCCGGAGCACCGCGGATTCGCCGCCGCGTTCGACGACGAGACCCCAGCAGCCCGGCTTGGTGAGGCGGAACCCTGTTCCCCATTCGTCCCCGGGCCGGTGCCAGGCGGACCCACCGCAGGTGAGGGGGGCGAACTCGGGCCGAACCTTCGTCCCGTCCGGGTCGACGGCATGGATTCGGACCTCGCCGTGGCCCCCATGCGCCACACGATCTCGACCTCAGGCCCGGACACGAGCTCCGTGGGAGGTAGAGCCGAGAGAGCAACGTCCACACTTGGAAGCCCCCACCAGCAGAGGTCGCCACAGCGTCGTCGCCGGCGATCGGGGAGACCGGTGCACAACCCTCGGCGCCGAGGGGCTGGAGCGCCTCGATGAGGGTCCGCTCTCGACCGGCAGCACCGGGCCCGGCGACTCCGCCTTGCCTCCGACCGACGATGCAGCCCGCGGCGATCCGAGGCTCCTGGCCACACCACCAGGGCCACCACGACGACGACGGCGAAGACCCCCGCCGGAAGCAAGCCCGTGGGTGCCGCACCCGCGCTCGTGTGAAGGTGACACGTCCCGGGTCGACCACGGGCGCCCCCCACCGAGCCGGATCCGTCGCCACCTGCTCCACCTTGACTCGCGCATCCTGATACAGGAGCATCACGACGCAGGGTACGCGCACCGGCCCGGCGTGGCGACATGTTCTGGGAGACGAATCTGGCAGCCCCCTCGAACCCAACTCCCCTCCTCGTCCGGGTTCCTCGTTCTCCCCCGCCCGATGTTCACGCCGGCCATGACCTCGGAACGCCCGCGCGTCGGCCTCGGCTCGCCGCGTCGAGGGCCGCTGCCTGGCCGTTTCCGGCCCTCGGAGCGATCAGGGTGATTCGCCATGGGTGAACCGGACCGGCCGGCCCGGGCAGCGGTGTCCTCGGCAAGGCTGCGCGCAGTGGCGGCGATCGTGTTCGTGCTGAGTCTCCTCCCCGGTTGGCTGATGATGGCGACAGGCACGAACCACCCCGAAGAGGCAAGCCCGAAACCGGGCGCATGCACCGAGGCGAACGTCGCGCAAGCAGCCGTCGGCTTCTATCGGGCGCTGCAAGGGGGCGAGGCGGATGCGATCGAACACGCCCTCTCCGACACCGCGCGTTTCGAGGAAGGAGGCTTCATGGGCATGGTCGTCGACGGCTACCGGATCGCCGGCCCAGACGACGTGCCGAGAACCGCGGAGGAATCGCTGCGGCGTTGACCGATGTGACGCCCACCGACGTGGTCGTCACCCTCGTACCCGAGTACGAACGCGCCGATTTCGTCTTCCGGATCCGCGACGCCGACCAGGAGAGCATCGGCCAAGGTGCGATCCGCTGCTCCGACCTGAAGATCATCACCTTCAACAGTCCACTACCCAACGTGCCGCTCGGCTCGTCCGCCCTCGAATGTGGAACCGAACAGGATTCCATCGGAAACGTACGGGTCTGCTCCAACCCGTGACCCGCTTCGGACCACACGGGCCGGCTCGTCGACCACCGTACCGTTCCGGGAAAGGCCGTTGGCATCCGACACGAGACTGGGCGTACATCCGATTCCTCGGAACCGCGCAGTTCTGGACCGATGCCAGATGCTCGGTTCTCACCTGCTGTCGAAACGTCCGCTGTCGCGCGACCAGGACTCGACGCGATGTCGACCCCATCGGTCCATCAGCAGGAAGGAATGCTCGCCGTAGCGCACCTCGCCGTAGGAGCCGCTGCCTCTGAGGATGAACGAGGTCGAACGCCAGTCCCCCGCCGAGACGTCCGACGGCAACACGATCTCGAAGCCGTCCTCGATCCCGTAGAGCTCGCCGCGTCGTTCGATGATTCGAGCCACGCACGTCAACCAGGTCGTCGCGCCCTCGCCGCCACCGGCTCAATCGACGAGCGCGCCGACACCATGATCGGACGCGTACGGGTCACTGAGAGCGAGCCGCGCAGCTCCGGCACCGGCGAGGAGGACGAGCACCACGGCCGTTCCTGACAGGACCCGCCCCACGAGAACTCCCGCCTTCAGCACAGCGCGGGACGGCGCCGCTGCTCGCCGATCACGTGCCGCCACGGTCGTCGACGAACCACCCAGCGGAGCCGACGACGCCGACGACGCGGACCCCTCGACCCTCGTGGCACCTGACGCGACCGAGCCTCGGCACCACGGACTCGATGTCGAAGGATCTTGCACCTGCCCGTCGACTCTCGGTCAGACGGCGAGAACGGATGAGCGTCGAAGACCCGTGTGGGATGAGACTTCTCGTGGAATCCGACGACTTGGCCGTACCCTCTGGGCCGGTCACCCAAACCGGGCGTCGGAGGCTCGAATCCTCCCGGGGGCGCCGGCCGGGATCCTCACGTGTCGCGGGTCTCCGCCGATCCTGTGCGACGGCTCGACGGGCCCAGGCACCCCGGGGTCCATCTCGGAGGCCTCACCGCCGGCGCCATGCGGCCCCCGGACCCGCGGCATGCCGCGACCGGCGCGACCAACGTCAGCAGACGGGAAACCATCTCACGAGGTCAGCACGCACCGAGCCTGGGAGCTCGCAGGCACCACCCCAACGGTCACTTCGGTGAGACGACGCCGATCCCCAGCCCCCGGGCACCCTCGGCGAGACGCCGGTCGTAGGTCACCAGGCCTTCTAGCTCGTCGCCGACCTCGAGCGCCGCGGCCAGATGGAGCGCGTCCAGACTGCGCAGCAGGTCCGGTTCAAGCATCGCCGCCCGCTCACAGATCTCGGTCGACAACCTCAGGAGGATCAACGAGTCGAGAACCGCGCGCGCCTGGATCATCTGATCCGGAGCGACACGACGGGTCACCCGCAGCAGCTCGGTACGCAGCAGATCACTGGAGAACGTCTCGTCGTCACGGCTCCCGAGCCATCTCCGCAACGCCGTGGAGCCCCGTTCGGCCACCACGAGTTTCACCGCCGCCGACGTGTCGAGATAGAACACCTAGTACCGCTCGTCGCGGCGCATCCGCTCCAGCTCCTCCGACAACGAGGAGCGCCCAGGCCTCCGCCGCGCCGGAGGAGGCAGGTCTCGGAGTCGCCGACGCGCCGGACGGGCACGCTCGGCGGCGATCAGGGCTTCGATCCGGGAGGACGCCAACGGCACCATCTGGGCGACCGGGCGCCCCCGATCGGTGATCGTCACCGATTCACCGGCTGCCGCCGCGGCCACCACCGCCGAGGCGTTCTGCTTCAACGCACGGATACCCACTTCCGGCATGTGCTACACCGTAGCACATGCCGCGGCTCGGCGGTCGGACCCCGTTGCATCGCCCACTCCCTGCCGGTCCACGTCCGTGCTCGTCGGATGGATCTCGCAAGGAGGCCCCACCGTAGGAAGGACCCGGCCACCACCGCCGAGGCACAGCGCGACGTCCAGCACGACGGGCACCGTGGCACGGAGGACGACCCCGAGGATCCGCTCAGTCGAGCGGAACCTCCACGGGCTCCCCCGGACACAGCGGCACGTCCCGACCACGCACCGCGACGACGAGGGAACCGCCGGTCACTTCGAAGCGGATTCGCCGCGGCGACAGGTCCACCCGGAGTCGCCGTCCCCGCACGAGGAGCGGGAAGCGGAGTCCCGACCAGTCGGCGGGGAGCCTCGGATCGAACCGCAACCTCCCTCCGACGACCCGCAGGCCGGCGAGACCGTGCACGAGCGCCATCCAGGTGCCGCCGACGGCGGCGAGATGGAGCCCGTCGGCGGTGTTCCCCGCCAGGTCGGCCAGATCCATGAGCGCCGTCCGTTCCAAGTAGCCGACCGCCAGGTCGAGACGGCCCACCTCGGCGGCGACGATGGCCTGGATGCTGGGTGACAGCGACGAGTCGCCCGTGGTGATCGGGTCGTAGTACGCGAAATCGGCGCGTCTGCGCTCCGGCGTGAACTCCTCGGGGAGGAGGAAGGCGGCCATGACGACGTCGGGTTGCTTGAGCACCTGATGCCGGTACAGCACCAGCGGATGGAAGTGGAGGAGCAGCGGATGCCGCTCCTCCCCGACCGCGTCGAAGTCCCACCGCTCCTTCTCGAGGAACGTGGCGTCCTGGGGGGTGACACCCAGCGTCTCGTCGTAGCCGACGTACATGGCTTCCGCGGCCCGGAGCCACTCGTCGATCTCCTCGGCACGGAGGTCGAGCCTCGCGGTGAGCGATCCGTGACGCTCCGGGTGTTCCCGTCGCATCCGGGTGACGACCTCGGCGGCGTAACGGAGGTTCATCCGGGCCATGAGGTTCGTGTAGGCGTTGTCGAGGACGAGGGCGGTGTACTCGTCGGGTCCGGTCACGAGATGCAGGTGGAAGGTCCCGTCGCGGTAGAACCCCAGGTCGGCCCACATCCGCGCCGTCTCCACGGCGATCTCGACGCCGATGTCCCACAGGAGCTCCTCGTCGCCGGTGACCTCCACGTAGCGCCGGAGCGCGTAGACCACCGCGGCGTTCACGTGGTACTGGGCCGTTCCCGCCGGGAAGTACGCCGACGCCGGCTCCCCGCTGATCGTCCGCCACGGGAACAGCGCCCCCCGCAGGGACAGCTCCCGGGCTCGTCGCCGCGCCCGGGGCAACATGGCGAAGCGGTGCCGCAACGCCGCCGCTGCCGCCGCCGGATCCGTGAAGACGAGATGGGGCAGCACGAACATCTCGCTCTCCCAGAAGGAGTGACCCTCGTACCCCTCACCGGTGAGGCCCTTCGCCGGGATGCCGCCGTCGCTGCGGGCGGAGGCCTGGAGCAGTTGGAAGAGACTCCATCGCACCGCCTGCTGCAGGCGGGGACTCCCCTCGACCTGGACGTCGGCCGCCTCCCAGAACGCGGCCATCGTCGCGACCTGATCGGCGGCGACGGCGTCGAACCCCCGGGAGGCGGCCCGGTCCAGGGTGGCCGCGACCCGGGCCCGCAGGACCTCGGGGGGATCGCCGGGGGACGCGTGGTAGGCGACGAACCGGTCGACGCGGACGGGCACGGCGGCGACGGCGCGGAAACGGTGGCGCACCCACCCGGAGCGGGCCTCGGCGTCGATGTTCGCCGTCGGCTCGACCGGCGGGTCGGCGACGTCCTCCATCCCGCAGGCGAGCGTCATCCCGCTGCGGGCGGTTCGGTAGGCGGCGACGATCCGACCTCCCTCCGCCTTCCGCCCCTGAGGCCGCAGCACCCTCCCGTCGAGCGCCGGGGCCCGGCGCGGGTCGTGATCCGCGACGGTCGCGGCGTCGCCGTCGGCCGCCTGATGGTCGACGAGCCGGGAGGTGACGACGATCTCACAGCTCGCGTCGGCGACGATCTCGACTCTCGCCACCACGAGGTGCGGATCGACGAGGGAGACGAGGCGATGCGTCCGAACGTCCACGGTGACGCCGGTCGCGGTCCTCCAGGTGCAGCTCGTCTCGAGGATGCCGCGACGCAGGTCGAGACGCCGCCGGTACGTGGAGCGGCCGGGATCGCACGGCTCCCCGTCGACCACCACCTCGCAGGTGGTGGCGTCGGGCACCCGGACGATGGTCTGTCCCGTCGTGGCGTAACCGTGGGCCGGCTCCGGGTACCGGATCGTCCAGGTCTCGTGGAAGCCGCTCACCAGCGTGGCCGGACGCCGGACCGGCCGACCCGAATCCGGCGTCCCCCGGACCCCCACGTACCCGTTGGCGAGGGCGAAGAGCGATTCGGTCCGCCCGGCGAGCTCGGCGTGGAAGCCGACCTCTACGAGCGCCCACGGGTCGACGGGGAAGACGTCCTCGTCGACCGCGACCGGACCGTGTCGCATCATCCCCCCCTCCCCTCCAGGACGTCGGGATCGACCTCGTCGAAGGACCGCACCACGAGATCGGCCGCGGCGAGCCCCGTCGAGATGCCGGCGCGCGCCACCGCCACGCAGGGGAACCCTCCTCGCTTGGCCGCAGCCACCCCGGCGGCGGCGTCCTCGAACACCACGCACTCGGCCGGGGCGAGCCCGAGCCGTCGGGCCGCGGCGAGGAAGATGTCCGGCGCCGGCTTGCCCTCCGTGACGTCGGCGCCGGTGACGACCGCCTCCATGCGGTCGAGCAGCCCGATCCGGGCGAGGACCGCCGGCGCGTTCCGGCTCGAGGACGCCGCGGCGAGCCGATACCCCCGGCCGGCGATGCGCTCGAGGAAGCGGGTGACGTCCGGGAAGGGCGCCAGGGGCGTCGCCTCGAGAAGCTCCAGGTAGCAGGCCTGTTTACGGTTCCCCGCGGCGACCACGACGTCGCCGGGTACCTCGCCCATGACCCCCCGCACGCCGTCGAGACGACTCTTCCCGTCGACCCGCTCCCGGTAGGTCCGCTCGTCGAAGGGGTAGCCGTACTCAGCGAACATGCGCTGCCACGCGGCGTAGTGCAGCGGCACCGTGTCCACGAGGACACCGTCGACGTCGAAGATCAGCCCGCTCAGCGCCACGACGAACGACCCGACGCGACGAGGAGGCCGGCGGTGGCAGGGACGGGAGTCACGGGCGGGGATGTTCGTCCGGCGCCCCGAACCGAGCAAGCCGACGGCCTGATCACGTGGCCCCGACGACCCGGGACCGGCGCTGGTAGCCTCCCTGCGGTGAAGAGGGGAGGATGATGGCTTCCATCGGCTTCGATCACGTGGGGAAGGTGTACGCCGGCGAGGTGCGGGCGATCACCGACGTCACCTTCGAGGTGGCCGACGGCGAGTTCGTCGTGCTCGTGGGTCCGTCGGGGTGCGGGAAGTCGACGCTGTTGCGCATGGTCGCCGGCCTCGAAGAGATCACCGACGGGAAGATCACCATCGGAGACCGCGTCGTCAACGACGTGCCGGCCAAGGACCGGGACATCGCCATGGTGTTCCAGAACTACGCCCTCTACCCGCACATGAGCGTCTTCGACAACATGGCGTTCGGCCTGAAACTCCGGAAGGTGCCCCGCGACGAGATCCGGCGCAAGGTCGAGGAGACCGCCCGCATCCTCGAGATCACCGACTTCCTCGACCGCCGGCCCCGAGCCCTCTCGGGGGGCCAGCGGCAACGCGTGGCCATGGGCCGGGCCATCGTCCGGGAACCGGTGGCGTTCCTCATGGACGAGCCACTCAGCAACCTCGACGCCAAGCTGCGAGTCCAGATGCGCGCCGAGCTCACCCAGCTCCACCAGCGCCTCGGCACCACCACCCTGTACGTGACCCACGATCAGATCGAGGCCATCACCATGGGGAATCGCGTCGCGGTGCTCCGCAAGGGAAGCCTCCAGCAGATCGACCGGCCCCGAGAGCTCTACCTCCATCCCGTCAACCTCTTCGTCGCCGGATTCATCGGGAGCCCGCCGATGAACTTCCTCCGCGGGATCGTCGGCTCCCAGGACGGCGCACCGGCGGTGCGGATCGGTGCGACGACCCTGCGGCTCGACCCGTCCGTCGTCGCCTCGCGTCCGGGACTCGCCGCGTTCACCGGCAGGGAGATCGTCGTCGGCATCCGACCGGAAGCCTTCGAAGCGGCCGCGAGGGTGCCCACCGGCGAGGCTCGGAGCCAGACCCTGCGGGTGCGCATCGACGTGGTGGAGCAGCTCGGGGCGGAGGCGTTCGTCCACTTCGCCCTGGACGTCCCTCCGGTCACCACCAGGGACGTCCGGGAGCTGCTCGAGGACGAGGCCGGAGAGGTCGCGCTCGCCCGCGCCACCACCCAGGTGACCGCCCGGGTCGACCCGGACCTGGCACCACCCGCCGGGGCCACCGCCGACCTGTTCGTCGACACCACGAAACTCCATTTCTTCCACCCCGACAGCGGTCTCGCCATCACCTGAGCCGCCCCCGGGCCCGCCCGGACCGCTCAGCCCTTCACGCTGCCGGCGAGGATCCCTCGGACGAAGTAGCGCTGCAACGCGAAGAACACCGTGACGGGCACCACCGCCTGCACGAACGCGCCCGCGGTGAGCAGATGCTCCCGCAGGGCGAACTCCCCCGCCAGGGAGGCGATGGCGACCGTGGCCGGAAGGGCCTCCCGGTTGCCACCGATCATGGTGAGGGCCACCAGGTAGTCGTTCCAGGTCCAGAGGAACTGGAAGATGGCGAAGGCGGCGAGCACCGGTACCGAGAGCGGGACGACGAGCCTCCAGAAGATCGTGGCGTGGTCGGCACCGTCGATGACCGCCGACTCGAAGACGTCGCGGGGAAGGGCGGCGATGTAGTTGTGGAGCAGGAAGATGGCGAACGGCAGGGCGAAGCCGGTGTGGGTGAGCCACACGGCGGTGACCGAACCGGCCAGGTCGAGGTCGGGGAAGAGCGTCACCGTCTTCGCCAGGAGCGGGATCGTGAGGTGGGCGCCGCCGGAGAAGAGCTGCAGCAGGGGGATGAGCGCCACCTGGAGGGGGATCGCCATGAGCGCCACCGTGCCGACGAAGAGCCAGTCCCGTCCCCGGAAGTCGATCCAGGCGAAGGCGTACGCGGCGAACGCGGCGATGGCGATGGGGATGACCGTCGCCGGGATGGCGATGGCGAACGAGTTGAGCAGCGCCTGCCACAGGCCGCCGGTGGGCCCGGCGGAGAGGACGTCGTGGTAGTTCTCGAGCGTGAACGAGCCGAGACTCCCCAGCGCCGTCCACCACCCCGAGACCCGTTGCGCGTCCCGGGTGCGCAGCGAGCTGACGAGGAGCCCGACGGTGGGGACGCTCCAGAGCGTGACGAGCATCCACAGCACCCAGGTGGGGACGGCACCGAGGAACCGGTGCAGCCGTCGCCCGAGGCCCGACCCCGCGGTCCGTGACGACACCGGGGCCATCAGCTCGCCTCCCGCTGCATGCGGCGCACGTTGAAGATCATGATGGGGAGCACCGAGACGAAGAGGAGCACGGCGAGCGCCGAGCCCAGCCCGACGTTGAACTCGGTGAAGGCCCGCTGCCACATCTCGTTGGCGAGGACCTGGGTGTCGAAGTTGCCGTTCGTCATGACCTTGACGATGTCGAACACCTTCATGACGAGGACGATGAGCGTCGTGACCACGACGCCGATCGTCGGACCGATCTGGGGGATGACGATCCGCCAGAAGGTCTGCGACTCGGTGGCCCCGTCCACCTTCGCCGCCTCGATGAGCTCCGCCGGCACGGCCTTGATGGCGGCGGAGAAGATGACCATCGTGAAACCGACCTCGATCCAGATGAGGACGACCATGAGCCAGACGTTGTTGAACGGCGCCTCCTGGAGGAAGAGGATCGTGTCCGGAATGATCCCCCCACGCGGTCCCACCGCGTAGCCGCCGAGGCCGGGGCCGAGGAGCCGGTAGAGGATCCAGACCAGCGGCGCGGCCACGGCGAGGGCGCCCCCGGCCACGCCGGCGGCGCCGGCCCTCCACCCCCGGTAGGCCACGTAACCGAGGCCGAGGGCCGCGGCGGCGAGGACCGTGGCCGCCACCGCTCTCGGCGTCCCGGAGTTGCTCAACCGTCCCAGTGCCACCCACAGGGCGTTGAGGACGCCGGTCTGGGACTTCGACGGAGGACGAGCGATGTACATGAAACGCCAGATGATGCCCGCGCCCACGAAGGACACGGCCATCGGCATGAAGATGATGGACTTGGCCACCGACTCCAGCCGCGCCCGGTCGGCGAGGACGGCGACCGCCAGGCCCATGGCGGTGGCGACCAGCGTGACGGTGACCACCCACCAGAGGTTGTTGAAGACCGTGCCGCGCAGATGGGCGAACACGGCCCAGGAGAGGAGGAAGAGTCCGAGGGAGATCGGCACCACCGACCCGCCCGACGCCTCGAAGCGCCGGCCCGACCGGCGCCCCACCAACCAGGCGACGACGACCCCGAGCACGGTGAGCCCGATCCCCCAGGCGAAGAGGCTGCTCCCGAAGATGCGGGGCCAGTCGCTCACCTTGACGATGCCCGGATCCGTGAAGACGAACCGGTAGTTCTCCCAACCCACCAACTCCTTCCCGCGCGGTCCGAGGAAGGAGAGGTAGAGGGTCCGGAGTGTCGGCACGACCAGGCTGGCGCCCACGAAGAACAGCGCCGGCGCGAGGAAGATGACCGCCCGGTACCGCTCGGGGAGCCGCCTCCGGCGCTCCCCCGGCCCCGCATGCCGTTCCGCGAGCCACACCCCACAGCCGGCGGCGAGACCCAAGGTGGCGATCGTCGCGCCGAGACGCGTCCCGCCACCGAGAGGAGGCAGGAGCCAGGCCCCGACCGCCCAACCCAGCGTGGCGCCGAGGATCGCACGCGGAGATCGCCGGCGCCGTCGCACCCAGCCCCACCCCGCCCCCGACGCGGCGCCGGCTGCCGTCCACAGGGCGACGGTCGGCGGCGCCACGGAAGGGAAGGCATCCGCCCGCAGGAACGCACCCGCCGCCCCCGCCACCAGGATCCCGAAGGCCACCCCGGCTCCGAGACGCGCCGGGCGGGTCCGGAGCCCGGAGAGCACCGTCCCGAACCCGGATCCGATGCCGGCCCCGACGACCACGAGCCCCCAGGTGAGGTCGATCGCCCCCTCACCGGAGCCGGTGCGCCATGCCACGAAGCGGTTCCCCACGAGGAGTACCGCTACGACGAGGCCGACGATCCCGCCGGTGAGCGCCCCGAAGCCCCGCCCACCCCGCTCGGCTCGATCGAACCAGCGGTTCGCCCCCACGAAGAGGAGGCCGCTGACGGCGATGGCGATGACGACCCCCGCCGCGGTACCTCGGAGCTTCTCGTCGGCGGCGGCACCCACGGCGAAGGCCAACGAGGCGCCGATGCCGGCGCCTGCCGCGAGCAGGCGACGAACCGGGCGGTCGCGATCGACGCGGGCGAGCACGCCGACGACGGTGAGCACCACGCCTCCGACGGTCACCAGGACCACGGAGACCCAGTCCACCACCCAGCTCATGGCGTGCCGCTCCTCGTCGCTACCCGATGGGTGGGGTGCCGGCCCCCCACCGGCACCCCACCGGACGTCGACTCAGCCGGCGGGCCAGGAGGCCTCGATGGCGTCGATCGCCTCCTCGATCGTCTTGTCGCCGTTCACCGCGCTCGTCGCCTCCGTCCAGAAGCTCCCCGCGCCCACGGCGGCCGGCATGAGGTCGGAGCCGTCGAAGCGGACGACGTCCGCGGTGAGCAGGATGTCGATGAATCCCTGCTCGAGCGGCTGGTAGACGCTCATGTCCTGACCGTTCGCCGCCGACAGGAAGCCGCTGAGGCCGCCGCCCTTGCGGACCGCCTGTGCCTTCTGCCGGTTCGTGGCGTACTCGGGCGAGGAGAAGTACTCCATGACCGCCCACACCTCGGGAGCGTCGCGGAAGGCCGCGACGAGCGTCCCGGCACCGAGCACCGGTCGCGTGTTGGGATCGACCGCGGGGAAGTAGAACGTGTTGATCTGTCCGTCGGGTCCGGTCGTGGTTCCCTCGGGAAGGAAGGCGGCGAAGAACGACGCCTGACGGTGCATCATGCAGTCGCCCGCGACGAGCGGAACGCCGTTGTCACCGAACGGCGTCGCCGCGATGGAGCCGCCGGCGGCGAAGACCGCACCCGGAGTGTTCCACAGGTCGATGACCTCGTGCCAGATGGCGTCCATCTCCGGCGTGTTGAACGGGATCTCGTGATCCACCCACTTGTCGTAGAAGTCGGGCCCCTGGAAGCGGAGGGTGAGGTCCTCCACCCAGTCGGTGAACGGCCACCCCGTCGCGGGGCCGGACTCGATGCCCACACACCACGGCGTGACGCCGTCGGCGATCATCTGGTTGGTGAGCGCCTTCAGATCGTCCCACGTCTGCGGGATGGCGTAGCCGCCGTCGGCGAAGCCCTGGACGTTGTACCAGACGAGGGACTTGAGGTCGGCCTTCGTCGGAATGCCGTACTGGGTGCCGTCGACGTTCCCGAACGCCGTCCATGCCGCCGGCCAGTTCTTCTGCGCCGCCGCGTTCACGTCGGCGGGCAAGGGCAGGATGAGGCCCTGACGGGCGAAGTCGGCGAGCTTCCCGGGCTGGGGGAAGACCGCGATGTCGGGCGGGTTGCCGCCCGCCGCCTGGGCGTTGATCTGGTCGGAGAAGTCCCGGGCGCCGGTGTAGACGATCTCGATGCCCGTCTGAGCGGCGAAGACGTCCAGGGCGTCCTGCAGCGAGCCCGCCTCCTCGTCAGAGGACTCGGGACCGAACACGGTCACCTTCGTTCCGGCCAGGCTCGGCGCCGCCGTCGTCGTCGGTGCCGCCGTCGTCGTCGGTGCCGGTGCCGCCGTCGTGCCACCCCCCGGCGGGGCCGTCGTCGCACTCGGCGCAGTGGTCGTCGTCGTCGTGGTCGCCGTCCCCCCGGTACAGGCGGCGGCGACCAACGCGAGCACCGCCACGAGAGCGAACAGCCAGCGTGTGCGTCGCACCATGATGTTTCCTCCATTCCATGCCGGCCGGGCCCCTTCGGGTCCCTCGGTGCCGGTCTGCAAGCGCTTACAACGGTACATCGCCGTCCTCCTCCGATCCGGCCTGCGCCGGTTCGTTTTTCGCGACCCGCGTGGAATCGCGGACGACGAGCCGAGTCGGAATCTCGAGCCGGACCCGCTCCCCCCCGGGTTCGTCCAGCCGCTCCAGGAGGAGCCGCGCCCCCTCGCAGCCCAGCAGCTCCGGGTCCTGGTGCACGGTCGTCAGCCCCACCGTGAAGGCGAGGTCGTGACCGTCGAAGCCCACCATCGAGACGTCCTCGGGGATCCGCACCCCCGCCTCGCGCGCGGCGCGCATCGCCCCCATCGCCATCTCGTCGGACATGGCGAACACGGCGGTGAACCGCTCCGCGGCCAGCAGCTCCCCCATCGCCTCGTACCCGCCCACGACGGAGAAGCCGCCGTTGACGATGCGGCGCTCCGGCACCTCGACACCGCCGGCTGCCAGCGTCTCGAGGAAGCCCTGCCGCCGCGAGCCCTGCGACGTGTCCGGCCCCGCATCGGGGTCGCCCCCGATGAGGGCCACCTCGTCATGACCCAACTCGAGGAGATGGCGCGCGGCCGCGGCGGCACCGGCGTAGTTGTCGATGACCGCGCAGTCGAGCCGCGGCGACTCGGCGCCGACGGTGACGATCGGCATCGACCGCGGCCGGTCGATCTCGGGAACCGTGTCCACGAGCACGAGACCGTCCACCCGGCTGGCGAGCGACGAGGGCTCGCCGAGCAGCCGGTGACGGACCTCGGGACTCGAGATCGTCAACAGGGCGAGGTCGTACCCGGAGGCGGAGAGCACGGCCTCCGCCCCGGCGATGACCTGCCCCGTGTACCACAGCGAAGGCGACAGCACCGCCATCGCCACCGTGTGCGTCTTCCCCCGAGCGAGACGGGAGGCGTTGGGGTTGGGTCGGTAGTGGAGCGCCTCGGCGACGGTCAACACGCGGGCCCGGGTCGCCGGAGAGACGTTGGGCAGTCCCCGCAGCGCCCGACTCACGGTCGCCATCGACACCCCGGCGCGGCTGGCGACCTCCTCGATGGTGACTCGTCGCTCCATACCACCCATGATTGAAAACGCTTTCATCCGGCGTGTCAAACGACCACCCGAGCGCAGACGCCGGCCGCGGACCCCGGCGAGGGCCGAGCCGGACGATGGCGTATGCTGCCCGCCCATGACCCCTCCCTCCCCCTCCCAGTGGTGGCACACCGCGGTGATCTACCAGATCTATCCCCGCAGCTTCGCCGACAGCGACGGCGACGGCGTCGGCGACCTGGCGGGGATCACCACCCACCTCGCGTACCTCTCCGACGTCCTCGGCGTCGACTGCATCTGGCTCTCCCCCTTCTACCCGTCGCCACAGGCCGACTTCGGGTACGACGTCGTGAACCACCGGGACGTCGACCCCATCTACGGGTCGCTGGCGGACTTCGATCGCCTCGTCGCCGAGGCCCACCGCCGCGGACTCCACGTCCTCGTCGACTACGTCATCAACCACACGTCGGACCGCCACCCCTGGTTCGTCGCCTCCCGCTCCTCGCGGCACGACCCCAAGCGCGACTGGTACGTGTGGCGGGATCCCAAGCCGGACGGATCGCCGCCGAACAACTGGGTCTCGGTGTTCGGCGGTCCGGCATGGACGTTCGACGAGGCGACGGGCCAGTACTACCTCCACTCCTTCCTCCCCCAACAGCCCGACCTCAACTGGCGGAACCCCCAGGTGGAGCGAGCCATGTTCGACGTGGTCCGGTTCTGGCTCGACCGCGGCGTCGACGGGTTCCGGATCGACGTCGCGCATCGGGCCATGAAGGATCCGCTCCTGCGCGACAACCCGCCGGCCACCTCGCCGGCGCCACCCGAGTACGGTCTCGACCCCGAGTACGCGGCGTTCGAGCACGTCCACGACGTCGCCCACGCCGACATCCACGACCTTTTCCGGCGACTCCGTCACCTGGTGGACACGTACGGGGACGGCGAGGAGCGCTTCACCATCGGAGAGATCCACGAGTTCGACTGGGACCGATGGGCCTCCTTCTACGGGAAGGGCCTCGACGAGCTCCACATGCCGTACAACTTCTCCCTCCTCCCCGCCGGACCGGACGCCCGGCGGATCCGGGCGGCGATCGACGGACTCGAGGCCGCCATCCCACCGGGGGCCTGGCCCAACTGGGTGGTGGGCAACCACGACGAGCCGCGCGTGGCGACCCGCTGGGGTCACGCCGGTTCCCGCGCCGCGGCGGTCCTCCTCCTCACGCTGCGAGGCGTCCCCACCATGTACTACGGAGACGAGCTGGGGATGACCGACGCCGACATCCTCCCCGAACGGCAACAGGATCCGGTGGGACGGCGGCGACCCGGTTTCGGACGCGACGGGTGCCGCACGCCGATGCAGTGGCGGCCGGGTCCCCACGCCGGCTTCTCCCCTCCGGACACGGCCTCGACCTGGCTCCCGGTGCACGACGCGGAACGGGTGAACGTCGCCGTCGAGCTCGCCGACCCCGACTCCCACCTCTCCCTCTACCGCCGGCTCCTCGCCCTCCGACGCCGGCGAGGTCCGCTCCGGCTCGGGGACGTGGAGACCCTCGACGCCCCACGCGACGTCCTCGTCTACCGGCGCACCCTCCCCGGGGAACCCGACCTGCTCGTCGTCCTCGGCCTCGCCGACACGCCGACCCGGTTCGATCACGTCGACGCCGCAGGGCGCCCCGTGCTCGTCTCGACGGTGCGCTCGCGGGAGGGTCGACCCTTCGACGGGCACCTCTCCCCGTGGGAGGGCGTCGTCCTCGGTTGAGGAGGAAGCGGGTGGCGCCTCACCCCGGGTGGGGAGCGGGCGGCGCCCCGAAGGCCCGCCGGAGCCCCCGGGCGAGCAGCACGACCCCACCCGTGCCGGCGACGAGGAAGACCCCCAACGCCGCCAGGTCCCGGGCGCCGGTGAGCGAGGCCGCCACGACGAGTCCTCCGTACGCGAGGAGGACACGGCCGGGATGCCGGAGCGGCCACCACCCGGGCGGTCCGTCCCACCGGGGCGCCGGGGCGTGCCGGGACCGTCGCGCCACCCTGAGGAACAGCCACCCGACGAGGAGGTACAGGACCCAGGTGAGCGCCTGGGTCCCGAGACCCGGAACCCGTTCGAGATGCACCCGGAACCCGAACGTGACGTACATGACCAGGGTCGCCCCACCGAGGGCGACCACCTCCCACCCCGCGGGGGCGAGCTCCCGGAGGGTCCACCTCCGCCGGCGGGGATCCCGCCGCCACCACCACACGGCGAGGAGGAGGGCGCCGACGGTGCTCGCCACCGAGGCCGCGGCGACGAGCGGACCGCCGGCGAGCGCGCCGTGGAGGACGGCCGCCAGGACGAGCACGACCCCGGCGAGCGCCCGTCCCGGCCGCGCCAGTCCGAACGGGAGCGTCGCCACGACGTCGCTGCTACGGGCCCCCGCCGCCTCGGAGACCGCCAGGGGCACCATGAAGGCGAGGAGCGGGTGCCAGAAGAAGCCGAGAACGACCAGGGTCACGACGTCGATGCCTCCCACCACGAGGCCGGCACCCCACGGTGGAGCCCACAGCACCTTCGTCAGATAGAACTCGTAGAAACCGAAGAGGACCCCGAGGAAGTAGAGCGTGCCGAAGCGGGGACGGCCGAACCGGTACACCGCCCACAGCGCGAGGAGCGAATGGAGGAGGTAGACCGGGAGGACGACGAGAGGTCCCGCCGGCCGGAGGAACGGCAGAGGGAACGAACCCGAGAGAACCTCGGCGAAGGCCGTCGAGAACATCCCCACGATCAGCCAGAACCCCAGCTTCGTCCTCAGCCCCGGCGGGGCGGCGACGGCGGTGTCGCGCCGCGTCGTCATGCCGTCACGGTAGCGAGACCCGCCGCGAACGGGACGCCACCGGCGGCGCGGCGGTCGTGGGCGACGGCCCTCACTCCGAGGTCCCCGACTCCCCGACCTCGACGAAGAGCCGCGCGGCGACGAACGGGTCGAGGACGACCTCGCCTCCGGCGACCCGGACCGTGAACCCCTGCTCCGGGGAGCCGGCGAGGAGCTCGAGGAGACGATCCGGCCGCACCCCGGCCTCGTCGAGGAACCGGAGCAGCCCCGCGTCGAGCTCGAGCTCCTCGGAGATGCGCTCGATCCGGCGCACCTCCCCGGGCTCCATGGCCGTCACCTGCTCCATGGGGGGTGGCCGGTACCCGGCGCCGGGGATGGGGTTCCCGTGCGGGCACGTCGTGGGACGTTCCATGACCGCCCACATCGCGGCCTCGACGTCGTCGGAGATCGTCGTCTCCCACACCTCGGCCTCGGCGTGGACCTTCGCCCACGGGAGATGGAGCACGTCGGCGAGGAACCGCTCGGCGAGCCGGTGTCGACGCACCACCACCTCGGCGAGGTGCCGGCCCTCGGCCGTGAGGCGGAGCACCGGATCGGTCTCGACGAGACCCGCCCCCGCCATGCGGTGGATCATCTCGGAGACGCTGGCTCGCGACACCCCGAGCCAGTCGGCGATCCGGGCCTGGATGGGCTCGATGCCCTCGTCCTCGAGTTCCCAGATGGCCTCGGCGTACTCACGGAACTTCACGGTGTACGGCGTGGTCACGGTTGGGCGAGCCTAGCGGGCCCGTCGGGCCGGCCGCGAGGTCCGGTCGCGTCAGCGACCGTGCCGGGGGAGACCCCAGTCGTCGGTGTCCTCTCCCCGCGCCGGCCCCGGAGGCGGCTCCGGACGCTCCTCCCCCTCCTCCTCCGGGAAGTCTCCTGGCGCCGGCCCCCCGACGTCGCCGCGGGCCGCGGCGGAAGGCGGGGCCGGCGGCAGCGGCGGCTCCCAGTCCGGCGGGATCTCCTCGACGACGCGCATGGACGCCGGGAGCAACTCCCGCCCGGGGGCCTCCCGGGACCGCTCCTCCCACGCGGCGAGGAGCCACGCCCCGGTGCCCCACACGAGGGCGACGAGGTAGAGCACGCCCCCGAACACCGGAACGACCCAGATCCCGAGACGCCACGCCACCGCGCCGAGGAGGAACGCGCCGAACAGTCCCCCCCGTCCCCGCAGGACGACCTCGCCGAGGGCGGTGACGGCCGGCACCGGTCCGAGGACGAGCGCGACGACGACCGCCAGCAGGACGACCACCGCGAGGGGGAGCCCCACCAGGGTGGCGGAGAGGAGGAGCAGCGTGGCCGGAACCGCGACCGCCGCGGCGACGCCGACCACCACGGCACGCCACGGATGGAGGCGCATCATCGCCACGGCCCCCGCCCCCGTGTGACGGGCCAGCCAGAGCACGAGGATCCCCACCACGAGGAAGCCGAGGAACCCGACGATCTGCAGCAGGGTGAGGATGACCCCGAAGACGAAGTTCGACCGGGTCGGAAGGCGGATCGTCTGGCCGGCCACGACGGCTTCCGGGGCGATGCCGGCCGCCGTGGGTGACCGGTAGAGCAGGTCGCCGGCGACGTGCGCTCCCGCGGTCACCGTCAGCCGCTCCACGGCGAGGTCGACGTCCCGTCCCACGTCCCCGGCCACCCTGCCGTCGAGGACCCGTCCCCTGACGTCCCGTCCCACCCGCCCGTCGATCCGCAACGTGCCCCCGAAGGCGATGACGTCCCGGGCGACGTTCCCGTCGATCGTCGTCGACATCGCGGTGGCGGCCACGTCGCCCCCCACCGAGCCGGAGACGGCCACCTCCCGGGCGGCCACCCGCAGCGAGCCGTCGACCCGCCCGCCGGAGGCGACGACGACCCGTCCCGCGCCCAGCGCGAGGACGTTCCCCGTCACCCGTCCACTGATCGTCACCGCTCCGGCGAGGATCACGAGATCCCCGTCGATGGTGCCCTCGACCCGTCCCTCGGTCGCGGCCACGTAGACGTCCTCTCCGATGGGCTGCCCCTCGGGCACGATGAACAGGTCGGTCGTCACCACCTCGGGGTGCGCCCGGACCGGTGCGAGGACGAGGAGCAGACCGATCCCGAGGACGCCGAGGAGGGGGGAACGCTCGCGGAGGCGGGCCGTCACGGGCCGCTCAGAGCGGCAGGGCCCGGTGGAGCGCATCGAGAATCGGCCACGGGTAGACGCCGAGGACGAAGGTGACCGCGACGGCGACCGCGAGCACGACCCGGGTGGTCGCCGACGCCTCGGGGATGGCCGGAGCGGCTCCCGGGGCCTCGGCGGCGACCGGCTCGCGTATGAACATCGTGCCGATGACCTTCAGGTAGAAGTAGAGACCGATGACCGTGGTGAGGAGCCCGAGCACGACGAGCCACCCCTCCCCGGCATCCACCGCGGCCGTGAACACGGTCACCTTGCCGACGAACCCGGCGGTGAACGGGATCCCCGCCAGACCCAGCATGAGCGCCGCCATCGTGTACGCGAGCTCGGGGGATCGCCGCGCCAGTCCCGCCCAGTCGTCGAGCGGCGACCGTCCCCGGCGGCTCCCCGAGACCACCGCGGCGACGGCGAAGGCCCCGAGCAACAGCACCGGGTACGTGCCGACGTAGAACAACATCGCGGGGATGCCGGCGGAACCGGCGGTGAGGCCGATGAGGATGTAGCCGGCGTGGGCGACGCCGGAGTAGGCGAGCAGCCGCTTCACGTCGTCCTGGACGGCGGCGAGCAGGGTCCCGATGACGACGGAGAGGCCGGCGACGATGGCGACCACGGACACCCAGTCGTCCATGCGGGCCGGGAAGGCCCCGACGAGGACCCGGCCGAGCGCCACGAACCCGGCGACCTTCACCCCGGCCGCCATGAGTCCCGTCGCCCCGCCGGGAGCCCCCTGGTAGACGTCGGGAGCCCACTGGTGGAACGGAGCCGCCGACACCTTGAAGGCCATCCCCACGATGAGGAGCGCCATCGCGAGGAGGAGGATGCCCGGCCGAGTGACGATGGTGGTGGAGAGGAAGTCGCGGATGCCGCCGGCGCCGTAGATGGAGAGGGAGCCGGTGGCGGCGAAGGCGAGGGCGACACCGTAGACGAACACCGCCGAGGCCATCGAGCCGAGCAGGAAGTACTTCAGTGCGGCCTCGTCGGCCTCGATCCGCTCCCGGGTGAAGGCGGCGAGGACGTAGAAGCTGATCGAGGCCACCTCGAGGGCGAGGAAGAGCAACACGAGGTTCGCCGAGATGGCCATGCCGTGGAGGCCGGCGACGGCGAGGAGGAGCAGCGTCACGAACTCGGCGCCCCGACTCTCGAGCGTCGTGACGAGATCCCAGGCGGCGAGGAGACCCAGGAACCCGATGCCGAAGAGGATGATGCCCGCCGCGGCCGAGTAGTGGTCCATCACGACCATCGGGGAGCGGAACACGGAGAGGCCGCGGGCGGTGAAGAAGAGCCGGCCCACCTCGTCCCCGAGATCCCGCCACTGCGCCACCGCCAGGGCGAACGCCACGACGAGTGACGTCCCCGCGACGATCCCCCACTCGAGGCGCGGCCGTTCGAACACGACCGCGGCGAGGATGACAACGAGCGCTCCGGCGAGGAGAACGATCTCGGGTCCGATGGGGAGGAACGCCGCGTGCGCCATCAGCCGTTCACCTCCGAGGCGGTCTCCGGAACGGGGATCGCCAGGTCGTCGATCCGGGCGTACCGGGGGGCCACGTACGTCGTCGTGGCCTCGATCCGATCGAGGATGACCTCGACGGACGGCTGGATCCGGTCGAACATCGGCTTGGGGTAGAGGCCGAGGACCAGGACGAGGACCGCCAGCGGGGTGACGATCGCCAGCTCGCGGAAACCGAGGTCCCGCAGGCCCTCGTTCGCCGGGTTCGTGACCGGTCCGGTGAACATGCGCTCGTACGCCCACAGGAGGTAGACCGCGGCGAGGATGACTCCCAAGCCGGCGATGATGGCGAGGACCGGGAGGGTGAGATACCCGCCGAGGAGGACGTTGAACTCGCCCACGAAGCCGGAGAGGCTGGGCAGCCCGGCCGAGGCGAACGCCATGAAGAGGAAGAACCCGGCGTACACCGGCATCGTCGAGGCGAGCCCACCGAACTCGGAGATCCGACGCGTGTGGCGCCGGTCGTAGATCATGCCGACGAGGAGGAAGAGGGCCCCGGTGGTGAGCCCGTGGCTGATCATCTGGAACACGCCACCGGACAGGCCCTGGCTGGTGAGGGCGAAGATCCCCAGCATGATGAACCCGAGGTGGCTCACCGACGAGTAGGCGACGAGGCGCTTCACGTCGGGTTGGACGATGGCGACGGCGGCGCCGTAGACGATGCCGACGACGCCGAGGGCGGCCATCACCCAGGCGAGATCGACGGAGGCCTGGGGGAAGAGGGTGAGGTTGAAGCGGAGGAAGCCGTACGTCCCCATCTTCAGGAGCACGCCGGCCAGGACGATCGACCCGGCGGTCGGCGCCTCGGTGTGCGCGTCCGGGAGCCACGTGTGCAGCGGGAACATCGGGACCTTGATGGCGAAGGCGATGCCGAAGGCGAGGAAGAGCCAGAACTGCTCGGTCCCGGTCAGCGGCACCTGGAGGAGGTCGCGGAAGTCGAACGAGGCCGTCTGGCCGACCACGTCCCCGGCGGCGAGGCCGAGCACGAGGATCCCGGCGAGGAGGAAGATGGATCCGATCGCGGTGTACAGGACGAACTTGATGGAGGCGTAGGCGCGGTTCTCGCTCCCCCAGATCCCGATGAGGAGGTACATGGGGACGAGCACGATCTCGAAGAAGGCGAAGAACACGAGGAGGTCGAGAGCGAGGAACACCCCGAGCAGACCGGCCTCGAGGATGAACATCGCCGCCATGTACGGCTTCACCCGGTCGACGACGCTGCGGGACGCGGCGATGGCGACGGTCATGAGCACCGTCGTCAGCACGACGAGGAACAACGAGATCCCGTCGATCCCGAGCTTCCAGCCGATCCCGAGCGAGTGGGACCACACGGCGGTCTCGGTGAGCTGGAACCCCGGCTCCCCCGCGGTGAAGTGCCAGAGGACCCAGAGGGACACCGCGAGCGGGAGGCTGCTGAGGGCCACCGAGACGGGGAAGACGAGCTCGGGACGCCGCTTCGGCAGGAACGCGACCACGAGGGCGGCGAGGAACGGCAGGAGGATCAGCAGGCTCAGGACGTGGGACATCAGAAACCCCCTCCCCGGGCGAGGATCCACACCGCGAGCCCGAGCACGCCCCCGGCGATCCCGAGCGCGTACCCGCGGACCCATCCCGTCTGGAGCCGCCGCAGCGAGCTCCCGACGGCGCCCGTGACCCGGGCCGTACCGTTGACGACGCCGTCGATGATCGCCAGGTCGAAGACCCGGGCGCTCCAGGTGGCGAGGGCCTTGCCCGGCGCCACCACGAGGCGGCCGTAGAGGTCGTCGATGCCGTAGGCGCGGAGCGCCGCGGTCCAGTAGCCGCCCTCCTCGACGGGGAGGGTCGCGCCGGTGTACCGCACCCAGGCGAGCCCGATCCCGACGAGGACCACGGCCAGCGATACGAGCGCCAGGACGAGGACGGTGGCGCCTCCCGGAGCGGCCGTCTGGGCGGCGTACTCGAAGGAGGGCTCGAGGAGGTGCTCGAGACCGGTCCGCCACGGCGTGTTGATGAAACCTCCGACGAAGGAGAGGACGGCGAGGAGGACGAGGGGCACGGTCATCGTCCACGGAGACTCGTGGGGGTGGACGCCCTCCTCCCAGCGCGGCGAGCGGAGGAAGGTGAGGACGAGCCACCGGGTCATGTAGAACGCGGTGATGAGGGCGGTGACGACGCCGAGCGCCCACAGGAGGTAGTAGCCGCCGCCGCGGGCGTAGGTGGCGGCGAGGATGTCGTCCTTCGACCAGAACCCGGAGAGCGGGAAGACCCCGGAGATGGCCAGCCACGCCGTCGCCGCGGTCACGAAGGTGATCGGCATGATCTTCCGCAGGCCGCCCATCTTCACCATGTCCTGCTCGTCCGCCATGGCGTGGATGACGGACCCGGCGGCGAGGAAGAGGAGCGCCTTGAAGAACGCGTGGGTGATGAGGTGGAAGATCCCCGCGGTGTACGCGGCGACGCCCACGGCGAGGATCATGTACCCGAGCTGGCTGATCGTCGAGTAGGCGAGGACCCGCTTGATGTCGCGCTGGCCGACGGCGAGGGTCGCCGCGTAGAACGCCGTCACCGCCCCCACCGTCGCCACCACGGCGCCCGAGACCGGGGCGAGGGAGAACAGCGCGCCGGTCCGGGCGATCATGTACACCCCGGCGGTGACCATGGTCGCGGCGTGGATGAGGGCCGAGACCGGCGTAGGGCCCTCCATGGCGTCCGGCAGCCACACGTAGAGGGGGATCTGCGCCGACTTGCCGGTGGCGCCGACGAAGAGCAGGAGGGTGATCGCCGTGGCCATGCCCGTGGTCAGCACCGAGCTCGCGCTCCCGAACACCTGCGCGAAGTCGAGGGTCCCGAACGTGCCGAAGACGAGCATGAGCGCCACGAGGAAACCCCAGTCACCGATCCGGTTGACGATGAAGGCCTTCTTCCCGGCGGCGGCGGCACTGGGGCGGACGAACCAGAAACTGATCAGGAGATACGACGAGAGCCCCACGAGCTCCCACCCCACGAACATGACGGCGAAGTTCGCCGCGAGGACGAGGGTGAGCATCGAGGCGATGAAGAGGTTGAGGTACGAGAAGAACCGCCCGAAGCGCTCGTCGCCGTGCATGTAGCCGATGCCGTAGACGTGGATCATCGCGCCGACGCCGGTGACCACCAGCGCCATCACCGCCGAGAGGGGATCCCACAGGAGTGTCGCGTCCACACCCAACGCCGGGATCCAGGAGAAGAGCACGACCGTCGTCGGCTCGCGGCTCCCGGTGACGAAACCGACGGCCAGGACGACGGCGAGGAGGAACGGGACGACGACGAGAGCGGAGGCGATCCAGCCGGCCGCCGGCTCGCCGATGCGCTTGCCGAAGACCACGAGGAGCAAGGCCCCGAGGGCGGGGAGGGCGATGAGCAGCCAGAGGAGGTCGATCACCACGTCACCCCCGCAGCTCCGAGAGTCGGTCCACGTCCGCGGTCGCCCGGCGGTGGAAGACGGCGACGATGATGGCGAGCCCCACGGTCACCTCGGCGGCGGCGACCACCATGACGAACAGCGCGGCGACCTGCCCGCCCACGAGCCCGAGGTCCCGACTCACCGCCACGAACGTCAGGTTCACCGCGTTGAGCATCAACTCGACGGACATGAACATCACCAGGGCGTTCCGCCGCAGTAGCACCCCCGCGCCGCCGAGGGCGAAGAGCACGGCTGCGAGCGCCATGTACCAGCCGACGTCCACCGTCACGACACCGTCTCCTCTTCCGTCACGTCCGCAGCCTCCGGGGTGCCGAGCCCCGCCGGCCCGAAACGAGCCAGCGCGATGGTCCCCACCGCGGCGATGGTGAGCAGGAACACGGTGGCGAGGAACACCACCGTCCAGGTCCCGAACAGCTCGTCGGCGACGGCCTCGATGCTCCCGACGAGATCCGGCTTCGCGAAGCCGTTGCCGCCGGTGACCCACGCCCCGTACCCCGCCACGACGACGACCGCGGCGAAGCCCACCACGACGAGGAGCGCCAGGGGACGCTGGTAGGGGATGCGCTCGCGCAGGTCCTCGCTGCGGTCCACGCCGATGAGCATGATGACGAAGAGGAACAGCGTCATCACCGCGCCCGCGTAGATGATGATCTGGATGGCGGCGACGAAGTGCGCGCCGAGGAGGACGTAGAGCACGGCGATGGAGAACATCGTCGTGACGAGCCCCATGGCGGAGTACACGGGGTTGCGGGAGAGGAGCATCATGAGCGCCCCGGCGAGGGCGAGCACCGCGAAGACGGCGAAGACGATCGCGGCGATCATCGGTCGCCCTCCGATCCCGACTCCAGGCGGGCCGTCACGCCGGCTCCTCCCCTTCCGGGGTCACGCCCTGTCCCCGCTCGGCCGGGGCGACGCCCCCGAGCCGGGCGCTCGGCGTCCAGGCGACGACCCCCTCGAACGCGGCCCGACCCGACGGGGCCGTGGCCCGCAGCCACCCGTCGCCCCGCCGCAGCTCGGAGAGGTCGACGAGCGGCCCTTCGGGCTGAGGATGCCGTGGCGTCCCGTCCGGTTCCACGAGCAGCTCCTCCTTGGTGTAGATGGCGTCGTCGCGTGAGGTCACGGACATCTCGAAGAGGTGCGTCATGGTGATCGCCTCGGTGGGGCAGGCCTCGACGCACATGCCGCAGAAGATGCACCGCAGCATGTTGATCTCGTAGATGAAGCCGAAGCGCTCGCCCGGGCTCACCGGCGCGTCGGGCGGGTTGTCGGCGCCTCGCACGTAGATGCAACGGGCGGGGCACACCCCGGCGCACAGCTCGCACCCGATGCACTTCTCGGTACCGTCCGGATACCGGTTCAGGGCGTGCCGTCCGTGGAACCGCTGGGGCTTGACGCGCTTCTCCTTCGGGTACTGCTGGGTGACCTTGGGACGGAACATCTGCCGGAAGGTGACGGCGAATCCCCGCCACGGCCCGAGGAGATCGGCGAACCAGCTCATGGCGTCCTCCTCATGCCCACGGCGCTCCGAATCGACGGAAGCCGATGGCGATCATGGCGAGGATGATCCACACCAGCGAGACCGGGATGAGTCGCTTCCAGCCGAAGGTCATGAGCTGGTCGTACCGGATCCGCGGCAACGTGCCGCGCACCCAGACGAAGAGGAACACGATGGCCCACGACTTGACGAGGAACCAGAACACCGGGAGGAGGGCCCGCAGCAGCACCGGTCCGAAGGTGGGACCGTGCCAGCCCCCGAGGAAGAACGTGGTCGTGAGCGCCGCCATGTTGAACAGGTTGATGTACTCGGCGAGGAAGAAGAAGGCGAAGCGCATCCCCGAGTACTCCGTGTGGTAGCCGCCGACGATCTCCTGCTCCGCCTCGACGAGGTCGAACGGGGCTCGGTTCGTCTCGGCGAAACCGGCGATGAGGAAGATGACGAACGAGGGGAGGAGCACGACGTTCCACGCCGGGAGGAACCCGCCGAAGGTCCCGGCCTGCGCGTCCACGATGCCCGCCAGCGACGTCGTGCCCGTGAAGAGGATGACGGGCACGAGGGCGAGTCCGAGCGCGGCCTCGTAGGAGATCATCTGGGCCGTGGCGCGTACCGCCCCGAGGAGGGGGTACTTCGACCGCGAGGACCACCCCGCCATCGTCACCGCGTAGACGGCCACCGACGACAGCGCCAGGAAGTAGAGGACGCCGACGTTGAGGTCCGTGGCCTGCAGCGTGTAGGTCGTGCCGCCGATCGTGACCGGGGCCCCGATGGGGATGACGAGGAAGATGAGGAGCGCCGGGAGGAGCGCGATCACCGGGGCGGCGATGTACACGCCGAACTCCACCTTCCGCGGGGTGAAGGACTCCTTGAAGAACAGCTTCAACCCGTCGGCGACGGTCTGGAGGATGCCGAAGGGTCCGGCCCGGTTCGGCCCGAGACGGTTCTGCATGAACGCGACCACCCGCCGCTCCACCCAGACCAGCAGCAGGACGGTCACGAGGAGGAAGGCGAACGCGACGAGCACCTTCACGGCGGCCACGAGGAACAGCTCGAGCCCGGTCATGCCCCGCCTCCCCGCACCGGATCGACGGCGACGGCGGCCGGAGCCCCGATGGCCCGCGTGGCCGCGAGGTTGCCCGGGACGTAGACGGTGCCTTCGGCGAGACCGGCGTCCAGCGTCACCTCGAGCTCGGCGACGCCCACTCCACTCACCCGCACCCGGTCCCCGGCGACCACGGCGAGGAGCCCGGCGTCGCGGGGGTGGAGGTGGAGGCGAGGTGCCGGCGCCAGGCCGGCGAGGGCCCGGCCGTGACGCAGCATGACGCCGTCGTCGTAGAGGACCCGTCCCAGGTGGAGGGCCATGCGCTCCGAGACGACCGGCAGACCGGTGTCGACCGGGAGGTACCGCAGGGGTTGCTCGGCGTCGGGCAGGGGGACGACCACGCCTTCCCGTCCGGCGCCCCACTCGAGGAGATCCCAGGTGACGCCGGCGTACGCGGGCGCGACGCGGGCGATCTCCTTGGCGAGCGCCTCGGCGGAGGGCGCCACCGCACCCCGCCCGAGGAAACGCGCCAGGTCGTCGAGCACGGCGCAGGTGGCGCGGACCTGGCCGGGGGGCGTGACGATCCGGTTCACCTTCTGCACCCGTCCCTCGAGGTTCGTCGCCGTGCCCTCCACCTCGCCGAGCCCGGCGACGGGGAGGATCACGTCCGCCCGTCGTGTCGAGTCGGTGAGGAACAGGTCGAAGGCCACGACGAACGCGGCCTCGTCGAGGGCGGCGGTGGCGAGGGTCGGATCGGGATGGTCGGCCACCGGGTCGGCTCCGAGGAGCAGCAGGACCTCGAGCTCACCGTCGCGCAGGCCCTCGAGGATGCCGGTGGCGCCGCGCCCGATCCCCTCGGGAAGCTCCCCCCACTCGGCGGCGAGGCGTGCCCGACCCTCCTCGTCGGTCACCGAGACGCGCCCGGGGAGGAGCGTCGGCGCGAGGCCCATGTCGAGCGCGCCGAAGACGTTCCCCCGCCGCACCAGGGGCATGATCCGCGCCTCGGGGAGGTCTCGGGCGAACGCGGCGACTGCCTCGGCCAGCCGGGGATCCTCGGCGAGCCCGGTACGGCCCACGAGGGCGACGACCGGTCCCTCGGCGAGGAGCTCGGAGACGTGCCGGTACGACTCGTCCCCGCCGGCGATCTTGCGGAGGACGGCGGGACCCTCGCCGGGCCGGTACCTGACGGTCGCCGTGGCGACGTCGTCGAGACCGGTGCGCCGGGGATGGACGACGACGAGCCTGGCCCCGCGCTTCGTCACGGCCTGCCGGACCCGCAGGGCGAGGACCGGGAACTCCTCCTTGAGGTCGGGTCCCCACAGGAGGATGACTCCGGCCCGATCGAGGTCGGGGATCGTCGCCCGCGGCGTCACGGCGGCCGCGAAGTCGGCGAAGAGTCCGTCACCGAGCTGGGCGTCGAGATGCGGTGTGCCGACGATGGCCCGGAGGAACTTCCCGAAGGCGAAGGCCTCCTCGTTCGTGGAGCGCGCCCCGCCGAGGCCGGCGACGCCGGCCGGTGCGGTGCTCCCCAGCCGGTTGGCGACGAGCTGCATGGCCTCCGCCCAGCTCGCCTCCCGATGCCCGTCGCCGTCGCGTACCAGCGGGGTCGTGACCCGGTCGGGCGCGGAGACGTGCTCGTAGAGGAAGCGGTCCTTGTCGGAGAGCCACCCCTGGTTCGTCGGCTCGTTGTCCACGCCGTAGATCCGGACGATCTCGCCCCGGCTCGCCTGGAGGGAGATCTTGGCGTGGACCGAGTCCACCAGGGAGACGGACTCGACGGCCTCGAGGTCCCACGGTCGGGCCCGGAACCGGTACGGGCGTGCCGTGAGGGCGCCCACCGGGCAGATCTGCACCGTGTTCCCCGAGTAGTAGGAGCGGAACGGCTCGTCGGGGAAGGTGTTCACCTGGACGTGGTTCCCCCGATCGATGAACTCGATGAGCGGATCCCCCGAGATCTCGTCGCTGAAGCGGACGCATCGGGCGCAGAGGATGCATCGCTCCCGGTCGAGGTACACGAGCTCGGAGATCTCGATCGGCTTCTCGTAGTGCCGCTTCTCCTCGACGAACCGGCTCTCCGCCGGCCCGTACCCGAGGGTCTGGTCCTGGAGGGGGCACTCTCCCCCCTTGTCACACACCGGGCAGTCGAGGGGGTGATTGATGAGGAGGAACTCGAGGACCCCCTCCTGGGCCTTCCGCACCACCGGCGAGTCGGTGAAGACGACCATCCCGTCCCCGACGGGCATGGTGCAGGACGGCGTCAACATCCTCCCCCGTGGGCCCTCCACCTCCACCAGGCAGGCACGGCACTTCCCGACCGGCTCGAGGCGGGGGTGCCAGCAGAAGTGGGGGATCTCGATCCCCGCCTCGGCGGCCGCCTCGATGAGGCGCCGACCGGCGCGGACCTCCACCTCGCGCCCGTCGAGGGTGATCGTGACGGTCTGCGGCGCGTCAGCCAACGGGGGCTCCTTCGTGGATCATCGCCTCGATCTCGTCGCGGAAGTGCCGCATGATCGAGACCACCGGCGAGACCGCGGACGGACCGAGGGGGCAGATGGTCGTCATCGCCGGTGGCCAGCGCAAACCGGGGCTGATGTTGTCGCACACGTCGAGGAGGAGCTCGAGATCCGCCGGGCGTCCGGCACCGTTGGCGATCCGCCACAGCACCCGCTCCAGCCACGTCGTGCCCTCCCGACAGGGGGTGCACTGTCCGCAGGACTCGTGCGCGTAGAAGCGCACCACCCGGTGCGCGGCGGCCACGACGTTCGTCGTCTCGTCCATGACGATCACCGCCCCGGACCCGAGCATCGAGCCGTTGGCGCCCACGTCGTCGATGGTCACCGGCGTGTCGAGATGCTCCTCGGGCACGAACCAGGGGGCCGAGGCGCCGCCCGGGATCCACGCCTTGAGGGCCCGATCCTCCCGGATGCCCCCGCCGATGCCGTAGATGAGCTCCCGCCAGCTCATACCCATGACGATCTCGTAGTTGCCGGGCCGCTTCACGTGGCCCGAGAGGGAGAACATGCGGGTCCCTGCCGAGCGCTCCGGCCCGATCGCGGCGTAGGCGGCACCGCCGTGACCGACGATCCAGGGCACGTTGGAGATCGTCTCCACGTTGTTGACGATGGTCGGCTTGGCGTACAGGCCGGCGACGGCCGGGAACGGGGGCTTGAGCCTCGGCTCGCCGCGACGCCCCTCGAGGCTGTTGAGGAGCGCGGTCTCCTCCCCGCAGATGTAGGCGCCGCCACCGAGATGGATCGTCACCTCGAGGTCGAAGCCGCTCCCGAGGATGTCCCTCCCCAGGTAGCCGGCCTCGTACGCCTCCTGGACGGCACGCCACAGCCGGCGGGCCGGCTTGGGGTACTCGCCGCGGATGTAGACGAAGGCGTGATGGACGTCGAGGGCGTACGCGGAGAGGACGATGCCCTCGACGAGCTGGTGCGGATCCCGCTCCAGGAGCTGCCGGTCCTTGAACGTCCCGGGCTCCGACTCGTCTCCGTTGACGACGAGGTAGCGGGGGCGCACGTCGGGAGGAAGGAACCCCCACTTGACCCCGGTCGGGAAGCCGGCACCGCCGCGCCCCCGGATGTTCGAGGCCTTCACCTCCTCCCGCACCTCGTCGGGGGTCATCTCGGCGAGCGCCTTCCGTAGGACGCCGTAGCCACCGGTCGCCTCGTACCGGGAGAGGGTGTGGGAGTCCTCGGGATGCGCCTCCATGCGGGCGGTGAGGATCGGATCGCTCATCGACCCTCCTCGGCGGAGCCGATGGGCTCGAAGGCGGGCACCGCGGCGGTGGCCCCCTCCGGCTCGGCGGGACCGGCGGGGAAGGAGCGTCCCCCGCCGAAGAGCTCCTGCATCTCGTCGGCGAGAACGACCTCGGGCCGGGCGTCGCGAAGCCAGCGACACAGCTCCCGGGCCTTGGTGGGCGTGACCCCCTCCACGAGCTCGTAGTTCACCTGGAGGGCGGGCGCTCCCCCGCAGGCGCCGATGCACTCGACGTGCTCGACGGAGAAGAGCCCGTCGGCTCCGGTCTCCCCGTCGGGGACAGCGGTCTCCCCCTCGACGGCGGCGAGGACCTCGTCGGCGCCGAGCAGGAAGCAGGAGATGGAGGTGCAGACCGAGACGAGGTACCGGCCCACGCCGTCCCGCTTGAACATCGTGTAGAAGGAGGCCACCGACTCGACCTGGACGGGGGTGAGCCCGGTGAGCTCGGCGACCTGCCGCATGCCCTCGGGCGTGACGTGGCCGTGCTCCATGGAGGCCAGGTACAGGAGGGGCATGACGGCCGAACGCCGCTCGGGGTACGACTCGAGGATGCGGCGGGCCCGCTCCTGATTGGTGCTGGTCCACGAGGCGATGGGGTTGCTCATCGGTCGACGTCTCCCAGGACGGGGTCGGTGGAGGCGAGGGTGGCGATGACGTCGGCGATGAGCGAGTCGGTCAGCATGACCGGCAACGCCTGCACCGCGGCGAACGACGGGGTACGGACGTGGAGACGCCACGGCTTCGCGCCGCCCTTGCTCACGAGATACATGCCCAGTTCCCCCCGCGGCGACTCGACGGCCTGGTACGCCTCGCCGGGGGGGACCTTGAAACCCTCGGTGAACAGCTTGAAGTGATGGATGAGGGCCTCCATCGACTCGTCGATTCGCTTCCGCGGGGGTGGCGTCACCTTGCGGTCCTCGGTGCGGTAGTCGCCTGCCGGCATGGTCTCGAGGACCTGCGCGACGATGCGCAGCGACTGCTTCATCTCCTCCATCCGCACGCGATAGCGGTCGTAGACGTCCCCGTTGACCCCGGTGGGCACGTCGAAGTCGTACCGGTCGATCCCGCTGTAGGGGAAGGCCTTGCGCAAGTCCCAGGCGATCCCCGCGGCGCGGGCGATCGGCCCGGTGACCCCGAGGGCGCGGCACTCCTCGGCGGTGATGATCCCCACCCCGACGGTGCGGTCGAGGAAGATGGGGTTCTCGTCGAGGAGCTCCTCGTACTCGGCGATGCCCTGCGGGACCACCTCGAGGAGCCAGGCCACGTCCTCCTCCCAACCGTCGGGCAGGTCGGCGGCGACGCCGCCGGGGCGGATGTAGTTGTGGTTCATCCGCAGACCGGTGACCTTCTCGAAGAACTGGAGGATGCGCTCCCGCTCCCGCCAGCCGTACAGCATCATCGAGATGGCCCCCACGTCCATGCCCTGGGTGGCGACCCAGATGAGGTGGCTCGCCAGGCGATTGAGCTCGGTCAGGAGGATCCGGATGGCCTGGGCCCGCGGTGGGATCTCCACGGCGAGGAGCTGCTCGACGACGAGGGACCAGCAGAGCTCGTTGTGGAACGGGGAGAGGTAGTCCATCCGGGTGACGTTCGTCGCCCCCTGGACGTAGGTGAGGGTCTCGGCGGTCTTCTCCATCCCGGTGTGGAGGTAGCCGATGATCGGCTTGACCCGCCGGATCGTCTCTCCGTCGAGCTCGAGGTGGAGGCGGAGCACCCCGTGCGTGGAGGGGTGCTGGGGTCCCATGTTCATGATCTCGAGCTCTTCGTCGGTCACCGCCTCCGGAAGCTCGTAGTCGTCGGCGACCATGGTCCCCGACTCCCACGACGCCGCCGGATCGACCTCGGTGGGGAGGATCTCCTGGGCTCCCTCGTCCGTGGCGGCGGCGAGCCAGTCCGGCTCCTCGGTGCCCGAGACCCACAGATCGTGGACGCGCCGGCGCTCCGCCGCCTCCGGCTCGAGGTCGGGGGGCGTCTCCGGCGGCTCCACCGTCGGCGTGAACCGGTCTCCGCCCACGTAGCTGGGGGTGTCGCTCATGAGGACCGACGCGCTCCTTTGAACTGGATCGGGACGGACCCGACGCCTTCGTCCTTCCGCAACGGATGCCCCTCCCACTCGTCGGGGAGGAGCAGCCGGGTGAGGTCGGTGTGCCCGTCGAAGACGATGCCGAACAGGTCCCAGGTCTCCCGCTCGTAGAAGTTCGCCCCGGGGAACACCCCGGTGAGGGTGGGCACCCGGGGGTCGGTGCCCGGAACCGGGACCCGGATCCGCAGTCGCCGGACGAGGTCCATGGCGAGGAGCGTGACCACCACCTCGAAGCGGGGACGTGCGCCCAGATGATCGACGCCGCAGAGGTCGATGAAGGTGTCGAAGCCGGTGTCACGGGCCGCGGCGGCGAACCCCACCAGGTCCTCTCGGGAGACGACGACGACGTCCTGGGACGGCCCCGACGGCGGGGTGAACCGCGAGAAGGCGGCCTCGGGGAACGCCGCGGCGAGACCGGCGAGCACCGGGTCCTCCGGTGCGCCGGGAGCCACCTCCTCGGGCGCGGCCGTCTCGACGGTGGACTCCTCGGTCATCTCAGATGATCCCCGCGCCGTGGCGGATCTCGCCGGACATGATCTTCTCCTGGAGGCTGAGGATGCCGTGCATGAGGGACTGCGGTCCCGGGGGACACCCGGGAACGTACATGTCCACCGGAACGATCTCGTCGACGCCCTGGACGAGTGCGTAGTTGTTGAACATGCCCCCCGAGGAGGCGCAGGCGCCCATCGAGATGACCCACTTCGGCTCGGTCATCTGGTCGTAGACCTGCCGCAGGACGGGAGCCATCTTCTGGCTGAGGCGGCCGGCGACGATCATCAGGTCGGCCTGGCGGGGGGATGCCCGGAACACCTCCATGCCGAAGCGGGCCAGGTCGTAGTGGGAGGCGCCGGTCCCCATCATCTCGATGGCGCAGCAGGCGAGCCCGAACGTGGCCGGCCACATGGAACGCGTCCGCGCCCAGCTCACCGCCTTCCCGAGCGTCGTGAGGAGGAATCCCCCCGGGTTGTCGGTCACGCCGGCCATCAGGCGGCCTCCTCGACGGGAGCCTCGGGAACGGCGCGGTAGCGCCGCCGGCGTGCCACGTTCCAGTCGAGGGCACCGCGCTTCCACACGTAGGCCAGCGTCTCCATGAGGAGGAGCATGAAGACGCCGACGACGGCGATGCCTGCCCATCCGAACTCGTCCATGCGGACCGCCCAGGCGAAGAGGAACACGATCTCGACGTCGAAGATCACGAAGAGCATGGCCACGAGGTAGAACTTCACCGGGAACCGCTCGACGGGATCCTGGAGCGGCACGATGCCGCACTCGTAGGGGGCGAGCTTCTCGGGCGTGGGCCGGTTCGGGGCGATCTTCCACGACATCCACAGCGAGACCAAGGCGAACCCGAGCCCCAGCAGGACCATCAGCGCGATGGGTAGGTAGTCGGCGAGCGTCATCTGCGGCACCTCGGGGCGGAAGCCTAATCGTCCCGGGAGGGGGGTCGGTCCACGGGCGCGGGCCTCCCGACGGCGAGGCGACTCCGTGGCGAGGATCGTGGCGGCGGCCGGTAGCCTGCCCGCCCATGCGCACCTCGACGCCTTCGCGGAGCACGGCCGTCGCCGGCGACGTCGCCGTCCTCGTCGGATTGACGGTCCTCGGGTTCGTCAACCACGCCGAGGTCGACGCGGTGCGGCGCCTCCTCGTCACGACGGTGGCGTTCCTCCTCGCCTGGTTCGTCGTGGCACCGTGGCTCGACGTCTTCGGCACCGCCACCCTCACCGATCCGCGACGGGTGTGGCGGGTGGCATGGGCCTGGGCGATCGCCGCTCCGGCCGGTGCCCTGCTGCGTTCCCTCTTCCTGGGACGGACGATCGTCGTCGTCCTCTTCGTTCTCGTCATCGTCGCCGTCGACGGTCTCGGTCTCGTCGTCTGGCGCGGCGCGCTGGCCTGGTGGAACGGGCGACGCCGCGGCGAGGCGCCGCCCCGCTCCTGACCGCCGTCGACACCCGCTCCGGTCGCCGTCAGCGGCGGGGGTTCGCGTCCTCGGAGGGCTCCGGCTCGACCTCGAGGGAGCGGACCACGTGCAGACCGATGGCGAGCGCGATGCCGGCCGCCGGCCCGAGCGCCAGGGTCGGCAACGCCACCTGCGCCCAGTCGAGACGGCGTCGCTCGACGACGACGGACAGCGAGCCACTCGGGCGCAGGGTGGAGGGGACCACCCCGCCGAGTCCCGGCCGGAGGCGGAAGCGACCGACGGCGTGCGCCGGGACCGTCCACTCTCCGACGCGGTGGGCCTCGCCGTCCTCGTTCCGCAGCACGAGCGTGTCGTCGGCGGAGAAGGTCCAGTCGGAGGGGATGTCCAGGGGGTTCTCCCCGGCGCGAACGCGAGCGCCCGTGCCGGCGGGGATGACGACCACGTGGGTCGTCGGGCCTCGGGTCCCCCGGGTGTAGATGACGAGCGCCACCGTCGAGAGGATCCCCATGAGGACGGTCGTGGCGACGACGACGGCTGCGAACTCGATCCGGCGCCGCCGGCGGGACGACCCTGGGAGGCGCATCCCCCTCCTCTCGAACGGGATCAGAAGAGGTACAGCGTCGGGTAGATGACGACCCAGGCGAGGTCGACGAAGTGCCAGTACTTGACGACACCCTCGACCCCCCAGTGGTCGTCGGACCCGAAGTGTCCCTGGTTCCCGAGACGCCAGACGACGGCGAGCGCCGCGACGCCGGTGAGGACGTGGAAGGCGTGGAGCCCGATGAGCGTGAAGAACGAGGATCCGTACAGGGTCGAGGGTGGGAAGAACTCGAGCGCCTCCCGCAACTCGAAGGCGACGCCCACCATGAAGAGCAAGCCCAGCAGGATCGTCACCGCGGTGTATCGCAGGAACCCGCGTCGGTCGTTGGCGGCGATGGAGGACTCGGCCATGTAGGCGCTCAGGCTCGAGAGGAGCAGCACGATGGTGATGACGAGGGCGAGCCCCTGGTTCAGCTCTGCCGGCTTGAAGGTCCCGGTCGTGTAGTAGCGGGCGGAGAGGACGGCCCCGAAGAGGAACGTCTCCGAGATGAAGAACAGCCACAGGCCGAGACGGTTGGCGCGGGGACGGTACGTCGCCTCGGCGCGAGCGTGGGCGGCGGGGATCTCCAAGGCCATCAGTGGGCCCTCCTTCCCGACAGGGCGCGGACGTGCATGAACGCGTCGAGGATGACCCACCCCTTGGCCACGGCGAAGGGGAGGAGCACGAGGAGTGGTCGGGCGAGACTGATCGCCAGGACGTACTCGACGACGGTGAGCGCTCCGAGGAGCAGCGCGGCGCGGAGGCCCACGGCGCGGCGCGCCGCCAGCAGTTCGAGATCCGACGAGACGGCGACGGACTCGGTCACGACGACACCCCCTCCACCACGGCGTGACGGGCACCCGGCACCCCGTAGTCGTAGGGATGGCCGACGACCTCCGGCAGGGACGGGAAGTTGTGCAGCGGGGGCGGGGAGGAGACCGCCCACTCGAGGGTCCGACCACCCCAGGGGTTCGGGCCGGCCTCCGCCCCCCGGAACGCCGACCACACGAGGTTCCCCACGAAGAGGAGGAAGCCGGAGCCGAGGATCCACGCCATGACCGTGACGAACCGGTTGACGCCCGCGAAGACGTCCAGGTAGTCGGCCACACGGCGGTTCATCCCCTGTACCCCGAGCCAGAACATGGGGAGGAAGGTGAGGTTGAAGAAGATCACCGTCCAGAGGGCGAAGACGCGACCCAACCGGTCGTTGAACATCCGGCCCGTGATCTTGGGGAACCAGTAGAAGGTGCCGGCGAGGAGGGCGAAGATGGATCCGCCGACGATCGTGTAGTGGAAGTGCGCCACCACGAAGTACGTGTCGTGGAGATGGATGTCGGTCGCCACGTCGGCGAGGAAGATGCCGGTGATCCCACCGACGAGGAAGTTCACGATCCACGCCACCGCGAGCACGAGCGGCGTGCGGAACCAGAGGCGGCCCTGCCAGATCGTCCCCAGCGCCGAGAGGAAGATGACCCCCGTGGGAACGGAGATGGCCTCGGTGAGCACCATGAAGGGCCCGTGGAGGTAGGAGGCCATCCCGCTGGTGAACATGTGGTGGGCCCAGACCACGACGCTCAGCCCGACGATGGCGAGGAGGGCGCCCACCACCGCCTTGTAGGCGAAGAGCGGCTTCCGGGAGAAGGTGGCGACGATCTCGAGGATCACCCCGAAGCCGGGCAGGACCATGATGTACACGGCCGGGTGGGAGTAGAACCAGAACAGGTGCTCGTAGAGCAGGGAGGTCCCACCGCCGGTCGCCTCGAAGAACGTCGTGCCCGCCACCCGGTCGAGGAGGATGAGGAGCAGGGACGCGGCGAAGAACTGGGTGACGGTGAGGCTGAGGAGCGAGGCGGCGAACGCGGCCCACACGAAGATGGGGAGCCGGCCCCAGCTCATGCCGGGGGCGCGCATCGTGGCGACCGTGGTGAGGATGTTGAGGGCGCCGAGGATGGAGGACAACCCGAAGGTGATGACGGCGAGGACGAAGAGCACCTGCCCCCCTTCGTTCACGACGCTCAGCGGTGGATACGCGGTCCATCCGGCGCTGAAGGAGCCCACCAGCGGGGCGAGCAGCAGCCCGAACGCCACGGGAGGGACGAGCCAGAACCCCAGGGCGTTGACCCGGGGGAACGCCATGTCGTCGGCACCGATCATGATGGGTACGAAGTAGTTCCCGAAGGCGCCGAGGATCCCGGCCACGGCGACCGCGACCATGAGGATGCCGTGCATGCTCATCACCCGGTTGAACTCGGCGGGGTCGAGGAAGCCGCTCCCCGGGGCGGCGAGCTCGAGACGCATGACCATCGCGGCGAGTCCGCCGACGAGGAAGACCCCGATCATCGTCACGAGGTACTGGATGCCGATGACCTTGTGGTCCGTGGTGAACCGGAGGTAGCGCCGCCAGTCCCGGGTCTCCTCGGTCACGGGAGGGAGGCCGAGCCACTCCCGTCCCCACCCGTTCCAGACGCCGATCCCGAGGAGCCAGCCGACGAGCCCGACGACGAAGCCGGCGACGACCGGGAGGGAGTCGGCGGCGGCGTGCCCGGTCAAGGCCCCCGTGACGAGGGCGCCCACCAGATAGCCGCCGATCCCACCCAGTCCGGCTCTCACCAGAGGCCACATGCGCTCATCCTCCCAACGCGGCGATGTAGGCGTCGAACTCCTCCCGCGGCACCACCCGGACCGGAAGCCGCATCGCGGCGTGCCCCACCCCGCAGAGCTCGGCGCACTGGATCCGGACGGTGTCGTCGGTGGCGAAGTCGCCGAGCCGCTCCGGTGTCACGTACGCCTGGGTGACCCGGCCGGGCAGGGCGTCGATCTTCACCCGGAAGGCGGGGATCCAGAACGAGTGGAGCACGTCCCCCTCCGGCGCGGTGACGTCGAAACGGATGCGGGTGTCGACCGGGACCACGAGCTCCTCGGTGGAGCGCTTCCCGTTGGGATACGTCACCGTCCAGAACCAGCGGGCGCCGGTGACCTGGATGACGACGTCGGCCGAGGGCTCGCCCCGGATGGCGGCGAGGCCGACGAAGCCGGGGTTGATGACGACGTACACCGCGAGCAGGCCGGTGACGAGGAGCCAGACGGCGACGGTGCGCCGGCTCCCCCGCAGAGGTGGGCCGTCCTCGACGGGACGCTCCCGGACGCGGAACCGGACGACGGAGTAGGCGAGCATGGTGACCGTGAAGGCGAAGACCGGCGCGGCGAGCACGAGGAGGAGCCGGTAGGCGTCGTCGACCACCCCCGCCTCGCGGGCGTACTCGGCCGGAAGCATCGACACCCGGAGGACGAGGATCTCGATGAGCGCGGTGAGCACCAGCCAGATGCCTGCGACCGCGATCGCGTCCTTGTGTCTCCGCATCGGGTGCTTCCGTCCGTCGTCGCCGGCGGTATTTGTAGTTGACGACTCGGTGAACGGCAAGTTCTCCAGCCCTAGGCTGCGTGGCGTGAAGATCGTCCCGACCCGCCGGACCGACTACGCCATCCGGGCCCTCGTGCACCTCGCCCATCAGGTACCCGAGACGGTCACCGCCGAGGAGATCGCCACCGAGATGGTCATCCCCCCGGGGTTCCTGCACCAGGTCCTCCGCGACCTCCAGCACGCCGGCTTCCTCCGGTCCCGCACCGGACGCGGTGGCGGGTACGCCCTCGTCCGCGACCCCGGGCTCATCACCATTCTCGACATCGTCGAGGCGTGCGAGGGGCCGCTCACCCAGAGCGAGTGCGCGCTGCGAGGCGGACCGTGCCGGTGGGAGGAGGTGTGCGCCCTCCACGTGGTCTGGAACGGGGCCCGTCAGGCGCTCGTCGACCGCCTGGCCGCCGCCACGCTCGCCGACGTCGCCGACGACGACCGGGCTCTCCGCAAGGGGTGTCTCCCGGTTCCCCCCGACTCGCACCGCCGCCGAACCCCGTCGCCACCCCGGAGGGAACGCGCCGATCCCTAGCCTCGCCCGCGGGTGGCTCCCACCCCGCTCCGCGAGCGGCGGAGGAGGGGGTCGGGCCCGAGGCCGACGATACGCTCCACCGCCCGGTAGACCCGCTCGGCCATGCCCACCTCCTCGGGCTCGAGGAGGTTCGCCATCACCTTCAGCACCCACTCCATGAGCGGCCGCGAGCGCAGTCCCACGCGGGTCAGGGTCCGCATCACCCGGGGGTTCCCCACGGCGATCACGAAGGCCCGCGCCACCCGGTGGTAGGCCCCGTACTCGTCCTCGAGCGCCTGCGGGTAGCCGCGGAGCCGCCCCGGGTCGCCGGCGGCGACGGCCTCGGCCACGAAGCGGGCGGCGAGCCGGCCCGTCTCGTAGGCGTAGTCGATCCCCTCCCCGTTGAACGGGTTGACCGCCCCGACGGCGTCTCCCACGAGCAGCCAGTTGGGGCCGACCTTCGGGCCCACCGAGAACGCCATCGGGAGCTTCCCACCCACCGGCCGGACCACCTCGGAGCCGGGGCCGATGCCCCAGTGGGCCGGCAGTCCGGCGACGTACGCGTCCTGGAGCCGGCTCGTGTTGATCTCGGCCCACCCCTTGAAGGAGGAGATGACCCCCACACCGACGTTCACGGTCCCGTCACCCAACGGGAACACCCAGCCGTAGCCGGGCAGGGACCGCCCCGCCTCGTCGCGGATGTCGAGCTGGCTCTCGAGGAAGCGATCCCGGGAGTTGGGGCTCTCGTAGTAGCCGCGCAGGGCGAGACCGTAGGGGTAGTCGCGACGGCGACGGCTTCCGAGACGACGCCCGAACCGCGACAGGGACCCGTCGGCCACGACCACCACGTCGGGGTGCACCCGCTCGGTCTCCTCCCCGGTGCGCAGGTCGACGGCCACGAGCTCCCCGCCCTCCAGCACGGGGATCGCCTCGGTGCCCTGCCGCAGGATCGCCCCCTGCTTCTCGGCGAGCGCCACCACCGCCTCGTCGAGCGCGGCGCGGCGCAGGGTGGCCCCCCAGTCGGGGAGGGAGGTGTGACGGGGCCAGGTCAACTCGACGACGAGGTCGCCGGCGTACGCCCGCAGACCCTCGACACGGTGGAGGTCGGGGCGGTCGAAGTCGAAACCCATGTCGAGGAGCTGCCGGATCGCGCGTGGCGTCAGGCCGTCTCCGCAGGTCTTCGGACGCGGGAACGTCCTCTTCTCCACGACGAGGACCTCGATGCCCCGGCGGGCGAGCCAGTAGGCGGCGGCGGCGCCGCCGGGCCCTCCGCCGACGACGAGGACGTGGGGGGTGATGGAGGTCATCGTCGCCGGCAGGGTACCGAGCCCCCTGCGGGTACCCGGCGGGAGATCGTCATCCCTGGGCGGTGAGATCGATCCCGGCGTCGGGGGAGCTGCAGTCGGCCTTCGCCGTCTCGAGATCCTCCTGTCCGAACGCGACGCGCTCGTACAGGACCACCTGCGCGATCTCCCGATCGGTGAGGCTGGCGCCGAAGGTGGGCATGCCGCCCTTGACCGGTTTCCCCTGGGCACCGTAGGTCGGGTCCGGCCATCCGGCCGACCCCCCGGTGACCCAGCGGAGCTGCAAGGCACAGGAGCCCTCGGGGAAGGTCTCGAGGACCGCGCCCCCGGCCATCGCCGGTCCGACGCCGCCGCCACCCTCGGGACCGTGGCAGATCGCGCAGTTCGCGGCGAAGAGCGCCTCCCCCGCGCCGAAGTCGTCCACCTGGCCGGCGCCGTAGGGATTCCCGTCGCACCCGACCGCCTCCCCCGTCGCCGGGTCCACGAGCAGGCGCCCGGCGCTGCCGCAGCGGGGGCCGTTGGGAACGGAGACGAGGTAGAGCAGGGCGATGAGCGGAACGACGACGAAGGTGGCGGCGAGCCACACCGGGTACCGGCTCCGCCGACGCGGCGTCTCCTCCGCGGGGGGGACCTCCGCCTCGGACGCCTCCGCCGCGACGGTCGGTTCGCTCGCCGGGAGCACCTCCACGGCAACTTCCGGCCCGGACGCCGGGGGGGCCCCGGCCGCCGGGGCCGGCGCCGCCTCGGGCGCGCCGGAGGCCGGGGCCACGGCGCCGATCTCCACCCCGGCCCACTCCGCGAGCACCGTCTCGACGGCCACTCCCTCCTTCTTGGCCCGGGCCCTCGCCGACCGTTCCACCAGGGAGGCGGGCATCCCGCGCTCCGCCGCGGCACGGGCGAGGAGCTCCTCGACACCGAGCGCCGGGGAGGCGGGCGCGTCCGGCGCGGGCGGGGACGACGGCTCCGGGGACGCCGCCGGCGCCTCACCGGCCCACTCCCGCAGGACGTCCTCCACCGCGACGCCGAGCTTCCTGGCCCGAGCGGCCGCCGACCGTTCCACCAGGGAGGCCGGCATCCCCCGGAGCTCGGCCACGCGTTGGAGGAGTTCTTCGTCCATGGCCCCTCCTTCTACTTCAGACTCGTCAGGTACTGGGCCAGCGCGTCGAGGTCCCCGGCGGGGAGGTACCCGTACGACGGCATGATCGACCACGGCCGCCGGACCCGGGGAGCGGCCAGGTGTGCCGCGAGCTCCTCGGCGGTGAGCGTGGTGCGCGTCCCCACGTGCATGAGGTCCGGTCCGAGCCGTTCGACGCCCAGGACGACCGGATCCTCGTGGACGTAGTCGCCGGGCCGGGACACGGGCCCGAGTCCCACGTCCGTCACGATGGGCCGCACCTCCTGCGTGTGACACGCCCCGCACCCCTCCCGCAGGTACACCTGACGCCCGGTCGCCACCGCGCTCCCCGCGCTGACGGCGCGCGCCCCGTCGCCGAGGATCGTTCCCCGCCGCAGGCCGGCGTCGAGCGAGGGGAGCACCCACACGAGCAGCGCCGCCAGCAGGAACACGCCCACGATCCCGTTCCGCAGCGCCCCCCATCCGGGGCGCCGCACCCCGCCGGCGATGTCGAGGTCGATGGTGTCCCCGGCGGCGCCCGCCTCCGGCTCGCCGCGCCGGAGCCCGCCGAAGGCGCCGAAGAGGAAGAGGACCTGGGCGAGGGCGAACACCGTCGTCCCCACCGCCCGGAGCCCCAGGAAGGGTCGCAGACCGAGGATCGTGACGACGAAGCCGTCGCCGGCGTTGGCGAACAGCTCGCCGTTCACGCCCGCGATCCAGGTGAACCCGGTGACGATCCCCCCGGCCCACATGCCGGCGAGGGCCAGGCCGAGTCCCAGCACCGTGTAGCGGAGATGCCAGCGACCGGCCCCGGGGGCGCCGCCGCCGAACGCGTGGTAGGTGAAGGCGCAGACCCACATCGTGACCGCGCCGCCGAAGACGAGCAGGTCGAAGGCCGGGACCCACTCGGTGAGCCCCACGATCGTGTTCGAGGTACGTAGCGCCAGTACGAGCCCGTGGAGCGGCACGAGCAGGAGGAGCCACACCCCGGCGAGGACGAACCGCATCGAGACCCGGTCCGTCACCTCCCCCCAGCGGTCCCGGAGGCCGACGGTGAGATCGGTGGCGACGGCGAGCACGGGAACGATCAGGCCGATGGTGGCGGCGATCCCGAGCGTCTGGACCCACTCGGGCACGGGACCGTAGACGAGCGCGGCCGCACCGGTGGCGGCCCAGACGAGACCCACCGACCAGAAGCCGAGGACCGAGAGGGGGGATGCCTGGGTGGTGTCCGCCCCGGTGAGCCGGGCCACGAGGTGGTACGCCACGCCGATGCCGCCGGCGACGACCCACAGGCCAGTGAGGCCGCTGCGGAAGAACGCCGTCTGGAGGACGCCGGCGAGCCCGGGGGGGGCCGGCAGGACTCCCACGAGGGAGACGAGGACGAGCCACCACACCGCGCCCACGAGATACCACTGCGCCGGGCCGAGCCGGCTCCGGCGCCGAGCGGCCCCCCGGGTGATCGTCACCGCGGCGACGACGAACCCGGCGAGCAGCCCCACCGACGACCACCACGGGAACTCGAGCCACGGCCGGCCCGATCCCGTTCCGGTGAGGATGGCGGCCGCGCCGAGCAGCGTGCTGGCGGCGACGAGTCCGAGGGAGAGGTAGGCGCTCTCGGAATCGAGGACCGCGGCGTCGAGGACGATCTCGTAGCCGGCACCGAGGAGGGCCACGGTCAGCCACCCGTACACGAGGAGGTGCATCGCGGCGGGTTGGAGACGCCCGAACGACAGGAACGCGACCCCCGATCCGACCTTCGGGACGGCGAGCTCGATCGCCGCCACCGCCAGGAGCGTCGCCGCCACGACGAAGACCACCGCGGCGACCACGAGGTGCGCCCGAGTGGCGGGGAGCACTCCCGAGCGGCCGGTGACGGCATCGCCGGCGGGCTCGATGGTCTCCGTTGCCGTGCTCGCGCTCACGCTCGCCTTCCTCCGCTCGATCCTCGGCTCCCCGGGCCGCTGAGGGTCCGGAAGCCTAGCCGCGGATCGTTCGTCGCCCCCGCGAGGGATCTCCCGGCGAATTGTCCCCTTCCCGTCGCCGGGCGTCAAAGCGAACGAGATCTCGTCGGGACGTCGCCGTGCGTAGAATGCCGCACCGAAGTCGACCTGGGGAGGGACACTGAGCGACCGCGCGAAGACCGTCACCGGCCTCGCCGCGACCGCCGCGGGTCTCCTCGTCGCGCTCGGCGCGGCCTTCGTCGTCCACGCCGCGGACAGCCCCGCCGTCAACGCCTACGGCCAGGAGATCTACACCTGGGTGCCGCACATCTGGCAGGTGTCCATGGCGGCGAAGATCGTCTCCCTCGGCGGCATCCTCCTCGCCATGGGTGGACTCACGCTGGCGTTCCTCTACGAGCGACCGATGACCTGGGCCCGGGCGACGCTGGGCGCCTGGCTGTTCACCGGGCTCGCCCTCATCGTCTTCGGCATCATCCCCAACGAGTGGCTCACCCTCACCCAGTCGACCCTCGAATGGACGCCGCAGAAGATCTTCCTCCCCCTCCCCCGCTGGCTCGTCCTCCACAACGACGTCGCCATCTCGGCCGCGGCCCTCAAAGACATGATCTCCGGTGGCTACGCGGTCGTGGCCCTCGTCGCCATGGCGGTGGCGATGTATCGGTGGCAGGAGCGCGCCAAGCGGGCCAAGGTCCCCAAGCCGACGCCGGTCTCCGAGTACGGCCGACCCCTGCGCACGGAGCGCTGACCATGGCGAAGACGGACATCTGGTTCGAGACCCCGCCGCTGCGGGACGACTACCAGCTCACGGTCGTGGACGGCGAGTACCTCAAGGCGGCGGTCCGTCCCAAGCAGTTCCTCCACATCGACCAGTCCGAGTGCATCCTCTGCGAAGGGTGCGTCGACATCTGCCCCTGGAAGTGCATCCACTTCCTCTCGATCGACGTCATCGCGGAGGCCACGAACGTCTCGGACCCGAAGGAGCGACCCGAGAACCGGGGGGTGTTCATCGTCGACGAGGACGAGTGCACCCGGTGTCAGCTCTGCATCGACCGGTGTCCGACGGGGGTCATCAGCCTCGGCAAGTTCACCGGCTCCCTGGCGGAGCAGGCGGAGGAGTACGCGCTCGCCCCCTGGGAGTACGACTCGGGGGCGCGGGACTTCAAGAACGGCTACGCGTACGGGGTACGTTGGTGACGGCCCCCGGGTCGTGACCCAGATTCGACAGGCGACACAGGAGCGAAGCGGTGGCGAACGGCAGCGGCGGAGGGATCGGCGGCCTCCTCGATCACGTCCGCGAGTCCCAGGTGTGGGGCTCCATCTTCCGGCCCGGGTCCCCGTTCCGGGCGGGGTACTCGGACACCCCGCGGAACCGCTCCTACGCGATCATGAACAACGTCCTCTACCACCTCCACCCGGTGAAGGTGAAACGGCACGGCGTGCGCCTCTCCTACACCCTCTGCCTCGGCGGACTGAGCTTCTTCCTCTTCATCGTGCTCACCATCACCGGCATCTTCCTCATGTTCTACTACCGGCCCACGTCGCCCCAGGCGTACCTCGACATGCAGGCGCTGGGGACCGACGTCGCCTTCGGGACCCTGGTGCGCAACATGCACCGATGGGGGGCCCACCTCATGGTGCTCACCGTGTTCCTCCACATGGCCCGGGTCTTCTACCACGGCGCCTACAAGCCGCCTCGCGAGTTCAACTGGGTGGTGGGCGTCCTCCTCCTCCTCCTCACCCTGCTCCTCTCCTTCACCGGGTACCTCCTCCCGTGGGACCAGCTCGCCCTGTGGGCCGTCACCGTGGGGTCGACGATGGCGAGCTACACGCCGGTGTTCGGCAGTCAGGTGAGCTTCACCCTGCTCGGCGGCGTCCAGGTGACCTCGGACACGCTGTTGCGCTGGTACGTCCTCCACGTCCTCTTCCTCCCGTTCATCATCACCATCTTCCTCGCGGTCCACTTCTGGAGGGTCCGCAAGGACGGTGGCATCTCCGGACCGCTCTAAGGAGGCTCCGTGGCCGAGATCCCCGAGCACATCCTGCGGCGCTCCGCCGAGGCACGCGCCAAGGCCGAGGGCCGCGACGTGGCCGACGTCCTCGCCGAGATGAAGGGCGAGAAACCGGCGCCGGCGAAGGCGACCACCGCGGCGAAGGCGACCGCCCCGAGACCGGCCGCCCGGGCCGCCGCGGCCGCCGCGCCCGCCGTCCCCGCCGGAGTACGCACCCAGCGTCTCCTCACCGTCGTCAAGGCCGGCGCCATCCAACAGGTGCGACGCGAGCCGCACGACAAGGTGAACGTGTGGCCCCACCTCCTCGCCATCGAGTTCGTGGCGCTCCTCGTCGTGCTCGCCTTCCTCATCGTGCTCTCCACGTTCCTCAACGCGCCGCTCCTCGAGTTCGCGAACTTCAACGAGCAGCCCAACCCGTCGAAGGCCCCCTGGTACTTCCTCGGCCTCCAGGAGATGCTCGCCTACTTCGATCCGCAGGTCGCCGGGGTCATCATCCCCGGATTCGGTCTCGCCGCCCTGGCGATGATCCCGTACGTGGACCGGAACCCCTCGGTGCGACCGTCGGACCGCAAGCTCGCGATCATGATCTTCACGTTCTTCTTCGTGGCCGCATCGATCCTGACGATGTTCGGCTCGTTCTTCCGGGGACCGGGGTTCAACTTCGTGTTCCCCTGGCGAGACGGCATCTTCTTCGACGACCTGAAGGCGCTGCTCGGATGAACGCCACCACGCTCTTCCTCCTCCTCGTCATCGCCGCCGGCACGCTCGTGCTCCTCGGCGTCTTCGCCGTGGCGTGGCGGCGCGGCCCCTCGGCGGGACCGATCACCGCCGCGGAGCTCGACCGGCGTGCCGTCGCCCGCGACCGCGACCCCGTCGCGGTCGCGGCCCGAGCGGCCGCGCCGGTGGAGTCCCCGCCGCCGGCGGGGGCGGCGGTCGCCACCGGGGAGGCCCCGCCCGAGGATCCGCTCCTCACGCGTGAGCGCGTGACGGAGGCCGAGTACGGCGTGACCCGCCGGAAGTTCTTCAACCGGGCGCTGCTCGCCGTCTGGGGGCTCTTCCTCGGCCAGTTCGCGCTCGCCGGACTCGCCTTCATGTGGCCGAAGCTCAAGGGGGGGTTCGGTACGAAGATCAACGCCGGCAAGCTCGACGACCTCAAGGCGCAGATCCTCCAGGGCGGCACCGTCGTGCCGCTGCACAACAACCCCGCGCAGGCCTGGATCGTGCCCTTCCCGCTGGAGAAGCTCCCCGGCAGCTCCTTCGAGTCGGTGCCCTTCGTCATCGTGGGCGGCGAGGACGACGGCATCGGGATCATGGCCATGTGGCACCGCTGCGTCCACCTGGGATGTCGGGTGCCGTCGTGCATCCCGTCCCAGGGCTTCGAGTGTCCCTGCCACGGCTCGAAGTACAACATCCACGGCGAGTACGAGGCCGGTCCCGCACCCCGCAACCTCGATCGCTTCGGCATCACCCTCAACGACGCCGGGGAGCTCATCATCGACACCGGCACCGTGGTGCAGACCCCGCGGGCGAAGCACAAGACGGCGGCCTACCCCCAGGGCCCGTTCTGCGTGTGAGGTGATCGCCCTGACCCCCCTCCCGACCATCGTCCTCGCCCAGGTCCACGGTGGGCCCGCCTCCGGCGGAGGTCCGCAGACGTGGGGCATCGGCGCGCTGGCCCTGACGATCGCCGTCGTGGCCGTGCTCGGGTGGATGGCGTACCTCGTGGTGAACAGCCGCCGCTCCCGCCGGGCCGCTCCGGAGGAGCCGCCCCGCAACCTCACGCCGTTCCTCTCCGACGACGAGCTGGAGAATCGGCGCACCACCGTCGTCCTCCGGGCGGCCCTCTTCGCCGCCGCCCTCCTGGCGATCCTCCTCCCCTGGTACGCGTACAACGAGCCGGCCCGCCAGGCCCAAGCCGCCGAGACCCTCGACGAGGAGTACGTCGCCGCCGGGCACGAGCTGTTCGTGCGGTTCGGGTGCGTCGGCTGTCACGGTCCCGACGCCGGGGGCGGGGCGGCCGCCTTCACCGAGAGCCGCAGCGGCATCCAGACGAGCTGGGTCGTGCCGTCGCTCGACGACGTCTACTACCGGTACTCCGAGGACGAGGTCCGCTACTGGATCACGTACGGCCGCCCGGGGACGCCGATGCCCGCGAACGGGATCGCCGGGGGCGGGGCGATGACGATCCAGGAGATCGATCAGGTCATGGCGTTCCTCCGGTCCATCCAGCTCCCCCAGGAGGACGTCGTCGCCAAGGCCGGGCCCGCCGTGGACGCCGCGCTGAACCGGATCGCCTCCGGGGATCAGGCGGTGGCCGATCTCATCGCGGTGCAGCAGGCGAAGATCGACGAGGTCCATGCCGCCCCCGGCCGCCTCGAGGTCGTCGGATCCTTCCCGGAGCGGATCACGACGCTCCTCGGCGAAGCCGGGACGTGCACGGTGGAGTCGGCGAAGGCGATCGAGACGTCGTGCGCCTCCCCGGCACGGGACACGGATCGGGACGGTCTCGCCGACGCCGTCGAGCCGGAGCTCGCCGACATGGCGGCGGCCGCCCACGAGACGCTCCTCGAGCGCAACGGGACCCAGCTCGTCCCCAAGGCCGCCTACGACGTGGCGTTCGACCCGGGGAACGCCTTCACCAACCGGACACCGAACGGCACCGCCGTCGCCGACCTCGATGCGGCCGCCGCCATGCTGCAGGAGCTCGAGACCGACGTCCTCCTCCTCAACGTCACCGCGGAACGGGCCGACGCGTTCCTCTCCTCCCTGGAGGACGGCCTCGCCTTCCTCCAGGAGTCCGCCGATCGCCGCCTCTGGGACGTCGACTTCGCCGCGGCGGCCGACCGCATGACGGCGCGGCACGCGCAGGACGTGGGCGGAGCCGCCTCGGCCCCGTCGATCGACGTGCCCACCGCCACCCGGGCGGCCGGCCTCTTCAACGCCTACTGCGCCCGGTGCCACACCGGGGGGTGGAGCGCCGGGACCGCCTTCGAGATGGGACCGGGCACGGGAGCGTGGGGACCCTCCCTCGTCGGAGGACGCTCCGTCGTGCAGTTCCCCGACTGGCAGGATCAGGTGGCCTTCGTCATCACGGGCAGCGACAACGCGAAGCCGTACGGGGTGAACGGCATCGGCACGGGACGCATGCCGGGCTTCGGGATGATGCTCAGCAAGGAGGACATCGAGTTGATCGTCATGTACGAGAGGTCGCTGTGATGCGCCGATCTCGCCCCTCGGACCGCCGGGCAGAGGCGGGCCTCTCCCGTCTCGAGCTGCTCGGAGTCGTCGCCTTCGTCGTCGTCCTCCTGGCGATGGTTCCCTTCGTCCGCGAGACGTTCGCCCACCTGGTCGGTCTCCTCTTCGCTCGTCGCGACCCGGACACCGGGAAGCTCACCGCCTTCTCCCAGATGCTCCAGGGGATCGGGATCACCGTCGGAGCCCTCGCGGTGTTCGTGGGATCCGGATGGCTCATCCTGGCCACGAACCTGGGGCGACGCCTCGCCTTCCTCGTCGTCGGCGCCGCCACGACCGGCTGGCTCACCATCGGCGGGTTCCTCTTCGTGGTGTTCGCACCGCGCGGGATCCGGCCGGCGAACATCGAGGGTCTCAACGCGGTCCAGATGCGCATCCCGGCGATCGCGATGACGCTGGGCGCCCTCGTCCTCTTCCTCATGTTCCTCGTCGCGCTCGACCGTTACGAGCGCGAGGACGCCACGGTCTGAGCCGGCCGGCTGCGGCCCTCCTCACCGTCCCGTCTGGAGGTGGTAGGTGAGGATCTGCAGCTCCGTGGAGAGATCCACCCGACGCACCTGGATGCCCTCGGCGACCCGCAGCACCGTCGGGGCGAAACTGAGGATGGATCGCACCCCCGCCGCCGCCAGACGATCCGCCACGTACTGGGCGCCGGACGCCGGGGTGGCGATGATCCCGATGGCGATGCTCCGATCGGCGACGATCCGCTCGAGGTCGTCGAGCGATTCGACGACGAGCCCGTCGACCTCGATCCCCACCTTGCGCTCGTCGATGTCGAGCACCCCGACGACGCGGAACCCCCACGATCCGAATCCCCCGTAGTTGGCGAGCGCCCGGCCGAGGTTCCCCGCGCCGACGATGAGCACCGGGTACTCCCGCGTGAGACCCAGGGCGCGCCGGATCTGGGTCTGGAGCTCCTCGAGCTCGTAGCCGACGCCCCGCGTCCCGTAGGAGCCCAGATACGACAGGTCCTTGCGGACCTGCGCCGGGTTCACCCCGGCGATCTCGGCGAGCTGCTCGGAGGAGCACGTCGTACGTCCCGCCGGAAGCTCGGCGAGGGAACGCAGGTAGACGGGGAGACGGGAGACCGTCGCGGCGGGGATCGGGGTCTTCACGGGCGGGGAGACTAGGCCGTATCCCCCGACACGGCGCTGGACCGAGTGCGGGAACGGACCATCGGGGCCTGGCCATGCCGGCTCCGTCGGAGTGCCGTGTGAGGGAGGTGCCTGGCCCAGGGCCCCGCAACAGGGTCGGGCAGGTGTCCGGAGAGCGGGGTCGGATCAGGTGGCTCGCGGCGAGCTGCCGGTGTCGCAGGGGGCGGCGGCGATGGCCCGTTCCTGATTCCATGGGCTACGGCGATCCCACGAACAATGTGGCGGGGCGGGGATCATGATGCCCGATCCTCGGCCGAAGCGAGGCCGCTCGAAGGCGTCGTCGCCGCCGGTGCGGGACCTGGGCACCTTCCAGGTGACCCGCATCGGCTCCGACATGCCCGTCGGGCGGGGCTCGCGTGTGTCCCTGCGCGGCCACGGACATCGCCACTCCCGAGGTCGACCGTCTCGTCCGGACCATCCGCCTCCGGGGAGCGGACATCGTCGGTTCCTACCCCACCGACCCCACCTCCAACCTCCGGACCGGAGGGGTCGGCTCCGTCCCCGTGGAGCTCACCGCGTCGGTCGCGATCGCACGACCTCCTCGCCACCTTCCCCCCTCCTGTTCAGAGGGCTGGGGCGAGCTCGTGCCAGTCGGTGGCCTGCTGGTATCGCTCGCCGATCCTCGCGAGACGAACATCGGACCCGGCGGGACCGACGAGCTGGAATCCGACCGGCAGCCCGTCGGATGCGAGCCCTCCGGGCAAGGCGATCGACGGGAGCCCGGCCCCGTTCACCGGGAAACAGAACTGCGTGGTGGCCGGAATGAGCGGCATGCCGTCGAGTTCCTCCACCCCGTGGGGGAGCACATGGTTGGGAGTGACCGGGGCGATGATCACGTCGACATCATGATCGGTGAAGATCTCCTCGTACCGCCGCTCGAGTCGCACGCGGGCGTCGCACGCGGCGGCGAAGTCGGGGGCGAGGATGGCCGCTCCGAGCTCCATGATCTCCCGCGGCTCGGTACCGATCCTGTCCGGGCACCGCTCCCTGATGTCGCGGAGGAGGTGCGCTGCCTCCGCGAACACGATCATGGCCCCTACGTCGAAGTGCTCGCCGGAGTTGGGGACCTCCACGGACTTGACCTCGCCGACGATTCCCGTGAGCTGATCGATGGCGCCCTCCATCACGCCCATCACCCGCGGATCCATCTCGATTCCGGAGAAGAAGGCATCCGTCGGGACCCCGAGACGGACCGCCGACACATCGACGTCGCCATCGAGCGCCATCGCACGAGAGTACGGGTCGAGAGGCGAGCACCCGGCGATGACCTCGAGCAGCAGGGCGCAATCCGCTGCGGTGCGGGCCATCGGTCCCACCGTGTCGTAGGTCGTCGAGATGAGATGGACTCCGTCTCGGGGAACCAGGCCGGCAGTCGTCTTGATGGCGGTGGTCCCACAGTAGGAGGATGGGATCCGCACCGATCCGCCGGTATCCGTGCCGAGCGCTCCAGGAACCATGCGTGCGGCCAGCGCCGCGGCATTGCCTCCCGACGATCCACCGGTCATGCGTTCGACGTTCCACGGATTTCGCGACGCCGGGCACGACACCCCGAACGCGAGCTCGTGGGTGTTGGTCTTGCCGATGATCACGGCGCCGGCAGCTCGGAGTCGAACCACCACCGTGGCGTCCACACCGGACCGAAAGCCCTTGAACGCCTCGCAGTTCGCTTCGGTGTCCATGTCCGCGGTGAAGATCAGGTCCTTCAGGGCGATGGGAACGCCATGAAGCGGCCCGGTGGCAGGTTGTGCATCGAGACGTCGCGCGTCGGCCCGAGCGCTGTTGGCCGCCACATGCGCGAAAGCTCCGATCTCGCTGTCGATGGCCTCGAGTCGACCGAGACAGGCGTCGACGAGCTCGGCGGATGTGAGCTCGCCGGCCCGGATTCGCGCCGCGGCTTCCGTGAGCGTGAGTGCGTTGGCCTCGGCCATTGCGTGCCTCCTCTGTTAGATGCGGAGCCGTTGCTCGACGCGGCCCCAGAGTCCCTCGTCCTCGGCATCGCCACCGTCCACGACCTCGCCCTTCTCCATGACCACGAACCGGTCTGCGACCCGGTACGCCAATGCGAGGAACTGTTCGATCAGCAGTACCCCCCGTCCCTCGGCCCTGGCCCGCTCGAGGTGGTCGCCGAGAACGGCGACGTTGGACGGCTGCAGGCCCTCGGCCGGCTCGTCGAGGATCACGATGTCCGCCGGCCCCGCCAACGTGCGCGCCACCGCGAGCATCTTCTGTTCGCCACCCGAGAGCGTTCCCGCGACCTGATGTGCCCGCCCGAGGAGAGAGTCGGGGAACATCGACAGTGCCCCGTCGAGCGCCGCCGATGCCAGGCCAGCCACCTCGAGGTTCTCGGCGACGGTCAGCTCCTGGAACACGGCCCGTTCTTGTGCAGCCAGGCCGAGACCGAGCCGTGCCCGTTTGGATGGGATCTCCGAGGTGACATCGACTCCTCCAATGTGCACGGAGCCCGCCGCCGCGGGGAGTAGACCGGCGAGGGTCAGGACCAGCGTCGTCTTTCCAACCCCGTTGCGACCCACTACGGCAAGGATCTCCCCGGGAGCGAGTGACAGGCTCACGCCGTGGAGCACCGGAACGCCCCCATAGCCCGCCGACAGATCCTGGACCACGAGCTGACTCATGGCCCGGTCCCATCTCCGAGGTACAGCGCCCGCACCTGGGGGTTGGCCTCCATCTCCGCGACGGTCCCGTCGGCCAGGACCACACCTCGCGCCAACACCGTCACACGATCGGCGACCGAACGGATGAAGGCCATGTCGTGCTCGACCACGACGACCGGGAACCCGTACCGCTCATGCAGTGCTCGCAGCATGGTGGCCGCTTCCTGGCTCTCTCCCGCGGTGAGCCCGGCGGTGGGTTCGTCCAGAAGCAGGAGTCGGCAGTCACCGACCATGGCCATGGCGATCTCGAGCCACTGCTTCTCACCGTGCGAGAGCTCGCCGGCCATCCGTCCCAGTTGGGCGCCGAGCCCGCTGCGTTCGAGGACGGCTTCGGATCCGGACGAGATCGACACTTCCCATCCGCCAGCGACGAGAGAGGTGAACGTGCCGGTCGGTCCCCAACTCGCGACCGCGAGGTTCTCCCCGACGGTGAGGGCCGTGAACACCTGTGGCGACTGGAATTTCCGACCGACTCCGCGCCGGGCGAACTCCCATGATCGTCGCGCCGTCATGTCGGCCCCGAGCACGTGGACGCGGCCCGACGTGGGAACCTGCTGACCGCCGAGGATGTCCAGCAGCGTCGTCTTCCCCGCTCCGTTCGGTCCCACGACGCATTGGAGCTGGGGCTCGGCCATGGTCATGGTGAGGCCGTCGATGGCCACGAACGGGCCGTAGCGCACGGACAGGCCGTCGACGGCGAGCACATCGTGCCCGCCGTCGTCGCGGTCGGCGGGCCGCGTGACGGAGAACGCGGGGGTGACGCCCACGCGTGCGGGCATTCCCAGGACACGTCGTCCGGCAGGGATGAGCCCCTCCGGCATCACGATGACCGCTGCGACGAAGATGACTCCGGTGGCCAGAACCCACGTTTCGAGCCACACGTCGGCCAAGGTCGCGGTGGCGAAGTTGATGACGAGTGCGGCGATGACGGGACCCAGGATCGTCCCCCGGCCGCCGATGAGGGTCCAGAGGACCAGGTTCGTGGCGAAGACGAATCCGAAGAGACCGGGGAACACGAATGCGGTACGCGGAGCGTAGAGGCCGCCCGCGAGGCCGGCGATACCGCCGGCGACGGTGAAGATCCAGATCTTCAGCGCGATCGTGTCGTAGCCGAGCGCCGCGGTGCGCCGCTCGTTGTCCCGGATCCCGATCAGGACGGAACCGAGGGGGCGGCGCACGAGCGCCATGGCCCCAGCGATCGTCAGGACGGCGACGACCGATATCACGACGTCTTGGGCCCTGTCGCCGAGTTGATAGACACCGAGATGAAGCGGGGGGATACCGCTCAGGCCGTTGAAGCCACCCGTGACGTCTTGCCACTGCCGCACGATCGCCTCGATCGTGAGCGGCAACATGAAGGTGAGCAGCGCGACCACGATGTTGGACAGGCGCCTCCTGAACGCCGCTTGGGCGATGACGAATGCCGCTCCGGCGCCGACCACGATCGCCGCGGCGACGGCGAGCAGGCCCAGTTCCGGAGCTGCGAGCGTGATCTTGGCCATCACGTACGCGCCGATCCCGAAGGGGACCGACTGCCCCAGGGACAGGATTCCGGTGAAGCCCCAGACGAGGTCGAGGCTCACGGTGATCAACGCGAGGACCAAGAACAGGGACAACTGTCCACTGCGGAAGTCTCCGATGAACAGGTCGATGACGAGGATCGCACCGGCGGCGAGGAGCGCTCCGAGCGCATGTGGCTTCACGTCAGGTACCTGCCGGTCGGCTGCTCGCGTCGCACTTCGAGGATCACGACCGCCATGGCGAGGACACCGATCTGCGCCCACACTGCGTCGATGTAGTGGATGATCCCTGTCTGGACGGCGGCAACGACGACCGCGCCGACGAGGACTCCCCACATTCGACGGACACCGCCGGCGATCACGACGAGGAACGCCCCGGCCAGGTAGGTGGAGCCCATGTGGGGAGAGACGCTTCCTAGCGGCGACAGCAAGGCTCCGGCGGCTCCCGCCGTGGCCGCTCCGATGCCAAAGGCGACGAGGTTCACCCGCCTCGTCGACAGGCCGACCGTCTCGGAGAGATCGGGGTTCGCGGCAACCGCCCGAACCCGAAGGCCGAACCGTGACCTGGTGAACATCAACAGCACGCCGATCACGATGGCCACGGCGATGCCGAAGGCGAGATAGCGGTAGGTCGGGTACGAGACGCCGAGGAGTCGGGTCGCTCCGGGAGTCGGATTCGGAACCTTCTGAAGATCCTTGGAGAACATCACCTCCGCGACCTGGCGCAGGACGATCGACAGTCCGAACGTCGCCAGGATCGTGAGCTCGGGCTCTCGGTGGATGCGGCGGAGCAGGGTGATCTCGATGGCCACTCCGATGAGGAACAGCACGACCGCCGCGGCGACCACGGCGAGCCAGTGGTTGACACCTGCCCTCGCGCCCACGACCGCGACGTAGGCGCCCAGCATGATGAACTCCCCGTGGGCCAGATTGATGACGTCCATCAACCCGAACACGATGCCGAGGCCGACCGCGACCAGCGCCAGAGTGCCCATCAGGCCGGCACCGTTCAGGAGCTCGAGCGTCACCGAGCCCATCGACACCTGGTCTTCGCGTGAGAGCGTGCGACGCGACGGGAGCTTGCTGGTCGCCGAGTCGAAGAGCCGGCGACCAGCGTCCCGTCCGACGAGGGCTCCGCTTCGATCAAGGGCTGCACACCTCGTCCGGCTGTACGGCATCGAAGGTCTTCACCACCGCCTGAGATCCGTCCGCCTGGACCTCGGCGATGGAGATCGGCTGGATCAGATGCCGGTTCTCGGCCACCGTGATCGTGCCGGTGGGTGTCGTGATGGTCAGGCCGATCATCGCGGCGGCCACATCCGCCGTCTCCAGCGAACCGGCCTCTCTCACCGCGGCCGCATACAGGAGCGCGGCGTCGTAGACGTGGGAGCTGAACGTGTTGGGAGGAGGCGCGTCGGCACCGAAAGTGCCGAAGTACCGCTGCACGAAGGCGGCGTTGGTTGGACCTCCGCCTTCCTTGAAGTAGCCGAGGGTCACTCGCATGCCCGCGGCCACCTCGGGCCCCATCGCCCCCAAGACGTTCTCTTCGTAGATGTTGGCGAGCCGAGGGATCTCGGACTGCCCGATGCCGAAGTCGAACGCCTGCGCCTCGAAGGCGATGGCATCACCACCGACCAGCGCCGGCAGGATCAGCTCAGCGTCGGAGCTGGCGATCTGTTGTGCGATCGACGAGAAGTCCACGGTCCCGAGCGGCACATACTCCTCACCGACGACGGCGCCGCCCGCGGCTTCGATGTACCGACGAGCCAGCTCGAAGCTTCGGCGAGGCCACACGTAGTCGTTGCCGAGCAAGAACCATCTCGTGCGGCCGGTGTTCTCCATCATCCAGGGGATCGCGGTCTTGAGCTGTTGGCTCGGCACCTCGCCGGTGTTGAACATCACGGGCGAGCACTCGCCGCCCTCGTACAGTGCCGAGTAGATGTACAGCGTGTTCGCGGCCTCGGCGAGAGGCTTGGCCGCTTCCCGAGTCGCCGACGAGTGGGTGCCGATGACCACGTCCACGTGCTTCTCGTCGAGCAGTCGTTCCATGCTGGCTCGCCCGACCTCGGGGTCGGTCGCGTCGTCGGCCAGGACCGTCTCGACAGGTCTTCCCAGGATGCCCCCCGCCGCATTCAGGTCCTCCTCGATGAACTTCGCGATGTTCTCCACAGGGGGTCCGAAGACGCCAGCAGGTCCCGTCGCCGAGTACAGGATCCCGATTCGCACCGGATCACCGGACGGAGCTGAGGTCGGCGGCTCCGAACTCCCTGCAGCCGTGGATTCGGCCGTCGTGGTCGTCGACGCCGGTGCGGTGGACCCACTCGAGCATGCCGCGGCGACCAACGCCAGCGCGACGGCCGTTGCCAGCAGCCTCGCACGCCGGAGGGGTTGGTTTCTTCCATGAGTCCTCGGGTCCCGTCGCATCATCGCCGATCTCCCTTCGCTCAACAATAGGTAAAGAGATCTTTACAAGCTTACTCGTGAGCGATCGCGCTTGTCCACCGGAGCCGGGGCGTCGTCGCTCGCGCCGGTTGCCACCTCTCCGCCACCCTCCGAGACGCGCGGCTTCGCGGATGCACGGGGAAGGATCCTCCCTCGCCGCGGTGGTCGGCTCCGATCGGTGGTCGCCCCGCGACCCACGGGAGGGAGCCGGTGATCCCGGCGCGGCTCATGGAGTGATCCCCGGCGGTACGAGGGACCGGTGACCGACTCCGATCGGTCGGGCCGTCGGCGGTGTCGGCCGGTCACGGGTCACCCGAGTGCTCGGCCGGCGAGGAACGACAGCTCTACGCAGACGCCCGCCGGACGGTGCCGAGCTCCTCGATCACGACCATTCCCGTCCGTGTTCCCTCGCCGAGGTAGAGGTCTTGGAGCACGTGACCGTCTGCATCGACTTCCAGGTATCCGCGCGGGCTGCAGAACCGACTCCCGCGGAGCCTGCGCATGACCGCCAGTCCTTCGGTCGTACCCGCTTCGCGCGCAGCCCTCGACCACAGATGCAGTGCGTCGTAGACGCCCTCCGCGACCCCCGAGACCGGCGGGGCGCAATCACCGAATCGGGCGCGGTACCGGGACAGGAAGCGGCGGTTCTGTGTCGTCTGGAGGTTCGAGAAGTAGCCGAGCACGTTCCACATGCCACGAGCAACCTCGCCGAGATGTTCACAGGACGCGTCGTCGAGGAGCGGAGCGAACGTCCGGATCGAGGAACGAAAGCCCGACCTCGCGAACTCGCGCTCGAAGCGAACCTGATCCTGTCCGACGAAGCTCGACACCACGTGCTCGACGCCGGCGGAGCCGATCGCGTCCACGACGGGAGCGAATGTCCGGGATCCCAAGGGAAGATACGACTCGCCGACCACGACCCCACCCATGTTCTCGATGATCGCCCGCGACATCCGCCCGATGGCTCGAGGCCACGAGTAGTCGTTGCCACCGAGGTACCAGCGTGACCCGCCCGTTTGCGCCGCGAGTCGCGGCAGGGCCCGATAGAGCTGGTCCACGGGAGTCTCCCCGAGTTGGAGCAGGAGAGGATGGGAGGCCATCGGCTCGCTCGTGGGCGCGTAGAGGAACGGGACCCCGGCGCGAACACACATTCGATGGACCGCCGCGAACGTCGCCGAGCTGTGCATGCCCACGACGGCGCGGACGCGTGCCACGTCCAAGAGCCGCCGCATGGAGACGATGCCCGTGGCGGTGTCGGTACTGTCGTCGGCAACGACGATCCGGAGCGGTCGACTCTGGATGCCTCCGTCGGCGTTCACCTCGTCGGCTGCGAGCTCGGCACAGTTGACCGCGCCCCGACCGAAGATACCCGCCGACCCCGACAGCGACACGAGGAGGCCGATCCTCACCTCGTGATCGCGCCGAGTCTCACACACTTCCAGACCGAGGTGCTCCAACATCCAGGCCACGGTGGATCCGTCGACTTCGACGACGAGGCGCAAGTCGGTTCCCTCGGCCGAGGGTCGGAGCCGACAGATCACCCGGCCCGACCAGGGGGCCTCGTGGACGAGCTCGATCCGACGGTATGGCACCACGTCGAGGATCCGCGCGACTCCGTCCACCGGCTCCAGGCCGCCGAGTGGTACCGCGAGCCGAACCAACGCCCCACGTTCGAGGCGGCCGATGTGAGCACCGAAGAGCCACCCGAGCGAGTCGTCCCCGGCACCGAACCGCTCGAAGAGGGCCATGGGCGAGAGGCTGAGCCGGATGTCGCTGGAAAACACGAGGTTGGCCATGGACCCCTGCTCTCTACCCGGTCTCCTCGAGCGACTCGGCGTCCGCACGGTCGTCGACGACGCTGGCGGCCAGGCGCTCGAGCGAGTCTCGATAGACCGACATGAGGAAGTCGATCACCGCATCCGCCCGATTCGGCCCGAGCGAGTACATCCGATACCGGCCTTCGTTGCGACTCTCGACGAGATTGGCCATCCGCAGGATCCTGAGATGCGCCGACACGGCGTTCCGTGTCATCTGGGGGAACGACTCGGCGATCTCGGTCACACTCATCGACTCGCGCTGGCCGATCAGCCGCAGGATCTCTCGGCGCGTCGGGTCCGCGAGGGTGTGAAAGATCGTGTCGTCGTGGGTTTCCATGTCCCTGCTAGCTGTCGACGTGTGCTCAGATCAATACATGTTACCAGTTGCTTCGCCGCCGCGCCGAACCATCGCCGCGGAGCGCGGAGAGCCGCTGCGTCTGGGGGTGGCTCGCGTCTGCGTCCGGGGGACGAATCGGCGTGGAAGCTCAGGCGCACACCACACCCGAGAACGGTCCCCTGCCGCCATCCATCGCGCCAACCGGCCCGACCGGCTCCCACAGAGAGGATGGAGCCCCCATGACATCATCCCGGCCCCCAGAGCGGTCCCGTCGAGACATGGGCCGGGCGGACTAGGCCCCGCCTGCCCGGCGCCGGAAACCTCCCCGGGTCGACCGACGGCGAGGCGCCACCACGTCCAGCGCCGCCTCGACCTCTGCGCTCCCCACGACACCCTCGGCGAGGATCCGACCGTCGCCGGTTCGCAGCACGGGAATCCGCTCCCCGAAGTCGCGCACGAGACGATCGTCCTCCTCGATGTCGCGGACGACGACGGCGACCCCGGCCCGCTCGGCCGCCGGTCGGAGGAGCCCGAGCGTGGCGTCACAGAGGTGGCAGCCCGGGCGCGAGAGGAGCTCCAGCACCGGGGCGCTCATCGCGTCGCTACCCTGACGAGGTCCATGCGTCCCTTCACCGCCCTCGCCGTCGCCGGCCTCCTCGCCCTCATCGTCGGCGCGTTCCTCCTCAAACTCCTCACCTCCGGGCTCACCCCCTAGGCGACCCGGCCGGTCGCACGTCGATCCGCCGGGAGGCGGGGCGCCGCATCGTCACCGCGACGCGGGGACCGAGGGGGAACGTCTCGTCGGCCCGCCCGTCGCGGACGGCGATCGCCACCTGCCCCGACGCGTCCACGTACACGAGGCCCTCTCCCGAGGCCACGGCGCCGTAGACGTCGACCCAGGGGACGCGGAACGAGGTCCCGCCGATCCCCAGCTCGATCTCGTCACCCGGCTCCACACCCAACGCCTCCAGATCGTCCGGCGTGACGTTCGTCGCGGCGTTCCCGAACCGGTCCACCCACAGCACCTCCCCGAGGAGCCCGCCCTCGCCGTCCGGCTCGGCGAGCGGCAGAACCAGAGGCGTCACCGCGGCCGGCTCGATCGGAGGTCCCAGCTCGTCGATGCCGTGGAGACCGGCGGCGAGCACCGCGGCCGCCGGAGCGAAGACGTCCCGCCCGGCGAAGGTTGCTCCCGCGGCGGGGATGCGGAACCGCGCCTCCTCGATGGAGACGATCCGGTCGGCGCCACCCACCATGGCTACCGCCGGCGCGAGGAGCCCGTTGTCGGGTCCGACGAAGATCCCCTTCTCGGTGCGGGCCGCCAGCGCCCGCCGCGTGGTCCCCACGCCCGGGTCCACCACGGCGAGGATCACGCCGTCGGGGAGGTACTGCACCGCCCGCAGCAGGGCGAGGGCTCCCGCCCGCACGTCCCCCGGCGGCACCTCATGGAGGACGTCGATGACCCGGACCTGCGGCGCGATCCGGGCGATGACCCCGTGGACGACCCCGACGAACTCGTCCTGGTGGCCGAAGTCCGACAGGAAGGAGACGTAGCCGCTCATCGGGGCCACCATCCCGCCCGGCCCAGGGCCCCCGGCAGGACCCTCCCCAGCCGGTCCCCGAGCCACCGACCCGTCGCCACGACCTGCTCCGGGTCGACGCCGGTGGCGATCCCGGAACGCTCGAGGAGGTAGAGCACGTCCTCGGTGGCGACGTTCCCCGTGGCGTCGGGGGCGAACGGGCATCCCCCCGCCCCGCCCACCGACGCGTCGACGACGCGGACTCCGTGCTCGATCGCCGTCCAGACGTTCGCCACCCCCGTATGGCGGGTGTCGTGGAAGTGGACGCGCAGTCCGACGGATCCCACCGCGGCGCGCACCGCGGCGATCCTCCTCGCCACGTCCTCGGGGACCGCGACCCCGATCGTGTCCCCGAGGGCGACCTCGCTCGCCCCCGCCGCCGCGGCCCGACCCGCCAACGCCGCGACGGTCGCGACCGGGACCTCTCCATCGTACGGACACCCGAAGGCGACCGAGATGGTCACCGTGGTCCGCCGCCCGGCGGCGCTCGCCTCGGGGAGCATGGCCTCGATCTCGCCCATCGTCTCCTCCGGCGTCGCCCCCGCGTTCGCCCGGTTGAATCCCGCGGAGGCCCCGACGACGAAGTTCACCTCGTCGACGACGGTGGCGAGGGCACGCTCCAACCCGCGTCGATTGAGGACGAGACCGATGTAGCTCACGCCCTCGGGACTGGGGCCGAGCGCATCGAGCACGGCTTCGGCGTCGGCCATCTGCGGCACCCGACCCGGGTGGACGAAGCTCGCCACCTCGATCCGCCGCAGGCCGGCGACGCGGAGGCGCTCGACGAGCTCCACCTTCGTCTCCGTCGCCAGGACGGCGTCCTCGTTCTGCAGCCCGTCACGCGCCCCCACCTCCACCAGGGTGACGCGGGGCGGGAGGTCGGGTCCGGCTCTCGATCCTTCGGGCATGGGTCCTCCCCGGCGGCCTGCCGTCGCCCGATTATCCCATCCGCGCGGTCGGCGACCCCCACGCCCCCCGACGACTACCCTCCACGCCGATGCCGACCCTCCGCCTCTTCGCCAATCTCCGGGAAGCTGCCGGATCCTCCAGCGTGGAGATCCCGGGGGCGACGGTCGGCGAGGTCCTCGAGAGCGCGACGGCGCGTTTCGGAGCGCGGTTCGCCGCCGGGCTCGAGACGGCACGCGTGTGGGTGAACGGGGAGCCCGCCGACGGGGAGACCCCGGTGGAGGACGGCGACGAGATCGCGCTCATCCCCCCCGTCTCCGGAGGCGCCACCGCCACCCGGCCGACGATCCGCACCGACACGACCGTCCTCCCCTTCCTCCTCGTGACGACGGTCCTCGTCGCGGGGTGGATCCCGCTACGCTGGTTCGCGCTCGTCGCCGTCGGCACGGTCATCGCCTGGGCCTGGGACCTCACCGACACCGGCCGCCGGATCGCCGTCGGCGCCGCGGTGTACCCCGCGCTCCTCGCCGCCGTCTCCGGAGCCGTGGCCACCTACGCCTGGGGGTTCCCCGGTCTCGCCGGAGGACTCGCCTTGGGAGTCGCCGCCGCGGCGGCCTGGCCCGTCTTCGACGCACGCACCCGGGCGCCGCAGGCCGTCGCGGCCACGGTCACGGTGGCCTTCGTGGCGGCCACCGGAGCGGGGGGGCTGGTGCTGCTCCGCATGATGGGGACCCCCGTCGTCGTCGCCTACGTCGCCATCGCCGTCGTCGGCATGGCGGCCGCCACCGTCGCCCAGGCGACCGGTGGGAAGGTGCAGTCCTTCGATCCCAACGTCGGGGCCCTCCTCGGCAGCCTCCTCTCGGGGGTCGCCGTCGGGCTGGTCGCCGCCGACATCGAGCTCGCCGCCGCCATGCTCGGTGCGGTCGCCACCGCGGCGGGACTCATCGCCGGCCGGGCATTCGGATCCATGCTCCGCTCCGGCGCCGTCCTGCACACGGCGGCGAGCCCCGGTGTCCTCGCCGCCATCGACGGCTTCGTCATCGCCGCGCCACTCTTCTGGCTGACGCTCTGGGTGTTCGGCTGACCGCAGGCGGTCTCCGGTACCGTCGGGTTGGCCCGACCCGCCACTAGCCTGACAGCCGCATGAATCCCTCGAGATTCTCCCGCCTCCTCGTCCTCGTCCTGACGATCGCCCTCCTCGCGGTCGCTCCGGTCCACGCGTCCGCCCAGACGAAGCAGGACGTGGAACGGGCGCAGGATCAACTCGATCGCGCCAAGTCGACGAAGCGCTCCGCCTACGAGACCTGGGTCGCGAGTCGCCAGGCCCTCGACGAGGCCGTCGCCGCCTACGAGGAGATCACGAACCAGCGCGAGGAGCTCACCTACCGCATCTCCCAGCTCACCGACCGGATCCGCGAGTACGAGGCGAAGGTCGCCGAGCTCAAGGATCGCGCCCGTCGCCTCGTCCTCGAGGCCTACGTCAACGGGGGCACGAACCTCGTCGGGGTCGCCTTCGAGGCCGGGAGCATCCAGGACCTCCTCACCTCCCAGGCGCTCATCGACTCGGCGACGAGTCGCGACCTCGCCGACCTCGTCCGGCTCGACGTCGTCCGTCGGGAGATGGACCGCCTCAAGACCGACCTCGACGCCGACGAGGCGCAGCTTCGGGACGTGGAGCGTCAGGACGAGGAGCTCGTGCGACGCATGGACGAGCTGTTCCGGCAAGCCGAGGACGCCTACCGGGCGGCGAGCGCCGCGGAGCGCAAGGCCATCGACCGGTTGCGGAAGGAGCGCGCCGCGTACGCCGCGGCGGAGGCCCGCCGCAAGGCCCAGGCCGCCGCGGCGGCCCGCCTCGCCGCCAGCGGCGCCGCCGCGGGCCTCCCCCCGGAGGCGACGCCCGGTTTCGTCTGTCCCGTGAAAGGCGGCGCCTCGTTCATCAACTCCTGGGGCTTCCCCCGTTCCGGAGGCCGCCGCCGCCACAAGGGCGTCGACATGTTCGCGCCACGGAACACGCCCGTCGTGGCCGTGGGCCCCGGCAAGATCACCTTCGGCGTCGTGAACCTCGGGGGGAACGTCACCCACCTGTACGGGGACGACGGCAACGTCTACTACTACGCCCACCTCGAGGGGTGGCCCTCCGGCCTCCGGTCCGGACAGCGGGTACGGCGGGGCCAGATCGTCGGCTACGTGGGCAACTCGGGCAACGCCCGCTACACGTCGCCGCACCTCCACTTCGAGATCCGGCCCAACGGCAAGGCCGTCAATCCCTACCCCACCGTCCGCTACTACTGTCCGTGAGCGGAGCGAGCGAGGACGAGCCGTGGACCAGAGCCGTAGGCGTATCGACCAGGTGTCCGACCCCACCTTCACCCGAGATCTCGACACGCTCCCCCTCGACGAGCTGCGCGAGCGCCGCCACGTCCTCGACGACCTCGACCGGGAGCTCTCCTACTACCGGCGGATCCTCCACGGCCGCATGGACCTCCTCGCCTTCGAGTTGCGTCGCCGTTCGGGGGAGGAGACCCGAAGCCTCATCGAGGCCCTCCCCGAGATCCTCGCCGACTCCCCGACCGGAGACCGGGAGACGCTCCCCAAGGCGCTCCCGGTCGAGCCGCCCGAGCTCCCCGCCCGCGGCCGGCGCGCCATCGACCGGGCCCTCGGCAACGACTTCCTCGCCCGCCTCCCCGAACTGGACGACGCCGAGCTCGAGGAGATCCAACGCGGGCTCACCGAAGCGGAGCGAGCGGTCTCCGCGCAGCGACGCACCGTCTACGAGGCCCACGAGCAGATCCTCGCCGAGCTCACCCGCCGCTACCGGACGGGACTTGCCGACGTCGATGAGCTCCTTCCGCGCCGCTGACCGCCGTGCTCGTCCGCACGGTTCGATCCGGGGTCACCGAGGCGACCGACGAGGTCACGGTCCTCGCCTGTGACCGAAGCGGGACCGTCCTCCTCCGGTCCGGCGACCCCGACGAGCCCCTCTTCTACCGTTCCGCCATCAAGCCCTTCCAGGCGGTCGCCGCGCTCGAGGCCGGGGTCTCCCTCCCCCCGGAGCACCTCGCCCTCGCCTGCGCCAGCCACGGCGGCCATCCGGTGCACCTCGCCATCGTCTCCGCCATCCTCGAAGCGGGCGGCCTCGAGGAGTCCGCGCTCCGGTGTCCCGCAGCGTGGCCGCTCTCGGCGGCGGCGCGGGACCTCCAGATCCGCCGTGGCGTCCGCCGGCCGCGGCGGATCTTCCACAACTGCTCCGGGAAGCACGCCACCATGCTGCGTGCCTGCATCGCCTCGGGTTGGCCCACCGGCGGGTACCTCGATCCGGATCACCCGCTCCAGCGCGGGATCCTGCACGTGGTGGCCGAGGCGACGGGCGTCGACCCCCGACCAGTCGGTGTCGACGGTTGCGGCGCCCCCACGCTCCGGGGAACGGTCCGAGGCCTGGCCCGAGGGTTCGCCCACCTCTCCGACGACGAACGGTTCGCCGCGGTCGCCTCGGCGACGTCCCGATTCCCGGCGCTCGTCGCCGACGACCGGCGCCCGGACGGCCGCCTCGGAAGCTGGTGGGGAGGCCCGGTGAAGGTCGGCGCCGTGGGGCTCATCGGTGCCGGCCGCCACGGGATCGGCATCGCGGCCAAGAGCCGGTCGGGGAGCTCCCGCAACGCCGTCGCCGCGCTCGTGGCGGCGGCGCGACGGTTGGGCCTGCTCTCGCAGGCGATGGTCGACGGGCTCGAGGACGTCGCCGAACCACCGGTCCTCGGCGGCGGCCGGCACGTCGGCTCCCTCGTCGTCGAAGGGTGACGGCGGTGCGCGTCCACGCCGACCTCGCCACGGCACGATTCGACGACCTGTCGCCGACGGCACCGGCGACCGGCCCCTTCCCCGGTCGTGGGTACGTCGCGGCCTGGCACCGCGTCCGGGCTCCGGGACGGCCTCCGCTGCTCGTCGAGAGCGACGACGCGCTCCTCCCCCTCGTCGCCGACGAGCAGGGAACCCTGACCTTCGCCGGCGAGCCGGACCTGACCGACTACCACAGCCCGCTGGGAACCGGCGTGGCGCGCCTGGCGAAGGAGCTCCCCCGGCTGTTCCCGGGCCGGCGCTTCCACTTCGACAGCCTCCCCGAGGAGGCCGCCCGTCCGCTGGCACGGGGACTGCGCGCCGGCGGGGCGGAGGTGGACGCCGAGCAGCACCACCTCACCGCCGTCCTCCCCCTGCCCCCGACGCCGGAGGCGTGGCTGGCGAGCATCGGCAAGAAGCACCGTCACGAGATCCGGCGGAAGCGTCGCCGCTTCCACGAGGAGGTCGGCGCACCCGTGCTCGAACGCCGGCGCGGCCCGGCGGCGCTCGAGCTGTTCTTCGCCATGCATCGACGGTCCGCCGGCGAGAAGGGCCACTTCATGACGCGGGAGATGGAGCGGTTCTTCGCCGCGCTCGACGAGATCCCCGGCGCCATCATCGACACCCTCGTCGTCGCAGGGACACCGGTCGCGGCCGTGTTCTCGTTCGAGACGGAGGACGCCTACTACCTGTACAACTCGGCCTACGACCCCGCGGTCGGCCATGCCTCCCCCGGGGTCGTCCTCGTCTCCGCCCTCATCGAGGACCGCATCGCCCGCGGTACGCGGATCTTCGACTTCCTCAAGGGGGACGAGCCCTACAAGTTCCGTTACGGGGCCCGGCCACGTCCCCTGTTTCTCCTCGAAGGACGGTTCCCGTGATCCGCCGCATCGCGTACCTCGCCATGCACACCTCGCCCCTCGAGCAGCCCGGCACCGGAGACGCCGGCGGCATGAACGTCTACCTGCACGAGCTCGCCGAGGCCATGGCCCGCCACGGGATCGAGGTGACGGTGTTCACCCGCCGCCGGGACCCGGCGACACCCGAGGTGGTCACGGTGACGCCCGGGTACCGTGTCGTCCACTGCAGCGCCGGACCGCAGCGCCGGCTCGGTCCCGCCCGGCTCACTCCGTTCGTCGTCCCCTTCGCCGAGCGGGTCCTCGCCTGGATCACCGCCGAAGGAGCCTCGTACGACCTCGTCCACAGCCACTACTGGCTCTCGGGCTGGGCCGGGGTGTTCCTCAAGGAGGCCCTCGGCGTCCCCCTGGCGAACTCCTTCCACACCCTGGGCCGAGTCAAGGACCGCAACCGCCGGCCCGGGGAGACGCCCTCCTCGGCGACCCGCCTCCTGACCGAGGAGGAGGTCATCGCGCGCTGCGACTGCGTCATCGCCTCGACCCCGTACGAGTTCGACGACCTCCTCGAGCACTACGGCGCCGCACCGGAGCGCCTCTGCGTCTCCCCACCCGGCATCGACCACGACGTCTTCCACCCGGGCGACCGGCAGGCGGCGCGTGCCACGCTGGGATGGGGCGAGGAACCGGTCATCCTCTTCGTGGGCAGGATCCAGGCCCACAAGGGCCCGGGGATCGCGCTCCGGGCCCACTCCATGCTCTCCACCGATCCGCCGGCCCCACACCTCGTCCTCGTCGGCGGCCCCAGCGGTCCCGACGGCACCGCGGAGCTCGCCTCGCTGCGCCGGCTCGCCGACGAGCTGGGAACCCGCCCGCGCGTCCGCTTCGAGCCTGCGGTGCCCCACCGGCAGCTCGTCCACTGGTATCGGGCCGCGGACGTCCTCGTCATGCCGTCCCGCAGCGAGTCCTTCGGGCTCGTCGCCGCCGAGGCGCAGGCCACGGGCCTTCCCGTGGTGGCCTCGCGGGTGGGGGGGCTCCGCTACGTCGTCGACGACGCCGTCTCCGGGCTCCTCGTCGACGGCCATCAGCCGGCGGCGTTCGCCGCCGCGCTCGACGCCGTTCTCCGCCACGAGTCCTTCCGCCGCCGCCTCGCCGCCGGGGCCGTGACGTTCGCCGAGCGTTTCTCCTGGAAGACGACGGTCGAGCGGCTGCTCGAGCTGTACGAGGGGATCGTGACGTCCCCGGCGCCGGCCCGGAACGGTCCCGATGCCGGGTGACGACCGTCCCCGTCCCGGCGCGAGACGCGAAAGATCGCACTGCGCCACTTGTCGACAGCGGGTCGTGCACAACTCCTTGTGGAAACCTGGGGAGATGTGGAGAACCCGTCGTCCCGAAGGCCGGTTGTCCCCAACTGGGCGCGATCACGGAGCGGCGGAGACCACCGTCGCGTCGGCCCACCGCCCCTCCAGGAGGGTTGCAGCCGCACCTCCGGTTCCGTACAGTCGAGGCGACGAGACCCGAGGTGCCGAAACAGCCATACCTCGTTCGGGGAAGTGCGGGGCGCAACTGCAGAGGTTCCTCGGGTCCCGTCGTTCTCGTCTCGCGCCGGGTCGATGAGCCGGCTCCTCACCCTCGCCCTCCCCCTGCCCTGGGCCGACCTCGGCTTCCCGGAACCGCTGGGGGCCACACCGACCAGCCACGTGACCCGACCGGACCCGGCCTGGGCCTGGGAGGGCTCCACGCCCCCGCTGGGGATCCCGACCTGCGGGCCGGCGCCCGCCCCGAGCCGATCGAAATGGTCCACCGATCACGTCGTCGTCCTCGTCCCCGACCTGGCCACCGCGCTCGAGCGCTTCGCCACCGTGGGTCTCGTCCCCCGTCTCCGTGTCGTCGTTCGGGGCCGACCCACGGCGTTCCTGCGCGCCGGCACCGTGATCGAAGCCGTCGAGGCGCCGGTGCGCCGCCCCGCGATCTTCGGCGTGGCCCTCGCCACGGAGGAGCCGCTGGAGACGGTCGCGACCCGCTGGAGGGCGCGGGGCTTCGACGTCACCGACCCCGGCCCGGCGCTCCAGCCCGGACGGAGGATCCTCACGGTCCGGGGGCTTCGCGCCGGCCTGGCGGTGATGAGCCCCGACCGGGCCGTCACTACCATCCCGGCGCATGAGCCCTGAACGCGCCGACCTCGTCGTGGTCGGGGGCGGCATCATGGGGATGTCCGTCGCCTACCAGGTCGCCCGCCGCTCCTCGCTGCGCGTCGTCGTCCTCGAGAAGGGCGTGGGACTCGGCGAGGGCTCCACCGGCGCCTCCTCGGCGATCATCCGCCAGCGGTACACGCACCCCGAGATGGTGCGTCTCACCCGCCACGCCAACGTCGTGTTCCATCACTGGGCCGAGTACGTGGGGCTCGCCCGGCCACGGGCCCGACTGCGCGAGACGGGCGTCCTGTGGATCTTCGACGAGGACCCGGTCGCGGTCGCGGCCGACCGGGACCGGCTCGTCGCCGAAGGCGTCGACGCCGTCGTCCTCGCCGCCGGCGAGGTGCGGGAGGCGTTCCCCGCGCTCACCGCCTGCGTGAGCCCGTTCGATCTCGGCGGCGAGCGGCCCCACGACTGTCGCGACGGCGTCGCGTTCCTCCTCGAACGCGACGGCGGCTACTTCGATCCGACGGGCGCCCTCGAGGACCTGGCCGAAGCCGCCCGACGCGTCGGGGTCGACGTGCGCCTGCGGGCCGAGGTCGTCGCCGTGCACGTCGTGGCCGACCGCGTCACCGGCGTCTCCCTGGCGGACGGCACCCGCCTCGACGCCGGTGTGGTCGTCAACGCGGCCGGACCGTGGTGCAACCGGATCAACGCCATGGCGGGACTCGAGCTCCCTTGGCGGCTCGTCCCGACCCGGATCCAGGTGCTCCACCGCGAGCTCCCCTCCGCGGTGCCCCGACCGCTCCCCGTCGCCGCCGACGGCTCCACGGGTATCTACTTCCGCCCCGAGGCGGCGGACCAGCAGATCCTCATGGGCTCCGTCCTGGAGGAGGACGAACGCGAGGCGGTGGATCCCGACGGCTACGTGCGCGTCGCCGATCGCGCCTTCCTCGACCGCAAGATCCACGCCCTGCACCATCGCATCCCCGCGCTTCCCCATCGGGGTCGCGTCCAGGGCATGGCCGGCCTCTACACGGTGAACCGCGACGACGTCCACCCCGTGCTCGGCCCCTCCCCCATCGACGGGTTCGTCCTCTGCAACGGCTTCAGCGGTCACGGGTTCAAGGAGAGCCCCATGGTGGGAGCGCTCCTGGCCCGCTGGCTCACCGGCGAGTCCGCCGAGTACGACACGGACGTGCCCCTGGAGTTCTTCGCCGTCGACCGGACTCCGCTCACCACCGAGAGCGGCGGCGTCCTCGCCTGAGTCCGGCCCGGGACGGTCGATCGAGCCCCCAGGCCGGGGAGACGCCGCCGCCGGAGCACTCCGCCGCGTCGCGGCGCGAGGCCGGCCGCGGCTCCGGGACGCTCAGATCCCGAAGATGAGCTGGCGCAGGCGGACCCGGCTCGTCTCGAACGTCTCGAGATCGACGCGCATCGACCCGAGCCGGAGCCCCCGCATCTGCTCCCCGAAGCGGGTGGCCACCCGAACCGCCTCGCCCACCGACTCGAGGACCCCGAGACCGAGACACCGTCCCCGGTCGTCCTGGATCCCCACCAGCATCCCGTCGAGCCGCGAGAGGTCGAAGCCCTCGGGGAGCGTCGGGGCGAAGACCGTGCTCTGGACCCGCCACCGCTGGAGCTCGCCGCCGAGCGCGGCGGCGAACGCGGCCACCCGGGCGCGGTGCCGCTCCACCGGGGAGCGGGGCACGAGCTCCTCGGGGGGGCCTGCGATGGCCACCCGGGCGGAGAGGAACCGGCGGAGCATCCCGATGGTGGGCTCCATCTCCCCGCCCCGCTGCATGGCGATGACGAGCGTCGGACGACAGAGCTCGACGAGGTGGTACTTGAGCGTCTGGCCGACGACCCCCCCGACGACGCCGGTGGTGTCGAGGACGACGAGGTCCGCCTCGGCCCGGGCGAGATCGACGAGGGACGCCACGGCCACGACGTGCGGCAAGACGACTCCCTGCGGCTCGGTCGAGCCGACGAAACGGATCTCGTCGGCCCGGGAGAGGTCCTCGAGGTCCGCCGTCTCCCGGATCCAGTGGAGGGAGGCGCACGCCGGAGGGCCCACCGTCGTGGCCGCCACGTCGCCGTCGACGTACGCCGTGGTCAGACCGGCCGCGGCGGCGTCCGCGACGAGGAGCCGTCCGAGGGTGGTCTTGCCCGTGTCCGCCCCTCCGAGGAGGAGGACGACGCCGGGTAACCCGGCGAGACGCTCGCGCAGGGAACCGAACGGCTGATCTGCGGTCACGGTCCTGGCCTTCCGTCACTCGGGGCGTGTACCGACGTCCCCGGATTGTAGGAAGGGCACGCTCAGGAGGCGGGTCCGACCCAACGGCGCCGAGGCCGGTGCGGTCGATGGTCGGGAGCGGACCGGTCCCCGGTCCACGGCGCGTACGGAGGGTGGATGAGCTCGGCGAGGGCCAGCAGGACGGTGTCGTAGTTGGCCCGCCAGCCGGCGAACGTGCTCCAGGCCGCGTCCCGATCCTCCCGAAGCGGCACGCCCGCGGCGGCCAGCTCGTCACAGGCGCCGTCGAACTCGGCGCGCGTGATGCTCACCGGAGCCCGCGGGGACGGCGCCGGATCGTACGGGATCCCGAAGGCGTCGGCGACCTGCCGGAGGGCGAGATAGCCGGATCGGATGCAGAGCCGCGCCGAGGCGCGCGGGACGTCGGCGAGGACCGCGACCCACAGCGCCGCGGCGTCGAGCACGGTCCCCGCCGCGGTGATCCACGACCGCCGGGCGTCCGGGGACCGGTAGAACACGAGCGACGGATACGTCGTGTGGCTCTCGCCGAGGTCGGCGAACCACACCTCCCACTCCTCCCACTCGGCCTCGAGGCGGTCGAGACGACCGAGGCGCCGGTACCTGACGAGGAACTCGACCGCCCGCGGCGGCGTCCCCGCCCGGACCGCGAGGAGGGCCACCTTCGTCTCCCGCCGGGAGAAGGCCGTGTAGATGGCGGGGAGGTAGCTGATGAGGAGCGTCAGGAGGAGGAGACCGAGTCCGGCCTCGAGGAACGCCGCGGCGTGCCCCGCGACCCCCTCGGGAGGGGAGAATCCGAGCGTCGTCAGCGAGGAGCCGCTGCGACGGAACGCGCCCCCCCAGCCCACGGCGGGATGCAGCGACCAGAACACGGGTGTGAAGGCGGCGAGGAGGCCGGCCATGAGGGTGAAGACCACCGCGACGAGGCCGAGGGGCGCCGCCGTCGCCAGGATCCGGTCCTCGGCCTCGAACGCACGCCGCCGCCGCGCCACGGCACCGACGAGACCCCGCACGGTGTGGAAGGCGAACCGGGGCAGGAGGGCGCGCACCGGCCGCGGGACCACCATGGCGCGGACCGCGGCGACGACGATCCAGACGGCGCCGGCCGCACCGAGGAGGAAGGCGAGGATGCGCATGAGCAGCACGGCCGCACCCTACGCCACCGTCGCGGCGATGCCACGGATCGGACGTGTACCCTCGGGCGCGGAGGTGTCCCATGCCCTACATCGAGGAGCTCCCCCCGGAGACGGCCGACGACGTCGCTCGACGCGAGTACGACACCGCGGTGCGGCGGGCCGGACGGGTGTGGCACATCGTCTCCGTCATGAGTCAGAACGGTCCGGCGATGCGGGACTCGATGCGTCTCTACCGCACCCTCATGTTCGGGCCCTCCCCGCTGAGCCGAGCCCAACGCGAGATGATCGCCGTGGTGACCTCGCAGGCGAACGACTGCGTCTACTGAACGCGGGCCCATCTCCACGACCTCCGGTCGGAGGTCGACGACCAGGACATGGTGGACCGGTTCGCCGCCGACTGGCGCGCCGCCGGCCTCGACGGCGCCACGACGGCGCTCCTCGCCTTCGCCGAACGCATCGCCCGCCGACCCCATACCTGCGGTCCCGAGGACGTCGCGACGCTCCGAGCCGCCGGATGGGACGACCGGGCGATCCACGACGCGGTCCAGGTGGCGGCGTACTTCAACTACATCAACCGGGTCGCCGACGCGCTCGGCGTGGAACCCGAGGAGTGGATCGACGAAGTCGGACGACCCCGCGCCACGCCCTGACCGACCGGGCCGGGCCTCAGACGACGACGGCGCGCACCTCGTCGAGCCAGGCACCGAAGAACCGCTTCGCCGTCTCCCGCATGTCCCCCCGGGCGCGACGGAGCTCCCCGGCCAGGAGATCCGGATCGGTGCCGGAGGCGTGGGCGAGCTTGCGATCCGCCCCCATGTCGAGCCAGGAGACGACGAGCTCTGCGGTGACCTCGGGGTGGGGCTGCACGCCGAGGCCCGATCCGAGCCGGAAGAGCTGGTGGAAGCCGCCACCCTCCGCGAGGAGGCTCGCCCCCGGCGGCAGGTCCCACGTGTCCTGGTGCATCCGCACCACCCTCCGGCCCTCCAGCGAGGCGGCGACCGGGTCGTCGTGACCCGCCGCGGTGAGCTCGACCGGCGCGAAGACGCATTCGGGACGCTCCGCCCGGTACGCCCTCCCTCCCAGGGCGTCGGCGAGGAGCTGACATCCCAGGCACAGCCCCAACACCGGCACCCCACGATCGACCGCGGTCGCGAGGAGGCGCTTCTCCTCTGCCAGGAACGGGTACTCCTCGACCTCGTACGCCCCCATGGCGCCGCCCAGCGCCACGAGCGCCCCGACCCCCTCCGGGCCCGGTACCGGCTCCCCCCGATCGAGGCACACGACCCGGTAGGGCAGGTCCCGAACCCGGAGCACCGCCTCGAGGAGGGCCGGCGGCGAGGTCACGTCGTTCCGGAGGACGACGATCATCGCCGGTACCTGGCCCGCAGCTCCCGACGCATGACTTTCTGGGAGGCGGTCCGGGGGAGGGCGTCGACGACGACGACGACGTGGATCTTGAACAGGGGGTTGAGCCGGGCCCGGAGCGCCCGCTGCATCTCCTCGCGCCACGCCTCGGGACGGGGGCGTACCCCGGGCCGGGGCACCGCGAACACGACGAGCCGGTCCGGACCGCCGCCGGGTGGCGGAACCGCCACGGCGGCGACCTCGGCGACCCCCGCCACGTCGGCGACGGCCCGCTCCAACTCGGCCGAGGAGACCTTGATCCCTCCGAGGTTCATCGTGTCGTCGATGCGGCCGTGGGCGCGGTAGTAGCCGTTGGGCAGTCGCTCCATGTGGTCGCCGTGCCGGCGCAACGGCACGTCGGCCTGCGGGAGGCCCGCGTAGTACACCTCGTGGTGGTCACGGTTGAGGAGCTCGGTGGAGAGCCCGATCGAGGGGGGCACGATGAAGAGCTCGCCCGAGTCGGTGGGACGGCCCTCCTCGTCGAGGATGCGCACGTCGAGACCCAGGGACGGTGTCGTGAACGTCGCCGGGACGGCCGGTTGCACGACCGTCCCGGAGATGTACCCCCCACCGATCTCGGTCCCGCCGCAGTACTCCACCACCGGCGCCCCGACCCGCTCCATGAGCCACCGGTAGTCCTCCGGATTCGAGGCCTCCCCCGTCGACGACAGTAGCCGGACGCGGGACCAGTCCACTCCCTCCAGCGCCCCCGAGGACCGCCAGGAGGCCACGAGGCTGGGGACCAGCCCCAGGATCGTCACCCCCGCCGCCGCCACGAACTCGCAGAAACCGCGGGTGTTCGGGGCATCGTCGTACAAGGCGAAGGCGGCGTCGTTCACGAGTGAGGCGTAGATGAGCCACGGCCCCATCATCCAACCGAGGTTCGTCGGCCACGCGACGACGTCGTCGGGGTGGATGTCGTGATGGAAGTGACCGTCCATCGCCGCCTTGATGGGCGTCGTCTCCGTCCACGGGATCGCCTTCGGCTCCCCCGTCGTCCCCGAGGAGAAGAGGATGTTCGTGACCGTGTCGGGTGGGGCCGCGACCGGATCGAACTCGTCGTCCTCGGAGAGGAACGCCTCCCACGTCACGTCGCCCTCCCGGCGGGCGACGTCGCCACCGGTGTCGACGACGACGCACGATGCGCCGCCGGCGGCGACGACCTTCTCATACATGGGCAGCGACTTGCCGTCCCGCAGGATCCGGTCCTGGGTGACGACGCGCCTCGGGGCGGTGAGCCGGAGCCGGGTGGCGATCTCGTCGGGGGCGAACGAATCGGCGATGGAGACGACGACACCGCCGGCGGCGACGGTTCCCAGGTAGGCGACGACGGATTCGAGGTTCATCGTCATGGCGATCGCCACGCGGTCGCCCGGCCGGAGACCCGCGGCGACGAACCCGTTCGCGAATCGACCGACGAGACGGCGCAGCTCCCCGTAGGTGACGTCACGCACCTCCCCGGCCGCCGCGTACCGCACCGCGACCCGGTCGGCGGGAGCCGTGAAGCAGGAGTCGACGATGTTCAGGAGCGCCCCCGAGAGCCAGCGGGGGTGCTCGACGTCCCCGCCGGCGAGGACCGCTTCGGGTGGGCGGCGGAAGACGATGCCGAGTCGCTCGACGACCGCGGCCCAGAAAGCCGCTCGCTCGGTCACCGACCACCGATGCAGCGCGGCGAAGTCGGTCACCCCCACCTCCTCCATGAGGCGGGTGAGGTTGGCGCGGGCGATCGTGGCCTCGTCGGGGACCCATGCCGGTGCTTCCTGGCGGCTCATCGACTCCCTCCGTACGACCCCGGGGAGGTTACCGCCCCGCCGGCCACGGACCGTTGGCTAGAGTGACCGTGCGGTACGCGAGACGGGGGTGAGACGATGGGACGGATCCGACGGCGAGTCCGGGGGGCGGCCGTGATCGGCGCCACGACCCTGCTCCTCACGCTGCTCCTCGCGGCCCCGGCGAGTGCCGAGATCACCGAGGGCCCCTGCACCGGGAGCGCCACCTTCAAGAGCACCGGAGCGGTCCTCGACGCCGCCCGGCCTCGCGGCGACGTGATGGAGGTGCCTCCCAAGGACGACGTGAGCTACGAAGGATCGGAGCATCGGCCCCAGCTCACGGACCCGGAACCGGACGGCGGCGGCATCACCGTAGCGCTCCCCCTGGGGAGCTGGACGGTGGCGCGCTGGGGCGGTGAGGGTATCGAGACGACGGCGTCGGGGACGTACTCCTACGAGGTGCCCGACTACGTGCCCCGCGGCACCGGAGGCATCGAGGTCACCGGGAGGCACGTCCACGGACCCATCAAGTGCGCCGGCGTCGTGACGGTGCGTCTCGCCGGGAGCCCGGGCGCGGCCGCGCTCGTGGCGGCCGCCATCACGGTGATCTCCCTCCTGGGCCTGGTCGGCGCCGGGTTCCGGACCGCCGTCGGGATCTTCGCGGGACGGCCCATCCTCGGCCTCCTCGCCGGCTTCCTCGCCGGCCTCTTCGGGGGAGTCTCGCTCTTCCTGTACGGCACGGTCCCGCTCGCCAGTCCCCTGCTCTGGCTCCTACCCCTCGCCGGCATCGTGCTCGGGCTCGGTCTCGCCGCCTGGGGGCCCTTCGGAAGGGCCGCGGCGGAGGCGCTCGCCACCGCGGCGGGGACACCCACGGGGAAGGATGCCTCCTCCGGACCCGACGACGGGGCGTCCGGGGCCTGACCCGGCGACGCCCCCCCGAGCGGACCTCTCCCGGCGGCGGCGCCTCGGATGACCGCGGCGTGAGGCGACGTCCCCAGTGGTGGGGAAGCCGTCCCCACGTCGGCTACACGCTCGTCGTCTTCGTCGTGCTCGCCTCGCTCGACAACGCGGCGATCGCGCTCATCCCCTCCATGTTCAAGCCGGTCGTGGCGGGAGTCGGGACGAACGAGACCGCGCTCGGAGCCCTGACCGGGGCGCAGATCCTCCTCACCGCGCTCACCGCCGTCGCCTGGGGATACGCGGGAGACTCCCGCTCCCGGAAGCGTCTCCTCCTGTGGGGGACGGTGATCTGGGCGACGGCCGAGGTGCTCACCGCGGCGACGACGACGTTCGCCGCCCTCTTCGGAGCCCAGATGCTCGCCGCGGTCGGCCTGGGCTCCATCGCCTCGGTGGGGTTCTCGGTCGTCTCCGACTTCGTCGGTCCGCGCCGGCGCGGACTGGCGATGAGCTTCTGGGGTCTCTCCCAGGGGGTGGGGGGATGGATCGGCCTCCTCCTCGCCAGCCAGCTCGGCGCCGAGGACTTCCGCGTCCCGCTGCTCGTGGTGGCCGCGCTCGGCTTCGCCTTCGCGTTCCTCTACCTGTTCACCTTCGACGCGCCCCGTGGGTACCGCGAGCCGGAGCTCGCCGCGCTGCACGCCGGGATCGGTTACGACTACCGCATCGACCGGTCCCAGCTCCCCGAGCTCTTCCGTCACCGGACGAATCGCTGGCTCGTCCTCCAGGGCCTCACCGCACAGTTGGCGTACGGATCCCTGGTGTGGGTACCCCTCCTCTACCAGGAGAAGGTCGCCGCCGAGGGGTACTCCGACGTGACCGGGACGCGGGTCGGCGGGCTCTTCGCCGCCCTCTTCCTCACCGGCGCGCTCTTCTCCATCCTGGCCGGCCACGTCGGCGACCGACTGCAGCGCCGTACCCTTCGGGGCCGGGCCCTCCTCAGCGCCACCGGCATCCTCGGGGCGATCCCGGCGTTCCTCGTGTTCTTCTGGGTCCCGCTGCGCGGCCTCGACGTCACCGAGGGCGCCTCGAGCGCGACGCTCGCCGGGGAGGTGCTCGTGAATCTCGTGACGAATCCCTGGGTCGCCCTCGCGTTCGTCTCGTCCCTCGTCGCCCTGGCGTTCACCTCGGCGGACTCCCCCAACTGGTTCGCGCTCATCTCCGAGGTGAACCTCCCCGAGCACCGCGGCACCGTCTTCGGCCTGGCGAACCTCGCGAACGGGATCGGACGCTCCACGGGCACGGCCCTGACCGGGAGCGTCGCCGGTGCCCTGCAGCGCGCCCTGCCTCCGCCGTTCAACTGGGCGGTCGGCCTCTCGGCGTTCCAGGCCTTCTTCCTCCCCACGGGGTGGTGCTACTGGCGGGCGTCGCGGACCTGTCCCGGTGACATCACCCGGGTGCGCCGGCTCCTCCGGACGCGGGGTGCGGCGGGGTCCGCCGACGCCCGGACCGGGACGGGGTGAGGCGGCCGACCGGCCCGGGCAGCGGACCCCGCGAAAAACGGCCGGGGCTCGCGAAACCTTTGGCCGCCCCGGCCTTGCCGCACGACCCGCGGGAGCGCTAGAACACCGTGCGGGTCCAGGATTCCGCGGCGTCCGCGGGACGCTTGACGGATGACAGGAATGTAATTACACTCCTGGCTCCACCCAACATCTTGGGGTATCGCCTCTTCCCCACCCCAACATGTCGTGGTTGTGGGCAAGTGTGTGGACAACTCGGGCCGAGGGCGGCCGCAACAGCCTGGAGGAGAGATGGGCAGAGGTCTCCGCATCGAACGTCGTTTCACCACCGCCGGGGTGAGCCCCTACGACACCATCGAGTGGTCGCGTCGGGACTCCCGCATCACCAACCCCGACGGGTCGGTCGTCTTCGAGATGCGGGACGCGGAGATCCCGGCCGACTGGTCCCAGGTCGCCGCCGACATCATGGTGTCGAAGTACTTCCGCAAGGCCGGCGTCCCCCAGCGGGACGAGAACGGCGACCCCCTGCTCGACGAGAACGGCGAGCCGGTCCTCGGCGCGGAGCGCTCGGCACGTCAGGTCGTGGACCGGCTGGCGTCGACGTGGCGCTGGTGGGGCGAGCGCCTCGGGTACTTCACCACCGAGGACGACGCCCAGGCCTTCGAGGACGAGCTCGCGTACATGCTCCTCCACCAGATGGCGGCGCCCAACTCGCCGCAGTGGTTCAACACCGGCCTCCACCACCGCTACGGGATCACCGGCGTTCCCCAGGGCTTCTGGTACGTCGACCCGGAGACGGAGGAGCTCGTCGCCTCCCCCGACGCCTACAGCCGTCCCGCCCCGCACGCCTGCTTCATCCTGTCGGTGGAGGACGACCTCGTGAACCCCGGCGGGATCATGGACGCATGGGTCCGCGAGGCCCGACTCTTCAAGATGGGCGCCGGCGCCGGCGCGAACTTCTCGAAGATTCGGGCCGAGGGGGAGCTCCTCTCCGGTGGCGGCCGCTCCTCCGGTCTCATGAGCTTCCTCAAGGTCGGGGATCGTGCCGCCGGGGCGATCAAGAGCGGGGGAACCACCCGCCGCGCCGCGAAGATGGTCATCCTCGACGTCGACCACCCCGACATCGAGCAGTTCGTCAACTGGAAGGTGCGGGAGGAGGAGAAGGTCCGGGCCCTCATCGCCGCCGGCTACTCGGCCGACTTCAACGGCGAGGCGTACGCCACGATCTCCGGGCAGAACTCGAACAACTCGGTTCGCCTCAGCAACGAGTTCCTCCGCGCCGTGCTCGAGGATGCCGAGTGGGAGCTCACCGCCCGCACCGACGGGTCGGTGATGAAGACCATCCGTGCCCGGGACCTCTGGGACCAGATCGCGGCGGCGGCGTGGGCGTGCGCCGATCCGGGGGTGCAGTTCGACACGACGATCCAGGAGTGGCACACCTGCCCGGCCGGTGGACGCATCCGGGCGACGAACCCGTGCTCGGAGTACGTGTTCCTCGACAACACCGCCTGCAACCTCGCCTCGATCAACCTGGGGAGGTTCTACGACGACGACCGGGGTGTCTTCGACGTCGCCGGCTACCTCCACGCGGTGCGTCTGTGGACCATCGTGCTCGAGATCTCCGTGGCGATGGCGCACTTCCCCTCGGCGGAGATCGCCCGGGGCTCCTACGACTACCGGACGCTCGGCCTCGGCTACGCCAACCTCGGCTCGCTCCTCATGCGGATGGGGATCCCCTACGACTCCGACGAGGGCCGGGCCGTCGCCGGTGCCCTCACCGCGATCCTCACCGGCACCGCGTACGCGACCTCCGCCGAGCTGGCCGAGGTCCTCGGCCCCTTCCCGAAGTTCGCCGCGAACCGGGAGGCGATGCTCCGGGTCATCCGGAACCACCGTCGCGCCGCGTTCGCCGCACCCGACGAGGAGTACGAGGGGGTGAGCCATCACGTCGTCGGGATCGACCCGGACCACTGCCCCGAGGAGCTCCTCCGCGAGGCACGCCGGGCGTGGGACCTCGCCCTCACCCTCGGCGAGCGACACGGTTTCCGCAACGCGCAGGTGAGCGCGCTCGCGCCGACGGGAACGATCGGACTCCTCATGGACTGCGACACGACCGGCGTCGAGCCCGATTTCGCGCTCGTGAAGTTCAAGAAGCTCGCCGGCGGCGGCTACTTCAAGATCGTGAACCGGTCCGTGGAGCCGGCCTTGCGCCGCCTCGGGTACTCGGCCGACCAGATCCATCGCATCGTCGAGTACGTGATCGGCACGATGAGCCTCCATCGCGCCCCCCACGTGAACTCGGCGTCGCTCATCGCGAAGGGCTTCACCGGAGACGACATCGCCAAGCTCGAGCAGGTGCTCCCCGGAGTCTTCGAGCTGGGCTTCGCCTTCAACCGCTGGGTGCTCAGCGACGAGACGATGCGCCGTCTCGGTTTCCGCCCCGAGGAGTACGAGGATCCCGGCTTCGACATGCTCCGCGCCCTCGGGTTCACCGAGGCGCAGATCCGCGAGGCCAACGACTACGTGTGCGGCCGGCAGACGATCGAGGGCGCCCCGGGCCTCCGCGACGAGCACCTGCCGGTCTTCGACACCGCGAACCGCAACGGTCGCTACGGGAAGCGCTTCATCCACCACACGGGCCACATCCGGATGATGGCCGCCACCCAACCGTTCATCTCGGGCGCGATCAGCAAGACCATCAACATGCCGAACGAGGTGACCGTCGAGGACATCGAGGAGTCGTACCGGCTCTCCTGGGAGCTCGGTCTCAAGGCGGTGGCGGTGTACCGCGACGGCTCCAAGGCCGCCCAGCCGCTCTCGGCCACCAGCGAGGAAGGGACCTCCGGCGAGGAGGACGAGGCGGTCGAGGACGTGCTCGCCCGGGAGCTCACCCTCGCCAGCGAGACCCACGCGGCGATGTTCCGACCCGGCATCTCGCCCACCGAGGCGTACCGGGATCTCCCCCGGCCCCGGTTCCTCCTCCCGGCACGGCGCCGCGGCTTCACCCAGGAGGCGCGGGTCGGAGGCCACAAGGTGTTCCTCCGTACCGGCGAGTACGACGACGGCACCCTCGGGGAGCTCTTCATCGACCTCGCCAAGGAGGGCGCGACCCTGCGCGGCGTCCTCTCCTGCTTCGCCATCGCGGTCTCGAAGGGGCTGCAGTACGGCGTCCCGCTCGAGGAGTTCGTCGACACCTTCACCTTCCAGACGTTCGAGCCCCGCGGGATGGTCGAGGGTCATCCGAACATCAAGATGGCGAACTCGATCATCGACTACATCTTCCGGGCCCTCGGGGTCGAGTACCTGCGTCGTGACGAGCTCGCCCAGGTGCCCCCGGACCGCAGCGGCGACCTGCCCGAGCCCCCGAAGGGCATCGCGCTCGATGCCGGGACCCAGCTCGATCTCACCGAGGCGGCCATGGAGGACGACATCGAGGCCCAGAAGCGGGCGGCGGCGTTCGTCGACGGCGGCGCCACCGTCTCGTCGGTGCGACGTTCCTCCGGTCCGGGCACCATGGCGGCACCGCCGGACGGCAACGGACGGACGAAGGCCGCCACCGCGGTCGTCGCGGCCGAGCAGGCCCTCGGCGAGCTCATGGGCGACGCCCCGGTCTGCTCCTCCTGCGGGCACATGACCGTCCGCAACGGGAGCTGCTACGTCTGCCTCACCTGCGGGGACACGACCGGCTGTAGCTGAGCCGAACGGGGACAATCGTTTCCCGCGCTTCGCGCGCCGCGCCCGATCTGCCTCAGGTCGGCTCCGGACGCGGCCCGAGGATGGCCTCCAGCTCCGCGCCCGGGATCGTCTCCCGGTCGAGGAGCGCCGCGGCGAGCGCATCGAGACGCTCCCGGCGCTCCTCCACGATCCTCCGGGCCCGGGTGTGGGCCTCCTCGAGGATGCGCTGCACGTCCGCGTCGATGCGGGCCCGCGTCGCCTCCGAGACCTCCGTCGGACGAGCGAGCTCGAGACCGAGGAAGGGCTGCTCCTCGTCGGTGCTCAGCGCCACCACCCCGAAGCTCCCCATGCCCCACCGGGTCACCATGCGTCGGGCGAGCCTCGTCGCCTCCACGAGGTCGGATTCGGCGCCGGTGGTCACCTCCGCGAACACGACCTCCTCGGCGGACCGGCCGCCGAGCATGACCGCCAACCGGCTCTCGAGGAAGCCGCGGGGGTAGTTGAGACGGTCCTCCTCGGGGAGCTGGGCGGTGACCCCCAGGGCGCGGCCGTGCGGCACGATCGTCACCTTCGCCACCGGATCGGCCTCCGGCGAGAACCAGGCGACGAGCGCGTGCCCTCCTTCGTGGTAGGCAACGATGCGACGGTCGCGCTCGTTCAAGGTCGTGTGTCGTTCCCCTCCGAGGACGATCTTGTCGAAGGCGTCGTCGAAGTCGGCGGCGCCCACCCGCTCCGCGCCGCGGGCGGCGGCGACGAGCGCCGCCTCGTTGGCGAGGTTCGCCAGATCGGCACCGCTCATCCCCACCGCCCGACGGGCGAGGAGCGCGAGATCCACGTCGCCGGCGAGCTCGAGCTTCCTCGTATGGATGTGGAGGATCCGCTCACGGGCGTCCCGGTCCGGCATCGGGACGACCACCTGCCGGTCGAACCGTCCCGGGCGCAGCAGGGCGGGATCGAGGACGTCGGGCCGGTTCGTCGCGGCGAGGACGATGACACTGAGCCGCTCGTCGAAGCCGTCCATCTCGGTGAGGAGCTGGTTGAGGGTCTGCTCCCGCTCGTCGTTCACCGTCCCCACACCGGCGCCCCGCCGGCGCCCCACGGCGTCGAGCTCGTCGATGAACACGATCGACGGGGCGACCTGCTTCGCCTTCTCGAAGAGGTCCCGCACCCGACTCGCCCCGACGCCGACGAACATCTCGACGAACTCGGACGCGCTGATGAAGAGGAAGGGGACATCGGCCTCGCCGGCGACGGCACGCGCCAGGAGGGTCTTGCCCGTCCCCGGAGGACCCACCAGGAGGAACCCGCGGGGCAGCCGAGCGCCGATCCGGTGGTACTTCTCCGGATCCCGCAGGAACTCGACGGCCTGGCGTAGCTCCTCCTTCGCCTCCTGCGCCCCCGCGACGTCGTCGAAGGTGACGCGGGGCCGTTCGCTCGTGTAGGTCCGGGCTCGGCTCCGTCCGAAACCGAGCATCCCCGCCGGTCCCTGCATGGCGCGCCGCCCCATCCACCAGAGCAGCCCGAGGAGGAGCAGCAGCGGCAGGACGTTGGCGAGGAAGACGGGAACGAGGTCGTTCGGAGGAGGCTTGGCGACGATCTCGACGTGCGCCTCACGCAGCAGGGAGATGAGCTCCGGGTCCCCCACGTCCTTGGGGTAGACGGTCTTGAACTCGGTGAAGGTCGGCGCCGAGGTCGCGGCGGTCGTGCTCGTCGTACCCGGGAGCAGCGGAGCGGTGATCGCCTCCCGGAGGGTGCCGTCGATCGACCCGCCGGAGATCTCCACCGACACGACGTTCCCCGCCTCGACCTGGCGGAGGAACTCGCTGTAGCTGATCTCCACCGCGTTCGTGCCGGTGTGGAGGACGATGCCGAGGACGTTCCAGACGACGAGGGCCGCCAGCAGGGCCCACCACAGCCAGGGGACCCGGGGACGGGGCGACGGCTGCTCCGGTGGGCCTGGGGCACGGTCGGTCATCGTCCCTCCGATGGTAGGGGGAGGGAGAACGCGGTCGGGCGAGCGGTGCGGATCCTCCCCGGTCCCGCGTAGCAGTTGAACCCCCCGTGACGGAGGAAACCCACCAGGGTCATCCCCAGCTCCGTGGCGAGATCCACCGCCAGGCTGCTCACCGCCGAGATCCCGGCGACGATCGGGATCCCGGCGACCGCCGCCTTCTGGACGATCTCGAAGGAGACCCGACCGGTCACCAGGAGGATCCGCTCCCCGAGCGGCCAGGACTCCCCCGCCGTGGCACCGACGAGCTTGTCGACCGCGTTGTGGCGGCCGACGTCCTCCCGGGTGGCGACGAGGGTGCCGTCCGGCTCGAACAGCCCGGCGGCGTGCAACCCGCCGGTAGCGGTGAAGGACGGCTGGGCGTCCCTCAGGACGGCGGGCAGGGCGGCGAGGACGCCGTCGTCGACGACGGGTCCCGGAGGCGGATGGGCCGCGGCGATCCGCACCGCGTCGATGGAGGCCTTGCCGCACACCCCGCAGGAGGACGTGGCGTACAGGCTGCGACGGAACCGCTCCACGTCCACCGTCACATCCGCGGCGAGCACGAGGCGCACCCGGGCGTCCTCGCCGTCGACCCCGACCGGCTCGACGGCGACGAGCTCCGCGGGGCGCAGCAGGATCCCCTCGGTGAGCGCGAAACCGGCGGCGAGCTCGGCGTCGTCGCCGGGGGTGCGCATCACCACCGCGATGGGCACGTCGCCGATGCGGATCTCGAGCGGCGCCTCGTGAACGACGAGGTCGTCGTGAGGCGCCTCCCCCCGACGACCCACGTGCACCCGTCGTGCGACCACCGGGACGAGGCCCTCCCCGTGCCCGTCTCCCCCGGCGGCGGGGAGCTCCCCGGTCGTGGCGTCGCCCATCGCCCCGGATGCTACGCCGTCACCGGGCGGAAGACCGGGTCAGGGCAGGGGGACCGCGGTGAGCATCTCCGTCACGACGTTCGTGATGAAGGTTCGAGGATCCGGCTCGATGGCGGCCCGCTCCGGGGCGTCGTAGTAGCGGCGCTCGGCCGCGGCGAAGCCGTCGGCGCCGTCGTAGCCGACCATCCACACGAAACGGTCGGCGTCACGGTCGGCCCAGGCCCCCACCACGGTGAACCCGGCGGCGCGCCGGACCTCCACGATCCGTCGGAACACGGCGATGAAGTCGTCCATCGCCCCCGGCCGCACGTCGTACATCCGTAGCTGGTACTGCATCGCCACGTTCCTCCCTCCACTGGGACGACCGTCCCCGGCGTTCTCGGACGAGGCCACGGTAGCCTGCCCACATGGCGGTCGATCTCGCCGGGACGATCACGTACCTGAAGGATCACGCGATCGAGCACGGCTTCCACGTCCACGACGAGCGGCACTTCCTCGAGACGTACACGCTCCGGCAGACCTGGGAGGTGGACGTCCATCCGGAGCAGGCCTGCGACGGTCCGCTCGATCTCCACGTCGCGATCGACGTGGAGCCGCGGCTCCTCCTCCGTCTCGAGGAGCTGCTCGACGCCACCGACGACGTTCCCGAGGACCCCGACGGCGAGTACGTCGCACCCTTCCTCTTCAACTGGTCCCTGCCGCCTCTCGTCAAGCCCCCCGACCTCATCGTCCTCGCCGCCGAGCTCGCCGGGATCGGAGGACCCGAGCTCCCCATCGAGGTCTCGGCGGTGGACTCCTTCGGGGCCCTCTCGGACCACGAGGAGCGTCGCCTCTCCCTCGTTGGACGGGTGGAGATCTCGCTCGTGGACCTCATGTTCCGGCAGGAGGCGCTGTGCGAGATCCTCGACCGGGTGCACGCGGTGAGCATGTACCTCGTGGACCACTCGCCCGCCTGGATGGCCTGACCCGGGGACGCGCCGGCACCGCCGGGGGCCGCGGGAGCCTCCGCCGTGCCGCCCTCAGCAGACGTCGCCGATCTCGCAGACGAGCCCCGTCGCCTCGGCGGGGTGATGCTCGGCGAGGAAGCGCCGAATCCCCGCCTCGAGGAGGTCGTAGGGCGCGTAGCCGCGGCTGACCACGTACCCGGTCTCGCCGTCCCGGAGCAGCAGGGTGGGGAACCCGGCCACGCCCATCGCCCGGGCCTCGGCGAAGTCCTGCCGTGTCCGCTCCGCCATGCCGGTGCCGCGCAGCGCCGTCACGAACTCCTCCGGCTCCACCGGGAACCCGTCCACGAGTGTTCGATAGACCTCGGGGTCGGTGACGTCGACACCTTCGGCGTAGAAGGCGCGCTGCACCCGGGCGAAGAAGGGGAGGGTCGACTCGGCGGCGAGCTCCCGCATCGTGACCACCGCGGTGTCGGCCACCATCGTGTCGTAGATCCAGTCCTCGCGCTCGAGGACCGACGGGTCGAAGGGCTGGCCGGTCCGATCGGCGATCTTGCCCCACTCCCGGCGCAGGAACACCCGGAGCCGGTCCTCGAGCGGCTCCGCGGCCGCCTCGGGTCGGAGTCCGCCCACGACGACGCGCAGGGGGAGATCGAAACGCCGGTGGAGCCGGTCCAGCACCGGAGAGAAGCCCCAACACCAGGAGCACATCGGATCGCCCACGTAGATGAACTCGAGATCGCTCATGCCTCCACCAACCTCGCCGCCACTGCTGGTAATCCCGAACTCGACGGTACCGTTCCGGCATCATGAGCTCCTGGACCGAGTACCTCCGTTTTCAACCCGATGCGTTCGCCCGTCTGCGGAACCGCCGCCGTCGGGCCGGTGCCCGCGCCGCCTCGCCGAACCTCCTCGACTGGGGGATCGACCACCGGTGGCGATGCGAGTTCGAGCGGTCCCTCATGGGACGACGCAGCGACGCCATCTGAGCACCAGGGGAGCGCTCAGCGGCCCGCGTCGTCGAGGGCGCGCCGGATCCGCTCGCGTGCCTCGTCGTCGAGTCTGAGCCGACCGTGCTCCCGATACAGCGCGCCCACGCCCCTGAGGTCGGCGACGACCACCCGACAGTCGTCACAGGTGGCGAGATGCTCGAGGGCGGCGTCCTCCGTCTCGGGATCCAACCGTTCGTCGAGGAACTCGGGCAGCAGCCCGTCGAGATCGTCGCAGGTCAGCCTCATCGCAGGTACTCCTTGAGCTGGACACGCAGGGCTTCCCGAGCCCGGGCGAGCCGCATCTTCACCGCCGACTCCGACACCGAGAGCGCCGCGGCCACGGCCGCCGTACCGAGACCTTCGACGTCCCGCAGGACGAAGGCGGCCCGCAGTGGGGGACTCAACGTGGCGATGGCCGCGTCGAGGCGCTCGACGAGCTCCCGCCTCAGTACCGCCTCCGCCGCGTCCGCCTCGGGTCGCTCGGAGATCCGCGCCATGTCCTCGGGGTCGGTCGGGGCGTCCCGGCGTGACCGGAGGGCGGCGATGGCCTCTCGGTAGCCGATGCGGTAGAGCCACGCGGCGATGGGGCCCTCCCCGCGGTAGGTGTGGAGGCGGCGCAACACCTTGAGGAACGTCTCCTGGACGACGTCCTCGGCGAGGTGGCGATCACCGACGATCCGGTACGCGAGCGTGAAGACGCCGTCGGCGTACTCGGCGAAGAGGCTGCCCACCGAAGGCACGGCGGTGAGCGGTTCGGCGGCTTCCACGGGTCGATACTACGGGCGCGGTCGCCGGCTCCGACGTCGTGGCGTGGCCCCGCCGTGGGTGACGGTCCCAGACGGCGGACACGAGGAGCCCCAGGGCGACGAGACCGAGAACCGGCTCCGTCGCCACGCCCGGGAGACACCAGGGAGCCGAGGCGGCGATGAGCTCGGGGAGATGGGGCATCGTGAGCGGCCTCGAGGAACCGTCCGGGCGGTCACGCTCAGCGTGCGGTCGCGGCCCGGCCCTTCGTGCGGAAGCGGAGGAGCGAGTAGACGGGACACCACCCGACGACACCGGTGAGGAGCGGGACGAACCCGATGATCTTCAGGAACGTCCCCCAGCCGCCGGCCACGACACCGCCCCAGCCGAGGACGAGGAGGACGATGCCGAGCACGATCCGGACCACGCGGTCCCATCCCGCCTCGTTGGTGAACTTCATGACGACTCCTCCTGGTCGTTGCCTTCTCCCCTCTCGACGCGTCGTGGTCCCGATCGGTCACATCGTCGCGCTCGCTTCCGGGTCCGATCCTTAGCCCTCCCTTAACGTGGGCTGGAGGTTCCGCTAACCGGATCCACGCGAGAGTGTTCCCTGCCAAGATCGGAGGGTCGGTGAGCGGACCCGACGTTCCCGAACGCTCGACCCGAGCGTCGACGCTCCGATCCCCCTGCCCCCACCGAATCCGCCCCGGGTCTCGACCCGGGGCGGATTCTCGGATGCGGCCACTCCCCCGGGAACGACGCCACGACCGGGTCCACCCGCCGGACGTCGCGCGGATTAGCCGATGCTTAACGCTCGCTGGAGGCACCCCTAACCGGCGACGTCGCACCATCCGTCCATGCGCAAGGTTCCGACCAACGAAGGAGGACCCCCATCATGTATCGACGCGCACTGACCATCACCGCCGTGGCCTTCAGCGTGCTGCTGGGCACCGGCATCGCCTCGGCCGTCGTCGGGCCGGCGAGCCCCTCGTCCCTCGGTCCGGACGACCCCACCACGACCGTGACGGCTCCGGCCCCCGTGGTCGCGGTGACTCCCTCCGGTCCCACGACGACCCTGTCGGAGGGCACCATCGCCGACGACCCCGCCAACGACCCCAGCCCGGACAACGGCACCATCGCCGACGACCCCGCCAACGACCCCAGCCCGGACAACGGCACCATCG
>CAZPAV010000001.1:89203-115213 GCA_964584755.1 uncultured Acidimicrobiaceae bacterium
CCGACGACCCGTCGCACGACGTGTCGGCCGACGCACCGGCGAACGCGACGGTCGGGACCGTCGTCATCGATGCCGGCGAGGCCGGTAGCGTGACCGTCGACCTCACCGACGGCGTCCTCACGCTCGTCGCGGTGACGCCCGGCTCCGGCTGGCAGGTGGTCGAGCAGCGGGCCGACGGCCACGAGGTCAAGGTGGAGCTCACGAACGGCACGCTGAAGACCGAGGTCGAGGCGGGCATCGAGCATGGTGCCTTCACCCAGAAGGTGAAGACGGAACCCGTCGACTCCTCGAGCGACGCCACCGTCGGCTCCGCCGACTCCTCCCCCGACGCCGGCGTCTCCAGCAACGGCTGACCGCTTGCGCCCCGACGCGCCGCCCCGGGGGGAACCCCGGGGCGGCGCCGCGTCCCGGCTTGCCGGCCACCCCGCCGGCTGCCATCGTCACGCCGGCCACGATCTGGAGGAGCCATGCGAACGTTCTGGTCCGTGTTCACGACGCTGTTCCTCGCCGAGGTCGGAGACAAGACACAACTCGCCGTCGTCGCGTTCGCCGCGGACCAGGGCGCCCGCTGGACCGTCTTCTTCGCGGCGTCCGCCGCGCTCACCCTCTCCACGGGTCTCGCCGTCCTCGCCGGATCGGCGCTGACGCGTCTCGTGCCGGCCGCGTGGCTCCAGCTCGCCGCGGCCCTGGCCTTCATCCTGGTCGGCGTCTTCCTCCTGCGCGAGGCCCTGCCCGGCGTGCTCGGTCGGGGAGCGTGACGTCGCGCCTCAGCGAACCACCTCGTAGGGAACCTCCATCTCGGTGACGCCCCGGCGCTGGAGGGCGGCGACCGCGGCGACCACGAGCGCCATCCCCAGGAGCCGGCTCACGCCCAGTGTCTGGCCGAGGAGCCACCAGCCGGCCAGCGCGGCGACTACGGGCTCGCTGGTCGCGACCACGCCGACGAGCCCGGCCGAGGCTCGCTGGAGCGCCGCCATCTCGACGAGGAAGGGGAGGGCGGTCCCCGCCAGCCCGATCCACAGCAACCGGACCCACACGCCTGCCGTGACACCCCAGGGGAACGTCCATGGTGGGAGGAGGACGAGCCACGCGAACGCGGCCACGAGGAAGGACCACGCCATGACCGTCACCGCGGGGAGCGCCTCGCCGAGACGTTCCCCGATGAGGAGGTAGGCGGCGAAGGCCACCGCGGCGGCGAGACCGGCCGCGACGCCGACCCAGTCGGCGTGCTCCACGCGCCACGCGTCGGTCACCAGGGCCACCCCCACGATGGTGACCGCCGCGGCCGGCCAGGCCACGGCCGGAACCCGCCGTCGCTGGACCAGCGCCATCCACACGAGCACGAGCGACGGGGCGAGGAACTGGATGGTCACCCCAGGACCCACCCCGAGACGCTGGATCGCCCAGTAGTAGGCGACGTTGACGAAGGCGAGCACGAGACCGAAGACGACGAGGTGCCCCCGCATCCGCGCGACGTGCAGGCGGCCCCGCCACCAGGCGTAGGGGAGGAAGAACGCCGCCGCCAGCACCGCCCGCCCCTCCGCCAACTGCGGAGGGGAGAGCGCCCCGAAGGTCCCGGCGGCGACCGCGCCCCCCACCCCGAACAGGACGGCGCCGGAGAAGGCGAGGGCGAGTCCGACGCGTGCCGTCCCCGCCGACGACGTCACGGGGAGGAGATCGTCGTGCCGGCTTCCCTGCCGGCGGAGCTCATCCGGCGGGTTCACCGATGGCGAGATCGGCCACCTCGAAGGCCCCGCCGGCGGCCTCCCGCAGCGCCTCCGGGGTACCGGCGAGGATCGGGAACGTGCCGTAGTGCATGGGGACGACGGTCTGCACCTTCAGGAGCCTCCCCGCGTAGGCCGCCTGTCGGGGATCCATCGTGTAGTGACCTCCGATGGGCAGCAGCGCCACGTCGGGAGCGAACAGCTCGGCGACGATCGCCATGTCCCCGAAGACGAAGGTGTCCCCGGCGTGGTAGACGGTCGGTCCCTCGGGGAAGCGGAACACCCAACCCGCAGGGGCGCCTCCGGGAACGATGCCGGCGTCGCCGCTGATGCCGGCGGAGTGGACCGCCGGAACCATCGTGGCGGTGACACCGCCCACGGTCGCGATCGATCCCCCGATGTTCATGCCGACGACGTTCTCGACACCGCGTCCCTCGAGATGGACGGCGAGCTCGTGGATGCCGTGCACCGGGGCGCCGAACCGCCTCGCCAGGGACTCCGTCGTCCCGAGGTGATCGAAGTGTCCATGTGTGACGAAGATGGCGTCCACCCGTCCCGGCTGCTGCTCCGACTCCGGGCAGGACGGGTTCCCCTCCAGCCACGGATCGACGTAGATGGCGGCCCCGTCCGGCATCGTGAACCGGAACGCGGCGTGACCGAGCCAGGTCAGCTCCACACCGTCGAGTCGCATGGCGCCTCCTTTCCTGTTGCCATGTCCTCCCCCCTTCTAGCACGCGCGACGGCAACCCGGTTCGTCGAACCCTCCCGACCGGCCGGCGAGCCGTCGCCCAGACTGTCGCCTCCCCGGCGATGGCGGAGGTCCGACCGCCGCCGCAGCGTTCCCCTCCCATGACGAGGGACACGAGCCGTCGCGACGCCTACGCCTGGTGCGAGCGAGGATGCAACCACGACCTCGCCCGGGGCATCCTCGTCTCGGACCTCCTCTCCGGCGACGGCCCGCACCCACCGGAGATGCTCGTCGCGAGCCGATTCGGGACGATCTGGCTCCTCCGATCCCGGCCATCCTCCGACGTGGAGGCAGCCTGAGCGGGGACGCGACGGCGCGGCGCGACCGGGACCGCATCCGGCTCGTTCCGTGTGTCGCCCTCGCCGTCACCGGCGGAGCGCGGCATGAGCCGAAGCTAGAGTCCGGGGCCGTGAACGGTGGAACCTCCGCGCCGGGCGACGTCCCCCGGGTCCTCTTCGTGTGCGTCCACAACGCGGGGCGGTCCCAGATGGCCGCGGCGCTCCTCTCCCGTCGCGCCGGCGACCGCGTCGAGGTGCGGTCCGCCGGGACGGCCCCCGCCGACGAGCTCCACCCCACGGTCGTCGCGGCGATGGCCGAGATGGGCATCGACCTCACCGCGGCCAGGCCACGCATCCTGGAACCCGACGCGGTCGAGGAGGCCGACGTCGTCATCACCATGGGTTGCGGCGAGACCTGTCCCGTCTTCCCGGGGAAGCGCTACCTCGACTGGGACCTTCCCGACCCTGCCGGGGCCCCGCTCGAGACCGTCCGCCGCATCCGCGACGAGATCGACCGCCGCGTCGGCGACCTCCTCGATCGGCTCCTCCACCCATAGGTGCCGGTGACGAGACTGCAACGATCCCGGCCCCCGCGGGGTTCTCGAGGATGAGATGACCACCGACGACGACCTCCGCGAGTTGGCGCGCCGGCTCGCCGCCGATCGCGACCGGGCGTTTCCCGATCTCGTCACCGCCCTCGGCGACGACCTCTACTCCGGCGCCCTGCACCTCACGCGCAATCCGGCCGACGCCGAGGACGTGGCGCAGGAGGCCTTCGTACGGGCGTACCGCGCCCTCGGCCGCTACGGTGCCGAGCGCATCCGGACGCTGCGACTCCGTCCGTGGCTGTGGACCATCGCCCTGAACCTCTGCCGCAACCACTGGCGCGGCGAACGCCGCCACCCGCGCACGGCGGCGCCGCAGGACCGGGCCGACCCGGCGCCGGGGCCGGAGGAGGAGATCCTCGCCGCGGCGATGCTCCCCCTCTGGCGCGACCGGCTCGCCGCGCTCGACGCCACCCGGCGCACCGCCGTCGTCCTCCGCCACGTCGTCGGACTGACCTACCCGGAGATCTCGCTCGCCACCGGCCGACCCGAGAGCACCGTCCGCAGCGACGTCCACCGCGGCCTGCGACGACTCCGTGCCATCCTGGAGGAAGAGGAACCATGAACGTCGAAGACGAGCTGGCGACACTCCGTCGTCCCGCCCCCGCCCACCTGTACGGCGCGATCCTCCAAGCGGTGGACCTCGCCGACGCGTACACGACGATCGAGGGACCCCTGGGACCCCTCTACGTGGCGTGGAGCCGCCACGGGGTCACGGCCTGCGTCCCCGCCGCCGTCGTCGACGGCGAGGCGGGGTTCGCCGAGCGCCACCACCGTCCCCTCCACCGCACCGACCCGCCGCCCCGCATCGCCCGACCACTCGCCCGGGCGGTGGCCACCGGACGACCCGGACGTCTCCCCATCGACCTGGGTGATCTCGGCGAGTTCTCCCGGGCCGTGCTCGCGAGCTGCGCCCGCATCCCCCCGGGCGAGGTCCGCCCGTACTCCTGGATCGCCACCGAGATCGGCCGGCCGGCCGCGGTCCGGGCGGTGGGGAGCGCCCTGGCCCGGAACCCGGTGCCCATCCTCGTTCCGTGCCACCGGGTGGTGCGGGCGGACGGCCACATCGGAGCGTACGCGTACGGAAGCGAGATGAAGCGCCACCTCCTCGAGCGGGAGGGGATCGACCTGGCGGCCCTCGCGGTGACCGCCCGCCGCGGCGTGCGCTTCCTGGGGAGCGACCGCACCCGGGTGTACTGCTTCCCCACCTGCCGGCACGCGCTCCGCATCGCCGACGCGCACCGTATCGCGTTCCGGAACGTCAGGGAAGCCGCGGCCGCCGGGTATCGGCCGTGTCGCCACTGTCGCCCCCCGGCGGCGCCGTCGCGACCACCGACCCGCCGGACCGGCGCGTGACGCCCCGGCGTCCGCCGAACGGCCAGCTCAACTCCCGCCCGCCGGTGATCCCGTCCGGGCGGAAGAGGAGAATCAGCAGCATGACGAGCCCCATCGCGACGAGGCGCGTCCCGGTCGGGAGGTCGATGTCGATCCCGAGGAGCGTCACCCCCTTCTCGATCTCCACGAGCACCGCGTCGAGACCGGCGACGAAGAGGCCACCGACGACCGCACCCCAGAGGCTCCCCATCCCCCCCACGACGAGCATGGCCAGGGTCACGAAGGTGAGGTCGAGGAACACCTGCTCGGTCGTGATGCTGCCGAGGAGGTGGACGAGCAACCCTCCGGCGAAGCCGGCCAAGATCCCGCTGAGCGTGAAGGCGAGCAGCCGCTGCCGGTGGATGTCGATCCCCGAGCTCTGCGCCGCGGCGGGATCCTCGCGGGCGGCGCGCAGCACCCGACCCCAACGACTTCGCTGGTAGGCGTACGCCGCGACGACGACGAGCACCAATCCGAGCGTCGCCTGCAGAAAGCCGGTGGTGGAGGGCACCAGGGCGAGCGTCTTGGCGCCCGGGCCGATGAGCTCCCAGTTGCGCAGGACGTTGTGGGTGATGATGAGCACGGCGAAGGTGGCGATGCCGGCGGAGAGGCCGGAGAGCCGCATGAGCGGGACCCCGACCCAGAACGCGTAGAGGCCCCCGACGGCGGCGGCGAGGAGCAGCGACTCGACGTTCCCGATCTGGAGGTGGGCGAGGAACGGACTCATCTGCGGGAACGTCGACGGTTTCACGGCCGCCGGGACGGTGGCGAGACCGGCGGCGAAGGCCCCCACCGCGACGAAGCTGACGTGACCGAAGGAGATCACGCCCGAGTTCCCCACGAAGGTGGCGAGCGCCACGACGATCGCGGTGGTGACGAGCACCGAGCGCACCTGGAACTGGATCGTCGGCGCGGTGAGCGATCCGAGCAGGCCGACGGCCACCACGAGCAGCACCGGGCCGAGGAGGTGCCAGACGCGCACGATCCGGCTCATACCCGTTCCACCAGTCGACGCCGCCCGGTGAAGAGGCCGTCCGGCTTGACGAGGAGCACGGTGATCACCAGCGCGAAGAGGACGCTGTCGAGGAAGACCCGTTGCGATCCGGGGAGCACGGCGCTGATGAGCACCGTGGCGAACCCCACCACGAAGCCCCCGACGGTGGCCGGCACGAGACGGTCGATCCCGCCGACGACCACACCCACGAGCGCGGGGATGAGGACCTGGAAGCCGAAGGTGGGGGTGACGAGGGGACGCTGTACGGCGAGGGCCAGGGCGACCACGCCGGCGAGGACGCCCCCGAGGAGGAAGGCGGCCCGGACGACCCGCTTGGCGGGGACTCCCAGCAGGCGAGCCATCCGCACGTCCGCCGCGGCGGCCCGCATCTGCAGCCCGAGGTCGGTCCGGCGCAGGAAGAAGGCGACCGCGGCGAGGGTCCCGCCGCCCACGAGCAGCCCCACGACGGTGATCCACCGGATCCGGGCGGGACCGACGTGGAACGCCCTGTTGAGGACCGTGAGGAACTCGATGTTCTCCCCCCGGGTGCCGAAGACGAGCAGGGCCACGTTCTGCAGGAGGAAGCTGACGGCGAAGGTGGCCACGAGCATCGTCGCGGGCGCCACCGTCCGCAGCGGCCGGTACACGATCTCCATGAGCGCGGCCAGCGCGACGACCACCGCCACCGCCACCACGGCGCGTACGAGGACCGGCCGCCCCTTCGTCAACAGGAGGGCGTAGGCGCCGGCGGTGATGAGCTCGCCGTGGGCGAAGTTCACGAGACGGATGACGCCGAAGACGAGGCCGACTCCCATCGCGACGAGCGCGAAGAGGGTACCGAGAGCCACCGCGTCGGGGAGTGCCTGGAGGACGTTCATGCGCCGAAGTACGCCTCCGCCATCGCATCGACGTCCATCGCCTCGCCGGAGGCCAACGTCATCACCAGCCGGCCGTTGCGCATGACGTGGGTCCGGTCGGCGAACTCGACGGTGAGCTGGGCCCGCTGCTCGACGAGGAGGATCGCCACCCCCCGCTCCCGTACCCGGGAGAGCGCCCCGAAGACCGTCGTCACCACCGACGGCGCCAGGCCGAGCGACGGCTCGTCGAGGAGGAGCACCCGGGGTCGGCTGAGCAGGGCGCGGGCGACGACGAGCATCTGCTGCTGGCCCCCCGAGAGGTGCCCGGCGAACTCGTCACGCCGCTCGGCGACGACCGGGAAGAGCTCCTCGACCCAGGCGAGGTCCTCCTCGGCCCCCTCGGGCGAGGATCGTCCGAGCAGTCCGAGACGGAGGTTCTCGGCGACGGTGAACTCGGCGAACACGTGCCGGCCCTCGGGGACGAGCGCCACGCCGGCCCGCGCGATCTCCTCGGTGGGGACGCCGACGAGCGAGCGTCCCTCGAGCAGGACCTCACCACGATCGGGTCGCACCACGCCGGTGACGGCGAACAGCGTGGAGGACTTCCCGGCGCCGTTGGGACCGACGAGTCCCACCACCTCGCCGGGACGCACGGCGAGATCCACGCCGTCGACGGCGCGCACCGCGCCGTAGCGCACCGCGAGGTCCCGAATCTCGAGTAGGGGTTCAGCCATCGTTCCCTCCGGTCCCCTCCACGGTACCGAGATACGCGGCGGCCACCTGCGGATGCCGTCGGATCTCCTCCGGATCCCCCACCGCGATCGTCCGCCCCTCGTCGAGCACCTGGATGCGGTCGCACACCTGCATGATCAGGTCGAAATTGTGGTCGATGAGGAGGACCCCGGCGTCGTGGTCGTCGCGGATGGAGCGAACCACGGCGGCGAACGCGGGGACCTCCGCCTCGCCGAGGCCGGCGGCGGGCTCGTCGAGGAGGACGAACCTCGGATCGGTGGCGAGGGCGCGCGCCACCCCGAGCTTGCGCTCCTCGCCGTGGGGGAGCGCCGCCGCCGGCAGGTCCTCGAGCGGTGCCAGTCCGAGGAGCTCGAGGAGCTCGTCGGCCCGCGCCCGCGCCGCGCGTGGCGTGGCACCCATCCCCAGCGCGCTCACCTCGACGTTCTCGCGCACCGAGAGCCCGCCGAAGCTGTGGGCGTGCTGGAACGTCCGGGCCAGGCCGGCGCGTCCCCGCCGCTGCGGCGGCCAGCCGGTGAGGTCCACGCCGTCGAGCTCGACACGTCCCGCCGTGGGCTCGTCGAACCCGGTCAGCAGGTTCACGAGGGTGGACTTCCCCGCGCCGTTGGGGCCGATGAGCCCCACGACCTCGTGACGGCGCAGCTCCAGGTCGACGCCGGCGAGGGCGACGACCCCCTCGAAGGCCCGGGCCACGGAGACGGCCCGCAGGATCCCTGCGGGCCGTCTCCCGTCGACCTTCGTCGGCGTCACCGTCGGTCCCGGGCTCAGCCGATGTCGGCGGGCGAGGTCGCCGAGCGAACGTCCACGACCGCGTGGACGCCGTCGGTGATCTGGATCACCCGGTAGGGGCGCCCGAAGACGGTGTGGAACTCCTTCGAGAAGGAGATCGGACCGGCCACGCCCTGGAACCCGGAGAGGTTCTCCAGGTAGTCGGCGAGCGTCGCGCCGTCGGTGCTCCCGGTGGCCTCGATCGCGGCCACGATCGCCTTGGCGGCGTCGGCGCCGCCCACGAACCCGCCCGTGGTCGGCTTGGAGCCGGCCGCCTCCATCTTGTCGATGAGGTCGCGGATCGCCTGGTCCGGATCGTCCCCGAACACCGAGGCGTACGTCACGTAGTAGAAGTTCGAGAGTCCGTCGGGCACCCAGAAGTCCCCGTCACAGGCCCACGAGCAGAGGATCGGCGTCTCGTCGCCGAGACTGCGATCCGCCGTCACGAAGCCGGGGAGATCGTCGAAGGACGTCGAGATGACGACGACGTCCACGTCGGCGTTCGCCACCGACGTGGCGACGTTCCCGATGGTGCCGTCGCCGTTCGTGTAGTTCTCCTCGAGGGTGACGGTCCCGCCGAGCTCCTCGAAACGGTTCTTGAAGGCGTCGACGACGTTCTGGAAGTAGACGAGCAGGTTGTCCCGGGCGATCGCCGCCTTCGTCCACCCCTGATCGATGGCGAACTCGGCCATGGCCGCGCCCTCGTCCTGGGCCATGTTGCCGAAGCTGAAGGCGAGGCGTCCCGCGTCGCCGAAGCGCTTCGGGCCCATCTGGTCGGTCCCGATGCACGGCGCCACGGTGAGGAGCCCCGCATTGAGCCCTTCCTGGATGGCGGGTGTGGGGAAGTCGACGTCACAGGTCACCCAGATGACCTTGGCGCCGTTCTGGATGTGCTCGATCGCCGCCGCCTTGTACTGGTCCGGGTCGACCTGCGTGTCGATCGCCTTGAACTCCACCTGCTGCCCGTCGACCCCGCCGGCCGCGTTCACGTCGTCGAGGACGAGCTGCGCGGCGAGCGCCGCAGGGGCGTCGAACGGGGACATGAAACTCGTCAGGTCGATCGCGGCGCCGATGAGGATCGGCTCGGCGGGCGCTTGGGTACCACCGGCCGTGGTCGTCGGGGCCGCCGTCGTCGTCGTCGCGGCCGTGGTCGTCGGGGCCGCCGTGGTGGTCGTCGTCGTGGTGCCGCTGCTGCTCGAGCAGGCGGCGGCGACGAGCGCCATCGCCACGAGCAGCACCGACAGCGTGCTCCATCTTCGCATGACTGCTCTCCCTCCTCCCGAACGGCGCCCTGGGCCGCCCGGATCTCCGTCCGAGACCCGGGGACTGTATCACATGTCACCTGCGATTTCATCAAGTATCAAATCCTTCGCGCTCCGGGGTTCCCCCGACGGGGGCCCACCGGGAGTCGAACGCCGCGGCGGTACCCTGCGGGCCATGGCAGACCTCGTCGCGACGATCCGCACGTCGGTCATCGGCTCCGAGCACACCGTGCCGGGACCCTTCGGCCCACGGCGGGTCACCTACGCCGACTACACCGCCTCGGGGCGCTCCCTCACCTTCATCGAGGAGTACATCCGCACCGTCGTCCTCCCCCTCTACGCCAACACGCACACGGAATCGTCGGGCACCGGCCTCCAGACGACCCGCTTCCGTGAGGAGGCCCGCGCGATCATCCGGCGCTGCGTGAACGCCTCCGAGAACCACGTCGTGCTCTTCTGCGGCTCGGGATCCACGGGGGCCATCGACCGCATGATCCACGTCCTCGGCCTCCGCCTGCCCTCGGCACTGGAGGACCGCCACCGACTCTCGGCTCACATCCCACCCGCCGCGCGGCCCGTCGTGTTCATCGGCCCCTACGAGCATCACTCGAACGAGCTCCCCTGGCGCGAGTCCATCGCCGAGGTCGTGCGCATCGACGAGGACGCCGACGGGCACGTCGACCTCCGTCACCTCGAGACGGAACTGCGGCGCCATGGCGACCGGCCCCTGAAGATCGGGAGCTTCTCCGCCGCCTCCAACGTCACCGGGATCATCACCGACACGGTGGCGGTCACGTCGCTCCTCCACGAGCACGGGGCCCTCTCCTTCTGGGACTTCGCCGCCGCCGCCCCCTACGTCGACATCGACATGGAGCCCGACGACCCGCTCGCCGCCAAGGACGCGGTGTTCCTCTCCCCCCACAAGCTCATCGGCGGCCCCGGAACCCCCGGCGTGCTCGTGGCCCGGCGGGAGCTGTTCCGCAACCGGGTCCCCTCGGTGCCGGGCGGCGGGACGGTGGCGTACGTCAACCCGACCGAGCACCGGTACCTCGACGACATCGAGCACCGGGAAGAAGGGGGGACGCCGGCCATCGTCGAATCGATCCGGGCCGGGCTCGTGTTCCAGCTCAAGGAGGCCGTAGGCGTAGCGCGGATCCGCTCCCTCGAGGAAGGGTTCATCCGTCGCGCCATCACCGCCTGGCGACGGAACCCGAACATCGAGATCCTCGGCAACCCCGACGCCGAGCGTCTCTCGATCGTCTCGTTCGTCGTCCGCCACGGCGCCCGCTACCTCCACCACAACTTCGTCGTCGCGCTCCTCAACGACCTCTTCGGGATCCAGGCCCGAGGAGGCTGCTCCTGCGCCGGGCCGTACGGCCACCGGCTCCTCGGGATCGACCTCGACACCTCCCACGAGTTCGCCCGGGAGATCGCGCGGGGATGTGAGGGCATCAAGCCCGGCTGGGTTCGGGTGAGCTTCAACTACTTCATCTCCGAGGCGGTGTTCCGCTACATCGTGGACGCCGTGACGCTCATCGCCACCGACGGGTGGAAGCTGCTCCCCGCCTACCGCTTCGACCCGGAGACGGCCCTGTGGGAGCACGTCGCGGGCCGGGGAGAGGCGCCGCTCAGCCTCTTCGACATCGGCTACGAATCGGGAACGATGCAGCACCCGCACACCCCACGCCGGGATCCCGAGACCGCCCTCGAGGAGTACCTCGCCGAGGCGCGCCGCATCCTCGCCACCACCGCCGCCCCCCACGCCGCTCCCCCATCCCGGCGGGTCTCCGCCGACTTCGAACATCTCCGCTGGTTCACGCTCCCCGAGGAGGTCGCCTCAGGTGCCTGATTCCCGCCCCGACCAGCCCGCGTGGTTCCGCGACGCGCTCGCCACCCCCCACCGCGAGGGGTTCGTCGACGTCGAGGGCGTCCCCATCCACTACCTGGAGTGGGGAACACGAGGCCGCCCCGGCCTCGTGTTCGTCCACGGTGGTGCGGCACACGCCCACTGGTGGGCCTTCCTCGCCCCCATGTTCGCCACCCGCTGGCACGCCGTCGCCCTCGACCTCTCGGGTCACGGCGACAGCGGCCGGCGCCAGGTCTACTCCCACGAGGCCTGGGCGCGCGAGGTCCTGGCGGTGGCCGAGCACGCCGGCTTCCCCGGCCCTCCGGTGGTGGTGGGCCACAGCCTCGGCGGCATGGTGACGATCCAGACGGCGGCCGACCACGGCGACGACCTGGCCGGCGCCGTCATCGTCGACGCGCCCGTCCGCCGGCCGGCTCCCGAGTCGGAGGAGGGCGCCCGGGGTCGGGCCTTCAAGTCCCCGGGGGTGTATCCGAACCTCGAGGCCGCCCTCGAGCACTTCCACCTCATCCCGGCCCAGCCGTGCGACAACCGTTTCGTCATCGAGTACATCGCCCGCCACTCGCTGCGGGAGACGTCCGGAGGCTGGACGTGGAAGTTCGACCCGACGCTCTTCTCCCAGACACTCGTCTCCCTGCGCGAGCAGCTCGCCGCGGTCCGCTGCCGGGTGGCCCTCCTGCGCGGAGAGCTCAGCGTGGTCGTCCCCGAGGACACCGCCGAGTACATGTACGACCTCCTCGGCAGGAACGCCCCGGTGGTGTCGATCCCCTACGCCCACCATCACCTGATCCTCGATCAACCCCTCGCCTTCGTCGCCGCCCTGCGCACCCTCCTCGCCGACTGGGAGCACTCCATCCCCCGGCGTCGACCCTCCTGAGCCCCCCACGCCGCCGACGCCGATCGGGTCGCCGCCCGTCGTCGCCGAGCGAGGAGCCCACGTAGGATGGAGGCAGGGCGTCCCGGACCGGAGCGATCGCAGGTGCGACCACTGACACTCGACCAGGCATACCAGGCCGCGTACATCTGGCTCGACCACATCGGGGCGGCACCGACCTCGATCGCGGAACCGGCCAACGGCGTCGTCGAGCTCCGGTGCGAGGCCGTCCTCGCCCGCGTGCGCTGGAGCGAGAACCCCATCGGACAGGCCGCCGTCCTCGCCCTCCTCCGTGCCCGGCACGGTGAGGACCGTCTCGCGCTCTTCTCGGTCGCCGGATTCACCCCGGGAGCGGTCTCCCTGGCCAACACCCAGGTCGTGGCGCTCCTCCGGCTCGACGAATCCGGCGGGGTCCACGCCGAGAACCCTCACGCCCAGCACATGATGCCCGAGGAGGCCCCACCGGCCCCGTTCGCCTCCGCGGCGAGACCCGCCGCAGCGGCCGGAGACCACGTCATGGAGCCACCGGCGCCGCCCCCCGGCCTCCCCACCCCGGAGATCGAGATCGAGATCGATCCCGACGACTGGATCGACTGTCCCCGTTGCGGGCTCACCCACCATCACCGCTCGAACTTCTGCATGTCCTGCGGAGCCAACCTCCACGAGAGTCCGGCCCTGAGCACACCCCCCGCACCGGAGGGGGGCGACCGCACCCGGCCGGTCCCCCCGGCGCCCCCGGGCGCCCCCACCCTGCGGTGTCGTACCTGCGGCTCGGACGACATCGAGCTCATCCACCCCGGGTACGCGTCACGCGACGGATGATCTGGGACCCGGATCTCTACGGTCGGTACGCCGCCGCACGCCGCCGCCCCGCCGAGGAGCTGCTCGCTCGGGTTCGCCATCCGAACCCTCGGCTCGTCGTCGATCTCGGATGCGGCCGGGGCGAGATGGCCCGGGCCATGGCGATCCGGTGGCCCGCGGCGACCGTCCTCGGCGTCGACCGGTCCGAGGAGATGCTCGCCGCGGCCGCCGCGGAGGAGGGTCGGGTCCGATGGGTCCACGCCGCCATCGAGCGCTGGCGCCCGCCCGGTCCCGTCGACGTCCTCTTCTCGAACGCCGCGCTCCACTGGCTTCCCGACCACGCCGGACTCCTGCCGGAACTCGTCGACACCCTCGCGCCCGGCGGCGTGCTCGCCGTGCAGATGCCGCTCTCCTGGGACGAGCCCTCACATCGCGCCCTGCGCGAGGTCCTCGCCGCGGGGGGAGTCGACCGCCGTCCCTGGGGATCGGACCGCCTCCGCTCCCGGTACGGACGGCGTCCCGTGGCCGATCCGGAGTGGTACGAGGAGCTCCTCCGCCCACGACTCGAGGAGCTCGACATCTGGGTGACCCGCTACCTCCACGTCCTCGACGGCGCCGACCCCGTCCTCTCCTGGGTGGCCGGGAGCCTGCTCCGCCCCCTCCTCGGCGAGCTCGACGCCCCGGCCCGCGAGGCGTTCCTCGAGCGGTACCGGGAGTGTCTGCGCCACGCGTACCCTCGCCGGGCCGACGGCACCACCCTGTTCCCCTTCCCGAGGCTCTTCATCGTCGGCCGCCGCTCCCACACGCCGGCGTGAGGCGAACCGGGGGAATGCCGGCCCCGCCACCCGGGGTTGCTCGCAGCATGCATCGCCGGTCGTCGCCGCTCCTCCCCCTCCCCGGCATCGGCGCCGTCCACGGTGCCGGGCCCTGGCTGCGGCTCCTCACCGCCGAGGCCCTCCTCTTCGGGCCGGCCCGGTGGTTGCTCCTCGCGGCGGCCCGACGCGCCGGACGCCCGCCGCACCGGCTCGAACGCGTCTGGACCGCCGCGGCGAGCCGCGCCCTCGACCTGCGGATCGAGATGCGGGGACTCGAACACGTCGACCCCGAGGAACGGTACGTGGTGGCACCGCTCCACGAGGGACTCGCCGACGTCCTCGCCCTCTCCCGACTCCCCCTCGATCTCGTCTACGCGGCCCGGGACGAGCTCTTCGCCTGGCGCATCCTCGGCGGCTACCTCTCCGCCTCCCGCCAGGTCCCGGTCCCCACCCACGACGGGGCTGCCGGCTACCGAGCCCTCCTCCGCGCCGCCCCCGAGGTGTTCGCCCGGGGAGCGAGCCTGGTGGTGTTCCCCCAAGGCACGATCCTCGGCATCGAGGCCGCGTTCCGGCCCGGGGCGTTCCGCCTCGCGGCCCACACCCGACGGCCCCTGCTCCCGGTCGTCGTCACCGGGACCCACCGCGTCTGGGAGCATCCCTACTCGCCCCTCGTCCGGCTCCACCACCGGGTCCGGCTCGAGGTCCTGCGGCCCGTGCCCGGACGGCTCGCGCCGGCGCGCATGCGGTCGCTGGAACGGGACATGAAAGCCCGCGCCCTGACCGGGAACCCCGGACCCCGGCGGTTCGTACCGGAACGCGACGGCTGGTGGGACGACTACCCCTACGAGATCGATCCCGCCTTCCCGCAGCTCGCCGCGGCCGTGGCTCGCCATCGAGCCGACGCCCGCCGGACGTCCCTCACGCCGGCACCACCTCGACGATGAGCGCGGCGTGGTCGGAGCGCGGCACCGGCACCACCGACACCTCCGCCACGTCCACTCCTTCGCCGAAGACGTGGTCGATGCGCAGGACCCGCGGCAGACCGAAACGGTAGGACCAGGTCGGCGAGGGTCGGCGCCCGGACCGAGCCGCGGCCCGGGCCACCAGATCCCGCCGTCCTCGAGCCAGGCGTCGGTACGCCGGCCACAGGGGTGTCGCGTTCATGTCCCCCACCACGAGCCGGCACGGCGCGGGGGAGACGGCGAGGTGGCGCTCGAGGGCGTCGAGTTGCTCCCTCCGGGCCCGCACCGCCTCCCACCACGGGAAGTCCACCGGGTTCGCCAGGTGCATGCTCACCACCTCGAGCCTCGGGAATCCCGGAGCCGAGAACCGGGCCCATCGTCCGGCACGGCGCTCGTGGGGGATCACGCCGAAGGTGGCGGGGAACCGCAGCGCGACACCCCACCCCGCGGCGTCCGGACGCGGCCCGAGGAGCCGATAGGGGTACCGCGCCGCGATCACCTCCGCGACGGCCGGGGCGAGCTCCTGGATGGCGACGACGTCCGGACGGTGCTCGTCGAGGAGCCCGGCGACGGCGTCGGGACGGGCATGGATCCCGTACAGGTTGGCGGTCATGACGCGCACCATGGAACGAGAGGCTACGCCGACCTCGGAGCTCGCGAACGTCGACCGTGCGCCCGACATCTCGCCGACCCTCCGCCCATCTTGCCCTCCCCCGAGGTTCGCGGCATGCTGGCGTCGTGCGCCGTCAGGTCCTCCACCGCCCCGGTCCACTCGCCGACCGACCGCTCCGGGAAGAGGACGGTCCCGATCCCCGACCCGGTCCCGGAGAGGTGCTCGTCGCGGTCGCCGCCTGCGGGGTCTGCCGGACCGACCTCCAGCTCGTGACCGGCGACCTGGAGCCCCGGCGACTCCCCGTCGTGCCCGGACACCAGGCGGTGGGGCGCATCGTCGCGGTGGGACCCGGCGGAGACGCCTCCCGGGTCGGTGAGCGGGTCGGCGTCGCCTGGCTCGCCGGCACCTGCGGGACCTGCCGCTTCTGTCGCACCGGCCGCGAGAACCTCTGCGAGCGAGCCACCTTCACCGGGTGGGATCGGGACGGCGGTTTCGCCGAACGTCTCGTGGCCCGTGCCGACTTCTGCCTCCCGATTCCCGAGGGGTTCGACGACGACGCCGCCGCGCCCCTCCTCTGTGGCGGGGTCATCGGGTACCGTTCCCTCCGCCGCAGCGGCATCCGGCCCGGCGGCCGTCTCGGCCTGTACGGGTTCGGCGCCTCGGCCCTCCTCGCCATCCAGGTCGCGGTCCACTGGGATTGCGAGGTCTTCGTCGTCACCCGCTCCCCCGCGGACCGGCGCCGTGCCCTCGAGCTGGGCGCGGTCTGGACCGGCCCGCTCGAGGAACCTCCCCCCGTTCCCCTCGACGCGGCGATCACCTTCGCCCCCGTGGGGGAGGTCGTCGTGGCCGCCCTCGGCGCCCTCGACCGCGGAGGCACGGTGGCGGTGAACGCCATCCACCTGGACCGCATCCCCCCCTTCCCCTACGAGCTCCTGTGGTGGGAGCGGCAGATCCGCAGCGTCGCCAACTTCACCCGGCAGGACGCCCGGGAGTTCCTCGACCTCGCGGCGGGGATCCCGGTCCGGACCGTCGTCGACCGTTACCCCCGGCACGCCGCCGGTGACGCCTTGGCCGACCTCGCCGCAGGGCGGGTCCGCGGCGCGGCCGTCCTCGTCCCCTGATCGTCTGCCAGACTGGCCCGGTCGTCGAGACCTCGGAGCTCCCCATGCCCCATCGCACCATCATCGAGCCCTTCCGGATCCACAGTATCCAGGCGATCGACCTGCCCGACCGCGCCGAGCGCGAGGCCGCCCTGGAGCGGGCCGGCTTCAACCTCTTCGGACTCCACGCCGACGAGGTCGTCATCGACCTCCTCACCGACTCGGGCACCGGCGCCATGTCCTCCCGCCAGTGGGCGGGGATGATGCTCGGCGACGAGTCGTACGCGGGAAGCCGCTCCTTCTACCGGTTCGAGGCGGCGGTGCAGGGCATCACCGGTTTCACCCACGTCATCCCCACCCACCAGGGACGCGCCGCCGAGAAGATCCTCTTCAGCGTCATGGTGGAGGAGGGCGACGTCGTCCCGAACAACACGCACTTCGACACGACCCGCGCCAACGTCGAGTACCAGGGCGGCGAGGCTCGGGATCTCGTCGTCCCCGAAGGCACCGATCCCTCCGCCGTCCTCCCCTTCAAGGGGAACATGGACGTCGACGCCCTGCGCCGGGCCATCGCCGAGGTCGGCCCCGAGCGCGTCCCGCTCGTCATGGTCACGATCACGAACAACTCGGGGGGCGGCCAGCCCGTCTCGATGGCGAACCTCCGCGCCGTGCGCGCCGTCTGCGACGAGTACGCCATCCCGTTCTTCCTCGACGCCTGCCGGTTCGCCGAGAACGCCTGGTTCATCAAGCTCCGCGAGGACGGATACGCCGACAGGACGCCACGTGAGATCGCCCGGGAGATGTTCTCCCTCGCGGACGGATGCACGATGTCGGCGAAGAAGGATGGCCTGGCCAACATCGGCGGCTTCCTCGCCATGAACGACCCCGACGTGGCGATGCAGTGCCGCAACCTGCTCATCCTCACGGAGGGGTTCCCCACCTACGGCGGGATGGCCGGGTACGACCTCGAGGCGGTGGCGGCGGGACTCGAGGAGGTCCTCGACGAGCACTACCTCCGGTACCGCATCCGCTCCACCGAGTACCTCGCCGAGAAGGTCTCCGGTGCAGGGGTCCCGATCGTGCAGCCCCCCGGCGGACACGCGGTGTACCTCGACGCCCGCAGCCTCCTCCCCCACATCCCGCCCCACGAGTACCCGGCACAGTCGCTGGCGGTCGAGCTGTACCGCGACGGTGGCGTGCGCGGCGTGGAGATCGGAACCGTCATGTTCGGCCGGCCGGATCCCGACGGCGGCCCCGACGAGCCCGCACCGATGGAGCTCGTCCGCCTGGCGATCCCCCGACGCACCTACACCCAGAGCCACATCGACTACGTGGCCGAGGTCGTCATCGACGTCGCCGAGCGGGCCGCCGATCTCCCCGGCTACCGCATCGTCGAGCAGGCGCCCTGGCTGCGACATTTCACGGCGCGCTTCGCGCCCGTCACGTCCTGAGCCATGCCCGGCATCACCGTGACCGGAGCCGTCACGACGAGCCGGCTCCTCGAGGTCGCCGACCTGGAGGGCCTCGCCGGCGACGAGGGGGTGCCGATGGCTGCCGTCCTGGAACGGGTCGGCCCGCACCCCGAGGCCACCCATGCCACGGTCGGGTCCCGAGACGGCTCCTATCGCGCCTCGATCCCGCTCACCGATCTCGTCTTCCACGGCCGTCTTCGCCGCGGCGCGGACGGGAGCCTCCGGCTCCTCCTCGCCGGCACCACCCGACGCTGCTTCAACGTCAAGGACGTGGGAGTCGTCGAGGTGACAGTCGGCCCGGTCCCCGACACGGTCCCCCACCCTCCGGAGGCGTGATCCCGTCCCGGGACGACCGCGAGCACGAGGGCCCGGATCCGATACCCTGGCGTCATGACCTCGGGAACCCCCGGGCGGCTGCAGGGCTTCCTCGCGGCGCTCCGCACGGATTGGCGGGAGATCGGGGGGCTGGGCCGCCTGGCCATGATCGGGATCGTCCTCGCCTTCGCCCTGACCGTCGTGCTCGGGTTCTTCATCACCGCCAACGCCCGCACCCACCTCCTCGAGGCACGGGCGGAGATGATCCACGCCGTCGTCCGTGAGCTCCCCCCGTTCCCCACGGATCGACCGGCCACGCCCGCCGAGTTCGAGGCCTTCGACACGGCGGTGCGCACGCGGCTCCTCGGGGGCGAGACGATCCGGGTCAAGCTGTGGGCCCCCGACGGCACGATCGTGTACGCCGACGCCCGCCCGCTGCGCGGCCGCACGTTTCCGCTGTCGCCCTCGGCCCGGATCGCCTTCTCGGGCGACGTCGGAGCCGGTATCGCCGGGACCTCCGACGCCGCCCACGCCCTGACCCGGGAGTCCGAGAGCCTCATCGAGGTCTACATCCCCTTCACCGTGCAGGAGGGCCGGGTCACCAGCGTGATCGAGGTCGAACAGCGCCTCACGGCACTCGACGCCGCCCTGGTGCGCATCACCCGAAGCACCTGGCTCGCCATCGGCCTGGGTCTCGCCGCCCTCGGCGCGTTCATGACGATGCTCATGGCCGCCCGCGCCCGGGATCTCAACCAACGCCGCCGCCAGGCCGAGCACCTGCTTCGTTCCTCTTTCAGCGCGCGCGAGGAGGAGCGGCGACGCATCGTGGGCGCCCTCCACGACGACATCGGTCAACCCCTGTACCGCCTCTTGTACGGACTCGGGGGTGCCCGCGCCAAGCTCACACCGGACCATCCCGCGGCACGTGAGCTCGAACGCCTCGAGGGCGTCGTGCGTGAGGTGGACGCGACGCTCCGCCGTGAGCTGCGCCTCCTCCACGAGGGCCTCGCCGCCGACGCCGGACTCGAGACGGCACTCACCGACCTCGTGGCGATGACCCGGCGCGAGACGGACCTCGACGTGTCCGCTACGGTGGACCTCGTCGAGGAGCCGCCGGCCGTGTACGCCACGGCGCTCTACCGTGCCGCGAAGGAAGCCGTGACGAACGTCCGCAAGCACGCTCGAGCGAGATCGGTGCGGATCCTCCTCCGGGACCGCCGAGACCGCCTCGTCCTCGAGGTCGAGGACGACGGATCGGGCCCGGTGGGCGAGCCCGGCCTGGGTCTGACGACCACCCGGGAGCGATTCGAGGCTCTCGGCGGATCCGTCCAGCTCGTGTCGAGACGCCAGGGAGGAACCCTGTTCCGGGCCTGGCTCCCCCGCTCGTCGGACGGCGCGCCATGAGGATCGTCCTGGCCGACGATCACCGGGTCGTTCGAGAGGGCATCCGCTACATGCTCGCCGACCGCCCCGATCTCGAGGTCGTGGGCGAGGTCGGCAACGGGCAGGACCTCCTCGCACAGCTCGAGGCCGAGCCTGTCGACGTCGTCCTGCTCGACGTGCGCATGCCCGGCATGACCGGCCTCGAGGCGCTCGCCCAGATCCGCGAGCGTTTCCCCGAGGTCCGGGTCGTCGTGCTGTCGATGCACGACCAGCCGGGATACGTCCGGCGGGCGATCGAGCTCGGCGCCGCCGGCTACCTGCTCAAGTCGTCGGGACGGGACGAGATCCTCCGCGCCCTCGCCGCCATCTCCCAGGGCCACTCCTACATCCAGGGAGAGCTCATGGAGCCTCTCATCGACTCGGTGGGCAGGCAGTCCCCGACGCCACGGCGCCTGCGACCTCGCGAGCGCCAGGTCCTCCAACTCGTCGCCGACGGCTACGAGAACAAGCAGATCGCCCGCGAGCTGGACCTCTCCGAGGCGACGGTCAAGACGTATCTCCGCGCCATCTTCGACCGGCTCGGCGTCTCGAGCCGTGCGGAGGCGGTCGCGGTCGGGCTCCGTCTCGGCATCATCGAGTAGGGCCGAAAGTCCCATGACGGCCCCCTCGAACGGAGGGGGCCGCCGACCCGATCGAACGACTTGTGGCCTCCGCGCACCTCCCACATGCTGTCCCGGGAAGGCACCCGTTCGCTGCCGCGGAGGACGCACCATGCTCAAGAGCCTCGCCCTCGGTCTCGCCGTCGCCCTCGTCGCCACGGCGTGCGGCGCCGCCAACGCCTCGGCCCCCGGCACGACGTCTCCCCAGGCGGAACCCGCGGTGGCGACGACGTCCGCACCCCCGGCCCCACCCGCCTCGGCCGACGACGACGCGGACGGCGCCCACGCCTACGTCCCGCCTGCCGCGTCGCCGGACCGCACCATCACCGTCACCCTCACCGAGTTCGCCATCGACGCGGACGCCGTCGAGATCACGGCCGGCGAGACGGTCCGCTTCGTGGTCACCAACTCCGGCAAGGTCCAACACGAGTTCCGGCTCTCCAACGCCGAGCGCATCGCCGAGCACCTCGCCGAGGGCCACCAGGGACACCAGATGGGCGAGATGGCCACCGGTGTCGTCATGGAGGAGCACAACGGCGATCTCCTCATGCTCCTCGATCCGGGAGAGACCGCCGAGCTCGTCCTGACCTTCCCCGAGGACACGACGTTCTTCACGGAGGTGGCCTGCATGATCCCCGGCCACTTCGAAGCCGGGATGCATCGCGACCTGGCCGTCACCGGCTGAGCCGCGGTCTTCCCTTCGTCGCATCGACGCCCCCCGGGAAGGGGGCGTCGGTGCGTCCGGGGTCGCTCACTCCTTCCGGGTCCTCTTGCGGGCCAGGCGCCACTGCCGGTCGGCGGCCGCGGCGCCGCTGATCGTCAGCGACCCACCCGCCAGCTCGAGGCGCCGGGCCAGCGCGGTGCGGAACTTCTTGGGGATGGCGGCGAACCCCGACAGCGGCACGATCTCTCCCCGGGCGAGCCGTACCCGCTCCGCGTCGGTGACCACGCGAGGTGGAGGAGGCGCGAGGGGGTTCCCCGCCACCCGCCCCTCATCGAGGGTGGCGATCGTCCCCGCCCCGGCAGGGTGGATCGCCAGGCGCACGTACCAGGGGAGGAACTCGGCGTTCTCGTCGAAGTCGAGGGAGGCCTCCGCCAGGGCCTCGTACGGGATGCGGAACGCGTGGTCGTCGTGGGCGGAGCCGGCGACGAGGAACAGGGCCCGATCCGAGAGCAGCCAGAAGAGCACGAACGTCTCGTGCGCCCGGCGGTCCAGCCCGGCGGCGGAACGGTCGAAGGACTCGCCCTCGCCGAGGAGTGGCCGCGCCTTGGCCTTCGCCTCGCTGCGACCGAGGTCGAGGACCTTCTGCTTGAAGGTGTCGAGCAGGGCCATCCCGGTCAGGGTAGCGATCCCGGCGAGGCGGGTAGGGTGCCGGTATGCCCGGCCGTCGCCACTTCGTCGTCCGACGCTACGAATGTGATCCCTACGGGCACCTCAACAACGCCAACTACCTGCGCTTCCTCGTGGAGACCGCGCAGGACACCCCGCCACCGGGAGTCCTCCGTCGGGTCCGGCTCGAGTTCCTCCGTCCCTGCGGACCGGGGGACGACGTCGCCGTCGTCGAGACCGGCGCCACGAGCGACGGATTCACCCGCCGGCACTACCGCTTCCTCCTCGGCGAGATCCCCGTCGCCACCGGCGAGGCCGAGTGGGTGACCGACCACGACCGAGGCGATCCGGTTCCCCCACCGCCGGATCGGCCCCGGGAGTGCTTCCGGATCGTTCGTCCCGTCGAGTGGCGCGACGTCGGTCCCCACGGTCGGGCTCACACCGGCACGCTGGCGGCCCTCGCCGAGGAGGCGGGGATCCGTGTCGCCGCGGCGTACGGCTGGCCCATGACCCGCTGCTCGGCGGCCGGGTTCGCGATCGTCCTGCGTCGCAGCGAGCTCGAGATCGGCGATGCGCTCGGCCTCGACGACGAGGTCCGGATCGAGACCTGGGTCTCGGACCCCCGACGCTCCATGGCGACCCGCCACTACCTCCTCGAACGTCGCGCCGACGGAGAGCCCGTGGCCCGGTTCCGCACCCTGTACGTGTGGGTCGACCTCGAGACGGGACGACCCGTCCGCATCCCGGAGGCCTTCCTCGAGTCGTTCGCGCCGAACTTCTCGACATGAGTGGATCGCCCGCCACCGACGACTTCCCGTGGGACGAGCTGTGGCGCCCCTCCCGCTGGCTCACGCCACCGGCGACCCCCGTGACGGCCGGACGCCTCCACGTGGCGGCGATCGTCGCCCTCGCCGGGTACGCCAACGTCGTCACGAACCGGGCCCTCGAGCGCGTCTGGCACGTGCCCTTCGACCTGGGCGTCGCCGGGGTCGCGGTGGCGATCGCCCGACACGCCGGGGCCACGTGGACCTGTCTGGGTCTGCGCCGAGACCGCCTGGGGCGGGGGTTTCGGGTAGGCGCCATCGTGATGGCCGTCGTCGCGGCGGCCCTCCTCGTCGCGGTGGCGCTCCCACAGACCCGTCACCTCTTCGAGGACGAGCGCGTCATCGGCGTACCGGCCGGCACTGTCCTGTTCCGAGCTCTCGTCCGCATCCCCTTCGCCACCGCCCTCGGCGAGGAGGTCCTGTTCCGGGGCGTCCTCTTCGGTCTCTTCGTCCGGCACACCCGCCCGCTGTGGGCGGCCGTCGCCAGTTCCCTCCTCTTCGGTCTGTGGCACGTCCTCCCCACCATCGACACGATCGTGCTCAACCCGGCAGGGACGCTCGTCTCCGGGCCGGACGCGGAGCTCCTCGCCGTCGCCGCCGCGGTCCTCGGGACGTTCGTCGTCGGGCTCGGCTTCGTCTGGCTGCGGCTCCGCGCGAACTCCCTCCTCGCCCCGACGCTCGCGCACTTCGCGACGAACTCCTTCGCCCTGCTCGCCGCGTTCTTCGTCGTCCACGCCCTGAGGTGAGCGAACGGCGGAGCCGGTCCGGTCAGGGTCGTTCGATGGAGAGCACCTCGATCTCGAAGGTGAGCGCCTGGCCGGCCAGCGGGTGGTTCGCGTCGAGGACGACCGTGTCCTCCCTCACCTCGAGGACGATCGCGGAGGCGCCGTTCGTCAAGGTGACACGATCACCCGGCTGAACCTCACCCTGGGACGGGACGTAGGGCACCTCGACGACGAGGTCGTCACGACGCTCACCGTACGCCTCCGCCGGCGGGATCCGCACCGTCGTCACCCCGCCGACCCGCAACCCCCGCACCGCGGCGTCGAAGCCCGCGATGACCTGTCCCGCGCCGACGGTGAAAGTCAGCGGCCGTCCCCGGTCGCGTGACGAGTCGAAGCGGGTGCCGTCGTCGAGGGTGCCCACGTAGTGGACCGTCACGACGTCACCGTCACGCACCTGGAGGTCACCCTCGGACGCGGGGACGGAGGCCGTGGTCGTAGCGGACCCCGGCGGCGCGGCCGGAGTGGATCCGCATGCGGCCGGCAGGATCGCCACGGCGGCGAGGAGGACGACGAGGCTTCTCATGGCGACTCCGGACTCGGCGACGGGACGGCCGCCGGCGCACCCCGGCGACTACCGCAGCCTACGGCGTACCCTCCCCGGGCGATACCCGGATGGAGATGGAGCCGATGGGCGTTGGAACGGACATGAGAACGATCACTCCCGACCTCGAGATCACCGACCTCGTCGCGTTCATCGACGCCTGGCTCGACGAGAACGCCGGGTTCGTGGGCGGTCGGACCATCGACTTCGCCCTCGACCTCCGCTCCCTGCTCCAGAGCGAGCGCGGCGACACCGAGGCAGCGCGCTCGGCCTGAGGCGGCGCGCCACCCGGCGCCGTCACGGGCATCCCCGTCACCGGCCCGGACCGACCCCCGGACGCGGAGGGCGGCGCGCCCGGGACGCTCCGGAGGAGCCCGCCGCCGTCGTGGGTGCGACGGCACCGACACCGCAGGGCGCCACGGAGCAGGCGAATCCAGATCCCGTCCCATGCCCGGGCGATATGCTGCGGGCATGTCCGACTACACACCGCCCCTGCGCGACATCAAGTTCGTCCTCGACCACATCGCCGGACTCGAGGAGATCATCGCCCTCCCCGCATTCACCCACGTCGACCGGGAGACGGTCGACGGCGCCCTCGACGAGGCGGGCCGCTTCATGTCCGAGGTGGTCGCCCCGACCAATCGCGTGGGCGACACCGTGGGCGCGACCTGGTCCGACGGCGAGGTCACCACGCCCGGGGAGTTCCGGGAGGCATGGCGCCGCTACGTGGCGGCCGGGTGGAACGCGGTGGCGGGCCCGCCCGAGTACGGCGGGCACGGCTTCCCCCACGTGGTCGGGTTCGCCGTCTCCGAGATGCTCACGACGGCGAACCTGGCCTTCTCGCTCTGCCCCATGCTCACCGGCAGCGCCATCCGTGTCCTCGAGGAGGACGGATCCGAGGAGCTCAAGGACCGTTACCTGGAGAACCTCGTCACCGCCCGCTGGACCGGCACGATGGTCCTCACCGAGCCGGAGGCGGGATCCGACGTCGGCGCCCTCCGCACGAGGGCCGAGCCTGCCGGGGACGGGACCTGGCGCATCAGCGGTACGAAGATCTTCATCACCTGGGGAGAGCACGACCTCGCCGAGAACATCGTGCACCTCGTCCTGGCGCGAGCCCCCGAAGCCCCGCCGGGGACGCGGGGCATCTCCCTCTTCCTCGTCCCCAAGTACCTCGTGAACGAGGACGGGAGCCTCGGCGAGCGCAACCGGATCACCTGCGTGTCCATCGAGCACAAGCTGGGGATCCACGGCAGCCCGACGTGCGTCCTCGCCTTCGACGACGCCGTCGGCTGGATGGTCGGCGACCTCCACGCCGGGATGCGCTCCATGTTCAAGATGATGAACCGCGCCCGCGTCGAGGTCGGCCTCGAGGGACTCGCCGTCGGCGAACGCGCCTATCAGCAGGCGCTGGCCTACGCCCGCGAGCGGCGTCAGGGACGGGTCGTGGGCGCACCACCCGGGGAGTCGTCCCCCATCGTCGCCCACCCCGACGTTCGCCGGATGCTGCTCACGATGAAGGCCACCAACGAGGCGGCACGTGCCCTCCTCTACGACACCGCGGGAGCCATGGACCGGGCCATGCGGCATCCCGACCCCGAGGAGCGCCGTCGCGCCGCCGACCGGGTGGCGCTCCTCACCCCGGTGGCGAAGGCCTGGTCGAGCGACCTCGGGGTGACGAACACGTCGCTCGGCATCCAGGTCCACGGCGGCATGGGGTACATCGAGGAGACGGGTGCCGCCCAACTCCTCCGGGACGCCCGGATCAACCCCATCTACGAGGGCACCAACGGGATCCAGGCCATCGACCTCGTCACCCGCAAGCTTCCCCGGGCCGAGGGGGCGGTCGTGCGCGCCGAGCTGGCGGCGATCGAGGCGCTCGACGCCCCCCTAGGCGAGGCCGGCGAGCGGTTCCACGGTATCCGGACCGCGCTCGCCGGCGCCCTCGAGGCCCTGACGAGCGCGACGGAGTGGCTGCTGGCGCGCTCCGACCCCAACGACGTCCTCGCCGGTGCCACCCCGTACCTCCAGATGTTCGGCACGGTCGCCGGAGGCGCGTACCTCGCACGGGAGGCGCTCCACGCCGCCGCCGCGGACCCCGAGGGCGACGATGCGTGGCTCCAGGGAAAGATCGCCACGGCCGCCTTCTACGCGGAGAACCTCCTCCCGACCGCGACCGGCCTCCTCGGCGCGACGACGGCGGGCGCCGCCGGGTTGTACGCCTTGGACGTCGAGGCCATGGCGCCGACGCGGTGAGACGCGCCGGGACGGCGCCGGCGGTCCTGGGAGTATCGACCCCCGCCCGCTAGCTT
>CAZPAV010000002.1:0-114918 GCA_964584755.1 uncultured Acidimicrobiaceae bacterium
GCGCGCCGGCGGCCGGGCGCGGCGCGAGGGGCGCGGAGGGACGGGGGCCGGGGCCCGGGGGGGCGACGAGCTGGACGGGCGGCGCCGGGACCCGCCCCACGCGCCCGCCGCGCACGACCCCCGCCCCCGCCGCTCCCAGCGTCACGACGACCGCGGGCACGCCGGGCGCCGCGGCGGCCCGGGGATCGTCGGAGCCGACGAGCGCCCGAAGCTCGGCGCGGTTGGGCACGAGCACGTCGACCCGCCGGAGGAGCTCGTCGGGCAGTTTCCGCGCCGGAGCCGGGTTGAGCACGACGCGACCCTGGGCGAGGCGCGCCGCCGTGACGACCGCTTCGATCGGGATCTCGAGCTGCAGGAGGAGGACGGACGCCGTGGCGAGGAGCGAGGCCGCGGCGCGTACGTCGGCGTCGCCGACCCGGGCGTTGGCGCCGGGACTGACGAGGATGCGGTTCTCGCCGGCCGCGTCCACGGCCACGACCGCCAGGCCCGAAGGTGCCTCCTCGTCGCGAACGACTCGCGAGACGTCGACGCCCGCCCCGGCGAGGCCGGCGAGCAGCTCCTGCCCTACCCGGTCGCCCCCGACCCGTCCCACGAAGGCGACGGTCGCCCCCGCGCTCGCCGCGGCGACGGCCTGGTTGGCGCCCTTGCCGCCATGGGCCGTGGAGTGACCCGAGGCGAGCGCGGTCTCGCCCGCTTCGGGGTGACGCGGCACACGCACCACGAGATCCCGGTTGACGGAGCCGACGACGAGGACGTCAACCACGACGCAGCCTCAGGACACGGCCGTCCATCGTCGTGAGGAGGATCCCGCCGTCGGCCGCGGCGGCGATCGCCGTCAACCCGGGCACGGCACCCGTGCGTGACGTCCACTCGTGGACCTCCCCGTCGGGCGTCACCGACCAGATGCGGCCGGAGCAGAAGTCCCCGTAGAAGAACGCTCCCCGCAACTCGGGGAGCTCCTCGCCCCGGTACACCGCGCCCCCGCTCACCGCACACCCGGCCTCGTGCCGGTACGTCGCCACGGGCATCGTGAACCCCGCCTCGGTGCAGGCCCCCGCCACGCAGCGGTCCCCCTCCCACACCGGCCAGCCGAAGTTCACCCCCGCCGTCTCCGTCGCGTCCCGTACCAGGTCGATCTCCTCGACCTCGTCCTGCCCGACGTCGGCGATCCAGAGGTCGCCCCCGTCGAAGCTCCACCGCCAGGGATTGCGCAGCCCGATCGCCCACACCTCGGGCGCCCCCCGCTCCCCCCGGCGTACGGGTTCCCGGGCGGGATGCCGTACGGCACCGGAGCCTCCGGACCGACGTCGATTCGGAGCATGGCGCCGAGCAGGCCGGTGGGGTCCTGACCGTTCCCGAACCGGTCGTTCGCACCTCCCCCGTCGCCCGTCCCGATCCAGAGCATGCCGTCGGGGCCGAAGGCGAGCATGCCGCCGTTGTGGTTCGCCGCGGGCTGCCGGATCCGGAGGACGAGCCGTCCCGAGTCGGGGTCGGCACGAGCGCCGTCCTCGGTCACGTCGTACACGACGATGCGCGTGTCGCCCCGCCGGTCCGTGTACTCGACGAACACGCGGCGATCGGCGGGGAACGAAGGCGGGAAGGCGAGGCCGAGGAGACCCCGTTCCCCGCCGAAGCCGACCCGGTCCCTCACGTCGAGGAAGACCTCCCGGTCCACGCCGTCGAGCACCCACACCCGCCCCGGCTGATCCACGACGAATCGACGGGGATCGCCCGGCGGGTCCACGACGAGGACCGGCTGGGCGAAGCCGGTGGCGACCGTCTCCAGCCGGAGAGCGGGGCCGGCCCCGACGGTGGTCGCCGGGGACGTCCCCGTCGTCACGGTGGAGCCCCGGCCGGAACCGGTCGTCACCGGCGACGCGGGGGCCGTCACCGGCGGCGGTCGCGGAGCCGACGTCTCCGGCGACGCCGTCCGGGAGCAGGCCACGAGCACGACGGCGAGCAGGAGGTACCGGACCACCCCGCCCGTGCTCACGAACCCGATCCCCCACCGAGGGGGAAGGCACCGTCGCGGTGGTGGTACCGGGCGTGTGCCGCCACGAGCGCGTCCCAGTCTCCGGGCCGCGCCACGTCGACCGCCACGAGGTGGCGGGTGTGAGGCCGGCCGCTCCGGTCGAGATCCCGGGCCCGGCGCAGGACCATGGCCGAGGCGTCGTCGATGCGTCCGTGCTGGGCGAGGTGCTCCTCCCAGGAGACGACGAGGAACACCTCGGTGAGCCGGTGCGGATCGGCGGCGTCCCGGTAGAGGCGCCAGCGATGGGCCCCGGTCCGCAGCCGGATGAGTCGCACCTCGCGCATCACCTCGAGGAACGCGTCCACCGTGGCGGCCTCGAGCTCCCACGTGGTCAACACCATGACCGGTCCCCCCTCGGTGTCGGCGTGCGTCGGGAGCGGGCGGCGCTCACGGTACTCGGGGGTCTCGACGTCGCGCAGCGTCGGGATCCCGAGTCGGGGCGCCACGAGGACACCGAGGAGGAGCGCCCCGGTGGAGAGGACGATCTCGGCTCCGGACGCGGCGAGGCGGTCGGCGAGGACGCCGGCCAGGATCGATCCGAGCGGCAGGAACCCCGCGAACGCCAGCGTGTAGAGGCCCATGACCCGCCCCCGCACCCACTCCGGGGACATGAGCTGCGCGGTCGCGTTGAGGTTGGCGAGGGTCCACACCCAACAGAGACCGGCCACGAAGAGCGCGGCGAGCGCCTCGGGGATCCCCGGCGCCAGCCCGAGGGCGATCCCCGCCGCCCCGAATCCCGCCACCGTCGCGGGAAGAGACCATCGCCCGAGCCGCTCCGTGATCGGTCCGCGACTGAACCCGCCGACGAGCGCCCCGAGGCCCATCGCCCCCAACAGGATCCCGTACACCCCGGCGCCGCCTCCCAGCTCCGCGGTCCGGTTGGGCAGCATGGCCTGGACGACCGCCGAGGTGAGGGCGAAGGACGCGGCGAGGGCCAGGACGCGTCGGAAGGGGCGGGTGAAGCGCGCGAAGCGGATGCCGAGCGCCATGGCGTTGAGCATCGACGTCTCCTCGCGGTCCGGCGACGGCATCGACCGGGCGAGAGCCATGAGCACGACGATGACGCCCAGGTAGGAGAGGGCGTTGAGGGCGAAGCCCGACCCCGGTCCGAATCCGACGACGAGGGCACCGCCGAGTGCCGGTCCCACCGCCCGGGCGACGTTGAAGGCCACCGAGTTCAACGCGACCGCGTCGGCGACCATGCCTCGGGGGACGAGGTCGGGGACGGTCGCCTGCCACGCCGGGAGGTTGAAGGCGAGGCCGACCCCCATGAGGAGCCCCAAGCCGAGCAGGAGCCCCGGGGTCATCCGGTCCATCATCGTCAGGAGGGCCATGGCCGCGGCGGCGGCACCCATCGTGACCTGCGCGGCGAGGAGGACGCGCCGCCGGTCGAAGAGGTCGGCGACGGCGCCCGCGGCGAGGGCGAGGAAGAGCAGCGGGAGCGTCGCCGACGCCGCCATGAGCCCGACCCAGGTCGCCGACCCGGTGAGCTCGAGCATGAGCCACGACGCCGCGACCGCCTGGAGGAAGGACCCCACGTTGGAGAGGATCGCCGCCAGCCACAGGGCACGGAAGCGCCGGATCCGGAGCGGGGCGACGGCGTCGACCATCCCGGAAGTCTACGGCCGGCGCCGGTTCTCGCTCTCGCCGGATCCGCAGCCGGCGCGACCGTGCTCGGTCGCTCAGTCGCCCTCGACGAGGCCGGCCTCGGCCGCGGCCCGGTCCGCCTCGACGGCGACCCGCCGGCCCTCCTCCTCGTCGACTCGGGTCAGGAGGGCGATCCCGACGAGGAAGAACACGACGATCCCCAGGATGGCGGGTCGTGACGAGTCGAACACGGCGACCGCGCCCACGAAGACGAGCGGCCCCACGATCGCGGAGAACTTCGACATGACCGAGAAGAACCCGAAGAACTCCCCCGACTCGGCGGTGGGACTCATCTGGGCGTACAGACTGCGACTCAGCGCCTGGGAGCCCCCCTGGACGACGGCCACCATGAAGGCGAGGAACCAGAACTCGACGACCGTGTCGAGGAAGAACCCCCACGCGGCGATCGCCGCGTAGACCACGAGGGCGAGGATGATCGTCCGCTTCGTCGTCATGCGCGCCGCGAGTCCCGAGCACAGCGGTCCCCCCAGCACGAACGCCACGGCCAGGCCCACGACCTCCACGACGAACAGCAGGGCGAGGATCGTGGGGAGACTGCTCGAGCGGGGCGGTGGCAACACCGTGGTGGTGCCGATCGCCATGACCGTACCCGAGGCGGCCGGGTTCCGCTCCCCCGTGTTCACCAGCGTCAGCGTGTGCTCCCCGGCGCCGGCGGCCGCGACGTCCAGCTCCACGTCGAACCGCTCCGTGGGCGCGTAGGCGTCGACCCGGAGCGGCTCGCCGTCGACGATCACCGGGGACCCGTCGAGCCGGACCTCCCAGATGCCTCGGTCGGGGCCCTCGCCGTACCGCACGACGAGCCCGGTGCCGTTGAACGCGAGCTCGTAGGTGTCCCCGGCGGCCGCGGTGAAGGCGTACGGGACGGCCGTACCCGGGAGCTCCGCGCCGGAGGTGATCCGCCACGTCCCGGAGAGCTCCACCGCGTCGACCCCGTGGTCGCCCTCCCCCACGGCGGTGGACGTCGCCGCGTACGGTGCCGGCCGGACCCCGGCGACGTCGCCGGGGAGCAGGCCGCGGGCCGCGATCCCCACGGCCGGCAGCATGACGAGGTTCCACAGCACGAACGCGAGGAACACCCCTCGTCTGGCCTCCTCCCGGGAGGGGATCCGCCCGAACACGATCGAGAAGGGGATGCCCACGAACTGCACGAGGAGGATCGCCGCGATGAGGTCGACGGCACCGAAGCCGAGCTCGGCGCCGTAGATGGCGGCCACCCCGATGATCGTGCCGATCCCGTCGTTGTAGATGAGGAAGGCGACGAGGAACTTGAGGAGCTGGCGGTACCGCCGGAGATTCCGGAAGGTGGCACCGAGCCGGCCGAAGGCGAGGGCGAGCACGTTGCCCGGCTCGCGGGCGACCGCCGCCGGCGGCTCGGGAACGCGACGGAGGATCGGGACCGAGAACACGAGCCACCAGATCGCCACCGAGAGGAAGGAGAGCCGCGTCCCGAGCTCCCCGAGGGCGAAGATCATCGCCACGTTCACCGCGAGGAGGATGCCCCCGCCGAGATAGCCGAGCGCGTAGCCGAACGTCGAGACGCGATCCTGATCCTCTGGTCGGGCCACGTGCGGCAGCAGCGAGTCGTAGAAGACGTTGCCCCCGGCGAAGCCGAGCCGGGCCACGACGAAGAACACCGACGCCAGGAGCCAGTCCCCGGTCCCGACGAGGACGAGGAGACCCGTGCCCAGCGCCCCTACGAGGATGGCGAGGGTGAGGAGCAGCTTCTTCCCGCGCCGGATGTCGGCGATCGTCCCGAGGATCGGGGAGAGCACGGCCACCAGGACGAGCGACACCGAGAGGGTCGTGGTCCAGTACGCCGTCGCCTGGGCCGGTGAGGCGAGCGTCCGCCCCGCGACCTGGGAGTAGTAGACGGGGAGGACCGCGGCGAGGATCGTCGTGGCGAACGCCGAGTTCGCCCAGTCGTACAACGCCCAGGCGCGGATCCGGCGACGGTACTCGCGCTCGTCGATACCGCCGTACCCGGCGATCGTCCCGGCCGACACGCCTCCTCCCCTCCTCGCTCCGGCGGCGAGGCTAGTCGGTGGCCGCCTCCCCCGCCCGGCTCCACAGCCGCCGGAGGGCGCCGGCGACCCCGTCGGGCCGCTCCATCGGCGCCATGTGTCCGGCGCCGGGAACCACGGTGAACTCGGCGCGGGGAGTCGCCCGCGCCATCGCCTCGGCGGCGGCCGGCGGCGTGAGCCTGTCGTGCTCCCCGACGACGACCGCCACGGGGAGGTCGAGTCCGCCGAGCACACCCGTACGATCCGGCCGGAGCTTCATGCCGGCGAGCGCCCCCACGAGCGTCTCGTACCGTGTCCCCTCGATCATCGACCGGAGTCGGGCGCGTACCCCCAGGGTGGCGTCGGGTCCGAGCAGCGCCGCCATGAGCTCGTCGACGACCGCGCCCCTCCCCTCGGTCACCACTCGTGTCGCCATGAGGTCGCGGGCCGCCCGTCCCTCCTCGGTGTCGGCGGCGGCGCGGGTGTCGACGAGCGCGAGCGAACGGAGCCGCTCCGGGTACCGCTCGGCGAAGGCGAGCGCCACGTACCCACCCATCGAGAGCCCCACGAGATCGACACGATCGGCGCCGAGCGCCCCGCAGAGATGGGCGAGATCGTCGGCGTGGCGTTCCATGGTGAGCACCGCGTCCCCCGGCGGATCGGACCGGCCGAAACCCCGCAGGTCCGGAGCCACGCAGCGTCGTGCCTCGGCCAGCCGGGCGAGCTGGTCGTCCCACATGGTCCCGTCGAGCGGGAAACCGTGGACGAACAGCGCCACCGGACCGGTCCCCACCTCCCGGTAGGCGAACTCGTATCCGTCGATGACGATGCTGCGCACGGCACCAGTCTCGCGCAACCCGACGCCCGGCGGCGGCCCCCTCCCGGCAGGCCGATGCGCGCCGACCCCCGTCTCGCCCGGCGCTGCTCCTCGTCGCACCCTCAGGGACGCCGGGGCGCTTCGAGGCGGTCCGTCCCCGACCGACCGTCGGACCGGGGCGGGTGCCGGCGGCGCCAGCCCACGACCAGCAGAGCCGCGGCGAAGGCGGTGAGGGCCGAAAGCAGCCACATGAAGGTGTAGCTCCCGGTCCGGTCGACGATGGCGCCGAAGAGCGGCGGGCCCACCCCGAGCCCGGCGAGGAAGCCAAAGAGCACGAGACCCGACGCCCGACCCGTGTCGGCCGTCCCGGCCTCGTGCATGACGGCGAGCATCCCCACCGAGTTCCACGACGTCGAGCCGAGCGCCACGAGGACGGCCGCGAGCCAGACGAACGCCGACGCCGTCCCGGAGGCGAGGAGGAAGGCGCCCGACGCCAGGACGGAGAGGACCGCCATCACGCCGAGGTCCGCGACGTAGGCACCGGTGCGCTCCGCGTGACGGCTCCAGGAGATCCGCCCCGCGATCCCCACCACGCCGACCGCCGCCGCCACGGCTCCGGCGAGTCGGGGGTCGAAGCCGAGCGTCTCCTCGGCGTAGAGGGGGATGAAGAAGGTGACCGCCCCCGAGAAGCCGAGGAGGGCCCCGTACCCGGCCATCCACCAGATCGCCGCGGGGATGGGCCCGGCGGGGTCACGCCGAGCCTCCCGATGCTCGGGGGCGGCCGGGGGAACGACCCACGCCGCGGCGAGCGCGAGGAGCGCCGGGAGCACGGCCACGACGAGGAAGGCGCCGCGCCAGCCGAGCGCGACGGCGAGGGACGGCACCGTCAGTCCGCCGACGAAGATCCCGACCTGCACGCCCGACTGCTTCAGTCCGGTGACGACGCCCCGTTCCCCAGGGGGGAGGTCCTCGGCGATGAGCTTGTTCGTCGCCGGGTTCGTCAGCGCCTCCGTTCCCGCGCCGAGAGCCGCGCCGACGAGGAGGACGAGATACCCCGGAGCGACCCCGAAGACGAGGAAGGTGGCCGCCGAGATCGCGAAGAGGGCCACCAGGGAGGCCTTCCCTCCCACCCGATCGGTGATGCGGCCCGCCGCCGGCGAGATGAGGGCGGCGACGACGGTGAGGACCGCGATGATGCCGCCCAGGGCGGCACGGGAGATCCCGAGGTCGTCGATGATGAACCCGGCGAGGATGCCGAGCGCGGGCGCGGCGAAGGTCGAGGCGGCCATGGCCGCCACGAGGAGGCCGGTGAACGCCACCCTCCGGGCACCGCGGACCTGGGTCGTCGTCACGGCGCCCCAGTATGGTGCGGCGTGCGCCCCTCCGATCCACGCCGTGGCACCCCGACCGCCCGGTGGAGTGACCCCGCGGCGTGGACACACGGTAGGGTCTCTCCCCCATGGAGTCGCCACGCCTCGCGCTCGCCCGCCTCCCTACGCCCCTCGAGGCCGCGCCGCGCCTCACCGCGGCGTGGGGTGGACCCCGCATCTGGGTGAAACGGGACGACCTCACCGGATTCGGCCTCTCCGGCAACAAGGTTCGCAAGCTCGAGTATCACCTCGCCGCCGCCCGTGCGGCGGGCGCGGAGACGATCGTGACCTGCGGCGCGCTGCAGTCCAACCACTGCCGGGCCACCGCGCTCGCCGCGGCCCGGCTCGGCCTGCGCTGCGTCCTGTTCCTCCGCACCCCCGACGGGGAGCCACCGTCGAGCCCGGCGGGGAATCACCTCCTCCAGCGACTCGCCGGAGCCGCGTGCCGCTTCGTCGATCCGGACGGGTACGCCGACCGGCGCCGGCTCATGCGAGCGGAGGCGTCCCGACTCGGTGACGCGTGGGTGATCCCCGAAGGCGCCTCCGACGCCTTGGGCGCCCTGGGGTTCGCCGACGCCGCCGAGGAGCTCATGGACCAACTCGCCGCGCGCGGCATCACCCCGGCGGCGGTGTGGCACCCGGCCTCCTCGGGAGGGACGACCGCGGGACTCGCCATCGGCGCCCACCGCCGCGGAGGGACGCTGCCGCTCGTGGCGTGCTCGGTGGGCGATCCCGCGGCCGACCTCGAGCACCGGATCCGCTCCGTCCTCACCGAGTCCATGGCGCAGGGCACCTCGGTCCCCCTCGAGGGATGGGAGACCACCGACGCCTGGGTGGGGGCGGGGTACGGGGAGGCGTCGCCCGAGCTGCTCGCGACCGTGCGGGAGGCGACCCGTCTCACCGGTCTGCTCTTCGACCCCACCTACACCGGCAAGGCCCTGTACGGCTTGCGGGAGGCGATCCGCCAGGGTCGCTTCTCCGCCGACGATGACGTGGTGTTCTGGCACACCGGCGGCGGCTTCGCCGTCTTCGCGTGGGAGTGGGGGCTCGACCGATCCTGAGCCCGTCGCGGCTCCGGGAACGGGGACTACGGTGGGCCCACCAGCGTCGAGGAGGGATCCGATGAGCCGCACCCTGCCGCCCTGGTTCGAGGAGGACCGGTGGGTACCGTCCCCGGACGGCATCGCCGCGACGAACCTCGCCCGCCTCATGGGCCGCCACGGCATCGACGAGTACCGGGAGTTCCTCGCCCGCAGCCTCGACCCGGACTGGTTCTACCCGGCCGTCATCGAGGATCTCGGCCTCGACTGGCCCGTCCCCTACGAGCGGCTCTACGACACCTCCGAGGGGATCCCGTGGACCCGCTGGTTCGTCGGAGGCCGCACGAACATGACCTGGCTGGCCGTCGACCGCTGGGTGGAGCGCGGCCATGGAGATCGGCTCGCCCTCGCCTTCGACGGGGAGGACGGCACGGTGCGCAGACTCACCTTCGCCGAGCTGGCGGACGCGGTCGCCCGCGTGGCACGGGGCCTGCGAGAGCTCGGCCTCGGCAAGGGGGACGGCGTCGCCATCTTCATGCCCATGATCCCCGAGGCGGCGATCGCCATCCTCGCCGCCAACCGCATCGGTGCGGTCGCCGCCCCGGCCTTCTCGGGCTTCGGGCCCGAGGCGCTCGCCGAGCGGATCCGCATCGCCGAGGCGAAGGTGCTCGTGACCGCCGACGGCTTCCTCCGTGCCGGCCGCCCGGTGAGCATGAAGCCGATCGCCGACGCCGCCGCGGACCGATGCCCGGGACTCGAGCACGTCGTCGTCGCCGAGCGGCTCGGCCTCGCCTGGGAGCGCCGGGAGCGGGACGTCCCCTGGGCGCGCCTCGCCGCCGCCGAGCCGGACGGCCCCTACGAGTGGTTCCCCCCCGAGACCCCCTGCTACCTCGGCTTCACCTCCGGCTCGACGGGACGCCCCAAGGGAGCGGTCCACGGCCACGGGCGCTTCCCGTACCGGCTCCCCGTCGAGATGGCGTACTGCTTCGACGTCCGGCCCGGCGACGTCGCCACCTGGACCACCGACATGGGCTGGGTCATGGGTCCGGGGATCCTCACCGGGGCGCTCGTCTGTGGCGCCGCGTTCGTCCTCATGGAGGGTGGCGTCGACCACCCCGCCCCCGATCGTCTGTGGCAGACCGTCGAACGTCACCGGATCACCATGCTCGGCGTCGCCCCCACGGTCATCCGCATGCTCGCCGCGCACGGACCCTCGTGGGTCGAGCCGTACGAGCTGGAGAGCCTCCGGGTGATCGGCTCCACCGGCGAGCCCATGACCGCTCCGGCGTGGCGGTGGATGCACCGCCACGTCGGGCGGGGTCTCCGGCCGATCATCAACATCTCGGGCGGGACCGAGGTGGGGTGCGGGCTCCTCGTCGGCAGCCCCGTGGTGCCGATGCGCGAGTGCCGTTTCGCCGGCCACTCGCCCGGCATCGCCGCGGCCGTGTTCGACGAGGAGGGCCGTCCCGTCGTCGGTGAGCTGGGTGAGCTCGTCGTCACCGCACCGTGGCCCTCGATGACGTGGGGGTTCTGGAAGGAGCCGGATCGCTATCTCGAGACCTACTGGTCCCGATGGCCCGGCGTGTGGGTCCACGGCGACCGGGCGATCTTCCACGAGGACGGGTCGGCGGAGCTGCCCGGCAGGGCCGACGACCTCATCAAGGTCGCGGGCAAGCGCGTCGGCCCCGCCGAGTACGAGTCTCTGGCCCTGGAGGTCCCGGGGGTCCTCGCCGCGGCCGCCGTCGGGATCCCCGACCCGGTGAAGGGCGAGGTCGCCGTCGTGGTCTGTCTCCCCGCCCCCGACGCCGGCGACCGCGAGGAGCTGGCCGCCGCGGTCGTCGCCCGGATCACGGCGGCGATGGGCAAGCCCATGCGTCCGGCCCGGGTGCTCGTCGTCGACGAGATCCCGCTCACCCGCAGCGGGAAGGTCCACCGGCGGGCGCTCCGTGGGTGGCTGTCGGGGACCGACCCGGGCGATCTCTCCAACCTCGACAACCCCGACGCCCGGGAGCCGCTCCTCGCCCGCTGGAAGGAGGCACCGTGACCCTCACAGGACACGTCGCCGCCGTCACCGGCGGCGGCCGCGGCATCGGGAAGGCGGTGGCCGAGGCGCTCGCCGCGGCCGGGGCCGCGGTCGCCGTCGGAGCCCGCACCGAGGCGGAGATCTCCGCGGTGGCGACAGGGATCACCGGCGGCGGCGGTCGGGCCGTGGCCGTGCCTCTCGACGTCGGCGACGACGACTCGGTGGCGTCCTTCGCCGGCACGGTGACCGAGGCGCTCGGTACCGTCGACATCGTCGTGAACTGCGCCGGCGTGTACCTCCCGGGCCGCTTCCTCGAGTACGACCTCGACGACTTCCGCCGACTCCTCGAGGTGAACTACCTCGGCACGGTCCGGGTCACCCGGGCCTTCCTCCGCCCGATGCTCGCCCGGGGATGGGGGAGGATCGTCAACGTCGCCTCCACCGCAGGGAAGTACGGATCGGTCTTCCAGACGCCGTACAACGCCTCCAAACACGCCGTCGTGGGTCTCACCCGCGCCCTCGGTCTGGAGCTCGCCGCCACCGGCGTGACGGTGAACGCGGTGTGCCCGGGGTTCGTGGACACCCCCATGATCGCCGCGGCCCGGCCACGCCTCGCCGCACTCCTCGGCCTCCCCGAGGAGGAGATCGAGCCGACCCTGCGGCGCCGCGTGCCCCTGGGCCGTTTCCTGCGCCCCGAGGAGGTCGCCGACCTCGTCCTCTACCTCGCCTCGGAGGCCGCCGGCGGCATGACGGGCCAGGCGCTCACCATCTCCGGCGGTCTCGTCCTCGTCTGAGCGATCGCGAAAGGAGCCGACCGTGTCCACGATGCCCGACCCCTTCACCCGGGAGCTCGCCCCCGGCATCTTCGCCTACGTGCAGCCGGACGGCTCGTGGTTCCTCGACAACGCCGGCATCCTCGTCGGCGACGAGGCGGTGACCCTCGTCGATCAGTGCGGCACCGAGGCCCGCGCCCGCCGCCTCGTGGCCACGGCGAGCGACCTCGCCGCCGGTCGACCCCTCCGTACCCTCGTGAACACCCACCATCACGGCGATCACACCTTCGGCAACTTCACCGTCCCCGCCGGAACGACGATCGTGGGCCACGAGCGGGCCCGGCTCGAGCAGCTCGTCACCGGCACCGCCATCACCGCCTTCTTCACGGGACCCGACTGGGGGGACATCACGATCCGCCCCCCGGTCCTCACCTTCACCGACCGAGCCACGCTGTGGATCGACGACATGGCGGTGGAGCTCCGGCACTTCGGGACGCCGGCGCACACCACCAACGACGTGGTCGCCTGGATCCCCGAGCACGGCATCCTCTTCGCCGGCGACCTCGTCTTCTCCGGCGGCGCCCCCTTCGCCCTGCAGGGTTCGGTCCTCGGTTGGTTGGAGACCCTGGACGAGCTGGAGCACCTCGGGGCGGAGACGATCGTCCCCGGCCACGGTCCCGTCTGCGGGCCTGCCGGGCTCGACGCCGTTCGCGCCTACCTCGAGTTCGTCCTGGAGACGGCCCGGCGCGGGCTCGACGCCGGGATGGCGCCCCTCGAGCTGGCCCGGGCCACCGATCTCGGCGAGTTCGCCGCGCTCCTCGACGGGGAACGGGTCGTCGGCAACCTCCATCGGGCCTACGCCGACCTCCGAGGTGAGCCGCGCGGGGCGCCCCTCGACCTTCCGGGCGTCGTCGGCGACATGGTCGCCTACCACGGCGGACCCATCCGCTCCCACGCCTGAGCGCGTCCCTCCGGGCGCGGTGGGCCCGTCACCGTGCCCGGGCACGGGCGGCGCCGCCGGCAGCGGGGCGAGCCGCTACCGCCGCGGGTACACGGGGAAGGCGCGGCACAGTGCGGCGACCTCGGCGCGCACCCGGGTGACGGTCGCGGCGGCGGCGTCGCCGCCGAGGGCGCGCACGACGGCGACGACCCACTCCCCGATCCGCCGGAACTCCTCGGTCCCGAACCCCCGGGTGGTCCCCGCCGAGGTGCCGAGCCGCAGCCCGGAGGTGATCTGCGGCGGCCGCGGGTCGCCGGGGACACCGTTCTTGTTGGCGGTCAGACCCGCCGCCTCGAGAGTGTCCTGCACCGCCTTCCCGGTGAGACCGACCGGTCGGAGGTCCACGAGCACGATGGGCGTGTCGGTTCCTCCCGTGACCACCGCCAGGCCCCCGTCGGCCAGCGTCTCGGCGAGCACACGGGCGTTGTGCAGGACGGCCCGGGCGTAGCCGCGGAACTCGGGGCGGAGCGCCTCCCCGAGGCACACCGCCTTGGCGGCGACGGCGTTGAGGATGACGCTCCCCTGGACGCCGGGGAACACCGCGGCGTCGAGGCGCCTCCCCAGCTCGGGATCGTCGGCGAGGATCACGCCGCCGCGCACCCCCCGCAGGTTCTTGTACGTCGTGGTCGTCACGACGTGCGCGTGCGGGAACGGGTGGGGATGCTCCCCGGCGGCGACGAGCCCGGCGAAGTGGGCGATGTCGGCCAGGAGCAGTGCCCCCACCTCGTCGGCGATCTCACGGAACCCGGTGAAGTCCACGGCACGGGGGTACGCGGAGCCGCCGCAGACGATGAGTCGAGGACGGACCCGCCTCGCCAGCTCGGCCACCTGGCCGAGGTCGATGAGGCCGGTGTCGGGATCCACGCCGTAGTGGTGGACGTCCATCCACTTCCCGGAGATGTTGACGCGGGCACCGTGCGAGAGGTGCCCGCCCGCGGAGAGGTCCATCGACAGCACCCGGTCGCCGGGACGGAGGAAGGCGAGGAAGACCGCCAGGTTGGCCTGGGAGCCGGAGTGGGGCTGCACGTTCGCGTAGGCGCAACCGAAGAGCCGCCTCGCCCGCTCGATGGCGAGGCGCTCGACCGCGTCCGCGAACTCCGCCCCCCCGTAGTAGCGGCGGCCGGGGTACCCCTCGACGGTCTTGTTGACGATGACGGAGCCGATCGCCTCCAGGGAGGCGAGGGAGACGAGGTTCTCCGAGGCGATGAGCTCGATCTGGTCCTGCTGGCGACGCAGCTCGCCCTCGAGGGCGGCGGCGACCTCGGGATCGATGGTGGCGAGGTGGGCGGTGAAGTACCCGTCGTGAGGGGTCACGAGCGGGGACGGTAACAGGCCCGGCGCAGCCCGGTACCCTGCGGCCATGCCCGGAATCACGACCTTCGACATGTCCTCACTCGCCGGCATCGACCGCTACAAGCTCCTCACCGGGCTCGTCGTCCCTCGACCCATCGGATGGGTGGGGACGCTCGCCCCCGACGGCGGCGCGAACCTGGCTCCGTTCTCCTACTTCAACTGTGTGGCCGCCACCCCGCCCACCGTCGTCCTGGGACTCGGCGCCTGGAGGCGGGGACGTCCCAAGGACACGTACCGGAACCTGGCCGCCTCCGGCGAGTTCACCCTCAGTCTCGTCTCCGAGGAGGTGGCCGAGGCCATGGTGGTGACCGCCGGCGAGTACCCGCCGGGGGTGGACGAGTTCGCCGCCGCCGGTCTCACGCCCGTCCCCGGGGACGTGGTCGCCGCTCCCTACGTGGGGGAGGCCAAGGCGGCGATGGAGTGCCGCGTGTTCCAGGTCGTTCCCCGAGGTGATCCCGAGACCGTGTGGATCGTCATCGCCGACGTGCTGCGTCTCCACGTCCGCTCCGACCTGCTCGACGGGACTCGGGTCGACCCGCGGGCGCTGCGCGCCGTGGGACGATTCGCCGGGACCCTGTACTGCACGACCGCCGCGACGATCGTCGACCTGGGGCCCGCGCCGGAGGCGAGCCGGACCTCCCCGTGAGCGGCCGGCCCCCGGCCGCGGGGGGCCGGAGGCCCGGCGTCACTCGTCGGCGTAGCGATCGAGGAACTCGTACAGCTCCACCATGTCCACCCCGGGGATGGTCTCCACCGGCATGGCGGCGAGGATGTGGCTGCTCGGCGCGACCGACGGCCACGCCATCCCCTCCCATCGCTCGGCGAGCTCCCCCGCCGGTCGGCGACAGCAGGGACCGTCGGGACAGTGGGAGACCGAGTGCCGCTCCGTGTCCCATCCGCGGAACCAGCGTGCGTCCTCGAACCGCACGCCGGTGGTGACGGCGGCGGCGGGCTGCCGCCCCTCCTCGACGAACGTCGCACACCAGAAGGTTCCCGCCACGGTGTCGGTGTACTGGTAGTGGATGGCGTAGCGGGTCGTGGAGCGGAATGCCTGGCGGGTCCCCCACTCCCGGCAGAGCCGTTGGCCCTCGATGGCGCCCACCGAGTTCCGCGGAAACGGCACCCCGTTGTTCTCGTACGCCTTCCAGATGATCCCGGTCTCGTCGGATCGCACGAAGTGGGTATCCAGGTCGAGGTGCCGCGTGGCGAGGTTCGTGAACCGGTGCGCCGCCATCTCGTACGAGACGTAGAAGTGATCCTTGAGATCTTCGACCGACAGGTTCCGGTCGGCCTTCGCGGCCCGGAGGAACGGCACCGCGGCGACCTCCGGGAGGAGCACCGCGCCGGCGAAGTAGTTGCCCTCCACTCGCTGACGCAGGAACTCGGCGAAGCTGCTCGGCTCCCGGTGGCCCAGGGCGAAGTGGCCGAGCGTCTGGATCACGACGGAGCGAGCCCGCGCCGCGTCGAGGTGGTCCCTCCCGGGGACGAAGATGACCCGGTGCCGGAGGTCCGTGACGGAGCGGACCGAGGCGGGGACGTCCGCGGCCCGGACGACCCGGAACCCGAAATGGGCGGCGAGGGCGTTCAGGTCCCCCTTCGACATCGCGCCGCGTCCGTCGTACCCGATGTCGGCCACCGCCTCGGCGGCGATGGCCTCGATCTCGGGGAAGTAGTTCCCACGCTCCCGCATCTCGGCGCGCAGCTCGGCGTTCGCGGCGCGGGCCTCCTCCCGGGTGAACGCCACCGCCCGGTCCCGCCCCTTGAGCGCCTCGTACAGGGTCACGATGTGCTCCAGCGCGACGTCCGGTACCCGGCGCGACGGCTTCAGGTAGGGAAGCCCCAGGTCCCGGTACGTCGCCTCGCCCTGGATCCGCTCCAGGGCCACCTCGAGGCGGGCCCGCCGTGAGGGCGCCTCGGTGGCGAGGAGCTCGCCCACCGGCACCTCCAGCGCCTCGGCGAGGGCGTTGATGAGCCCGAGTCGCGGCTCGCGTTTCCCGTTCTCGAGCATGGAGAGATACGGGGCGGGACGCCCCACCCGTGCGCCGAGCTGCTCCAGGGTGAGGCCTCGGGCCTTGCGATGGTGACGCACCCGCTGGCCGAACACGAGCGGATCGATCGTCGTGGCGGTCATGAAGCTCGACGGTACCTGACGCAGAGCGAAAGAACAAGCGAACTTCTCCCGAGAACGTCTTGCATTCTGTCGCCCGACCGGAAACGATCCGGATGGACCGCGAGGAGGACACCGTGGACGACGGCATCGAGATCCGAGGGAGCACCGGGGATCGTTTCGACGAGATCCTCACCCCGGACGCGATCGCCTTCGTCGCCGAGCTCCACCGCACCTTCGAGGACCGCCGCCAGGAGCTCCTGACGGCCCGGGCCCGTCGCCAGCTCCGGATCGACGCCGGCGAGGAGCCCGCCTTCCTCTCCGAGACGAGCGCGGTGCGTGCCGACCCGACGTGGCGGGTCCCGCCGCCGCCGCCGGACCTCGTCGATCGCCGTTGCGAGATCACCGGTCCCACCGACCGCAAGATGATGATCAACGCCCTGAACTCGGGGGCGCGGGTGTTCATGGCGGACTTCGAGGACGCCAACTCCCCCACGTGGACGAACATGGTCGGTGGCCAGGTGAATCTCCGCGACGCGGTGCGACGCCGCATCGCCTTCACCGGACCCGACGGCCGCGAGTACCGTCTCGCCGCGGAGACCGCCACACTCATGGTGCGCCCCCGCGGGTGGCACCTCCCCGAACGGCACCTCCTCGTCGACGGGCGACCCGTCTCGGCCGGACTCTTCGACTTCGGGCTCGCCTGCCACCACAACGCCCGGGAGCTCCTCGAGCGCGGCTCCGGCCCCTACTACTACCTCCCGAAGCTCGAGAGCCATCTCGAGGCCCGACTCTGGAACGACGTGTTCACCTACGCCGAGCGGCGTCTCGAGCTGCCCTCGGGGTCGGTGCGCGCCACCGTGCTCATCGAGACGATCCTCGCCGCCTTCGAGATGGAGGAGATCCTCCACGAGCTGCGAGAGCACTCCGTCGGACTGAACGCCGGCCGGTGGGACTACATCTTCTCCATCATCAAGAAGTTCCGGAACCGACCGGAGATGACCCTGCCCGACCGGAGCGAGATCACGATGACCGTCCCCTTCATGCGGGCCTACACCGAGCTCCTCGTGCGCACCTGTCATCGCCGCGGCGCCCACGCCATGGGTGGCATGGCGGCGTTCATCCCCTCGCGTCGCGACGAGGAGGTGAACCGTCGTGCCTTCGCCAAGGTGCGCGAGGACAAGGAGCGCGAGTCCCGTGACGGCTTCGACGGCACCTGGGTGGCCCACCCCGACCTCGTCCCGCTCGCCACCGACGTCTTCACCGCGATCCTCGGTGATCGTCCGAACCAGATCGATCGGCTCCGGGAGGACGTGACGGTCGGCGCCGCGGACCTCCTCGACTTCCGGGTGCCCGGCGGGAGGGTGACCGACGGCGGCGTCCGCCTGAACGTCGACGTCGCCATCCGGTACCTCGCGTCGTGGCTGGGAGGCGACGGCGCCGCGGCGATCTATCACCTCATGGAGGACGCCGCCACCGCCGAGATCTCACGATCCCAGGTGTGGCAGTGGGTCCGGCACGGCGTGCGCACCGCCGACGGCGAGCCCGTCACCCCGGGGTTCGTCCGCAAGGTGGCCGACGAGGAGACCGGGCGGATCCGTGACGAGATCGGGGAGGTCGAGTTCCGGCGGCGACGCTTCCCGGAGGCCCGACGACTCTTCGAGGAGGTCGCCCTCGCCGACGAGTTCCCCGAGTTCCTCACCCTGCCCGCGTACGAGATCCTCGAGGAGGGACCGAGATGAGCACGGAAGCGATCATCCGGCGACGTGCCGCGGCGATCCGCGCCGAGTGGGAGGAGAGCCCCCGCTGGCGGGGGATCCACCGGGTCCACTCCCCCGAGCAGGTCGTCCGCCTCCAGGGATCCTTCGTGGAGGAGCACACGCTCGCCCGTCGGGGCGCCGAGCGGCTCTGGGAGCTCCTGACGACCAGGGACTTCATCCGAGCCCTGGGGGCGCTCAGCGGGGGCCAGGCCGTGCAGATGGTCAAGGCCGGCCTCGAGGCGATCTACCTCTCCGGATGGCAGGTCGCCGCCGACGGCAACCTCGCGGGAGAGGTGTATCCGGACCAGTCCCTGTACCCGGCGAACAGCGGTCCCGCCATGGTGCGACGCCTCAACAACGCCCTGCGGCGCGCCGACCAGGTCGAGTGGGCCGAAGGAGCCGGCGGTCGCGAGTGGATGGTCCCGATCGTCGCGGACGCCGAGTCGGGTTTCGGCGGGCCGCTGAACGTCTTCGAGCTCACGAAGGGGTACATCCGGGCCGGGGCTGCGGCAGTGCACCTCGAGGACCAACTGTCCTCGGAGAAGAAGTGCGGCCACATGGGTGGCAAGGTGCTCGTTCCCACGGCCCACCACGTCCGGAACCTCCAGGCGGCCCGACTCGCCGCAGACGTCATGGGCGTTCCCACCCTGGTGATCGCCCGGACCGACTCCCTGGCGGCGACGCTCCTCACCAGCGACATCGACGAGCGGGATCGAGCCTTCCTCACCGGCGAGCGGACCCCGGAGGGGTTCCACGTGGTGCGGAACGGGATGGAGGCGGCGATCGCCCGCGGCCTCGCCTACGCCCCGTACGCCGACCTCCTCTGGTGCGAGACCTCGACGCCCGACCTCGTCGAGGCGGCGCGCTTCGCCGAGGCGATCCGCGCCGAGTTCCCCGAGAAGACGCTCGCGTACAACTGCTCGCCGTCGTTCAACTGGCGGCGTCACCTCGACGACGCGACGATCGCCAAGTTCCAGAAGGAGCTGGGCGCCATGGGGTACCGCTTCCAGTTCATCACCCTCGCCGGCTTCCACGCCCTCAACGCGGCCATGTTCGATCTCGCCCGGGGCTACGCCGATCGTGGCATGCCGGCGTACGTCACGCTCCAGGAGCGGGAACTCGCCATGGAACGCGAGGGGTACTCGGCCACCCGCCACCAACGCGAGGTCGGTGCCGGGTACTTCGATCAGGTCGCCCAGGTCATCGGCGGGGGCGTCGCCTCGACGCTCGCGCTGGAGGGCTCCACGGAGGCGGAGCAGTTCTACGACGGAGAACGCTGACCGCATCGCTGTGGGGGAAGCGAAGGGGCCCGGGCCGGTGGGAGGTACGGGCCCCTTCGACACGCCGGACCTCCCGCGCCGCGGGCCGGGCCGGTCAGCGTCTGCGGGCGACCGTGAGACCGTCGCCGACGGGAACGAGCACCATGTCGACCCGCTCGTCGGCGTGAATCCGCTCCCCGAGGCGCCGAATGGCCTCGGTGTCCGCGTCGGTGACCTCCGGGTCGGCGACCCGCCCCGACCAGAGGGTGTTGTCGATGGCGACCACCCCGCCCGGCCGGAGGAGCTCGAGGGCGAGCTCGTAGTACCGCCCGAGATTCGCCTTGTCCGCGTCGAGGAAGACGAAGTCGTACGTCCCGGCTCGACCGGCGGCGAGGAGCCCCGCGAGCGTGTCCAGGGCCGGGCCGAGATGGAGCTCGATCCGATCCGCGAGGCCCGCCTCCTCCCAGTGGTGGCGAGCCACGTCGGTCCACTCCGCCGAGACGTCACAGCAGTCGAGCCGCCCCCCCGATCCCATCGCGCCGGCGATCCACAGACTGGAGTACCCGGTGAACGTCCCCACCTCCAGGGCGCGACGCGCCCCCACGAGGCGGACGAGGAACGCGAGGAGCTGTCCCTGCTCCGGAGCGATCTGCAGGTGGGCCTCGGGACGAGCCGCGGTCTCCTCGCGGAGGCGGCGTAGGAGCCCCGACTCACGCACCCCGTACCGCCGGACGTACTCCTGGAGGCGATCGTCGAGCCCGAGCGTCTGGCGACTCATGAGGGGAACCTACCCCTCTCTGCGCGCGAACCGGACCCGCCGGGGCGGGAGCCGTCCCACCCGACGGCACCTCGCGGCCGGAGCCCGCCGGCGGTCGTCGCCGCTACGCGTCGTCCTCGCTGAGGAACCGTCGCCGACCCCACGTCCAGGGACGATCCGGGTCGGCGAGCAGGAGCTGGAACACCGAGATACCGCCCTGCTCGAAGCCGATCGCCGACCCCGCCATGTAGGCGCGCCAGATGCGGTACGTGCGCTCGTCGGCCGCGGCGACCGCCTCGTCGTGGTTGGCCTCGAGATTCGCCACCCAATGCCGGAGGGTGACGGCGTAGTGGCGCCGCAGGGATTCGGCGTCGCGCAGCTCGAGGCCCGCGTCCTCGGCGGCCCCGACCACCTCGTCGATCGGCTCGAGCTCCCCATCGGGGAAGACGTACGTGTTGACGAACGTCGGACGCCGTCGTGACACCTCCCGGGCTCGGGTGACGATGCCGTGGTTGAGGACGGCACCACCGGGCTCGAGCAGGGCGCGCAACCGACCGAAGTAGGTGTGCAGCTCCTTGCGACCCACGTGCTCGAACATGCCCACCGAGGCGATGGCGTCGAACCGGCCGTCGACCTCCCGGTAGTCCCGCTGGAGGATCGTCACCCGGTCCCCCACCCCGGCCTCCTTGGCGAGGCGTTCCGCCCAGGACGCCTGCTCGCTGCTCAGGGTCACGCCCACGCACGTCACGCCGTACTCCGCCGCGGCGTACACGACGAGGGCGCCCCACCCGCAGCCCACGTCGAGGAGCCGCATCCCCGGCCGCAACCCGAGCTTGCGGCAGATCACCTCGAGCTTGCGGCGCTGCGCCCGTTCCAGGGTCTCCCACGGATCGAGGAAGTAGGCGCAGGAGTACACCATCTGCGGATCGAGGAACCGTGCGAAGAAGTCGTTGCCGGTGTCGTAGTGATGGGTGACCGCCTCCCGGTCCCGGCGGAGGGAGTGGAGGAATCCGCGCATACGCGGTCGCTCCGCCGCGGCCCGCCGCGCCGTGTCCGGCAGGCTACGGAGCAGGCGCCACAGACGCAGCGCCTCGGCACGGTGCCGCGCCCCCGGATCGACGGAGGCGGCGAACTCGAGGGCCGCGAAGATGTCCCCCTCGATGTCGACGTCGTCGTAGACGTACGCCTCCCCCGCGGTGAGATCGTCCGGCGGGAGGAGCAGCGCCCGGAGTGCCCCCGGATGCCGGAGCACGATGGTGGCCGTCGCCGCCGACGGACCCCACTCCTCGCCGGTCCAGGAGCGCATGCGGGGAGGAACGCCCCGTCCCAGCGTGCTCAGCCGCTCGTAGACCCGTCGCGAGATCTCCAACGGTTCCATGGCGTAACTCTACGCACGATCCCGCGCCCAGACCAGCGTCGTTCCCCCGGCCGCCTCGCTCACCACACGGGACGGCGCGTGAGGAGCGCGAAGGCCTCGTCGGCGGGCACCGGCTCGGAGAACAGGAACCCCTGACCGAAGTCGCAGCCGAGCTCCCGCAGGGTCGCGAGGTCCGCCGTCGTCTCGACGCCCTCCGCGATCACCGGCAGCGCGAGGTCCCGACCCAGGGCGAGGATCGTGCGCACCAGGCCCCCTCCGGCGGGGACCTGCGCCGCGGTGCGCAGGAAGCTGCGGTCCATCTTGAACGCGTCCACCGGCAGACGCTGCAGGTACGCCAGCGACGAGTACCCCGTCCCGAAGTCGTCGAGACACACGCTCACCCGGAGCGCACGCAACCGCTCCAGGGTGGTCACGACCGCCTTCGTGTCCTCGACGAGCGCGGTCTCGGTGATCTCGAGCTGGAGCCGCGCCGGGTCGAGACCCGTCTCGGCGAGGACCTCGGCCACGGTGTCGACGAAGCCCTCCTCCCCGAGGTGCTCGGGGGAGAGGTTCACGCCGATCGCCACCTCCGCCGCCGCGGACGACGCCCGCCGCCACGCCGCCAACCGGGCACAGGCGTGCCGGAGGACCCACAGGTCGATGGCGCCGAGCAGTCCCGCAGCCTCGGCCGCCGGCAGGAACTCGTCGGGCGCGAGGAGACCCTGCTCGGGATGCTCCCAACGGACGAGCGCTTCGAAGGCGCCGACCCGGCCCGTGGCGAGCCGGACGACCGGTTGGTAGTACACCCGCAGCTCCTCCTCGTCGAGCGCCCGCCGCAGCTCGGCCTCCATGCGGAACTCGGCCGTCGCCAGGGCGCGCATGCGCTCGTCGAATCGCACCACCCCTCCACGCAGCCCGGCCCGGTTCATCGCGGCCTGGGCGTCGCGCAGCAGCCCGCCCGGGGTCTCCGCGCCGGTGGCGACGGCGATGCCGATCGCCGGCGTCGCGTAGACCGGCCCACCCTCGAGATCGAACGGCGGGTCGAACGCGGCCTGGATCCGTCCCGCCACGGTCGTCGCCGCCACGAGGTCGGCGTCCTCGAGGAGCACCGCGAAGACGTCACCACCGAGACGGGCGACGATCTCGCCACTCCCGGCGACCGCCCGGAGGCGCCGCGCCGCCTCGGCGAGGAGCCGATCCCCGGCGCGATGACCGAGCGTCTCGTCCACGACGTGTCGACGCCGGAGGTCGACGAGGAGCACGGCGCACCGGCCTTCGGCGCGCCCGGACGCGTCGCCGACCGCGGCGTGCAACCGGTCCATGAACAGCACCCGATTGGGCAGGTCGGTGACCTCGTCGTGGAAGGAGACGTACGCCAGCGCCTCCTCCGCCTCGCGCACGGGGGTGACGTCGGTGAGCGATCCGGCCAGGCGGTGCGCCCGGCCCGAGCCGTCGCGGGCGGCGACGCCACGCGCCAGCACCGTCCGGTACCGCCCGTCGGCGTGGCGGATGCGGTGCTCGACCTCGAGCCGTTCCGTCCTCCCTTCGAGGTGGTCGCGGATGGCGCTCCGCAGGCGCGCCCGGTCGCCCGGGTGGACCCGTCCGAACCACTCCTCCGGGTCGTCTCCCACCGCGGCCTCCTCCTCGCCGAGGAGCGCCTTCCACCGAGGCCCGAAGACGATCCGGTGCTCCCGCAGGTCCCAGTCCCACAGGCCGTCTCGGGATCCCTCGAGGAGGAGCCGGTACCCCTCCTCCCGATCCCGCAGGGCGGCGAGCAGGCGGGCTCGCTCCCGGCCGTGCCGGATCGATCGCTCGAGCATCTCGGGGTCGAGCTCGTCGTCGGTGAGGACCTCCGCGGCCCCCGCCTGCCGGGCGGCGTCCGCGCCCGCCCGGTCCCCCACCGGCACGAGCACGATCGCCGCCGACGGTGTGCCGGCGGCGCCCGCCGCCTCCACGAGCTCGATGCCCCGGCCCCCTCCGATCCGGACGTCGACGAGGAGGAGGTCGTGGTGCTCCTCCTCGAGGGCGCGCCGGGCGGCCTCCAGGGTCCCCACCCGGTCCAGATGGACGGGCACGGAGCGCATGGCCGCCAACCGGGACGCCACCGCCGTGTACCGGCCGTCGTCGCCGATGGCCAGCAGCACCCTCAGTCCCGCGTCCATGTGCGCCCCACGATCCCCCGCGGTCGCGCCCCGGGGAGGCCGCCTCTCCTCACCATGCCCATCTCCACCGAACGGTCAACCGCGCAGGATACGGGCCGATTCCGGGGATCGCCACGACCCGGAGGACCCGACCGGGCTCACGACGGGGCCGGCGCGCCCCGGAGCACGTCGGCGAGGAAGGCGAGGAGCGCGTCGATGGTGGCGTCGGGCTGCTCGACCATGAGCATGTGCCCGGCACCGGGGACGAGGACCACGCGAACGTCCTCGAGCGCCTCGGCGAGCGGGCCGGCCGCCGCCGGGCGCGTCATGACGTCCTGCTCGCCGAGGAGGAGCAGTGCCGGGCAGGACGCCGCGGCGGCGGACGCGGCCGCGTCGGCGTAGGCGTCGCAGGCGGCGAGGTCGTTGTGGAGCACCCCCGGCGCCGACCGCTCGAGCAGCCGGGTCGTCGCCCCCATCATCCAGAGGCCGGGCGTCGGATGTCCGCCAGTGTGCGCCGCCCGGGCATGGCTCCAGGAGGTCACGAGCTCGAAGGCGAGATGGTCGTCGGCGGCGGCGGCGGCGAGGAGCTCGGGATGGACCGGCATGCGCTCGGCGACGCCGAGGAGGGCGATGGATCGCACTCGGGAGGCGTGGCGCGCCGCGGCGTCGAGGGCGACGAGGGACCCCATGGAGTGGCCCACGAGATGGGCCCCGGCCACTCCGGCGGCGTCGAGCAGCGCGACCAGCCAGTCGGCGAACCCGCCGATCGTCGCCGGCGGTGGACCCGCGGAGCGTCCGTGCCCGGGGAAGTCCACCGCCAGCACCCCGTACCCGTGGTGGGCCACGGCCCGGGCCTGGAACTGCCACACCGTGTGGTCCATCCCGGCCCCGTGGAGGAGGACCACGGTGGGCGCCGTGGGATCGAACGCCCGTCCCCCGGTGGAGACATGGGTCGGGCGTCCCTGGACGTCGAGCTCCATCACGTCACCTCCGTTGCGAGGCCCGCAGCGCCTGCTGCAGGTCGGCGATGAGATCGTCGGGGTCCTCGAGGCCGATGGAGAGCCGAACGAGGTCCTCCCCCACCCCGGCGGCGGCCAGCTCCTCGGCGCTGAGCGTCGCGTGGGTCGTCGACGCGGGATGGATGACGAGCGACTTCGCGTCCCCTACGTTCGCCAGGTGGGAGAAGATCCGCAGCCGCTCGATGAAGCGCCGCCCCGCCTCACGACCGCCGCGGATCCCGAAGGGGAAGATCGCACCGCATCCGCGGGGCAGGAGCCGGGCGGCGAGGTCGTGATCCGGGTGGTCGGGGAGCTCCGGGTACGTGACCCACGAGACCTCCGGCGCCTCCGCGAGGAACGCGACGATCCGGCGGGTGTTCTCCACGTGCCGCGGCATCCGCACGTGGAGGGTCTCGAGGCCCTGGAGGAAGTAGAACGCGTTCTGGGGCGCCAGCGCCGCCCCGAAGTCCCGCAGGCCCTCGACTCGGGCGCGCATGAGGAAGGCCTGCGTCCCGAACTCGTCGGCGAAGCGCAGGCCGTGGTAGGACGGGTACGGCTCGGTGAGCGTCGGGAACTTCCCCGACGCCTCCCAGTCGAAGGTCCCGCCGTCGACGAGGACGCCCCCGATCGCCACCCCGTGCCCTCCGATGAACTTCGTCGCCGAGTGCATGACGATGTCCGCTCCGTACTCGAGCGGGCGGAACAGGTACGGCGTGGCGAAGGTGTTGTCGATCATGAGCGGGAGCCCCGCGGCGTGCGCCACCTCGGCGACGGCGGGGACGTCGAGCACCTCGAGGGCGGGATTCCCCAGGGTCTCGCCGAAGACGAGTCGCGTCTCGGGGCGGATCGCCTCGCGGAAGGCGTCGGGGTCGCGCGGGTCGACGAACGTCGTCGTGATCCCGGCGAGCCGAGGCAGGGTCTGGGCGAAGAGGTTGTGGGTCCCTCCGTAGATCGAGGCCGAGGAGACGATGTGCGCCCCCGCCGACATGAGGGTGGGGATCGCCAGGAAGAGCGCGGCCTGGCCGCTGGCGGCGGCCACGGCTCCCACGCCCCCCTCGAGCGCGGCCACCCGCTCCTCGAAGACGGCCACCGTCGGGTTCGAGATCCGCGAGTAGATGTGCCCCTGTCGTTCCAGGTTGAACCGCCCCGCCGCCTGTTCGACGTCGCCGAAGAGGTAGGACGTCGTCTGGTAGATGGGGACGGCCCTCGCCCCGAACCGGGGGTCGGGCTCCTGGCCGGCGTGGAGCCCGAGCGTGGCGAGACGGAGTGCGCCCGGATCGACCATCAGGAGACGATGAACATGGTGAGGGGCTCGGCGACGAGGGCGGGCTTCTCCACGCCCTCGATCTCGACGGTCACCTCCATCTTGAGGAGCCAGCGACCGGAGCCCTTCTCGGTCACGTCCACGAGTCGGGTCCGAGCCCGAACCCGGCTGTCGACCTTCACCGGCTCGAGGAACCGCACCTTGTCGAGCCCGTAGTTGAGGGCGAAGACCGTGCCTTCGGGGGTGAGCATCGTCTGGTAGAGGAAGTGGGGCAGCAGCGACAGCGTGAGGAAGCCGTGGGCGATGGTCGAGCCGAACGGCGTCTGCCGGGCCGCCTCCGGATCCACGTGGATGAACTGGTGGTCCTCCGTCACGTCGGCGAAGGCGTCGATGCGGGCCTGGTCGATGGTGAACCACTCGGAGACGCCGAGCTCCTCCCCGACGTGGTCGGCCAACTCGGCGGTGGGAACCAGGTTCATCACGTTCCTCCTCGACGGGGCTGCTGTCCCCCACGACTGTAGATTGTCGGCGAGGACCGCGGATCGAGGAGCGTCATGGAACTGGTGGGGAAGGTGATCGTCGTCACCGGCGGAGGCAACGGGATCGGGGCGGCCATGTGCCGTCGGTTCGCCGCCGAGGAGCCCCGGGGCATCGTCGTCGCCGATCTCGACGCCGCGGCGGCCGCCGCCGTGGCCACCGCGGTGGGGGGGCTCGCCCGGCGGGTCGACGTCGCCGATCCGGGAGACGTGACGGCGCTGATCGCCGCCGCCGAGGACGCGTACGGACCGGTGGACCTGCTCTGCCTCAACGCGGGGATCGCCACCGGCGGGAGCGTCGAGGTCTCCGACGAGGCGTGGCGGCGCACCTGGGAGGTGAACGTCATGGCGCACGTCCTCGGCGCGCGGGCGGTCCTGCCCTCGATGCTCGCCCGTGGCGAGGGGTATCTGCTGCACACGGTGTCGGCGGCGGGCCTCCTGACGAACCTCGGGGCGGCGCCGTACAGCGTCACGAAGCACGCCGCGCTCGCCCTCGCGGAGTGGCTGTCGGTCACCTACGGGGACGCCGGCATCCGCGTGTCGGCGCTCTGCCCGCAGTTCGTTCGCACGAGCATGCTCGACTCCCTCACCGACGTGGGGGAGGGGTTCCACGAGTTCGCCGTCGCCACCTCCAAGTCGCCCGAGGAGGTGGCCGAGGCCGTCGTCGACGGCATCCGTGCCGAGCGCTTCCTCATCCTGCCCCATCCCGAGGTCGCCGAGTACTTCCGCAACAAGGCCTCCGACTACGAGCGATGGCTCGCCGGCATGCGCCGGCTCCAGCACCGCCTCGGGGCCGATCCGGTCTGAGCGGGGGCGCCTCCCCGCGGGCGGATCAGAACACCCGGTACCCCCCGTCCACCACGAGCGTGTCGCCGGTGTGATAGCGCGAGACGTCGGAGGCCAGGTAGACGGCGATGCCGGCGAAGTCGGCGGGCGTCCCCCACCGTCCCGCCGGTATGCGGGGAAGGACCGCGCCGGCGAACCGCTCGCTGGCGAACAGCGGCGCCGTCATCGCGGTGTCGATCCACCCCGGGAGCACGGCGTTGGCGCGAATGCCGTACCGGCCGTACTCCACCGCGAGGCCGCGGGCCAGTGCGGAGACCGCCGCCTTCGTCGCCGCGTAGTGCTCTCCTCGCGGCATCCCGAAGATGGACGCGATCGAGGACGTGACCACGAGTGAGCCTCCGCTGCCGCGCTCCCGTAGGTGTCGAACCGCGGCGCGCAGGGTGAGGAACGCCCCGTCGAGGTTCACCCGCAGGATGTCCCGCCACTCGCCGAGGGACATGTCGGCGAATCGCGTGCCGCGGGTGCCGACCCCGGCGTTGGCGAAACAGGCGTCCACCTTCCCGAAGCGGTCGATGGTCGCGGCGAACGTCGCGGCCACCTCGTCCTCGTCGCCGACGTCGCAGCGGAATGCCTCGGCGTCCGCCCCGGCGTCACGGAGTCGTGCCACGGCGGCGGCGTTCTTCTCGGCGTTCGTGCCCCAGACGGCCACGGCGGCTCCGGCGCCGGCGAGGCCCTCCGCCATCCCCAGACCGATGCCACCGTTCCCGCCGGTGACGAGCGCCACCTTGCCGGTCAGGTCGAACAGGTCCACCACGTCGCTCCTCCTCGTCGTCCCCGACATCAGCGACCCCACCGCGCCGGTCTCCCGCCACCGACCCGAGACCACCGGGAGCTCCCGTGGGGCCGCGGCGCAATCTACCTCCGGTCCGTCCCTGAACCGATTCCTCCCGGAGCCTTCACGCTTCTCGAACATCCCCGGGCGAGGATCGCGCCATGACGTACTCGGAGCGGGAGCGGACCAGCCACGTCGCCCGACGCCTCGGTTTCGGCGTCGAGCCCGAGATCGTCGCTCGCGCCGCCTCCGTCGAGGACGCCGTCGCCGCCGCGCTCGACCTCTCCCGCGAGACGCCCCGTCCCACGAACCTCGCCCCACCGGCGACGCTCGAGGCGGACCGGTCCCGCGAGGCTCGCGAGGCCGCCTACCGCTACTGGCTCACCCAGATGGTGACCGGACCGCGCCGCATCGAGGAGCGTCTCTGCTGGTTCTGGCACGACCACTTCGCCACCGACATCCGCAAGGTCAAGTCCCCGTACCTCATGCTGCGCCAGCACCTGACCATCCGCGACCATGCCACCGGATCCTTCGCCGACCTGCTCCACGCCATCGCCGTCGATCCGGCGATGCTCGTCTACCTCGACGGCGTCGAGAACCGCGCCGGGGCCATCAACGAGAACTTCGGCCGCGAGGTGATGGAGCTGTTCACCCTGGGTCGGGGCAATTACACCGAGGAGGACGTCGTCGCCGCCTCTCGCGCCTTCTCGGGGTGGGTCGTGGTCCGGCCGGGCGGGCGTGCCGCCCGGCTGGGCCTCGCCCCCTTCACGGCGACCTTCCTCCCCCGCCGCCACGACGACGGCGTGAAGACGCTCCTCGGAGTGACCGGGCGGCTCGACGCCGCCGCCGCCATCGACGTCATCCTCGACCACCCGGCCACCGCCGAGTACGTCGCCACCAAGCTGTTCCGGGAGCTCACCGGGCTCGACCCCGATCCCGCGGCCCTGATCCGGATCGCGGCGGCGTTCCGGCGCGACTGGTCGATCATGGCGCTCGTCGAGGCGATCGTGTCCGAGCCCGCCTTCGCCGACGACGCCGCCATCCGGGCCAAGGGGCGGACCCCCCTGGAACGAGCCGTCGGGGTCCTCCAGGCCTTCGGCGGGGACGCCGCCGGGTCCGATCGCGTCCGCGCCTTCCTCGGCCGGAGCCTGCATCTCCTCGGCTACCTCCCCTTCTCTCCGGCCAACGTCGCCGGGTACCCCAAGGGTCGGCGCCTCCTCGGGCCCTTCCATCTCGTCCACGGTTTCGACCTCCTCGCCGCGTTCCCCCGCGACCTGCCGGATCTCGGCACCGAGGAGCTCGCCGCCCGCCTCGGCCTCTTCGACCTCGATCCCACCACCCGTGAGGTCCTCGACGCCGCGCCCGATCCGATCAGCCGCGCCGCGCTCGTCCTCGGCGCCCCCGAATACTTCGTCGTATGAACGGCCGCGACCCCACTCGCGAGCCCCAGGCCACGCCACCGGACGACGGCCCCCCCGGCGAGGAGCCGCGCCCCCGCTGCCCCTCGATCACCCGCCGCCGCTTCCTCGCCACGCTCGGTGCCGGCGTGGCCGTCGCCACCGTCGGTGGCTTCGGCATCGCCGTGTGGGGCCGCAACCCCGCCGCGCCGTCCCCCACGACGACCCTCGGGAACGGACCCGGGACGAGTGCACCGCCGTCGGCGCCTCCGGGCACCATCGCCGTGCCCGAGGCGCGGACGCTCGTCGTCGTCGAGATGGGCGGTGGCAACGATGGTCTCAACACCGTCGTCCCCTACGCCTCGACGCGGTACCACGACCTCCGCGGCGACCTGGCCGTGGCGGAACCGCTCATCCTCGACGACGAGATCGGCCTCCACCCGTCGCTCGGCTTCCTCGCCGAGCGGTACGGCGAGGGCCGGCTCGCCGTGGTGGAGGGGATCGGTTACCCGGACCCCGATCTCTCCCATTTCGCTTCGATGGCAGTGTGGTGGAGCGGTGCCTCCGGCGCCCCGGGAAGCACCGGATGGCTCGGGCGTTACCTCGACGCGACCGTGGGGACCGAGGACCCCCTCGCCGGCGTCTCGATCGGCCCGGGCCCGACCCCGGCCCTCCTCGGCGACCACTCCTTCATGGTGTCGGTGCAGAATCTCGCCGGACTCTCGCCGACGCTCCCGCCGTGGATCGACACTGCCGACGAGCTGTTGGCGATGTGGAAGGGCTTCGCCCCGGCGGCGTTCGACGGGGCCACCCTGCTCGACGAGGTGCGCCGCGCCGTCGGCAGCACCGTGTCCGCCGCCGACGAGCTGGACACGATCCTCGCCGAAGGGGAGACCTCCCCGTCCTCCCGCGACCGCGTCGACGGGAGTCTCCGGGGCCGTCGCGACCTCGCGACCTCTCTCCAGGTCGCGGCCGCGCTCGTCGCCTCGCCGGCGCCGCCCCGCGTCGTCTACGTGCACGGCTGGGGGGACTTCGACACGCACGAGGGGGAGACCCGTCGCCACGAGGAGCTCATGACGGCCCTCGACACGGCACTTCGGGACTTCTCCACGGACGTCGATGCGGCCGGCGTCGCCGATCGGGTGCTGGTGATGACGACCTCCGAGTTCGGTCGACGGGTGGCGTTCAACGGCTCGGGGACCGACCACGGGACCGCGGCGGCGCATCTCGTCCTCGGCGCGGCGGTGCGCGGCGGTCGGTACGGGGAGCCTCCGAGCCTCACGAGGCTCGACTCCCGGGGCAATCTCGTGCACACCGTCGATTACCGCTCCCTGTACGCGACCGTCCTCACCGACTGGCTGAGGGCCGATGCCGCGACCATCCTCGGCGGGGAGTTCCCCCGGCTCGGCTTCCTCGCCTGAGGTGGGATCAGGGGAGCCGGGAGAACCACAGGAGCGAACCGGCACCGGCGGCGACGAGGAAGACGAGGCCCGCGGCGAGGAACCACTCCCACACCTCCCGATCGACGGAGACGAACCCGATCCGGGAGCCGATGTCGTCGAGGATCTGCTGCAGCTCCGCGACGGAGGCCGCGGTGAAGAACCGGCCCCCGGTGGCCTCGGCCACGGCGCGCAGCGCCGCCTCGTCGGGGGGTACCGGGATGAGGTCGCCCTGGTAGGTGATCGCACCGGACGCGGTCCCGAAGGAGATCGTCGAGACGGGCACGCCGGCGGCAGCGGCCGCCTGAGCCGCCGCGGCCGAGTCCCGACCCATCGTCGTCGTACCGTCCGAGAGGACCACGATCGCCGCCGGCACGTCCTCCCCCACGTCCTGCTCCTCGCGGGCGACGAGGTCCAATGCGGCGTAGATCGCCTCCCCGACCGCCGTTCCCTCGGCGAGTCGGAGTCGATCGATCCCCGCCTTCACCTCCGCCTTGTCGGTGGTGGGTGCCACTGCGGGAAGCGCCGAGCCGGCGAAGGGGACGAGGCCGACGCGCAGGGAGCCGGGCGCCAGGTCGACGAACCGCCGTGCCGCCTCCTGGGCGGCCTCGAGCCGGCTCGGCGGTACGTCCGTGGCCTGCATGGAGAGCGAGACGTCCACGGCCACGATGACGGTGGCCTCCTCCCGGGGGACGCGGACCGTGGTGACGGGGCGGGCGAGCGCCACCGCCGTGACGGCGAGTGCGCCAACGAAGAGCGCCGCCGGCAGGTGCCGCCGCCAGCCGGGACGGTCCGGGGCGACCCGATCGAGGAGCTCGACGGTGGTGAACCGCACCACGTGTCGGTGCTTGCGTCCCAACGCGACGAGGTAGGCGGCGACGAACCACGCCGGGAGGAGGAGCAGCCACAGCCGCGCCGGAAGAAGGAACCTCACGGTCGCCTCCCCGTCGTGTGGCCGCGTCGGCGCACGACGTGCCGGACCAGGTCTCGCACCCAGTCGCGGTCGGTACGCAGGACGAGGTGATCCGCCCCCGCCCGGCGCAGCCGCTCCCCGATCTCCTGTCGCTGCGCGGAGGCCGCCGCGCCGTAGCGGGCACGAAGCGCCGGTGACGCGGTGTCGACCCAGCGGCGGCGTCCCGTCTCGGGATCCACGACGGCGATGACGCCCACGTCGGCGAGCTCGAGCTCGCGGGGATCCACCACCTCGAAGACGAGGACGTCGTGACGGCGGGCGAGCGCCCGCAACGAACGATCCCAGTCTCCGGCGTCGAGGAAGTCGGATGCGACCGCGACGAGCCCGCGCCGGCGGGCGAGCCGGCCCGCCTCCCGGAGACCGGCGGCGAGATCGGCACGTCCCCCGTCGCGATCCGTGGAGAGGAGCCGGTAGAGGATTCCCTCGAGATGCCGCCGCCCTCCGCGATGGCGCATCCAGGTGGTGCCCCTCCCGTCGAGGAGGAGCGCTCCGGTGCGGTTGCCCCCCCGCTGGGTCAGATACCCGACGGCCCCGACGGCGCCGACGGCGACGTCCCGCTTCTCGCCGGCGGCGGTCCCGAAGCTCATCGATCCGGACAGGTCCACCACGAGGGTCGTCTCGAGCTCCCGGTCCGCGATCGTGTCCCGCACGTGGGGCTCGCCGGTCCGGGCGGTCACGTTCCAGTCGATCCGCCGCACGTCGTCGCCAGGCAGGTAGCGGCGGGCCTCCCCCAGCTCGCTGCCGTGCCCGGGCACGAGTCCCCGGTGGTCGCCTTGGAGGATGCCGTCGAGCCGACGGAACACCTTCAGCTCGAGGGTGCGGAGCGCGGCGTGGCGGCCGGCGCGGCGGTTCACGACCCGGCCTGCGCCTCGCCCCGGACCGCGACCCGCGGTGCCGGCATCGTCGAGAGGAGCTCGACGAGGACGTCGTCCACCGTCACGCCGTCGGCGAGCGCCTCGTAGGAGAGGACGAGCCGATGGTTGAGGACGTCGTACGCGACGTCGTACACGTCCTGGGGAAGGACGTACCCCCGGCCGCGGAGGAGCGCCATCGCCTTCCCCGCGGCGACGAGGCCGAGCGACGCCCGGGGACTGGCTCCGTAGGCGATCAACCCGGCGAGCGCCGGGAGGCCGGCCTCGGCCGGGTCTCTGGTCGCCAGCACGATCCGGACGGCGTAGTCGGTGACGGCCGGGTCGACGTAGACGCCGCGAGCGACCTCCTGCATGCCGAGGACGTCCTCGGTGTCGAGGATCCGCTCGGCGCGGTCGGGACCGATGCCCATCCGCCGGACGATCTCCTTCTCCTCGTCGGGGGTCGGGTAGCCCACCGGGATCCGCATGAGGAACCGGTCACGTTGCGCCTCCGGGAGCGGGTAGACGCCTTCCGACTCGATCGGGTTCTGCGTGGCCATGACGAGGAAGGGGCGCGGGGCCGGGAAGGTCCGGTCGCCGATCGTCACCTGCCGCTCGGCCATGACCTCGAGCATGGCGGACTGCACCTTCGCCGGGGCACGGTTGATCTCGTCGGCGAGGACGAAGTTCGCCAGCACCGGCCCGACCTCCACGTCGAAGGTCTCCCGCGACGCCCGGTAGATGCGGGTGCCGACGATGTCGGAGGGGATGAGGTCGGGGGTGAACTGGATCCGGCTGAACGTCCCTCCGAGGACCCGGGCCATGGTGCGCAGCGCGATCGTCTTCCCCAGACCCGGTACGCCCTCGAGGAGGCAGTGTCCGTCGGCGACGAGCCCGACCATGAGCCGCTCCAGGACTCGGTCCTGGCCGACGATGACCTTGCGGATCTCGAAGAGGGCCTGCTCGAGTTGGGTGGATCGCAGCGCGAAGTCGTCCGTCACGAAGCGACCTCCAGCCCCGCGGCGAGCGCGAGCACCGCCGCCCGGCCCATCCCCTCCGGGGCGATGATCTCCACCACGAGATCCTCCCGCTCCGCCCAGACGAGCCGGATCCGGCCGCCGCCCTCCTCGAGACGGCCGGGAGCGCCACGCACCGTCACCTCCTCGCCGCTCGCGTCCCGGACGACGTCGGCCGCCACCGCCCCGGAGGTGGCGCGCACCGCGACGGTTCCCGCCGGTCCGCGCAGGGTGGTCACCTGCCGGGTCGTCCCCCCGGACGTGGTCACCCGGGTCGCCGTGACCTCGTATCCGTCCGGGAGCGAGCCGGGACGAACGAGGAGCCCGGGTGTGGAGGGGGCGGCACCTCCTCCGGGTCCGGCGAAGGGATCCGGCCCGAGAAGGCGGTCCATGAGGTCACGCAGCTCGGGTGGGAGGAGGGAGAGGGGATCGGAGGGATCGAACGGCAGGCCGCGGCGCAACTCGTCGAGGAGATCGCCCAAGGAGTTCCCCTGTCGTGGGGACTCAGCCGGCGGGACGCCCGCGGCGCCTCCACCGGAGACGACCGTATCGGCGACCTGCCTGGCGGTGTCGATGGGCACCGCGAAGCCGATCCCGTTCGACCCGCCCGACGCCGAGGCGATGGCGACGTTGATGCCGATGACCTTCCCCTCGAGGTTCGCCAGCGGTCCACCCGAGTTGCCCCGGTTGATGGCGGCGTCGGTCTGGATGAGTCCGGTGATCTCCCGACCTCCGACGTGGAGGCTGCGGTCCAGTGCCGACACGATTCCGGAGGTCACCGTCTGGTCGAGACCGAACGGGCTGCCGATGGCTACGACCGTCTCGCCGACCTCCACGGGCTCGCCGAGGGCGAGGGGGGCGGCGACGAGACCGCCGGCGGGGATCCGGACGACGGCGACGTCCCGGTCCACGTCACCGCCCAGGACGGTCCCGGGGACGGTCCTCCCGTCGTCGAGCCGCACCCGAACGGAGCGTGCGCCCTCCACGACGTGCGCCGCGGTGAGGACGAGGCCCTGGTCGGCGTCGTAGACGAATCCCGAGCCCAGTCCTCGGGGAGTCTCGATCTGCACGACCGAGGGGAGGAGGGCGTGGGCCACCGCCGCGACCGGCTCCTGCCCCGGGGGGAAGGTGGGCGCGGTGGTTCCCGGTTCGCCTCCGGCGGCGCCGAGGGCGGTGGTGGGCGTCGCTCCCGTCCACGGCGCCCAGGCGACGAGGACGAGCAGGGCCGCGCCGAGCACGGCGGCGAGCACCGCCCACGGCCACCAGCGGAACCGCTCCGTCCGCGACGGCGTCTCCGGCGGAGGGACCGCCGGTCCGCGAGGCGCCGGCGGTGACGGCTCCCCGAACGGCGGCTCGGGCGGCAGGTCCCGCCAGGTCCGGCCGGTCGGGATGGCGGGCTGGGTGTCGAGGGTCATGCCTCGATCCTCCTCGAAGGCGATGACGCGCACGCTACGACGCGGGGCGTTAACGGAGGCTAAAGCCTCCCGAGGCGGACCGGGCCGGGCCCCGGCGTCTCGCGGCGGGGTGCGGGAGTCTCGGCCTCAGTAGGAGCGCGTCTCGCCGTCGATGGTCACCTGGGTGCCGGGTACGGCACCGACGACGACCACGTCGTCGAACGTCAGCCCGGTTCGGACGAACACGTACCGGCCCGGCACGTCCCCACCGTCGCCGGTGTTGTCGATGACGAGCCGGCCGACCGCGACGTCGGTGAAGACGACCGGCCCGCCCGAGAGGGCGTGACGGAACACCTTCACGGTGCCGATGTGCCCACCGGTGACGGTCCAGCCGAGCGCGTGGACCTCGAGGTTCTCCACCTCGACGTTCCGGTACGCGTACCGGTTGAGGTAGGCGCCGTGGTCGATGTCGGCCCCGGCGTTGGCGTAGCCGCGGAACCCGGACACGACATGGTCCTGGTCGTTGTTCTGCCACACGAAGATCCCGTTGGCGGCGTTGTCGTGCGCGACGTTGTTCACGAACGTCCACGACTTGGGCTGGGCATGGTGCAGCTCGGGCCAGGCGAACCCGGCGGAGTCCTTCCGGCCACCCACGTGCATCGCGACCGAGTTCCGCACGACGTTACCCGTCCCGGCGCCGAGGGTGAAGGCGGCGAGCCGGTACCCGCGGCTCCCCGGTCGGGGCCGGACGCCGTCGGCCAGGACATGGTCGAAGACGATGTCGTTGGAGTTGTTCGAGCGGTCCTGCGACTGGAAGTCGGGCAGGTCCCACCAGTAGGCGCTGGCGGTGACGTTCTTGGCGATGGTGTCCTTGAAGGTGATCCCGTTCGAGGCGTGCGGGACGAAGGCGCGATTCGGCGAGTTCTCCACGACGACCCCCTCGACGAGCGTGCCCCGTGAGCCGTCGCCGACGTGGTGCCAGTGGAGCGGGTACTTGGCGAGCTCGACCGGCGGACGGAGGTCGATCTCGACGAAGCGGATCGTCGAGCGTCCCGAGCCGCGTTCGAACCGAATGTGCCCCTCGCCGAAGATCTTGATGTCCCGCCGGAGGTTCTGCACCCGTCCGTCGTCGCTCCACGTGGCGGTGGGGGTCCCCTGCCAGTCGGCCGAGCCTCCCGGCCCGAAGCAGAGGCACGCCCCGTTCCGCAGCTCGACCGTGTCCCCGGGACGGAGCACGAGCCGCTCGGTGATGACCGTGTCCTCGGTGAAGACGAGGTGCTTCACCCCCGTGGCGGCCTCCCCGGAGTCGGGCGCGGGCGCCGGCTCGGCGGCCGGAGGCGCCGGTGCCGGGGGAGGCGCAGGCGCCGGAGCGGTGACCGAAGGCGCCGGTGCCGGGGGAGGCGCAGGCGCAGGCGCCGGAGCGGTGACCGAAGGCGCCGGTGCCGGGGGAGGCGCAGGCGCAGGCGCCGGAGCGGTGACCGAAGGCGCCGGTGCCGGGGCGGGGGTCGGGCCGAGGGCCGGCACCGGATCGGAGCCGGCGACCGGGTCGTCGGACGCCGGGGGGGACGGTTCCGTACCGCCGGCCGACCCGCCGATCTCGGCCTCGAGCGCGGCGAGGCGGGAGCGCAACGCGTCCTCCTCGTCGACGAGTCGGGCGACGGTCGCCTCGAGCTCGGCGACCCGCTGCGTGTTTCCCCGCACGAGCGCGACGAGCGCCTCGGGGGACGAGATCTCGCCCGGGGCGGCCCACGCCGCCGTGGCCACCAGGACGAGGGCGGCGACCAGCACCGCCACGGTTCTCCATCGACGCATCGACTCCACCTCCGCATCCTCGCCCCGGCACCCAGCGCAGGTGCCCCTTCGGGGCGCATCGTCTCCTCGGTCCTCGTGTCGTCGGCACCGGGCCGGAGAAACTGAAGGGAAAGTCGGGAGTACGACGATGTGGCGCTCCCGGTCGCCTGCCGTGGGGCACGGTGGGCCTCCGCGGCGGCGTCACGAAGCGGGCGGGTCGGCTCCGCGACCCGCCCGCGGACGGTCCGTGACCACCCGCTCGTGGAGGTGGGGGGAATCGAACCCCCGTCCCGTGAGACCTCGGCGCCGGCGTCTCCGAGCGCAGCCGACAGCGAGCGTTCGGGACCCGAGGCCTCTGTCGGCGAGTCTCCTCGGACCCTATCCGGAGTGGATCTTGACCCGCCGGTCCCGGAACCCCGGCGGGGGCAGCCTGCATTGCGATGCCCGGTCCCGGCGGGGCAGGCACCCTCCGGGCGGACACGCTGCTCAGTTAGGCAGCGAGTGCGACAGGTTCGTCGGCACTTGTTGGTTGTTCCCGGCTCTTTAACGAGGACTCCGGGGACCTCGGCTCGCTTCCGGCGCCTCGACCCTCACGGTCGAAACCATGTCACCCCCATGGGGGACACCCGTGGCGTCCGCGCCCATGGTACCGCTCCCGAGACCTGTGGTGCGCACCGCGACGCTCAACGGCGCCGGCGGCGCGCCCGATCCATCTCCCGCTTCTGCTCCCGCTCGACGATCGCCCGCCGCTTGTCGTAGGCGCGCCGTCCCCTCGCCAACCCCAGCTCCACCTTGGCGAGACCCCGCACGAAGTAGATCTGCAGCGGTACCAGCGTCAGTCCCTCCTCGCGGACCTTCCCGAAGAGCCGGTCGATCTCGCGCCGCGCCAGGAGGAGCTTGCGGGGTCGCTCCGGGTCGTGACCCCCGTCCCGGGCGAAGCCGTACGGAGCGATGTGGGCGTTCTCCAACCACACCTCCCCCCCACGGATGGCGGCGTAGGCGTCCTTGAGTTGCACCTGCCCGGCACGGAGGCTCTTGACCTCGGATCCCGTGAGGACCATGCCCGCCTCGTAGGTGTCGAGGATCTCGTAGTCGTGCCGGGCCCGGCGGTTCGTGGCGACGATCTTGTGGCCCTGGGACATGCGAGCGAAGGCTACAGGTACCGCGCCGGATCCACCGGGGCCCCGTTGACCCGGACCTCGAAGTGGAGATGGGGTCCCGTCGAGAGTCCCGTGCTCCCCACGTACCCGATGCGCTGGCCCGCGGTGACCCGGTCGCCCACCGCCACCGCCAACCGCGACTGGTGGGCGTACAGCGTCACCACCCCCCCACCGTGGTCGATCATCACCGCCAGACCGTACCCGCCCTTCCACCCCGCGTAGATGACCTTCCCGGCCGCGGCGGCGTGGATCGGCTCGCCCATCCGGCCGTCCATGTCGACCCCGTTGTGCATCCGCACCGTGCCGTAGATGGGGTGGACCCTCCGGCCGAACCCCGAGGAGATCCGACCGGGAACCGGTCGCAGGAGATGCATCGTGTGCGACCGTCGGTGCTCGGAGCGGGAGGCGCGCAGACGGATCGTCTCGCGGATCGCCGCCTCCTCGCGCTCCAACCCGGTGACCTCCGCCTCCCACGCGGCCACCTCCTGCTCGATCTCGGCGAGGAGGGCGGCCTGGCGACCCCGTCGGGCCTCGAGCTGCGCCCGCCGTTCGGCGAGCCGGTCCCGCAGCGTGGCGAGGCTCCGGGCGTCGGCGGCGACCCGCCCGGTCTCGAAGACGAGTCGCGCCTCGGTGGTCTCGACCTCGCGTCGCGCCCGGTCCTCGGCGTCCACCGCCTCGGCCCAGCGCGCCGCCACGGCGGCGCGCTCGCCGGTCACCCGGTCCAGGTAGCTGACCCCCACGAGCACGTCGTCGACCGCCGACACCGACACCGCCACCGCCGGGGCCCCGATGCCCAGGTTCATGTACGTCTCCCGGGCCCAAGCCAGGGTCGCGGCCCGCGCCTCCTCCGCCGCCGCCCGGGTCGCGGCCAGGTGCCGGTACTGGCCCCGCAGCGTCTCCCGCACGTCTCCGAGCCGCCGGCGGTCCTCGGCGGTCCGCTCCTCGAGCGCGGCGATCTGTCCGACGAGCCGATCGATCTCCGCCTCCACCGAGGCGGTCTCCGCCGCGGTGGCCTTCATCTCCCTGGCGAGCTCGGAGCGTTGCACCGCCGCATCCCGGATCTGGGAGGTGACGCGCTCGATCCTCCGCGTCACGTCCCGCAGATCGCGGGTGGGATCCTCGGAGGCGCCGGCAGGCACGGTCGTGGCGAGGAGGCCGGCGAGGGCGAGCAGCGCGACGAAGGTCCGGGGCGCTCGGGTCATGCGCGGAGGTGGCGATGGACCGACAAGCTCAGACCGCTGCCGACCAAGCCGGCGAGCACTCCGAACAGCAGGACCAGCGCACCCCGCTGCAGTAGGAACCCGTTCTCGACCGTGATGTCGATCCACTTGGGCAGATCGGCGAGCTTGTCGACGGCGAGGCGTTGCGCCACCACGACGAACGCCACGGCGAGCGCGCCGCCGATGAGCCCTTCGAGCGCCCCCTCGATGAGGAACGGCGTCCGGACGAACCAGCTACTCGCCCCGACGAGCCGCATGATCTCGATCTCCTCGCGGCGGGCGTACACCGCCATGTGGATCGTGTTGGCGATGAGCGCCACCGCGGCCACGCCGAGGGCGACGGCGAGGAGCCAGAACATGATGCGGAGCCCGTCCCGCAGCGCGATCATGGCGTCGATCGCCGGCCCGGCGGACTGCACCTTCTGCACCCCGGGCGTCCCCTCGAGCCGCAACGCGATGGCGGCGTAGTCGTCGGGGACGATGGGTTGGACCCGCAGCGACGCCGGGACGATGTCGGGGTTCTCCGAGATGACCCGCAGCGCCGCCGGCTCGTTCGCCAGGAGCCGCTTCGCCTCCTCGATCGCCTCGGCCTTCGAGACGAAGAAGACGTCCTTCACCTCGGGCCAGCCCTTGATCTCGTCCTGCAGGTCGGCCACCGCCGCGGCCGAGACGTCGTCCCGGATGAAGGCGATCACCCGCACGTCCTGGGCCCACTGCACGGTGTTCACCCGCACCACCTCGCCGAAGACCAGCGTGCCGAAGGTCAGGGTGAGGGAGATGAAGACCGCGAGGATGGCGCCGAGGACCACGAGCGCGTTCCGGCCGATGTTCGTGAACGCCTCCCGGAGGACGTAGGTGAGGCGACTCACGGCGTGGCCTCGTCCGGTCGGGCGTCGGGCCCCTCGGGTTCCTCGGAGGGGACCGCCGGTTCCGTCTCCACCTCCGCCGCGGCCCCCACCGTCGTCGTCTCGGTGACGGGCGGTTCCGGGCTCCGGACGGTGGCCGGACGATCCTCGCCGGCGGACTCGTAGACGCCGCGGCGCTCGTCCCGGATGAGGCGGCCCCGATCGAGCTGGACGACGCGTCGCCGCATGGCGTCGACGATGGCGTGGTCGTGGGTGGCCATGACGACGGTCGTACCGGTGCGGTTGATGCGATCGAGGATCCGCATGATGCCCACCGACGTCGCCGGGTCGAGGTTCCCCGTCGGCTCGTCGGCGAGGAGGATGAGGGGACGGTTGATGAACGCCCGAGCCACCGACACTCGCTGCTGCTCGCCGCCGGAGAGCTGGCGCGGATACCGGTCCGCCTTGGCGGAGAGCCCGACGAGCTTCAGCACCTGAGGCACCTGGGTACGGATGACGCCGCGCGGCTTGCCGGTCACCTCCATGGCGAAGGCGACGTTCTCGTAGACGGTCTTGTTCGGGAGCAGCTTGAAGTCCTGGAAGACCGTCCCGATGGAGCGTCGCAGGTGCGGGACCTTCCAGTTCGGCAGCGCCGAGGCGTGCTTTCCCGCCACCCAGACGTCGCCGTTCGTCGGCGAGTCCTCCCGCATCATGAGCCGGATCAGCGTCGACTTGCCCGACCCGGAGGGCCCCACGAGGAACACGAACTCACCCTTGGCGACGTCGAGGGTGAAGTCCTTCACGGCAACGACTCCCCCGTCGTACACCTTCGTGACGTTCTCGAGACGGATCATCGGAGTCCTCGGTCTGGCTGTGTTCGCCGGCCCCGCCCCCGCCAGCCGGAGGCCGATGGTACCGGAGGGGTCGCCCAATCGTGGCCTTTCCGGAGCGGACCGGCGGGTTCAGGCGCGGTCCCCGGCGCTGCGCCGCCGCCACTGCAGGTAGGCGTCGATGAACCCGTCGAGATCGCCGTCGAGGACGCCTTGGACGTTGCCCACCTCACGTCCCGTGCGGAGGTCCTTCACGAGCTGGTACGGCTGGAGGACGTAGCTGCGGATCTGCCTCCCCCAGGCGGCCTCGGTCTGCTCGCCCCGGATGGCGCGAATCTGCTGCTGCTGCTCCTGCCGGGCCCGCTCCGCGAGCCGCGCCGCGAGGATCTGCATGGCCCGCGCCCGGTTCTGCATCTGGGAACGCTCCGCCTGGCAGGTGACGACGACCCCCGTGGGGAGGTGCGTGATCCGGACCGCCGAGTCGGTGACGTTCACGTGTTGACCGCCGGCGCCCTGCGAGCGGAACGTCTCGATCTTCAGGTCGTCCGGCACGATGTCGACCTCCTCCACCTCGACCTCGGGCACGACGTCCACACCGGCGAAGGAGGTGTGACGTCGAGCGTTCGCGTCGAAGGGACTGATACGCACCAGCCGATGGACGCCGCGCTCGCCCTCGAAGGTCCCGTAGGCGTGATCGCCCTCGATCGTGATCGTGGCCGACTTGATGCCCGCCTCCTCGCCGGGCTGGTACTCGTCGACGGTGAAGGCGAACCCCGAGCGTTCCAGGTAGCGCGTGTACATGCGGAAGAGCATGTCGGCCCAGTCCTGCGCGTCCACGCCCCCCGCCCCGGCGTGGATGGTCATGATCGCCGTCCGATCGTCGTACTCGCCGAAGAAGAGCGTCTCGCGTTCGAGCCGGGCGAGGTCCCGTTCCGCGGCGCGCAACTCCGCGACGACCTCCTCGAGCGCCCCGGCGTCCGACTCCTCGGTGGCGAGGTCGAGGAGCACCTCACCGTCCTCGAGGGCCGCCTCGAGTCGTTCCACGTGGGCGATGGTCTGCTCGTGACGGGCGAGCGTGCGTGTCACCGCGCGCGCCCGCTCCTGGTCCTGCCAGAGATCGGGCGCCGAGGCCTCCTCGCGGAGACGGGGCAGCTCCGCGGCCTTGCCGGCGACGTCAAAGGAACCTCCGGGCGTCGTCGAGACGGGAGCGGAGGTCTTCCAGGAGGGCGCGGGCCTCTGCGGGTTCCATGGGCGGCAGGGTAGCGGTGGAAGGCGGCGGGCCGGTGCTCCTCCGACGCCCGGTCGCACGGCTCAGCCGGCGGCGAGCGGCTCCGCCCCCGGGGCGCCGTGGCAGCGCTTGTACTTCTTCCCCGACCCGCAGGGACAGGGATCGTTGCGGCCGATCTTCCGTCCGTCCCGGGTCACCTGGCGCCGCTTCCCGAGTTGGGGGACGCCCTTGGCCGACGAGGTCGTCACCGACACCGGCTGTGGCGCCTGCTCACGCCGTACGACGTCGACGTGGTACATGTAGCGGATCGCGTCGTGTTTCACCGCGGCGACGAGATCCGCGAAGAACTCGTACCCCTCCCGCTGGTACTCGACGAGCGGGTCCTTCTGACCGAGCGCCCGCAGCCCGATGCCCGAACGCAGGTAGTCCATCTCGGCGAGGTGCTCGCGCCACTTGTTGTCGATGACCGACAGCACGACGGTCCGCTCGAGCTGCCGCATCAGCTCCGCGCCGAAGGCGGCCTCCCGCTCGGCGTACACGGCGGCGGCGTCGGCGAGGAAGGCGTCGAGGACCTCCCCCTCGGTGAGGTCGTCGGGGTCGTCGAAGGACGCCCGGTCGAGCCGGGACGGATAGATCGCCCGCAGTCCGGCGAGGAACTCGTCCCAGTCCCACTCGGTCGGGTCGAGACCCTCGGTCATGGCGCCCACCTGCGCCGCGACGACCTCGTCGCGCCACCCCGCGATGAGCTCGTCGGTGCGGTCCCCGTCGAGGATCTGGTTCCGCCACTTGTAGATGATCTCCCGCTGGGTGTTCATCACCTCGTCGTACTTGAGGACGTTCTTGCGGATCTCGAAGTTCTGGGCCTCGACCTGGCTCTGCGCCCGCTCGATCGCCTTGGTGACGATGCGATGCTCGATGGGCACGTCCGGAGGGATCTTGAACCGCTGCATGATCGACGCCACCCGATCGTGGGCGAAGCGACGCATGAGGTCGTCCTCGAGAGACAGGTAGAAACGCGACTCCCCGGGGTCCCCCTGCCGGCCGGAGCGTCCCCGAAGCTGGTTGTCGATCCGGCGGGACTCGTGGCGCTCGGTCCCGAGCACGTAGAGTCCCCCGGCGCTGAGGACCTGCTCCCGTTCCGCCTCGGTCTCGGCGGTGAACCGTGCCAGCGCCGCGGCGTAGGCCTCGTCGTACCCCTCGTCGCCCTCGGCGATGCCCTGGCGCTGCATCTCCCCCTTGGCGAGCTCCTCCGGGTTGCCCCCCAGCATGATGTCCACGCCCCGACCCGCCATGTTCGTCGCCACGGTGACCGCGCCGAGCTTCCCGGCCTGGGCGATGATGTGGGCCTCCTGCTCGTGGTGCTTGGCGTTGAGGACCTGGTGCGGGATCCCTCGCCGGGTGAGGATCGTGGCGAGTCGCTCCGACTTCTCGATGGAGACCGTCCCCACGAGGACGGGCTGGCCGATCCGGTGGCGCTCCTCGATGTCGTCGGCGAGCGCGTCGAACTTGTGGTCCTCGTCGACGTACACGACGTCGGGCTGGTCGATCCGGGCGATAGGCCGGTTGGTGGGCACCTCGACCACCTCGAGCCCGTAGATCTCGGCGAACTCCCCCGCCTCGGTGGCCGCCGTCCCCGTCATGCCGGCGAGCTTCTCGTACATCCGGAAGTAGTTCTGGAGGGTGATCGTCGCCAGGGTCTGGTTCTCCTCCTTGATCCGCACTCCCTCCTTCGCCTCGATGGCCTGGTGGAGCCCCTCCGAGTAGCGGCGTCCCTCGAGCACCCGACCGGTGAACTCGTCGACGATCTTCACCTCGCCGTCCCGCACCAGGTAGTCGACGTCGCGCCGGTACAGGGTCTTCGCCTTGAGCGCGACGTCGAGGTGGTGGACGAGATCGACGTTGGCGAAGTCGTAGAGGTTCTCGACCCCGAGCATCTCCTCCACCCGGGCGATCCCCTCCTCGGTGACGACGACCTGCCGCTTCTTCTCGTCGACCTCGTAGTGCTCCTCGGGTCGGAGGCGGGCCGCGATCCGGGCGAACTCCCGGTACCACTTCCCGGTCTCCCCCACCCGACCGCTGATGATGAGCGGCGTGCGAGCCTCGTCGATGAGGATCGAGTCGACCTCGTCGACGATGGCGTAGGCGTGGCCGCGCTGGACGCGGTCCTCGGGACGCATCGCCATGTTGTCGCGCAGATAGTCGAAGCCGAACTCGTTGTTCGTCCCGTACGTGATGTCCGCCTCGTACGCCGGCCGGCGTTCGGCGGGCGTCATGTCGGCCTGGATGAGACCGACGGTCAACCCGAGGAACCGGTGGATCCGTCCCATCCACTCGGCGTCGCGGCGGGCCAGGTAGTCGTTGACGGTCACGATGTGGACGCCCCTGCCGGCGAGGGCGTTGAGATACGCCGGCATCGTGGCGACGAGGGTCTTCCCCTCGCCGGTCTTCATCTCGGCGATCATGCCGCGGTGCAGCGCTCCTGCGCCGACGACCTGCACGTCGAAGTGGCGCTGACCCAGGGTTCGCTTCGCCGCCTCGCGCACCACGGCGAACGCCTCCGCCTCGATGTCGTCGACGGTGGCGCCGTTGGCGAGACGCTCCCGGAACGCGACGGTACGGGCGCGGAGCTGGTCGTCGTCGAGCGCGGAGAACTCCGGCTCGAGCGCGTTGACGCGCTCGGCGAGCCGTTGCAGTTGCTTGAGGCGCTTGCCCTCCCCGAAACGGAGGGCCTTGTCGAAGAGGGACATGCCACCCGGATACTACGGCGAGACCGGCCGTTGCCGAACCCTCTCGGGTCGACCGGGGCGCTCACCCCTCGACGAGCGCCGTCTCCGCCACGAGCTCGAGGAAGGCGGCGGGATCCACCCCGGCGTCGCTGGGGAGCACCTGACGAGCGACCTCCTCGACGACGACCGGCCGCGGTTCGGGGTCGGCGACGCGCCCGCCGTCCGATCCGAGCACGACGAGGGCCGGGACCGGCGCGCCGATCTCGGAGGCCCGGCCCACCACGACGACCGTCTCGCCACCGCGCAGGAGGAGGACCGATCCGGGCGGGTAGACGCCCATCATGCGGATGAAGGCGTGGACGAGCTCGGGGTCCCACGCGCTCCCGACGCCCCCGAGGAGGATCTGGAGGGCACGGGCCGGGCTCTCGGCCCTCCGGTAGGCGCGTCGCGAGGTGATCGCGTCGTAGGTGTCGACGACCTGGACGAGCCGGCTGTAGACGTGGGGCCGACCGTCGCGGGTGATGGCCGGATACCCGGCGCCGTCGTACCGGGCATGATGCTCGAAGGCCACCGTCGCCGCGATCTCGCTCCCCCGGCCCCCGGCGGCGAGGATGGCGAGCGCGCCCTCCTGGGGATGGATCGTGATCTCCTTCCACTGCTCGGCGTCGAGGCGACCGGGGTAGTTGAGGACCGCCGGGGAGACGGCCACCTTCCCGATGTCGTGGAGAACGGCGCCGACGCCGGCGGGGATCAGGACGTCCCGATCGACGCCGACCATCCGGCCCATGGCGAGCGAGAGGATGCACACGTTGACCGAGTGGAAGAAGGTGTACTCGTCGTGGCTCCTCACCGTGGAGAGGAGGAGCACCGCCCCCGGATGCGCCACGGCGTGCTCGAAGAGGCCCTCGACGGCGGTGACCACCGTGCCGAGCTCGAAGGCGCCCCGTGTGGCGATGGCTCCGGTCACCTTCCGCACCGCGTCGAGGACGTGGCCGTACGACGCCCGGAGGCGGTTCGCCGGGGTGGTGGCGAGGTCCAGATCGAACGCCATCGCCTCGTTGAGCCGGATCGTGCCGTCGGCGGGGAGGTCACCGGAGCAGCCGCCGACGAACGCCCCGAGATCGAAGAGGTCCGCGGCGGACACCGGGTGGGTGAAGGTGAGGGACTCGATGCCGCGGCGCTCCATCTCCTGGAGGAGGCCCCGATACTCGAGCGACGTGTGCGGGACGATGTCCCGGTCCCGAAAGAACGCCTCCTGGTGGATGGTGAGCACGACCTCGGCGTCGGCGCCGAGGAGCCGCCCCGTGGCCTGCAGCGCCGCGGCGACGGCCTCCTCGGTCACGGGATGTCCCTCGGGGTACAGGCCGACCTGGCAGGAGAGCCGGCGGAGCGCCGCGAGGAAGCCCGCGACTCGCTCCTCTGCCGGCCTCCTCATCCCTCCCACTCCGCGAGCGTGGTGCGGGCGGCCCGACGCAAGGCTCGGGCGCGCCGCCCGAGGACGAGCCGGCGTCGGGCGAGCCGGCGCAGGAGGGCGGCACCCACCGGCCCCTCGAGAACGCCGAGGACGTGCACCACCTCGACGGCCGTGTCGAGCGGCATCCTCCCCGAGGCGAGTGCCTCGGAGGCGAGCCGGTCGACGTCGTCGAGCTCGGAGCCGCGCAGCAACCGGACCGCCGCCCGGCGCACCTGCTCGTGCTCGTCGGAGAGCCCCCGCACGACGTACCCGGTCGCCGCGGATCGCGAGAGGCGCACGAGGGCGCGCAGACACTCGGTGCGCACCCGGTGGTCGGCGTGTCCGAGGACCGTCCGGACCGCGCCCACCGCGTCCGCGTTCCCGGTGCGACCCAGCGCCAGGACGAGGTTCCGCACCAGGTACCACCGCGGGTCGCCGAGATGGATCGCCACGTCCGCGGTCCTCCCCCGGGCCGCGATGGCGAGCAGGTCGACGAGCCACCGCCGCTTCGACCGATCCTCCTCCTCGGCGAGTCGACCGACGAGGCGCTCGACGCCCACCCGTCCCAGCAACGCGAGGATCTCGGCGACGGACTCCGGCTCGGCCTCCTCGAGCCCGGCGAGTCGTTGCAGGAAGTCCTCGGTGACCATGCGCTCCAGGGCCCCGGTGACGGCCTCGACGCGGGAGAGCGGGTACGGCGGGTCGCGCAGGATCCCGCCGAGGAGTCGTGCCGCCGCCGCCGGGTCGTCCCGTCGCAGGTGACGGGAGATCCGACCCGTCCAGACGCGCACCACCCGGCGGAAGCGATCGTCGCGTCGCTCGCACCCCAGCAGGGCGCGCAGGATCGTCAGCTCCGCGGCGGCGTCGTCCACCGGGACCTCCATCTCGAGCCGGAGGGCGTCGAGCTCGTCGTCCCGGCTCCCGCGCCGCGCCGCGTCGAGCACGGCGGCGACCCGTTCGGCGACCGCCCGCCGTGCCTCCTCCACCTCGGCCGCCGACCGCAACCCGGCGAGGAGGTCGAGCGGATGGCCTCCGCTCCGGTCGGCCGAGGCCTCGACGGCGTAGCCGAGCAACGCCTCCTGCGCGGACGGGGGGAGGTCGCCGGCGAGGTCGACGAGGTCGTTCCCCGAGAACTGGTCGAGGAACACCTGGTGGGACGGGAGGGAGAGGTCCTCGAGGACCCGGTGCAGGATCTCCACCTGGAGCCACCGCGGGAGGTGGAAGAAGGACTCGATGAAGGACCGCACCGTACGGTACGGGTCGTCGACGGGCAGCCGGATGCCCGCCAGCAACGGCGGTCCTGGCCGGGACAGGCTCGTCTCGATACGATCGTGGAGCTCGTGGAACGCCTCGAGGAAGGCCACCACCGACGCCGTACCCCGCTCCCGCGCCACGAGCGCGGCGATCTCCACGGGCGCGGCGCCGCGGAGCGCGATGCGGGCCGCCTCGGGGAGACCCTCCGGCTCCAGCGCCGCCGTCTCCACGGGAACGGCGGCGATCCCCGCGGCGTCCGGGTCGAGGTTGAGGAGCCCCCGCTGGCGCACCCGGATCCCCACGCCGGCGGCCCCCACGAGACGCGCCGCGATCCCGCTCGCCGCCGTCACCTCGTCGTCGTCGTCGGCGGCGAGCACGGCGAAGAACGCGTCGAGCCCGTCGGGCGACGTCTCCGCCACGAGCTCGATGGTCTCGACGTCGTGGAGGAAGAGCCGCCGTGCCAGCCGCTCGGTTCCGTCGCGCTCGGGGAGGACCTCCTCGCCGTCGATGAAGAACGTCCCGGGTCCCACCCCGATGACCGGGAGCTCTCCGACGGCCGCCTCGAGGGTCGCCACGGCCCGGAGGAAGGGAGGCTGACGGCGCGGATCGGGGTAGAGCCGGTACGTCGACCAGGCCGCCCCGAGGGCGTCGAGGACCCGGACCGCCCGCTGTCGGGTCGTGTCGAGGGCGCGGATGGGAGTCATGGTCACCCCAGCGAGATGAGGTTCTCCCGGACGGCGTACAGCACCGCCTCGTTCCGGGAGTGGAGGCCGAGCTTGTCCAGGATGTTCCGGATGTGGTTCTTGACGGTGTTCTCGGAGATGTACAGCTCCTCACCGATCTCGCGGCTCGTCCGTCCGTCGGCGACGAGCTGGAGGACCTCGAGCTCCCTCCCGGTGAGCGTCGGCTTCCGTGACTGCAGGAGCTCCTGATGGCGGAGGAGCTGCCGGCACCCGTCGAAGAGCTTGCCGGCCATCTGCGGGGAGATGACCGCCCCGCCTCGTCCCACCGCCTCGATGGACTCGACGAGGGTCGGGAAGGGCATGTCCTTGACGATGTAGCCGCGGGCACCCGCCCTGATGGCGGCGAGGAGGTCCTCCTCGGACTCCGAGCCGGTGAGGAGCACGACCTGCACCCCGGGCACCACCGCGGTGATCTTCTCCACGACGTCGAGCCCGGAGAGTCCGGGCATGAGCACGTCGAGGAGGACGATCTCGGGCCGGGTCTCCTCGGCGACGGCGACGGCGGCCTCGGCACCGTCCGCCTCCCCCACCACCTCGAACCCTGCCTCCCGGAGGGCCGAGGTCAGGCCTGCCCGGAACAGCGGTACATCGTCGACGACCAGCAGTCTCTTCATGTCACTCCGGTTCGATGAGCCCGAGATCTCCGTCCCGCCGGTGGTACAGCACGCAGTGCTTCCCCGAATCGGCATCGAGGAAGAAGAAGAAGTCGTGGCCCAACATCTCCATCTGCAGCGCGGCCTCCTCCGACGTCATCGGCTTCATGGCGAACCGTTTCGTCCTCACGATGGCGGTCCCCCGATCCCGTTCTTCTTCGACCGCCTCTCTCCCCGCATTGAGACCTTTGTCCGCACCGCGCAGCCGGTTCCGGTCGACGAGGCGCTGCTTCAGGCGGCGGAGCTGCCGCCCGTACTTCTCGGTCGCGGCATCGAGGGCGGCCCGCACGTCGAAGGCGGCCACCGCCACGCGCACGACGTGCCCCGCGGCACGGCCGGTGATCTCCACCTCGTAGCGAGCGTCGGTCTGTCGAGGGTTCGGGCTCTCGCTGAACTCGACGTCGACGTCACCGCCGCCGTCGAAGAAACGGGCGGCCCGCCCGACCTTCTCCTCGGCGAGGGCCTTGAGCTCGTCACTGAGCGGGACGTTCCGTCCATGCACGCGCACGGTCACGGTGGCTCCTTTCGTACGGGGGACTCGGGACGGCGTCGCGCCGTCCGTGGGGGGAGCGTCCGGGCACGGCCGGGCTCGATCTCCGCTGCTGCGCCCGCCCGACCGGCGTTCGCGTCACTCGACCTCCCGGACTCGACCGGAGGGGATCGCTCCACCGTCCATGCTACCCCGCGCGGTGGCGGTGAGCGCGCGGATCGGCCGGCAGGCGAGGGCCCGGAACGCCGCCTCGAGCGACCCGCCGGTCGTGACGACGTCGTCGAGGAGGACCGCTCCGGGACCGCACGCGCCCCGTACCCGGAAGCGCAGCGCGGCACGGGCCGACCGTGAGCGGCCGGCCTGCCGCGGCCACCACGGGGGCACGTCGAGGAGCCGCGCCACCGGGAGTCCCGATCGCCGCGACAGGGCCCGGGCGATCTCCACCGCCGGGTCGGTCCCGTACCGGATCCGCCGCGCCCACACCCGCGGCAACGGAACGAGGACGCGGGCGTCCTCCCCGAGCAGCGGGAGCAGCGCGGCCCCGAGGAGGTCGGCCGCGGCGAGGACCCCCCGGTACTTGAGGAGATGGACGAGGCGCCGGGGGACGCCGTCGTGGGGAAAGGCGGAGCGCACGGAGAGCGCGCCGACCCGGCGCTCCCGCGCCCCGCCCCGCAGGGCGGCGCGGCACCGGGGACACGGCGACGGTCCGGGACGCAGGCATACGAGACAGGCCATGCCGCCACCGTACGGGGCGGACCCGACGGATTCGCGGCCAGGAGAGTCCTCGTAACCACTCTCCGTGCCTGCACGACGACCGACTGTGGTCTACAGTGGGGTCAGGCAGACGAGGAGGGAGCACATGACACTCGACGTCACCGCGGCGCGCGAGCGCGACCGCCGACGGCGACTCCGCCGTATCGCGTTCGTCCTCACCCTCCTCGCCGGGTGGCTCTGGTTCCGGATCCTCACCGGCAACCCGGTGCACCTCGGCCTCCCCGCGCTCTCTCCCGACGCCGTCATCTGGCTCCCCGGGATCCTCCTCATCCTCCTCCTCGGGCTCGTCCTGGCGGTCCCTCTCCTCGGCAACGGGCGCTCGCCGCACACGATCTACCTCCCCGAGCAGATCGAGGTGGGCTTCGCCGACGTGCGCGGCATGAGCGGCATCCTCGGGGAGGTCCGGCACACCCTGGAGGTCTTCCTCAACCACCGCCGCTTCCGCGTGGAGATGGGCGGGATCCCCCGGCGGGGCGTCCTCTTCGAGGGACCCCCGGGGACGGGGAAGACGCATCTCGCCAAGGCCATGGCGAAGGAGGCGGGCGTCCCGTTCCTCTACGTCTCCTCGACCGCGTTCCAGACGATGTGGTACGGCGCCACGGCTCGCAAGATCCGCTCCTACTTCCGGCAGCTCCGCAAGGTGGCGCGCCGCGAGGGTGGTGCGATCGGCTTCATCGAGGAGATCGACGCCATCGGGGGCAGCCGCGGCGGCGTGCACGCCGCGACCACCGGCGATCGCGGGCTCGCCTGGACCACGGCGCCGTCCATCTCCCACGACGCCGGGGGGGTCGTCAACGAGCTCCTCATCCAGATGCAGAGCTTCGACGAGCCCACCCGCGGCGAGCGTCTCTACAACGCCCTCGTCCGCTCGGTGAACCGCTACCTCCCACCCGGCCGCCGCCTCAAGGCCCGCCGGACGGCGTTCGCCAACGTCCTGCTCATCGGCGCCACGAACCGGGCCGACGCCCTCGATCCGGCGCTGCTGCGCCCCGGGCGATTCGACCGCATCCTCAGCTTCGGTCTCCCCGGCCGGCGGGACCGGCGGGAGCTCGTCGACTACTTCCTCGCCCGCCGGTCCCACGACCCGGCCCTCGACTCGGGGCGGGAACGGGACGGCCTCGCCGCCGCGACGATGGGGTACACGCCCGCCTCTCTCGAGCGCCTCTTCGACGAGGCCCTCCTCGTCGCGCTCCGGGAGGGCCGGGACGCCCTCACGCTCGCCAACCTGCGTCGGGCCCAGATGGAGGTGGAGATCGGCCTCCCCCACCCCGTGGAGTACACCGAGTCCGAGCGGCGACGCATCGCCACCCACGAGGCCGGCCACGCCACGGTGGCGCACGTCGCCGGGATCGGCCGCCGCCTCGAGGTGCTCTCCATCGTCAAGCGCCGCGACTCCCTCGGTCTCCTCGCCCACCGGGATGCCGAGGAGCGCTTCACCCACACCGAGACGGAGCTGCACGCCCTCCTCCAGATCGCGATGGGTGGCCTGGTCGCCGAGGAGCTCTTCTTCGGGGAGGCGAGCACCGGCCCCGCGGGGGACCTCACCGCGGCGACGGCACTCGCCGCGGACATCGTGGGGAGCTACGGCCTGGGCGGGTCGCTCGTGTCCTTCCGGGCCCTGGATCCCGGTGTCGTCGGCGGGAACCTCGTGGCGAAGGTCCTCGCCGACACGAGGGCCCGCGAGGTGGTCGACCGCCTCCTCGACGACGCCCGCCGCGAGGCGACGCGCCTCCTCTCCGAGAACCGTCACCTCGTCGCCGCCCTCCGGGACGCTCTCCTCGCCCAGGAGGAGCTCCTCGGAGACGAGATCCTCGAGGTGCTTCGGGAGGCCGAGGCACGCCGCATCGCGCGCCTCGATCACGTTCTCGTGGACCTCCGTCAGGAGCGCCGTCCCCGCGCCGGGCGCATCGACATCATGCCGGTCGAGGAGTGAGCCGGCCCGTTCAGGTCCCCTCGCGCCAGCTGTGCAGGTAGCGCTGCTGCTCCTCGGTGAGGATCTCGAGGCCTCCGCCCATGGCGGCGAGCTTGAGTCGGGCGACCTCCTCGTCGAGCTCCCGCGGCAGGACGTAGACGTCCGGCTCGAGATCGGGCCCGTTGGCGACGAGCCACTCGGCGGCGAGCGCCTGATCCGAGAAGGACATGTCCATGACGTCGGCGGGATGCCCCTCGGCGGCCCCGAGGTTCACGAGCCGTCCCTGGGCGACGACGAGGAGCCGGCGCCCGTCGGGGAGGCGGTACTCCTCGAGGTGCTCCCGAAGGCGGCGGCGATGCTCGGCGAGGCGGTCGAGCGCGGCGAGGTCCACCTCGACGTCGAAGTGTCCGGCGTTGGCGAGGATGGCACCGTCCTTCATCCGGAGGAAGTGCTCCTCCCGGAGCACGTGGAGGTCCCCGGTGGCGGTGATGAAGATGTCGCCCTCGGCGGCGGCGTCGAGGGCGGTGAGGACTCGATACCCCTCCATCGCCGCCGACACCGCCCGGATGGGGTCGACCTCGACGACGACGACGTTGGCGCCGAGACCCGAGGCCCGGCGGGCGATCCCCCAGCCGCAGTCCCCGTACCCCACGACCACGACCGTCCGGCCCGCGAAGAGGACGTTCGCGGCGCGCAGGATGCCGTCGAGGGAGGACTGGCCGGTGCCGTGCCGGTTGTCGAAGAGGTGTTTGGTCGCCGAGTCGTTCACCGCCACGACGGGGAACCGCAGCACCCCGTCCTCGGCCATGGCGCGCAGGCGAACGACGCCGGTGGTGGTCTCCTCCATACCCCCGAGGATCTCCTGGTCCCGCCGTTCCCGATGGAGGACGGTCGTCGTGTCGGCGCCGTCGTCGAAGACGAGGTGGGGCTCGGTGTCGAGGATGGCGTGGATGTGACGGTAGAACGTGTCGGCGTCCTCGCCGCGTCGCGCGAAGACGGGGATGCCCTGGGCGACGAGCGCCGCGGCGACGTCGTCCTGGGTCGAGAGCGGGTTCGAGGCGGAGAGCGCCACGGTGGCACCGCCCGCCACGAGCGTCGTCATGAGGTTGGCGGTCTCCGTCGTCACGTGCATGCAGGCGGCGATCCGGATGCCGGCGAGCGGGCGCTCCCGGGAGAAGCGCTCCCGGATCGCGGCGAGGACCGGCATGCGGCGCTCCGCCCATTCGATCCGGAGGAGACCCTCCGCGGCGAGCTCCGGGTCGGCGATGTCGTGGTTCACGGGTGTTCCCTCCTCAGGGTCTCCTTGAAGCGTTCCAGGACCGGAACCGGCGTCGGGTCGACACCGGTTCGCTCGGCGAGCGCCACCGAGGCGACGTCGCCCACGAGGGCCAGGGTGAGGAACCGGGCGAGAGGTCCCTCCCCGCTCGACCACGCCGCGCCGAGCTGCGGCACGTCGCCACGGAGGATCTCGGCGGTGAGCTCGAGGCGGCGCGCGACGCGCGGGTGGTCGTGACGATCCCGGAGGAACACGACCCCGACACAGGAGGCGACCCCACCTAGACGCCACCCCTGGATCTCGTTGTGGTCGGCCTCGGGCAGCTCGGCGGCGTAGGCGGGCGCCTTCGCGTTCTCGTTGAGCTGCGTCTTCCAGCGGTACGCGGCGAGCGATCCCACCGGCCGACCCCCGTACACGACGGCGATCCGCCCCGCGAGGGCCTCGGCGAGATCCCGACCGAGCGCCACCGCCGGCCCGTCGCCGCCCCCGAGGCTGCGCTCCGTCTCCCGTGCCGCCTCGCCGAGCGCCCCGGCGACGTCCCCGACGAGCCCCGCGCCCTCGAGGAGACGGAGCACGGCGGCCACCTGGAAGCCGAGCGCGGCCCGGGGCTGGAAACCGCCGGGAACGACGATCGCCGGGAGGCGGCACGACTCGGCGACGGCACCGATGCGCCCGCCCGAGGTGACCGCGGCGACCGGCAGTCCCCGATCGACGGCCTCCTCGAACCCGGAGAGGGTCTCCTCGGTGTTCCCCGAGTAGGACACGGCGATGACGAGGGCACCGGCGTCGGCGGCCCACCCGGGGAGCCCGTAGTCGCGGTGGACCACGACCGGGCGCGGTCCCGCGGCGAGGAGGGAGCCGGCCGCGGCCGCCATCGCCGAGCCCCCCATCCCGAGGAGGACGACCGGTCGATCGTCGGGGAGCGACGGGACGGTCAGACGCTCCCCCCACGCGAGCTGCTCGGGAAGTGCGAGGACGCGCTCGAGCATGTCGTTCACGTCGCGTCCCCCTCGGGCGACTCCGCCTCCTCCACGAGCATGACCGGGATGCCGTCCCGTACCGGGTACCGGAGCCCGCAGTCGCGGCAGCGAAGACCGTCGGGTCTCCTGACCTCGGTGAGCTCCCCTCCACAGTCCGGGCACTGCATGATCGCCAGGAGTGCGGGATCCACGAGATGTTCCGCCGTCATCGTTCCTCCTCGATGATCTCCTCGACGGCCGCGACGAGCTCGGCGAGCGCGGCCGGGTCCGGCGCCTCGGCGTTCAGCCGGAGCACCGCCTCGGTGTTCGAGGGACGCAGGTTGCACCAGCGGTGCTCCCCGAGATCGATGGTGAGGCCGTCGAGCCGGTCGATCTGCGCCCCGGCGAAGCGCCGCTCCACCGCGGCGAGGACACGACCCTGGTCCGCCACACGGAAGTTCACCTCCCCCGACTGCACGTACGGCTCGTAGCCGCGACGCAGCAGCGACAGCGGCTCCCCCGCCTCCGAGACGACCTGGAGCAGGACGAGCATGGCGAGGATCCCGGAGTCGGCCCGGTAGTTGTCCCGGAAGTAGTAGTGGCCCGAATGCTCCCCGCCGAACACCGCCCCGGTCTCCTTCATGATCTGCTTGATGAAGGAGTGCCCCACCCGGGTCCGGACCGGCACCCCACCGGCGGCGCGAATCCGCTCGGGGACGGCCTGGGAGCAGATGAGATTGTGGACGACCGTCGCCCCGGGCTCGCGCCGCAGGAACCAGTCGGCGATGATCGCCGTCGTCGTGGAACCGGGCAGGGGACGGCGGGTGTCGTCGATGAAGAACGCCCGGTCGGCGTCCCCGTCGAAGGCGACCCCGAGGTCGGGACGCTCCCGCGCCATGAGCGCCTCGAGGTCGGCGAGATTCTCGGGACGCAGCGGATCCGCCGGGTGGTTGGGGAAACGCCCGTCGGGTTCGAGGTACAGCCCGAGGAGCTCGGCGGGGATCCGCGCGAAGACGTCGGGGAGGACGAGCCCCGCCATGCCGTTCCCGCCGTCGGCGGCGACCCGCAGCGCCCCGATCGCCCCGGCGTCGACGATCCGGAAGAGATGCTCCAGGTACCCGGGTCGGGGATCGTGGGAGAGGACCGAGCCGGCGTGGCGCGAGTCGTCGGGAGGCTCCTCGGCGAGGGCGCGAACGGTCTCGAGGCCCGTGTCCCGCCCCACCGGGGCGGCTCCCGCCAGGCAGAACTTCATGCCGTTCCACTCGGGAGGGTTGTGTGAGGCGGTGACGACCACGCCGGGCAGGTTCCGCTCCCCGGACACGTAGTAGAGCATGTCGGTCGTGATCGGTCCGAGGGCGAGGACGTCGACGCCCCGGGAGGTGATGCCGGAGACGAGCGCCTCGGCCAGCTCCGGGGAGGAGCGACGGCAGTCGTGTCCCACCGCGACGAGCGGCGCCGCGGCGAACTCGGCGAAGGCGACCCCGATGCGCCGGGCCCGTGCCGGGTCGAGCTCCTCGGGAACGACGCCGCGGACGTCGTAGGACTTGAAGATGCGGGAGAGGTCCACGCCACGAGTCTACGGGAGGCCTCGCGCGACGCGGCGCACCGGGGGACCCGCCCCTACACTTCGTCGCCCATGCCTCCGCCACGTCCCCCCACCTTCACGGTGGTGGTCCCCGTCCACAACGAAGCCGCCTACGTCGCCGACGCCCTCGAGGAGCTCCTCGCCGAGCTCACCGACGTCCCCGCGCCGGTGACCGTTCTCGTCGTCGAGAACGGCTCGACGGACGACACCGCCCGCATCGTCGCCGAGAAGGCGGCGGCCCACCCCACGCTCGGGCTCCTCACCCTCCCCGATCCCGACTACGGCGCCGCGATGCGGGCCGGGTTCCTCGCCGGGGACGGGGAGTGGTTGGTGAACTTCGACATCGACTACTTCTCCGGGGCGTTCCTCCGCGAGGTCCTCGCACACGCCGCCGAGGCCGACCTGGTGCTGGCGTCGAAAAGGGCCGCCGGGGCCGAGGACCGCCGCAGCCTCCTCCGGCGTCTGGCGACGTGGACGTTCAACAAGCTCCTCCGGTTCCTCCTCCACTCCCGGGTGACGGACACCCACGGGATGAAGGCCGTCCGGCGGGAGGTCGCCGCCGCGCTCGTGCCCCGCGTCCGCTCGACGCAGGACATCTTCGACACCGAGCTCGTCCTCCTGGCGGAGCGGACCGGCCACCGCATCGTCGAGGTGCCGGCGATCGTCGAGGAGCGGCGCCCGGCTCGTTCCCGCCTCCTCCGTCGGGTCCCCCGGACCCTCCTCGGACTCTGGCGCCTCCGCCGGCGCCTCCGCGCCTAGCGGCTCACCCTCCCGGTGAGCGGACCCGCCCGCCGGCGCCGCGCAGCGCCTTCCCGAAGACGACGTCCCGGTACGACGCGAGCTTGGGGAGGAGGATGAGACCGGAGGCGACGAGGTAGGCGAGGTTGGCGCCGAGCTTGCCCAACGGTCCCCACAGGCTCTCGGCGAGCCAGACGATGCCCACCGTCCCCCCCCAGGCACCGACGTTCACGAGGTAGAAGCGGACCGTCTCGCCTCCCGACACCCGCCCGTCCTTGAGTCGGAACGTCCAGCGGCGGTTGAGGAGGTAGGACATGAAGGTGGTGAGGGCGAAGGCTCCGGTCACGGCCCAGGTCGGGGACCAACCGAGGCCGAACAGGAACAGGTTGAACAGAGCGAAGGAGACGACGGTGTTCGCCACCCCGACGATCCCCACCTTCACGAGCTGCACGAACGACTCGCGGTTGAGGAAGGACCGGACGTACCGCTTCATCGCCGCCCCTCCCGCCGCCGGCGCAGGACCGCGAGGAGCAGGAGCGCGGCGAGCGTGGCGACCGTCACGACCATGCCGATGTCCTCGGCGTTCGTGTTCCCGAACTGAAGCTCGACGTGCCGCTGGGTGGGGACGACGACCATGAGGGACGGGGCCGCCCGGTAGGGCCCCTCCGCCCCGACCGCCTGCCAGTTGGGGAAGTACGAGACGGCGACGAGGTGCGGAACGCCGACGGCGGTCGTGTCGAACGCGATGCGGTGATCCTCCACCACGACGTTGCTCACCGCCGACGGGAGCGGGGGGTACGGCGCGGGATCCTCCAGCCGCTCGTCGACGGTGGACACCCGCGGCCAGGCGGCCGGTCCGTCGGCGACGAGCCACCGGTCGAGGTGGTCCACGTCGTCGTACCACTCGAGCGCCGCGGACACGAAGTCCTCGTCACCCGCCCAGACGGCGGGCCGGGAGGTGGCGACGGTCACCGGTCCGTCGTGCGGGAGGGCGAAGATCGTCCAGGGAGGGGCGCTGCCGATCTCCTCGAGACCCGCCGATCGGGCCGCCTCGGTGGCCCGATCCGTGTAGGAGATGTAGTAGGCGACGTCGTAGAGGCGGAGATGCGGCACCGCCCGGGCGAAGTCGAGGCCTCGATACCGCAGGCCGCGTACCGGGTTCGACGGCCGCTCGCTCACCTCCGCGGCGTTGAGGAAGTGGAACGGCGTCGTCAGGGACGACTCGAAGAACAGTCCCTCCATCGACGGGTGGCCCGGGCTCCAGTACGGGAGGAGCATGAGGGCCATGGGGGTCCCGTACTTGTTCATCTCGGAGTTCGCCTCCCACATGACGCGGCCGGGAGGGAGCCGGTCGACGGTCTCCATGAGCGCCTCGTACTCCGGCCACGCCGCCTTGCCCTCGTACCCCTCGTAGTTCCAGACGACCCACCCCGGCACGTCGTGGATCCCGACCGCGGTGGCGTTGAGCAGCAGGAGCGCCGCCACGACGGCCCCGGTGGTGGCGGCCACGCCGCGTCGCGGGAACCGCCGCGCCACCACGGTGACCGCCAACCCGAGGGCGATACCGGCGAAGAGGTACACGCCGTAGTACCAGTAGGGCAGCAGGCGGGCGTTGTAGAGGATCGTCACGCCCGCCATGGGGAGGAGGAAGTAGCCGAGGAGGGGCATCGCGGTCAGACCGAGGAGGGCCACGACGTCGTCCCGCCGCAGGAGCGTCCAGACGACGCCGACCGTGGCGAGGGCGAGGAGCGGAACGAGCTCCCCGGGGAGGGGGGACCCGGGGATGGCGTCCCCGACGACGTTCCGCACCGGCGACCATCCCATGTCGGTCGTCATCCCCTGGAGGACGCGCACCACCAGCGGTACCGCCCAGAAGGCGGCGAGCCCGAATCCGAGCGCCCACGACCCGAGCACCGGACGGGATCCCCGGCGCCTGAGCAGCAGCGGCACCGAGACGACGACCACCACGAGCGTCGTCACGACGTGGGCGAGCGCGGCGAGCGCGAGGAGCACCCCCGCCGCCGGCCGGAAACCCCGGCCGGCGCGGACGTCCCGGGCGAGGATCCCCAGGTAGAGGATCGAGAGGGCGAACGACCAGGAGAAGGAGTACTCGCCGGCGAGGGTGGACTTGATGTTCGCCCCGAAGATCGAGTAGCTCTCCATGAAGACGAACATCCCGCCGGCGACGGCGGCGACGGCCGACACGATCCGGGAGAAGCCGAGGCAGCGAACGAACACGTAGCTCGCCGCCGGGAGCGCCACGAGCCCGGCGATCGTCACGAGCTTGAAGGCCACCCCGTAGGGGAGGAACACGTCGAGCAGGACCGTGACGAGCGCCGGGAGGGGAAAGTAGAAGTACAGGGCCGGGAAGCCGGCGTACCAGTCGTTGCTCCAGCCGAACAGCCTCCCGGACGGGAGGAGCTCGTCGCGCAGGATCTGGGGCAGGAGCACGTGGGCGCCCATGTCGCCCCCCGTTGGCGTGTTCGCGGTGAGCAGCGCCGGGAACCGGAAGAGGGGCGCTCCCGTACCGAGCACGCCGCCGAGCACCCCGGACATGACGAGGAGGATCAGCAGGGTGGGGGCCAGGACGAGACCGACGACGAGTCCCCGCGGGAGCTCCCGGGAGACGGTCGGTTTCGTCGAGACCGGGGTCGCGGCGGCGGGCGGCGTGGCGGTCGACGTCGTCACACCGCCCAGGGTAGCGGGGGGACCCGCCTCCGCCTCAGGAACGCGACCGCCGGGCGAGCTCGAGGATCGCGTCGAGCTCGAGCGACTGGCCGTCCCGGTACCACCATCGGGACTCGCAGCGGTGACACGAGCGGAACTCGACCTCCGTCCCGTCGGGCAGTTTCAGCGCGATCTGGATGACCGAGGTCTCGCCGCACGTCTCGCAGCGAAGCCCCTCGGATCTGGGCTTCCTCCCCATCCGACCTTCTCCTCCTCCTCAGGGGAACCCCACCTTCCCGCCACATACCGTAGCGGAACGAGCACGGTTCGTGTTCACGTTTCCTCCAACGCCTCGGGGATGTCCTCGAGCTTCCCCAGGTAGCGAGAACGGCGGCGGCCGTCCTCCGTCCAGTACGCGTACCAGTAGGGACCATGCGGACACCGGGTACAGGTGGCCTTCCCGCACCGCACCATCTGACGGCGGAGCTTCACCGCCGGTCCGGCACCCGGGAAGGGGTGGCCCGCCCGCTCGAGTCGGGCCTTCGCCAGGATGAGGAGCCGACGCAGCTCGTGCTCGTCCATCTCCCGGACCGCGGCGAGGACGTCACGATCGATCGGCACGAGCGCGACCCCTCACGACGCCCACCGCCGGCACGTGGCGAGCCCGCCGGCCCGTCTCGCCGGAGGTCGGGGAACATCCGTGGCCGTCCTTCCCATGACCGACCAACCTAGGACGCCGCGGCGTCCACCCCAAGCATTTCACCGGACGCCCGGCCGTCCCGCCCGTCCCAAGGCGCGCCGGAGACCCCGCCGCGAGGGGACGCCGGCGAAGGTCCCGGTCGACCTCCCGTCGGGAGCGACGACGACCGTCAGCGGCACCGCCTCCACCCCGAGCCGGGCGAACACCGCGGCCTCGAGCTCCCAGGTGACCTCCCGGACGGGCACCCCCAGTTCCTCGAGCCGCGCCCGGGCCCGACCGCAGGTACCGCAGTCGGTGGAGGAGAAGAACACGATCCCGCCCTCGGGTTGCAGCTCGCCGGCGGCGACCGGCGGATGAACCGGACGTTGGAATCGCCGCGCCATCCCGGTGACCGCCACCGCGGCGACGACCACGCCGGCGACGAGGAGGAGCCGCGCCACGAGCGGGGTCACGATCGGTCCCTCATCCGGCCGCCACCCCCGCCACGAAGGCCACGCCCCGTGCGTCGACGAGGCTCACCGCCGCCGAGACCGGCCCGGTCGCCTCGATCGCGTACCCGGCGGCCTCCTCCTCCGGATCGACGCTCACCGCCAGGATGGACCCCGCGGCGACGACCACCTTCTCCGCCGGCCCCCCGACCCCCAGCGGCGTCAGCGTGGCGGTCACGTCCTCGGCTCCTGTATTGAGGATCCACAGGGTGGTGTCCGCGCCCGAGAAGACGCCCGTTCCCGGCACGAGCCAGCGCGTGGCCGGTCGGGGCGCGCCCACCGTCCCCGCCAAGCCGACCGGCCCCGGGGGCACCGTCGTGGTCGGGGCCTCCGCCTCCGAGGCCGCGGCGTCGCTCGGGGGCGCCGCCAGCGCGTCGCCGGGCGACCGCGCCTCGACGACCGCGGAGAGCGGACCCGAGGCGCGCACCCGCACCCCGAACGGTCCGTCGGTGAAATCCCCGAGCACGATCTGCACAGGCATGCCGGCGGGCACGACGAAGCTCGTCACCGCGGGGATCGCGCCCTGGGGGGTGAAGAGATCCACGTCGACGGCCACGTCCTCAGACCCGGTGTTGAGGAGCTCCAGGGTCGCATCGAGCCCCGCCACCCGGGCGATGGGGAACTCCCACGTCGTCGCCGGAGCGACGCCGGGCCAGGACGCCTCGTCCGCCGCGTCGTCGACGACGAGCTCGGGGATGACGAGACCCTGATCGGTGGAGACCACGAACCCCAGATGATCCCGGAGCGGGAGGGGGGTCCCGAGATCGATCGTCGTCCAGCTCCGCCCCGGGACGTCGAGACCCTCGAGCTCGGGGAGCGGCTCGCTCCCGAACTCGGAGAAGGCCCGGACGGTGGCCTTCGCCGCCTCGGGGAAGGGATTGAAGAGGCGGATGCTGGTGAAGAAGCCGTCCGCGGTCGTGCCCCCGGGGAGCTGCCACTCCTTGGGGACCGCGGCCACACAACGGTCCCCGGTGACGACCGCGTCCGACCAGACGATCGCGGCCGCGGTGGCCGGTCCGTCGTCGAACTCGACGACCCCGGGAGCCTCGCCACGCCGGACGATCGTCGAGACGTCGAGGTCACGCGCCCCCGGACCGTCGACGTGGACGGAGCCGGTGTCGGGTCCGGCGTTCGGGATCGGGCTCGGGAGCGTGACGCGGGCGTCGACGTCGACGAGGGCGGCGAGGCTCAGCACCGAGTCCCGTGTCGCCCCCGAGTCCACCCACGGGCAGTACCACGCGCCGCTCCTCCCCACCGCACCGTCGGGCTCCACGTGCGGGGCGGTCCCGAACCCGGGCGGAGGCGGGGCCGGTTGGGGTCGCGCCGTGACCGCCGCCGCCGCCAGCGCCCCCGAGAGGAGAAGGAGGAGGAACCGTCTCATCGCCGGCGCCTCCCCCAACCGGCGAAGGCGAGGAGCACGAGGAGCCATACCCCCGCCGTCGACGCCTGACGGCGTCGTCCCGCCAAGGGACGGAACGCCGCCTCGCCCGCGCTCGCCGCGACCTCGTTCCGCCACTCGACCTGGGTCCACGGTCCCGGTCCCCAGTTCCGGTGGGCGTTCTCGGCGAGGATCACCCTGCCGTCGCTCTCGGGAGTCCCCACGTACCGCCCGCCCCGCCAGACCCACGCCCGACCCCCCTCCGTGGCCGCCCGCACCGCGTCCTCGGCCTCGTTCACGAACACCGCCGCGCCCGGCGTCCTGCCCAGAGGCACGAGGTCGAGCTGGCCGGCGAGCACGTCGAGCCACGCCCGCGTCTCCACGTCGGCACGGGGACCCTCGGCCTCCCCGACGACCACGACCCACCGGATGCCGAACGGCGCCAGGGCCTCCCCCGCCCGCGTCGTCTCCTCGTCGACGATCGTACCCAGGGTCGCGGCGAGCGCCTCGTCGCCGGCACGTGGCGCGGCGAGGTCCGCCTCCCACAGCGCGGGCAGCGGTGCCGAGACGACACGGTACGACCCGTCCCGCAACGACCGGCTCTCCCCGGGCAGGAGGTCGGCGGGACCGAGCATGAGGACCCGTGAGGTCGCCGGGTCCGTCGTCGCCGCCCGGGTCACCGCGAGCACGCCGCGCAGGCGGTCGCCGGGCAGTCCCGCCCGACCCCCGATCGTCACCGCGGCGGTGGTGACGACGAGCAACGCCGCGCCCACCGCGGCGACACCGAGGACGAAGCGCCGCCAGCCGGCCACCTCCTCGACCCTCCGCACGCCGTCGAGGACCGCCCCCACCACGAGCGCGAGTCCGAGGGATCCCACCGCCAGACCGGCCGCGCCGGCCTCGGCGCCCACGCCGAAGGCGCCCGCCCGGGACAGGGCGGCTCCCCCGGCGGCGAGCACCGCACCCCATCCGACGACGAAGGCGAGACGGCGGGGCGCCGCCAGGAGCCCAAGGAGGACCGCGGCGGCGAAGGCACCCGCCACCACCACGGAGGTGTCCCACCACGACCGGCCCGAGGTGACGAAGTCGACGAGGTCGACGTGGCCCAGCCACGGGAAGAGGAGCGGAACGGCGGCCATGGTCCCCACGATCGCGACCGCCACGGCGCGCCACGCCCGCGCCTCGGTGAGGGTGATCGCCGCCCACAGGAGGAGCAGCACCGACGGCGCCAGGAGCAGCGGGGGCGCCAACGCCCCGAGCAGGCCGAGGACCGCGGCGGTGGCGGCGAGGCGCCCCACCCGCCCCGGGCTCGACGCGGGGAACGGGGCCAGGGGGAGCCGCAGGGCCCAGGGCAGGATGCCGACCGCGGCGAGCGTTCCCAGGTTCGTCGCCCCGGCGATGCCCTGCGCCATGGGACCGAAGACGAGCACCAGGCCGGCGGCCACCCCCGCGGGGGCCTCGACCGAGAAGGTGCGCAGCAGCCGGGTGGTTCCCCAGATCCCGAGGAGCGCGCTCCCCGCCACGAGCGCGTACTCGGCGAGTCGCCTCCCGAAGAGCACCGTCTCCAGGACACCGGCGACCGCCACGAGGGGGCGGAGCGGCGCGACGCTCCCCAGACCGGCGGGGTTCCAGCCCCCCGCGTACGCGCGGAGGGCCGCGGTCCCCGGCGCCGGGAAGGGGAGGCTGGAGCCGACCGCAGGGAGGCCCGCCGCCCAGATGGATCGGGTGGCGAGGAGGGTGAAGCCGACCGCGAGCAGCCCGGTCACGACCGCCGGCTGGCGGAGGTCGCGGCCAACGACCTCGAGCGCGATCCGATCCTCCCCCGGCAGCCGCGCCCGCACCCGCTCCACGACCTCCCCGAGCAGCGAGCGCAGCTCCGTGGACCCCCCGAGCTGGTAGCGGAAGAGCTCGGCATCGCCCACGACGCGCCCGCGACGGGCCCGACGTCGCTCGGCGAGGGTCGACGGGAGGTACACGAGGTTCCATGCCCACGCCCGCATCCAGTCGAAGAGCCGCCAGCGCCCGAGCACGAGAGCGAGGAGCACCCCGAGGAACCCGACGAGGAACCGCACCGGGATCGCCCAGGCCAACGTCACCGGACCGTACGCCTTGAGCATCGCCCGGAGCCGGCCCGCGTCCTCACGCCACCGCCGGCCGGGCCCGGCCGGCCCGACGAGGACCTCGGAGGAGGGAACGACCACGACCCGGGCACCACGCAGCCGAGCGCGCTGACAGAGGTCCACCGCGGCCGCCACCGGCGCCAGTCGCGGATCGGGCCCGCGCAGTCCCCGGGCGAGATCCCGGCGCAGGAGCATCGAGACACCCGAGACGGCGGCGACGTCCCGGACCACGTCGTACTGGCCCTGGTCCCGCTCGTCGGGATCGAGTCCCGTGCTCGGCTCGTCGAACACGTCGGTCACCCACCCGACGTTGCGCAGACGTGAGGGGTCCTCCCCGTCGAGGAGCTTCGAGCCGGCGATGCCCGCCCCCACCCGCTCCGACTCGGTGACGAGGGCGCCGAGCGCGGTCGGGCGGGGCATCGCACCGGCGTGGAGGATCCACAGGTGGGTGACCGACGTTGGCGTCGCGTCGAGCACCGCGGCGAGGTTCGCCATCCACCCGGCCCCGGCGGCCTCGGCCTCGTGCCGCGCCGCGGTGCCGCCGCCGACGATGACGAGTCGCTCCGGGACGTACACTTGCCGCCGGATCGCGTCGACCGTCGCAGCGAGGTCGGTTCGCCCGTCGGCGAGGACGACCGCGACCACCGAAACGCGGGAGAGGTCCTGGGGAGGCAGTGACATGAAGGACGCCATTCTGGGATCGGGACGGCGCTACGGCAATCCGAACGTCGTTCTGCTCTCGGGCGGGGTCGGCGGCGCCCGCATGGCGCGCGCCCTCACGTCGGTGCTGGCGCCCGGCTGTCTGACGGTGATCGTCAACGTCGGCGACGACGACCGCATCTACGGAGTCCACGTCGCCGCCGACCTCGACACCGTCACCTACACCCTCGCCGACGTCGCCGGTCCCCACGGCTGGGGAGTCGCCGACGACACCTTCGTCGTGCTGGAGCAACTCGGCCGACTCGGGGCCGACACCACCTTCCGGCTCGGCGACCGCGACCTCGCCACCTGCCTGCTGCGCACCGAGGCCCTCGCCGCCGGCGAGCCGCTCTCCCGGGTGACGGGCCGCATCGCACGGGCCCTCGGTGTCGACGCGGAGATCGTCCCGGCGAGCGACGACCCGATTCGTACCGTCCTCCTCACCGCCGAGGGCGAGCAGCTCGCCTTCCAGGAGTACTTCGTCCGGCGCGGCCAGCGGGACACCGTCGTCGGCCTCCGTTTCGAGGGAGCCGCCCGAGCCCGCGCCCCACTGGGGCTCCCGACCGCGATCACCACCGCGGATCTCGTCGTCATCGCCCCCTCGAACCCGCCCCTCTCCATCTGGCCGATCCTCGCCGTCGACGACCTCGCCGCCGCCGTCGCCGCCCACGAGCGTGTCGTCGCGGTGAGCCCCCTCTTCGGAGGGAAACCCCTCAAGGGTCCGGCCGATCGGGTCATGCACGGTCTCGGACTCGCTGCGGGCAACGCCGGCGTCCTCGAGGCCTACCACGGTTTCATCACCGACCTCGTCGTCGACGAGGGCGACGCCGCCGACGTCCCGACGCTCTCCGACCGCGGTGTCGGCGCCCACGCCGCCGACACCCGACTCACGGGCCCCGACCGGGGCAAGGCGTTCGCCGGGTGGCTCCTCGACCGGTTCCTCCCGTGAGCGAGCTGCGCCTCGTCCCGCTCCCGGGGATCCCCGAGGTCGGCCCCGGCGACGACCTTCCCGCGCTGCTGCTGGCGGCGGTGCGCGACGCCGGCGAGCGCCTCGAGGACCGCGACGTCGTCGTCGTCACCCACAAGGTCGTCTCGAAGGCCGAGGGACGCGTCGTCCCCATCCCCTCCGACGCCGCCCGCCGCCGCCTCGTCGAGGACGAGGCGGCGGCGATCCTCCGCCGTCGCGGCGACCTCGTCATCACCAAGACACGTCACGGGTTCATCTGCGCCAACGCCGGCGTCGACCGCTCGAACACCGACGAGGGCACGGCGGTCCTCCTCCCCGTGGACCCCGACCGCAGCGCCCACCGCATCCGGCAACGACTCGAGCGCGTCAGCGGGGCGCGCCTCGGCGTCATCGTGACCGACACCTTCGGCCGCGCCTGGCGCCGCGGGCTCGTCGACGTCGCCATCGGCGCCTCGGGGCTCGTCGTCCTGCAGGACCTCCGGGGCACCCGGGACGGTGGGGGACGGCTCCTCGAGGTGACCGAGGTCGCCCTCGCCGACGAGATCGCCGCCGCCGCCGACCTCGTCATGGGCAAGGCGACCCGCGTCCCCGCGGTGCTCGTGCGCGGCCTCGCCGTCCTCGGTGAGGGCCGGGCGACGGACCTCGTGCGACCGGCCGGAGAGGATCTCTTCCGCTGAGGCACGCCCGGGCCGGTCGCCGGACCGCCCCACCTCGCCCTCACGCCGTCCGGAACCACTCCACGGTGTGTCGCAGACCCTCCTCGAGCGACGTCCACGGCTCCCATCCCAGGGCGCGGGCGGCCGCCGACGGGTCGAGACAGGAGCGGCGCTGCTCCCCGGGCCGGGCGGCACCGAACGCCGGGGGCGTGTCGCTGCCCACGAGCGCGGCGAGCCGTCGGTAGAGGTCGAGAACGGTCGTCTCCACGCCGGTGCCGATGTTCAGGTACATGCCGCCCCCGCGCCGGGCGGCCCGGACGCAGGCGTCGGTCACGTCCTCGACGAAGACGAAGTCCCGGGTCTGCAGGCCGTCGCCGTAGATGGTGGGGGTCCGGCCGGCGAGGAGGTCACCGATGAAGATGGCCACGACGCCCGCCTCGCCCGCGGGATCCTGCCCAGGACCGTAGACGTTGGCGAACCCCAGCGAGACGAAGTCGAGCCCGTGGGCCCGGCGGAAGTACGCCAGGTACTCGTCGACGACGAGCTTCGCCACGCCGTAGGGCGAGTCCGGGTGCCGGGGCACCGACTCGGGCGTCGGGATCCGGTCGACGTCGCCGAAGGTGGCCCCGCCCGAGGAGGCGAAGACGACGCGTTCGACCGCGGCGAGTCGGGCGGCCTGGAGCACGCTCACCGTCCCCACGACGTTGACCGAGGCGTCGAGGACCGGATCGGCCACCGAGCGGCGCACGTCGATCTGGGCGGCGAGGTGGAAGATCACGTCGGGTCGGAAGCCGGCGACGAGGTCGCGCAGCTCCGGGGCGCGCACGTCCATCTGGTGGAACGTCAGCCGGCCCTCCCGCCGCGCCCGCGCCAGCCGGCCGAGATGGCCGCTGGAGAGATCGTCGACGACGAGGACCTCCACGCCGTCGTCGACGAGGCGATCGACGAGATTGGCGCCGATGAACCCGGCGCCGCCGGTGACGAGGGCTCGGGTGAGGGCCATGGGGGCACTCCGATCGAGGAGGAAACGGGTGACCGAAACCCTACCGTCTCGACACCGGGCTCACCGTCGCGCCGGCAGGGCTGCGCGGAGGAAGCCGGCGAGCCGTTCCAGCGTGTCGGTCGCCGCCCGCTCCTCGTAGGCGGCGGCGTCGACGTCCCAGTACCCCCGTCCGACGCCGTCGTAGAGCACCCACTCGAGACGGGGATGGCCCGCCTGCAGGCTCCGGACCGCAGCGACGGGACAGCTCGGATCCTCCTTCCCCGAGAAGCCGATGATCGGCAGCGAGACGGAGGGGAGGGTCTCGGCGAGCACCGTCGCGGACGGCCCCACCAGCCCCAGTGCCCGAAGGCCGGGGAGTCGCAGCGCCGGACCGAGGGCGACGTCGGCTCCGGTCTCGAGCCCGAGGACGCCGAGACCCTCCCGGGCGGTCGACCAGAACCCCGCCGGGCTCCGCAGGAAGGAGACGACCCCGGCGAGGATCGCCGCCACGCGCGCCGGCCCCCCCGAGCGCTCCGGAGCCATCGCGGCGAGGCCGTGCCGGGCGAGACGCCGGCAGAGGTCCTTCGTGGGGGAGGTCACCGTCGGGGTGGGCCCGAGGACGAGGACGGTGGGCCACTCCCCGACGAGATCGGGGCGGGCGAGGTACGCGGGGACGATGCGCGGACCGTCGGGGACGTCGATGGCCCCGTAGAGGATGACGGTCTCCCCTTCACCCCTGAGAACGCTCACCGCGCCTCCCTCGTGTCGTCGCCGCCGGGCAGGGTAGCGTCCCGACGAAGTCGCACCTCCCCGGCGCGGACGGTGCGGGGACCGCCGGCGCACGCCACGACGAGCGCCCCGTCCGGGGCCACGTCGACGGCGGTCCCGGCGCCACCGTCCCAGGCCACGGCGGCACCGATGGTGACGCACGCGGCCCGGTAGGCGTCGCGCTCCCACGCCGCGGCCGGCCGCGCACACCGGTCGAGGAGGCCGTCGGCCCACGTCGCGGCCAGCTCGCGCCCCACCTCCGGTCCGGGGTCCTCGGGGAGGATCGCGGCGATCCCGGGAGGCGGCTCCCGCCACCACAGGTCGAGCCCCCACCCCACGACGACCCGTCCCGGCGCGCCCTCCGCCAGGATGCCCCCCACCTTGCGACCCTCCTGCAGCAGGTCGTTCGGCCAGCGCAGATCGAGCTCGACGCCGAGAACGGTCGCCACCGCGGCGCGGGCCGCCAGGCCCGCCACCAGCGGCACGAGCCCCCACTCGGCCGGCGGCCACCGGGGAGTGAAGGCGAGGGAGGTGTACAGACCCCGATCGGCCTCCCACCAGGGACGCCCCGTACGACCTCGACCGCGCGTCTGTCGGCCCGCCACGACGAGCACGGGGAGCCCACGCCGCGCGAGCTCGGCGGCGGCGACGTCCTGGGTGGAGTCGACGCGCTCCCGCTCGACGATGACGTATCGTGTAGCCAACGGCCCCCGCGCGAGGTCGATACCCGCGAGCCTACCGGGAGGCAACGTGAGCACCGAAGACCGGATCGAGCGCCTCCGGGCGTTGCGCGAGGAGGCCCTCGGCGCCCCGAGCCGCCGCGCCGTCGACCGCCAGCACGATCTCGGCAAGCTCACGGCCCGGGAGCGGATCGAGCTCCTCCTCGACAAAGGCTCGTTCCAGGAGACCGACATGTTCGTCCGTCACCGGGCCCGCGAGTTCGGGATCGAGCAGAAGCGTCCGCTCGGCGACGCCGTCGTGACGGGATGGGGCACCATCGACGGACGCACCGTGTTCGTCTTCGCCGAGGACTTCACCCGTTTCGGGGGAAGCCTCGGGGAGGCCGTGGCGGACAAGATCTGCAAGGTCATGGACCTGGCCATGGAGACCGGCGCGCCCCTCATCGGGATCAAGGACTCGGGGGGGGCCAGGATCCAGGAGGGCGTCGTCGCCCTGGACGGGTACGGCCGGATCTTCGAGCGCAACGTTCGCGCCTCCGGGGTCATCCCGCAGATCTCGGTCATCATGGGTCCGTGCGCCGGCGGAGCCGTCTACTCGCCGGCGATCACCGACTTCGTGTACCAGGTGGCGGAGACGTCGCATCTCTTCATCACCGGCCCCGACGTCATCGAGACCGTCACCGGGGAGCAGGTCACCTTCGAGGAGCTCGGCGGGGCCCAGGCGCACGCCACCCGCTCCGGGGTCACGCACTTCGTCACCGCGGACGGTCGCGCCGCCATCGAGGAGGTGCGCTACCTCCTCTCGTTCCTGCCCCAGAACAACATGGAGGTCCCGCCGTTCTTCACCCCCATGGATCACACCGATCGGATGGACGAGGACCTGACGACGATCATCCCCGACTCGCCGAACCAGCCGTACGACATGGTCGAGGTCATCGAGCACGTCGTCGACGACGGGGAGTTCTACCAGGTGCACGAGCACTTCGCCGGCAACCTCGTCGTGGGATTCGCCCGCCTCGACGGCTACACGATCGGCGTCGTCGCCAACCAACCGTCGGTCCTCGCCGGCGTCCTCGACATCGACGCCTCCGTCAAGGGGGCCCGCTTCGTCCGCTTCTGCGACGCCTTCAACATCCCGTTGCTCGTCTTCGTGGACGTCCCGGGCTTCCTCCCGGGAGTCGACCAGGAGCACCGTGGGATCATCCGCCACGGCGCCAAGCTCCTCTACGCCTTCTCCGAGGCGACGGTGCCGCGGGTGAGCGTCATCACCCGGAAGGCGTACGGCGGCGCCTACCTGGTGATGAACGCCCGGGCGGTCCGCGCCGACCTGGTGCTCGCCTGGCCGACCGCCGAGATCGCCGTCATGGGTGCCGCCGGGGCGGTGAACATCGTCCACCGCCGCGACCTCGCCGCCGCGGCGGACCCGGACGCCGAGCGGGCGCGCCTCATCGCCCGGTACGAGGAGCGGTTCGCCAACCCGTACGTCGCCGCCGAGCGCGGGCTCGTCGACGAGGTGATCGAGCCGCGAGAGACGCGTCCCCGTCTCGTACGGGCCTTCGAGATGCTCCGCACGAAGCGGGAGGCCCTTCCCCCCCGCAAGCACGGGAACATCCCCCTCTGAGGCCCCGGGGCTCCCCCTCCCGGCGACGGTAACCGCGACCTCGGGGCGCGGGTCGAACGGGGGACGCGACGCCGATCACCCTAGGATGCCGTCCGTGGAATCCGTCCTCATCGCCAACCGCGGAGAGATCGCGGTGCGCGTGATCCGTGCCTGCCGCGATCTCGGTCTTCGCACCATCGCCGTCTACTCCGAGCTGGACCGTCACGCGGTGCACGTCGAGCTCGCCGACGAGGCGTGGAACGTCGGTCTCGCCCCCGCCGCGGAGTCGTACCTGGCGCAGGACCGCATCCTCGAGGTCGCCGCGTCCAGCGGCGCCGACGCCATCCATCCCGGGTACGGCTTCCTCGCCGAGAATCCCGATTTCGCCCGGAAGGTCGCCGATGCGGGCCTCGTCTGGGTGGGACCACCCCCCGAGGCGATCGCCACCATGGGTGACAAGATCGCCTCCCGACTCGCCGCCGCGGACGCCGGCGTCGCCGGCGTCCCGGGAACGAACGACCCGATCACCGACGTCGCCGCGATCACGGCGTTCGCCGCCGCGCACGGATACCCGGTGGCGATCAAGGCGGCCGCCGGAGGCGGTGGACGCGGCATGAAGGTCGTCCGGAGCGACGAGGGGCTCCAGGAGGCGCTCGACGCGGCACGGCGCGAGGCCGACGCCTGGTTCGGGAACCCGGAGGTGTACCTCGAGAAGTACCTGGAGCGGCCCCGTCACGTCGAGGCACAGGTGCTCTTCGACCGTCACGGGAACGGCGTGTTCCTCGGCGAACGCGACTGCTCGTTGCAGCGCCGGCACCAGAAGCTCGTCGAGGAGACCCCGGCTCCCGGGCTGACCCCGGACCGGCGGGCCGCACTCGGAGCAGCCGCCCTCGCCGTCGCCCGCGCCGCCGGATACGAGAGCGCGGGGACGGTCGAGTTCCTCCTCGACACCGACGGCCGCTTCTACTTCCTCGAGATGAACACCCGCATCCAGGTGGAGCACACCATCACCGAGGCCGTCACCGGTGTCGACCTCGTCGTCGAGCAGCTCCGGGTCGCGGCCGGCGAGCCGCTCTCGATCCGGGAGACCCCCGAGCCCTTCGGACACGCCTTCGAGTTCCGGATCAACGCCGAGGACCCCACCCGGGCCTTCCTCCCCACGCCGGGAGACCTCGTCGAGTACCGGGAGCCGGCCGGCCCCGGCGTGCGCGTCGACAGCGGCGTGCGGCAGGGGAGCACGATCAGCCAGTACTACGACAACCTCATCGCCAAGCTCGTCGTCTGGGGTCGCGACCGGGAGGAGGCGCTCCGTCGCGCCCGGCGCGCCCTCGGCGAGTTCCACATCTCGGGCATCGACACGACGATCCCCGCCCATCTCCGCATCCTCGAGAACGAGGCGTTCCGACGCGGCGAGATCCACACCCGCCTCGTCGAGGACGGCATGGATTTCACCGGCCTCGAGCGTCCCACCGCGCCCGCGGTTCCCGAGGAGGAGGAGCTCGAGGAGCGCCACCTCACCGTCGAGGTCGGGGGTCGCCGGTTCCCGGTGCGGTACTGGGCCCCGGTCATCGCCCCCGCCGGTCCGGGCCGGCGCGCCGCGCCCCGGCGGCGGCCGCCGAAGCTCTCGAAGGGCCTCGTCCCCGGCGGGGACCAGGGTGTCGTCACCGCGCCCATGCAGGGGACCATCGTGAAGGTCTACAAGAAAGCCGGGGACCACGTCGCCGCCGAGGAGCCGCTGTGTGTCCTCGAGGCGATGAAGATGGAGAACGAGATCCGATCCCCCGTGGCCGGGGAGATCGTCGATCTTCGCGTCCAGCCGGGAGACACGGCCTCGGCCGGCTCCGTGCTGATGATCATCAAGTGAACGGGCCGTCCGCACCTCCGCTCCCCCGGTGACCACGCCGTCCTTCGACATCGTGCCCCTCGACGAGGTCCCCGAGGGGGACGTCGTCGCCGCGATCGCCGCGACGTTCGGGCCTCGCTCGATGGCGTGGTTCCACTGGAAGCACCGCGAGAACCCGGCGGGCCCCTCCCTGGGTTGGGTGGCCCGGGATGAAGACGGGATCGTGGGCGTACGCCTCCTCCTCCGCTGGAACCTGCGCCTGCGCGGCCGCCGCGTCCGCGCCGTGCGGCCCGTCGACACCGTGACGGTCCCCCGGGCCCGTCGCCGCGGCGTCTTTCGCGTGCTCACCGAGACGGCGCTCGACGAGGTGGCCCGCCGCGGCGTCGCCGACATCGTCTTCAACACCCCCAACGAGCGAAGCCGGCCCGGCTACGCCCGGATGGGGTGGACCGCCCTCCCGCCCGTCCACACCGGGTACGGGATCGTGCAACCCCTGCCCGGCCGCACCCTGGACGTCTCGCTGCACCCCCCCGACCACCTCGACCGGCTCCTCCCGCCGGACCGTCTCGCCACCGCCCGCGGTCCCCGCTACCTCGCCTGGCGGTACGACGAGCGCTCGGGACATGCCTACCGGCTCGTCGCCCCGGTCCATGCCGACCGTCCGGCGCTCGTCGTGTACCGGCCCGCCCGTCGCTTCGGAGCGAAGACCCTCGTCGTGTGCGAGGCGTTCGGGGAGGCGAGGGTGCTCCGTCGCCTCCTGCGCGCCGTCGCCTCGCGGGAGCGTGCCCTGTTCGTGCTCCTCGCCTTCGGCCCCGGGGCCCTGGCCCCGCCGCTCCCGGTTCGCTTCCCCCGGGGGAGCTCCACCCTCGCCGTCCGCGCCCTGCGGGAGCTCCCCGTCGATCCCCGGGACCGTGACGCGTGGGCCCTGGACCTCGGCGACCTCGAGGACGTGCTGTGATGCGGGTCCTCCACGTCATCAACTCCCTGGGTGGCTCCGGCGGTGCCGAGCACGGGCTCGTGCGAGAGATCACGCGATTCGAACCGGACGTCGAGCAACTCGTCGTACGCCTCTTCGGCCGGAGCCACCTCGCGGGCACCCTCGTGGAGGCGGGGATCCCCACCGTCTCGCTCGACCTCGAGGCGCGCCGGGCCGCCCGCAACTGGACGACCGCGGCGCGGCGCCTCGTCACCGAGATCCGGCGCTTCCGACCCGACGTCGTCCACACCTCGCTCTTCACCGCCAACCTCGCCGGTCAGCTCGCGGCACGGCGGACGCGTACCCCGGTCCTCTCCACCCTCACCCAGTCCGGCGACGTGGCGCTCATTCGCTCCTACCAACCCGGCGCCGCCTCCTGGAGGGCGGCCGCCCTCCGCGCCGTGGCGACCCGGGTCGGTCGGGGACCCCGCATCCGCTACCGGGCCCTCACCGAGCACACCGCGGTGACGAACGCCGCCGCCCTCGGCGTCCCCACGGCGCGAATCCGGGTCATTCCCCGCGGCGTCGACACGAGCCGCACCTACCGACCCCCGGCCGCTCCTCCCCCGCGTCCGCTCGTCGTGAACGTGGGACGTCAGACGGCGCAGAAGGGCCACGAGCACCTCGTCGACGCCTTCGAGCGCGTCGCCATCCGCTTCCCGGAGGCCGAGCTCTGGATCCTGGGGCGGAAGGGGGAGCGCAGCGAGGTGTTGGCCGCCCGGATCGCGGCGTCGGTGGCCGGCGAGCGCATCCGCCTCCTCGGGTACCGGCCCGACGCGCTCGATCTCGTGGCCGCAGCCGACGTCTTCGCCTTCCCGTCCCTGATGGAGGGGCTCGGCACCGCCGTACTCGAGGCGATGGCGGCCGGCGTCCCGGTGGTCGCGTTCGACATCCCCCCGGTGCGCGAGATCACCGACGACGGACGGGTGGCGGTCCTCGTTCCGGTCGGCGACGGCGACGCCCTGGCCGAGGCGATCCTCCACCTCCTCGCCGACGACGTCGAGCGCACCCGCCTCGTCCGTGCCGCCCGCGACCACGTGACGTCGACCTTCGCCATCGACGGGATCGCCCGACGCGTCCAGGCCTACCTCGAGGAGGTGGCGGCGTCGTGATCCGCGACCATCTGGAGCGGGTGATCGACGCCGTCGGCGGATCCCCGCCGCTGGCCCGGACCGTCGGCGCCGTCACCCGCCACCGTCTCCGCATCCTCGCCTACCACGGCATCGCCGACGAGGAGCGGTTCGCCGACCAGATGCGCCACCTCCGTCGTACCTACCGGCCCGTCGCCGCCGACGACGTGGTCGCCGCCCTCGCCGGGGCCCGACCCCTCCCCCCACGGGCCGTGTGGGTCACCTTCGACGACGCCGAGCCGAGCGTCGTCGACCGTGGTCTCCCCCACCTCGAACGACACGGGATCCGGGCGACGCTGTTCCTCTGTCCGTCGGTCGTCGACACCGATCGGCCGCTGTGGTGGCAGGCCGTGGCCGGCGCCTGGGCCGCCGGGAGGCGGCCCCCGCCGGCCGGCCGCGACGGTGGCGGACTCCCCTCCCTGCTGCGTCACCTGAAGCAGATGGACGACGCGACACGGCGCTCCCGCGTGGCTCACCTCTCCGACGGACTCGATCTCCGCGTCTCCCAGGTCACGCGCGCCCAGCTCCGGCGGTTCCGGGACACCGGCGGCACCCTCGGGAACCACACCTGGGACCATCCCTGCCTCGATCGCTGCGATCCGGCCGCGGTCGAGGCGCAGATCTCTCGCGCCCACCGGTGGCTCACCGAGGAGTGCGGCGAGCCCCCGGTGCTCTTCGCCTACCCGAACGGCAACCACTCCGAGACTGCCGAGGCGGTACTCGGCGGTCTCGGGTACCGGGTCGCGTTGCTCTTCGACCATCGTCTCGCCGATCCGGCGGGGCCGCCGCTGCGCCTCTCCCGACTTCGCGTGAACGCCGAGGACACGCCGGCGCGCTTCCGCTCGGTGCTGGCCGGGGTGCATCCGGTCCTCCACGCCCTCCGTGGCGGCTCAGGGGCTTGACGCCCGCCGCCGGGGCCCTCCCACCCGGCCGCTCCCCACGAGCACGGCGAGGAGATCGGTCCCCGCGGCGCGGAACGCCCTCGAGAAGAGCAGGAACCCCGACCCCAGATACGCCGCGGCCCCGATACCGACCGAGACGAGGAGCACGAGGCCCGCGGTGAGGTCGCCGGGGAGGACGCTCGTGACGGCCTCGACGGCGACGACCATGACGCCGGTGGACACGGCGGCGGGAAGGATCGCCTCCGGGACGTCGCGCACCGTCAGCCGCACCAGGGGGCGGAGGAAGGCGACCTGGACGACCACCGCGGCGAGGGTGGCGCCGAGGACCACGACGGCCACGAGGCCGAGATCCCCCCGAGCCACCACGACGAAGAGCCCGGCGGCGATCACGCCCGCCCGGAGGAGGCTCACGAGCGCGTTGCGCCCCGGGTGTCCGATGGCGGTGAAGACGGCCGAGCCGACCGGGGTGAGGGAGTCGGCGGCGGCCGCCACCGAGAGGATCGCCATCGGCCGCACCGCGGCGAGCCAGCGCGACCCGAAGAACACGGCCACCACCTCGGGAGCGACGAGCGCCAGGCCCACGAGGAGCGGGAACGCGGCGAGGGTGACGAACCGGATCGACTCCCGATAGGCACGGGCCACCCGTCTGCGGTCCTCGTGGAAGTCGGCCAGGGTGACGAAGAGCGTCCCGTTCACCGCGGTCGTCATGCGCTTGCGGAGGATGTTCGGGAGGACGTAGGCGATGTAGTAGCTCCCGAGCGCCGCGGCGCCCAGCGCCGAGCCGACGAACCAGTAGTCGACGTTCTTCCCCAGGTACCCCGAGACCCGCATGCCGAGGTACCCCAGGTTGAACCTCCAGTCGGCGCGGACGGCCGCCCAGCGGAACACGAGGCGCGGCCGGAACCCGCTGAGGACGCCGTCGGCCGCGACGCGAGCGCCGGCCATGGCGACCCGACCCACGACGATGGCCCACGCCCCCGCCGGGGTGAGCGCCGCCAGGGGGATCGCCACCGCCATGTAGACGAGGAAGCCTCCCACCGTGGTGAGCGCGGTCGCCTTGAAGCGAAAGTCGCGCAGCAGCAGGGCCCGGGGCACCGACCCGACGAGCCCGATCGCCAGGCCCAGGCTTCCCACCGCGAGGTACGGCGCCGCCTCCGGGTTGCCGGCGAGCGCGGCGAACACGGGCGACAGCGCGGCGACGACGGCCGCGGCGAGGACACCCACGGCGCTCCCTGCCCAGAACAGCGAGGAGACCTCCGCGGAGCCGATCTCGCGACGCCGGATGATCGACGCGTTGAACCCCACCTCGGTGAGGAGCGAGAAGAGGGTGACGACCATCGTGACGACGGCGACGATGCCGAACTGGTCGGGGGTGAGGAGGCGGGCGAGCACCATCGTCGCCGCCGCGGAGAGCACCTGGAGCCCGACGCCCTGGAGCGCGCGCCACCGTCCGCCATACAGGGCCACGGCGCGCGCCGACCCGCCGGCCGCCACCGGAGGGAGCTCGGGCTCGCCACCGGGGAGGCTCATCGCCCTCTCCACACGAGATAGGCGCGTCGCGCCCGCCGCACCACGCCACCGAGACGCCGGTGCTCGCCACGCTCGAGCCGCCTCCGCATGCTCCGGCGCGCGCGTCGCGTCTCCTCGAGCCGGGCGGCGACGGCCACGGCGAGATCCTCGCGTCCCGCGGTCCGCAGGGGCTCGAAGAGGTGCTCGTAGTAGATGGCGACGTCGTCGGCGATGTGGAGGCGGGCGATCTCGGCGGCGTCGAGGGAGCGCCGGGGGAAGGCCCCCACGTCGCCGAGGGCGCCGAGGGCGGCGAGCTCGAGCCGGGTCCGGAGGCACTTCTCGCACTCGCCGCAGTTCACGAAGCCCGCGGGATGACCGGCGGAGTGGAGGCAGACGCGGAACCGGTCGCGTGCCGCGGGCCACGCCACCACGAGAGCCACCTTCTCGAGCCGATGCCCGCCGCGGCGATCGTGGACGACCTCGACGGCCCCTCCGCCGTAGTGCGGATCGAGGTCCTCGTGCGAGCCCCAAGGGACGGGGTGCTTCCGGTCGCCACCGCTGGCGATCCGCACTCGCGCGGCGCGACCGCCCAGGGCGTGACCGATGGCGGCGAGAAAGGCGCCGTGGAGGTACCGGAGGAAGAAGGTGTTCGTCGGCTCCATCCGGCGCAGGTTCGTCGTCACGGGGAGGAGCGGCAGCTCGACGTCGGCGGCGATGGCGGTGAGATCGGACCAGTAGCGCGACCCGGGGACCATCGGGAACGGATCGAACCCGTCGGCGACGACCCATGCCTCGCAGATCGCGCCGGCAGTGCTCGCCGGTCGTTCCCGCCGGTCGACACGCACGACCGCGAGCGAGTCGATCCCCCCGGAGAGGAAGGCCGCCACCCGCGTCGTCTCGGCGACCCGGGGCCGGGCGCCGACCTCCCCCTCGATCGCGACGGGCGGTGCCTGGCGCCACCAGTCGGCGAGGAGCGCCATGGCCCGGGTCGTGCCCGCGACGGTGCGCGGGTCGAGCACGCCCTCCACCTGGATCCGCCGCTCCCGGTGGTACATCGCCACCAGCGCGCCGGTCACGAGGAAGGCCTCGGGCGCGGCGCGGAGATCGGCGGCGACGTCGACGGGGACGGCGATCCACACGTCCATCCGGCGACCCTTGCGGCCACCACGCTCCCACAGCACCGTGGCCGCCACCGCGGCACGTTCCCCCCGATCCTCCCGCCGCAGGTCGACGATCCTCACCGGGGCCGCTCCCGACGAGCCGCCGGGGAGGAGAGGATCCGTTGCCACGTGACGACGAGCAGGACCGTCCACAGCAGCCAGGTCCGGTCGGCGCCGGCGTCGTGCTCCTCGAGGGCCCGGGCCACGACCTCGGGACGGAACGGCGTGGCCGCGAGCGCGTCGGCGGTGAGCCGCTCGGCGAGAATCCCCCGCAGGGGTCCCCGCAGCCAGACGGACAGCGGGAGGCGCTGCGGGAACTTGGGGCGCTCCGCCAGCTCGGGACCCACGAGGCGGGCGGCGTAGCGGCGGAGCTCCTCCTTGGCGGGTCCGGGCCGCGGCGAGGCGGCGAAGAACCCGGCGAGCTCGGCGTCGACGAACGGCGACCGCACCGCGACCGCGGCGGCCCGTCCCCAACGGTGGTTCCACCACAGCAGATGCTCCGGCCAGTCGAACCGGGCGGCGAGGTGTGCGTACGCGTCGGCTCGGCTCGCCCCGGGGACCTCGTCGAGCGCGGCGGCGAGCAGTCCGACGGCGGCCGCCCGGCCCCGAACTGCCGCGTCCGGATCCCGGTAGAGCTCGAGCCGGACCGCGTCCCGCAGGATCGTGTTCGGGGCGGCGTCGTAGAAGACGTCCCCGAGCGGCGCCGCGGCGAGCCGGGCCAGCGTTCGTGCCCGCCGCGTCACCCCCCGCCGGGGCGCTCCCGCCGTGATCGCCCGCAGGACGGGGCGCAACGGGCCCCGGTGGAGGGCGAAGCCGCGCCGCTCCTTCGCGGTGAGGTACCAACCGTCCGTGCACACTCCGGAGAGCGCGACCCGGATCCCGGCGGTGGCGAGCGGGGCGAGGCGGGCGCTGTGCACCCCGTAGCTGAACGGCTCCTCGTACGCCGCCACGAGGTCGTCGAGTTGGGTGGCCAGCCACTCCGGCCCGATGACGATCTCCTCGAAGGGGACGCCGAGGTGCGACGCCAGGGGACGGGCGCGGGAGCCTTCGTTCATGGGGCCCTCGTACCCGTCGTAACGGAAGGTGAACGCGGCGACGTCTGCGCCGTGGACGACTCGTGCGACCGCGAGGAGGAGACCCGAGTCGATGCCGCCCGACAGCAGCACCGCGGTGGTCCCGGCGGGATCGAGACGCTCCCCCACCGCCGCCTCGAGCAACCGGCCGATGCGCTCGACCCGCTCCTGCGCCGGGAGCGGGCCGACCGTCCCCCATGGCAGCGGCTCGGTGAGGACCAGTTCGGTGCCGGTCGCGTCGATCCGGAGCGCATACCCCGGCGGGACCTTCCGCACCGTGGCGAGCATCGTGAGGGGGGCGAAGAGGTACCCACAGGCGAGGTAGCAGTCGAGGGCCACGGGATCGAGCTCCCGGGGAACGCCGACCCCGAGGAGCGAGGCGATGTCGGGCGCCCACCACCGGCTCTCCCGCAGCGAAGCGTGGAACACCGGTGGGATCCCGGTGCGATGTCGCAGGAGCCAGAGGCGTCCCGCCGGGGCATCCCACACGGTCGTCGCGGCGGTACCGTCGAGACGGGCGACGCCGGAGACTCCGCTCCGCCGGAAGGCGTCGAGCGCCCGCCGGGCGGGATCTCCCGAGCCGACGAGACGACCGTCGACGAGCACGAAGGATCCGTCGTCGTCCTGGGCCACGGTGAGGTCGGGCTCCGGAGCCACTCGGAGGGCGACCTCCGTGTCGCCGGCCGCCGCCCGCAACGTCCTCCCCGGCAGGCTCTGCGCGTCGAGCCGCTCGGCCGACCCCCGCGGCCCACCGACGCCGAGGTAGCGGAACGCGGGGAACCGGGGTGTGGTCACGGGGCGACCATCCGGTCCTCCCGGGTGAGGGCGGGAGGGAACCGGTGCTCGTGGAGGGAGGGGCCCTCCCGGAACACGAGGGGGAGGAACGTCTTCAACCGGAACGGCTGGTGTCGCAGACCGACGATGCGAGCCAGGTAGACGAACACCCGCGCCGCCTTCCCGTGCCAGATCCGGTAGTACACGGCACGGCCGGAGACCTGGCGGAGCCCGCGGGCGTCCTCGTCGTACTCGCGAGCGGTGGCGACGCCTCCGACGTGGACGCACGTCGCGTCGGGAACGGTGAGGCGGCGCAGCCCCAGGGCGTGGAGACGCCGTCCCAGGTCGATGTCCTCCCCGTAGAGGAAGAACGCCTCGTTGAACCCGCCGGCGCGACGCAGGAGCTCGGTGGGACTGAGGAGACAGGCCCCCACCAGCCAGGCGGCCTCCGCCGGCTCCCCGGAGGAGGCGGGTCCCGGCGCTCCCCGCTGTCTCCGCGGGGAGAGGAGCCGTGCGATCTCGGCCCGGGGACCCGGGAAGACGAACCGGGCCGAGGGCATGGGACGTCCGGCGGGATCCACGATCCGGGGACCCACGAGCCCGACGTCGGGGTTCGACGCCAGGACCGCGATGAGTCGATCCACCGATCGGGCGTCGATGCGGGCGTCGTCGTTCATGATGAGGGCGTACCGCCCCGCGGCGACGCGCAGCCCGGCGTTGACGGCCCGGGCGTATCCGACGTTCTCCGCGTTGGCGATCACCCGACCTCGGCCGATGACGGCCGCGGCGGCCCGGTCGGTGCCGTCGCCCGAGGCGTTGTCCACGACGACGATCTCGCTCCGCAGGTGTCCGAGCGCGGTCTCCAGCGCGGCGACGGTGGCCGCGATGGTCTCCGCGGAGCGGTAGGCGACGACGATCGCCGTGATGTCGAGTGGCGCCGTCACCGTTCCTCCCCGACCTCGAGATCGGTGAGGATCCTCCGCCACGCGGCGACGGCGAGCCGCTCCGGGAGCTCGACGTCGGCGACGGTGAGGACCGCCCCCCGCTCGACGGATCGCACGATCGTCGCGTCCTGGAGGAGGCCGATGGGGACGTGGTCGGGGACCTCCCGGATCCGCCGGGCCTCACCCCGTACGTCGAAGCTCCCGATCCCCTGGGCGATGCGGGTGCCCGGGGCGAGGTCGCGCTTGGCCACGGCGACGACCGAGATCTCCGGGTGGGCCGAGTTGTCGAGGAGTCCCCGGCCTTCCTCGACGACGCGGCGGATGGTCTTCATGATCTCGAGATGCACGAAGATGTTGTTCCTCACGAGGGTGTAGTAGGGCCCGGGACCGAGCTTGAGGTACTCGAGCGCCGGTGCCTGGGCGGCGTCGTGCTCGGCGACGATGAACACGCCGTGGGGAAGCGACCGGGAGAGGACGTACTCGGCGATGGGTCGACCGAGGTCCCTCGCCCGGCGCCCCAGCTCGGCGGAGGCCGATCCCAGATCGTCCTCGGCGAGACCCACCATGCCCGGCGCGGCCACGGTGGCCCCCAGGCCGTTCGCCACGAGTGCCTGCTCGATCTGGACCTTCGTCCCGTCCGTGAAGGACGTCACCATCGGCAGGCTGATGCCCTGGCGCGCCCCCCAGTACTCCATCTCCTCCGGCGTGGGGTCGAGGTTGAGGAAGCCCTTCATGTTCCCGTAGACGAGCGGTCGGAAGCCGAGCGTCCGTGCCTCCTCGGCGAGGGCGGCCTCGCATCCGGGCTGGTCTCCCTCGGCCTCCGTCACGAGACCCCGCCCCACGAAGTACGAGCCGGCGGTGACGTGGAACTCGGCGTTCATGGTCACCACGGGTAAGCCTCGTGCCACGGCCTCCTCCACGACGTCGGTGGCGTGCAGGGGGTCGCCGCTGCACTCGAGGAGGACGTCGGAGGCATCGAGTACCGCAGCGAGGTCCCGGGTGACGAGATCACCGGCCGGATGGACGCAGGTGGTCGGGTCCCGGCGGGTGAGCACCGCGCCGATCCGGTACCCGGGGTGGTGGGGCACGGTCAGCGCGAAGTGGCGGGAGACGAATCCGGTCCCCACGATCCCGATGCGAACGTCCTCGGCCATGGAACCTCCTCACCCGGCCGGCCCGAAGCCGCCCTCGGGCTCCTCGTCGAGCAGTTCGAGCAGGTAGTCGCCGTAGCCGGAGCCCTGCAGCGCCTTGGCGCTACGCCGGAGCTGCTCGGCGTCGATCCACCCCATGCGCCAGGCGATCTCCTCCGGGACCGAGATCTTCAACCCCTGGCGGGCCTCGATCACCTGAACGAAGTTCCCCGCCTCGAGGAGGGCGTCCATCGTGCCGGTGTCCATCCAGGCCGAGCCCCGTCCCAGCAGCTCCACCCGGAGCTTGCCTCGGGCGAGGTACTCGCGGTTGACGTCGGTGATCTCGAGCTCGCCCCGAGCCGACGGGGTGAGGCCGCGGGCGATGTCGACGACGTTCCCGTCGTAGAAGTACAGGCCGGTCACCGCGTAGCTCGACTCGGGTCGCCGGGGCTTCTCCTCGATCTTCCGGGGACGTCCGTCGTCGTCGAAGGAGACCACGCCGTACCGCTCCGGATGCCGGACCCGGTAGGCGAAGACGACGGCCCCGTCCTGGAGTCGGGCCGCCTCCTGGAGCCGTCGCCGGAGTCCGAACGCGAAGAAGAGGTTGTCGCCGAGGACGAGCGCCACGGGAGCCCCGTCGATGAACTCAGCCCCGAGGAGGAAGGCGTCGGCGAGACCGCGCGGCCGGTCCTGGACGGCGTAGCGGAGCCGGATGCCCCACTGCGAGCCGTCGCCGAGGAGCCTCCGGAAGGCCGCGGCGTGCTCGGGCGCGGTGATCACGAGGATGTCCCGAATGCCGGCGAGCATGAGCGTCCCGAGCGGGTAGTACACCATCGGCTTGTCGTACACGGGCAGGAGCTGCTTCGAGACCCCGCGGGTCACCGGGTACAGCCGCGTACCGTGCCCACCGGCGAGGACGATCCCTTTCATGCCGCGTCCCCCTGGAGATCCCCGGCCTCGTCGGGGAGGAGTCGAGCGATCCGCTCCCCGATGGCGAGCGAGGCCGTCGCCGCGGGCGAGGGCGCGTTGAGGACGTGGACCGTCCGCTCCCCGCGGAGGATCACGAAGTCGTCGACGAGGCTGCCGTCCTCCGCCAGTGCCTGGGCCCGCACCCCGCTGCGCCCTCGGCGCAGATCGCGGGCACGGATGCCGGGAACGAGCCGGCGCACCGCGTGCGCGTACGCCGGACGCGACCAGGAACGGAGCATCTCCGTCGTGCCGCTCCGCCACGACCCACGAGCCAGACGCCGGAAACCGCGGAACCGAAGCATCTCGGCGAGATCACGCGGTGAGACCCGGCTCCAGCGGTACCCCTCCCGCGAGAACGCGGGAACCGCGTTCGGACCCGCCTCGACGGTCCCGGCGAACGTCGGCGTGAGGTGCACCCCGAGGAAGGGGAACCGGGGATCCGGAACCGGGTACACCATGCCGTCGATCCCCGCCGCCGCGGCGGGGTCGATCGTGTAGTACTCGCCGCGGAAGGGGACGATCTGCACGGGCGGCTCCTCTCCGGAGGTCCTGGCGATCCGATCGGCGTACACGCCCGCGCAGTTGAGGAGGAACCCTGCGGTCACCGTCCCCGAGGGCGTCCGCAGCCGCACGCTTCGGCGGGTCGGCGTGACGTCCTCGACGGGCTCGGCGACACGAACCACGACCCCATGGTCGCGTACCTCGGCCGCCATGGCCAGGGTCACCGCCCGAAAATCCACGATGGCCGCGTCGGGGAGGTACAGGCCGGCGACCCCCGCCACCCGCGGTGCCACCCGTGCCAGGCCGGCGCGGTCGAGTCCGACCAGCGCGGGAACGCCGTTGGCCCGTCCCCGACGCTCGAGCTCGGCGAGCGGCGCCAGCTCCTCGTCGGTGGCGGCGACGATGAGCTTGCCGACGGTCCGGACGGGGAGGGATCGTTCCGCCACGTAGCGACGCAGACGTGCCGCGCCCTCGACGCAGAGGGCGGCCTTCACCGAGCCCGGCCGGTAGTAGACGCCCGAGTGCACCACGCCGCTGTTGTGGCCGGTCTGCGCGGCGCCGATCCGGGCCCGCTCCAGGACGACGATCCGAAGCCCGGGGTGGCGCCGCACCAGGGCGCGGGTCGCGGCGAGACCCACGATGCCCGCACCCACCACCGCGACGTCGTACCTCATCGCCATCTCACAGGATCCGCCCGTCGAGGACGACGGCGTCGATCCGCTCCTTCCACTCCAACAGTCGGCGGTACCACTCGACGGTCCGGGTGCGCGGTCCGGGCTCCACCGAGCCGTCCTCGAGCGCGGCGCGGATCTCCCCGGCCGCGTCCTCGGGAGTGTGGTGGGGCGCGAAGTCGAGCACGTCGCGGATCTTCGCGAACGACACCCGATAGGAGCGGCGATCCGGATCGCCGTACCAGTTCTCGACGAAGGGGACGCCGGCCGCCTCCGAGACGCGCCGTGCCAGCGGCAGGATCTGGAAGTTCTGTTCGTCGGACCCGACGTTGAAGATCTCTCCGGCGACCCGCTCCGGTGGCGCGTCGAGCACGGCGAGGAACGCCCGGCAGGTGTCCCGCACGTGCACCATCGGCCGCCACTGCGTCCCGTCCCGGAGGATGGGGATGGCCCCGTCGCGCAGCGCGCCCAGGGTCATCCCGTTGATGGCGAGATCGAAGCGCATCCGCGGCGAGAGCCCGTACACGGTCGCCTGGCGCAGCGCCGTGACCGTGAACCCGGCCCCGCCGAGGGCGAGGACCGCCTCCTCGGCCAGCACGTTCGCCTCGGCGTACGTGGTGAGCGGACGCGGTGTGGACGTCTCGTCGAGCACGCCGTCCTGGAACCCGTAGACGCTGCAGGAGGACGCCAGCACGTACCGGGCGACTCCGGCCTCCCGGGCGAGTCGGGCCATCCGCGCCCGGCCCCGGAAGTTGATCGACCGCGTGGCCTCCGGGTCGAGCTCACCGGCGGGATCGTTGGAGATGGCGGCGAGGCCGCACACCGCGTCCACGCCCTCGAGGATCGCCGCGTCCACCCAGCGGACGTCGCCCCGCACGACGGTGAGCCGGGGATGATCGGCGAGCGGGGCGAGGGTGTCGCCGAAGAAGAACCGGTCGAGGACGACGACCTCGTCCCCGCGATCGAGCAGTAGCTCGGTGAGCACCGAGCCGATGTAGCCGGCTCCGCCGGTCACGAGCACACGCATGGGCTCCGCCCCTCTCGTCTCGCCCCCGAAGGAACCTCCGGCCCTCCGCGGGGTCGCGTCGCGTCCATCATCGGCCCCCGTCCCCGAACACGAAACCGATGTCGGCCGCCTCCAGCGTGGGGAGTCGCGCGTCGCGGGCCGTCACGACCGGCGCGGCCACCGGCCAGGGGATCGCCAGCGTGGGATCGTTCCAGACGATCCCCGCCTCGGTCGGCGGCGCGTACTCGGCGGTCACCCGGTAGACGACGTGCGCCTCGTCGCTGAGGACGCAGTATCCGTGCGCGAACCCCGGCGGCACCCACAAGGACCGCCGGTTCGCCTCGCCGAGCGTCTTGGCCACCCACCGCCCGAACGTCGGGGAGCCTCGCCGAACGTCGACGGCGACGTCCCAGATCTCCCCCCGGACCACCGTGACGAGCTTTCCCTGGGCCGCCGGCGGGTTCTGGAAGTGGAGGCCGCGCAGCACGCCTCGTGTCGAGCGGGCCAGGTTGTCCTGGACGAAGGAGACGTCGATGCCGTGGGCGAGGAGCTCCGAGCGCTTGTACATCTCGGCGAAGTACCCCCGCTCGTCCGGGAAGACCCGGCGCTCGAGGAGCACGACGTCGGGGATCGCCAGGGGCCGGAGGGTCGACGGCATGGCGCGCCTACCTCTCCCCTCCGCCCGACGGTGCCGGCGCCCCGCGGAGGAATCCGGCGGCTCCGGCCACGCCCACGAGCCCGACGCCCACCGCGATGCCGGTGAGCGTCGAGGGGACCGGCCCGCGAGCCCGGTCGACACCGACGACCGCGGCGACGACCAGCGCCTGGGTGCCCGCCGCGGCGAGGTCGACCGCGGGAACCGGCCATCCGCGATCGACGAGCCGGTCGTAGAGATGCGAGCGGTCTCCGACGAAGAGGGGACGACCGGCGAGGCGGCGGCGCAGGGTGGTGACGACGAGGTCGACGAGGACGACGCCGAGGAGCGCCACCGCCGCCGCGAGGCCCGCCAGCCGTGTTCCCCACGAGTCGATCCCGGGCGGGACCGCGCCGAGCATGGCGACGGCGAGCGCTCCTCCCACGAGGTACGCCCCACCGTCGCCGAGGAAGACGCGGGCCGGGGGCCGGTTGAGTGCGAGGAAACCGGCCAGGGCCCCGGCGAGCACCGCGGCCTCCACCCCCACCGTTCCGCGACCGCTCGCCATCCACCACACGCCGAGGGCGGCCACGAGGGTCACCGAGCCGGCCAGACCGTCGAGGCCGTCGACGAGGTTCACCGCGTTCACCGCGACGACCACCACGAGCGCACCCAGGAGGGCCCGCGTCGCCGGATCGGCGGGGAACGGCGAGGACCAACCGAGCACCGCGCCGATCGCCACCTCGGCGACGAGCCGCAGGCGCGGGTCGATCTCGGCCCGATCGTCGAGCACGCCGAGCCCGAGGAGCGCGCCGAGTCCGAGGAGCGGACCGGGGAGGAGCCGCCCCGTGACGGCGCCGCCGGCGAGGATCCCGGCGAAGACGCCGAACCCTCCCACCGCCGCAACGGGCCGTCCGTGGGTCTTGAGGCGGGCGTCGGGTCGGTCCACGAGCCCCAGCCGGGGAGCGAGCCGGATGGCTCCCCACCCGACGAGGAGGGAGACGACCGCCGCCACGAGGACGCTCACGGTCCACCCACCGATGGGCGCGGCGCCGGAGGGACCGCCGGGTATCCTCGCGCCATGTCGGACACCCTCACGGTCCTCTCGGGCGCGGGATTCCTCGCCGGGCTCCTCGCCGGGATGGCGACCCTCGTCGCCGGCTGGCTGTGGGCGCTCGTGCGGTCCGCTCCCCGGCCCCGCCCCCACGGCGGTGTGCTCATCGCGGCGTTCGTGCTCGTCGCGCTCGCGTTCACCGAGGACGTCCCCCTCTCGCTCGTCGCCGGTCTCGCCCTCCTCGGGGTGGCGGGCGTCGTCCCCGTACCGGGTCCGCTCCGGGTCCTCCTCTCCCTCCCCGGCGCCGCGCTCGTGACGCGCGGAGAGACCGGGTGGACTCCCTGGCTCGTCGTCGTCGCCATCGCGCTCGCCGTTCCCCTCGTGGCGTCGTTCGATCGCAACGCCCTCGCTCGACGATACGGTATCCCGCTCTTCGGTATTGCCGCGCTCGGGCTCTTCTTCACCGTGCCCGACACCGAGATCCCGGCCGTCCTCCTCGGCGCCATGGTCGTCGGCGCGTTCGTCGGGTGGCCGAAGCCCTTCTTCGTGCTCGGCGCACCCGGAGCCGCGGTGCTCACCGGGCTCTTCGCCCACGTCGCGCTCGCCGGCGCCGTCGGACGCCCGGCGGCCCTGCTGCCGGCCCTGGCCTGCCTGGGCCTGCTCCTCGTCGCGCCGCTCGTGCTCGTCGTGGGCGGCACCGGCGGGATCCTGCCGGTTCGCCACGACGGACTCTGGCTCCTCTCCGGACAGCTCGCCCTCGTCACGGTGCTGTCGCGTCTCGTCGACGCGCAGCGCGGGACCACCGCCGCGGCGCTCCTCACCGGCCTCGTCCTCGCCGCGGCCGGGACGCTCCTGACGCTCTCCGTCCGCACCGGCCCCACGCCTCGTGCCGATGCGCCCGACGTGGAGGGCTCACTGCCGCGCTGAGCCACGAACCGGCCGCTCAGGCGTCGCCGGTCGCGGCGATCGGCACCCCGGGGTACCCGACGACCGGCCGCAGGTCGACGACCTCCGTGCCGGCCCAGCGTGCCCGTGCCATGTCGAGGAGGAGCTCGGCGAGCTCGTCCGGCCGCTCATCGGCGAGGAGCGACTCGATCTGCGCCAGCGCCTCGTACATCGTCGCCGCGCCGGGAGGAGTGGGGCGAGCCATGAGGATCTTGCCGTGGGTGGTGGGCTCGAGCGGCTCCACCGCGAGTTGCTCGCTGAAGCGCTCCCCGGGACGGATGCCGGTGATCTCCACCGCGATGTCCTTCCCCGGCACGAGACCCGCCAGCCGGATGAGCCGGTGGGCGAGATCGAGGATCCGGACCGGGTCGCCCATGTCGAGGACGAACACCTCCCCGCCCTCGGAGAGCGCGGCCGCCTGGAGAACGAGCTGGACCGCCTCGTCGACGGTCATGAAGTACCGCTCCATGGAGGGATGGGAGACCGTCACGGGACCCCCCGCCTGGATCTGACGGGTGAAGGTCGGCACGACGCTCCCCCGGCTGCCGAGGACGTTCCCGAACCGGACCGCCGAGAAGCGGGGCCGCCGCACCCGCCGGGACTCGACCTGAACGAGCATCTCGGCGAGCCGCTTGCTGGCGCCCATGATGCTCGTCGGGTTCACGGCCTTGTCGGTGGAGATGAGGACGAACTGCTCCGCGGCGTGATCGACCGCCGCCCGGACGAGGATCTCGGTCCCGAGGACGTTCGTCTTCGCCGCCTCGTCGGGACACCGCTCCAGGATGGGCACGTGCTTGTGGGCCGCGGCGTGGAACACCACGTCGGGTCGGTACCGGGCGAAGACGGCGCGGATGCGGGGCTCGTCGCGGACGTCGGCGAGCTCGAGGCGCACCGCGACGTCCCCTTCCCAGCGGGACAGGGCGTCGTGGAGGTGGGTCTCGTCGTGATCCAGGGCGACGACCTGCTCCGGCGAGAATCCGATCACCTGGCGCACGAGCTCGGAGCCGATGGAGCCTCCGGCGCCGGTGACGAGGACCGTCTTGCCGGCGACGAGCTGCGCCACCTGGGCGAGGTCCGTCTGCACCGTCCCCCGCTCGAGGAGGTCGCAGAGCCGGAGGTCGCGGATGTCCCGGCTCCCACCGCGCGCCGCGAGGACGGCGTCGATGGCCGGGAGGATCCGCAGCCGGACCTCGACGTCGAGACAGAGATCGATGAGGCGTCGGGCGAGGACCGACCCCTCGCCGTCGGCGATGACCACCTGGTCGATGTCGAGCTCGCTCACGAGGCGGGGAACGTCGTCGACGGCACCGAGCACCGGGAGGCCGGCGAGTCGCCGCCGCATGTCGGGACGCTCCGCGCCGGGGTCGACGAAACCCACCACGAAGATGCCGCCGGACCCGACGGACCGGTGGCGGGCGAGATGGACCGCCTCCTCCCCGACGCCGACGACGAGGGCCCGCTCCCCGTATCCGCCCGCCTCCCGCATCCGACGGAACGAGAAGAGGCGGGACCAGAAGCGCAACGCGCCCATGCCGCCCAGGGTGAGGAGGACCCCGATGACGAGCACGGAGAGTGGGAGGGGACGAACGCCGTCCCACACGTCGGTCCACCGGCTCCCCTCCACCAGGACGAGGAGCGTCGCCCCGGCGGCGAGGGAGGCGCCGGCGAGCCGGACGGCCTCCTCGACGCTGGCGTACCGCCACACGTGCCCGTAGTTCCCGAAGAGGACGTTCGCCCCGATGTGGACCCCGATGATGAGGGGCAGCATGACCCCCAGTCGGGTCCACCACACCTCCGGAACGGCCCCCGACGCGTCGAGGAACCGGATGCTCAGCGCGGCCGCGTACGCGACGACGATGACCGCACCTTCGATGATCGCCAGCGAGAGGTCGGTCCGGACCCTGCTCGCCGCACGCGCCACCCGGATCCCCCACTGCTCACCGGTCGTGGACCGGTGCCCCTGTCCTTCCCCCACGTCGACCTACTTTCCCCCCGTGATACGTTCCCGGCGGGGGGAGCCACCCCCCTGCCCCGGGCGTCCGTCCGCGGGGCGGGCGCCGTACATCGAGCATACCACCGTACGCGCGCAAGGCGCAGGGCCCGCTCCCCCCGCCGCCGAGTACCGTGACCCCGATGCGCGTCGCCCATCTCGCCACCGTCGACCTCAGCCTCCGCTACCTCGTGTTCCCGCAGCTCACCGCGGTGCGGGACCTCGGAGGCGAGGCGGTCGGCATCTCCGCCCCGGGGCCGTACGTCGCCGACCTCACCGCGGCGGGGATCCGCCACGTTCCCCTCCCCGGGTCCACGCGCAGCTTCGCTCCGCTCGACGATCTCCGCGCCGCGCTCTCCCTCTGGCGGATCCTGCGCCGGGAACGCCCCGACGTGCTCCACACGCACACGCCCAAGCCCGGGATCTACGGACGGATCGTGGGACGGCTCGCCGGGGTGCCGGCCGTCCTCAACACCATCCACGGCCTCTACGCCACCCCCGACGACCGGCTCCCGGCGCGGATCGCGGTCTACACCCTGGAGGCGATCGCCTCCCGGTTCTCGGACGCGGAGCTCGTCCAGAGCCGCGAGGACCTCGAGCTCGTCACGCGGCGTCGCATCACCCGGCCCGAGCGCACCGTCCTCCTCGGCAACGGGGTCGACCTGGCACGTTTCGACCCGGACCGGTTCCCCGCGACACACCGGGAACGGGTGCGGGCCGAGCTGGGGATCCCGGAGGATCGGATCGTCGTCGGCATGGTGGGGCGACTCGTGGCGGAGAAGGGGTACCCGGAGCTCTTCGCCGCCGCCCGCCTGCTCGGCTCCGGGTACGTGGTCCTCGCGATCGGGCCCCACGAGCCGGAGAAGGCCGATGCGCTCGCTCCCGAGGTCGTCGCCACGGCGCGTCGCGACGGCGTTCGCCTGCTGGGCATGCGCACCGACGTGGACCGTCTCTACGGCGCCATGGACCTCTTCGTCCTCCCCTCCCACCGCGAGGGCTTCCCCCGGGCCGCGATGGAGGCGGCGGCGATGGGCCTCCCGATCGTCGCCACCGACATCCGCGGCTGCCGTGAGGTCGTGGAGGACGCGGTCAACGGGCTCCTCGTTCCCGTCGGCGACCCGGCGGCGCTCGCCGGCGCCATCCGCTCCCTCGGCGAGGATCCGGCGCGACGCCGTCGCATGGGCGCGGCGGGACGCGACAAGGCACGCCGGGAGTTCGACGAGCGGGAGGTCGTCCGGCGCGTCCTCTCCGAGCAGGTGCGGGCGCTCCGGGCGAAGGGGCGTTTCGAGCGGTTCGCCGCCGCCCCCGGCATCCGGCTGCGTGAGGCGACCGTCCGCGACGTCCCCATCGTCGCCCGTCTCCACGCCGACGGCATCGCCACCGGGTTCCTGCCGCGTCTGGGCCCGGGGTTCCTCGAGGAGCTGTACCGCGCGCTCGTGGCCGCGCCCGGCACGCTCGTGCTCGTGGCGGAGGACGAGTTCGCACCGATCGGGTTCGTCGCCGGCGCCGCCGACACCGCCGCGTTCTTCTCGTGGTTCGCCCGCCGCCGCGGAGTGCGGGCCGCCCGGCGTGCCGCGTCCCGTCTCCTTCGTCCCGGGAACCTCCGGCGTGCCTGGGAGACGTGGCGCTACGACGGGGAGCACCTCGGGGTCCCCGCCGAGTTGCTCTCCATGGCGGTGGCCCCGCCCTTCCGTGGCGCCGGCATCGGCCGACGGCTCGGCGCGACGTTCCTGGAGCGACTCGCCGCGGAGGGCACGACCCGGGTGAAGGTCGTCGTGGCCGCGGCGAACGCCGCGGCCCAGGCCACCTATCGGGGCCTCGGCTTCCGGCCGGCGGGGACGTTCGAGGTCCACGCCGGGGAACCCTCCCTGGTGATGGTCCGGGCTCAGACCTGACGTCGCAGCACCCGATCGAGTCCGGCCGCGGCGTGCTCGACGAGGAACCGGCCGGCGACGATCTCCCGGCCCGCCTCACCGAGGCGGTGGCGCAGTGCCGGCTCGGTGGCGAGACGCCGAACCGCCGCCGCCACCGCGGCCACGTCCCGATCCACGAGGATCCCGGACCGACCGCCGTCGAGGGCCTCGGCGATCCCCCCCACCCGGGTCGCCACCACGGGGAGCCCCGCCGCTCCCGCCTCGAGGACCACCCCCGGGAGCCCCTCGGTCCGGGAGGTGAGGAGGAGGAGGTGACCCCAGGCGAGATGAGGCCGGACGTCCGGGACCGGGCCGACGAGCTCGACCCGCTCCTCCACGCCGAGCCGCTCGGCCCGCCGCCGCAGCTCGGCGGCGAGCGGGCCCCCGCCCACGAAGCGGATGACGGCATCCGTCCCCTCCCAGATCACGCGTGCCGCCGCCTCGAGGGCGAGGAGCGGATCCTTCTCCGCGGAGAGCCGGCCCACGAAGAGGACGCGCAGCGGACCCGCCGCCGTCTCCCGTTCCACCCCCAGGAGGTCGCGGGGCACCCCCGAGGGGACGACCCGGATTCGCTCCCGCGGCACACCCACCTGGGCCACGAGCTCGGCCGCGACGGACTCGGCGACGGCTACGACGACGTCGTACCGGGCCGCGAGCAGCCGGTACCGCCACACCTGGATCCGGCGGTCGACCCAGGCCCCGGGACTCCCGATGGCGACGTAGGCGAGGAGGGGCCGACGCCGCATGGCGAGCCCCGCCACGGCGACGTAGCGCAGGGTGGCCGAGCCCCAGGCGAGGAGGGCGTCCGGCGCCTCGGAGCGGATCTCCCTCCGCAGTCGCCGCACGAGCCCGGGGCGGAGCCCGCGGAGACCTTCGGGACGTCGATCGGACAGCGGCGCGGCGTCCACCCGGGGACCGGGGGAGGCGGAGAGGGACACGAGTCGCGGCGACCACCCGAGCCCGACCATCGCCCGCGTCGTCCGCTCCGCCTGCACCTCGGCCCCCCGCCGGCGGTCGGTCGTCACGACCACGAGGAGACGGCGACGGGGCCCCCCGGGGGAGACGCTCACCGCAGGGCTCGCTCCACCGCGGCGCCGTGGCGGCCGATCCGGGCGATCGCGGCGGCGACGCGATCCACGGTCTCCAGTGGGAGGTGACTCCAGATGGGCAGGCTCACGACCCGGGCGGCGAGGTCGTCCGTCACCGGGAGGGGACCGGTCGCCACGCCCCGGTACGCCCGCTGACGGTGCACCGGCGGCGAGTAGTACCGCCGGGTGGCCACCCCCTCGGCGTCGAGCGCGGTGACGAGGGTGTCGCGACCGCACCCGAAGACGTCCCCGTCCACGAGGATGGTGAGATCCTTGTAGGAGCTGCGGTCCCCGGGCCCGACCCCCTGGAACTCCACGCCGGGAACGGCCGTCAGCGCCGCCCGGTACCGGCTCGCCACCGCGTTGCGGTGGGCGACACGCTCCTCGAGGTGCTCGAGGGCGACGAGGGCGATCGCGGCATGGAGCTCGCTGAGCCGGCCGTTCAGACCGGGGAATCGGGTGTCGTAGTCCCCCGGGTTGCCGTAGTTCCGGGCGACGCGCAGTCGTGCCGCGAGATCCGGGTCGTTCGTCGTCACGAGCCCCCCCTCGGCGCCGCTGAGCACCTTCGTCGGCGTGAGACTGAACACCTCGGCCGATCCCGAGCCGCCCAGCGGGCGCGGACCGTGACCGACGTCGATGAGGGAGCCGGCGGCGTGGGCGGCGTCGAAGACGAGCGGGACGCCCAGCTCGGCGGCGCGGCGCTCCAGGCCCGGAACGTCGCACGGTACGCCGGAGACGTGGACCCCCACGACCGCTGCGACACCCTCGGGAACGTTCTCCGGACGGAGACACCAGGTCACCGGATCACAGTCGGCGAACCGCGGCGGCAGCCCGTTCCACGCCACGGCGTGCGCCGTGGCGGAGAACGTGAAAGAGGGCACGAGCACGGGACCGTCGATCTCCAGCGCCTGGAGGAGCAGCAGGAGGCCCGTCGTGCACGACGCCACCGCGACACAGTGATCGACGCCGAACGTCGCGGCCACGCCTTCCTCGAGACGGCGGGTGAGGGGGCCGTCGGTCAGCCATCCCGAGTCCAGCGCCCCGGCGACGAGGTCGAGGACGCGGTCCCGCTCCTCGAGGGTGGGACGGGCGAAGGGCAGGGGGGGCGCGAACGCGGGCTCACCGCCGAGCACCGCGGGGAGATCGGTCACGGCAACACCATCCTCTCTTCCCTCTCTTCCGGTTCGGACGTGGGGGTCGCGACGGCCCAACGTCGCCAGCCGAGCCCGACGACGAGCGCGAGGAGGAACGGCACGACCTGGGAGCGTTGGCGGGCGATGATCCCCAGGTTGAAGATCGCGCTGAAGGCGACGACGAACGCCCCGGTGAACCCGAGGGCGTACAGCAGGTACGGCACCCGTCGCACGACGGCACGGTTGGCCCACATCGTCGGCAGCCGCCACAGGATCATCCCCAGGAGGAGGAGGCTCTCTGCCGAGCTGAGCAGCATCGCCGGGGAGGAGGCCTCGTAGGGGAGCGGGCGGAAGAGCACCCGGAGCGTCGCCTCGGGGAGATCCAGCGGTGACGTCGCCGGCTTGCCCACGACGGCCGAACCCCCCTGGGAGGTCCGTCGTTGCTGCTCCTGGAGGAAGGTGTCGAGGCCCTGATCGACGCCCAGGCGGGCGCTGGCGAGGGGCACGAGGTACACGAGCGCCACGAGGGCGACGGTGGCGACGACGATCCGGGTGGAGCGGCTGCCACCGAGCCGGCTCGCCCGGGCCAGGAGCACGGCGAGCACCATCGCGCCCACCGCGATCACCGCGACGTGGGGCCGGATGAGCGCCGCGAAGCCGATCCCGGCGCCCATGAGCAGCGGCCCCCACACGTGACGACGAGCGAACGCGAGCGCGGTCCCCAGCGACGCGAGCCCCAGGCCGAGGACCAGGAGCGCGTCCTTGCCGATGCTCGAGGGCCAGAAGATCATCGTGGGGAGGAAGAAGAGGAGCACGAAGTAGGGAAACGCCCCCCAGTGGGGGACGACGCGTCGGAAGGCGAGGTAGAACGCCACCATGCCCACGAAGGAGAGCGTGGCGAACATGAGGAAACCGGCGAACATCGGTGGTGTCACGGGCACGTAGAGGAGCCCGGTGATGTGGGCGGTCACCTGGGTGCCGAAGCTCCCCCGCGACACGGTGGGGACCTCGAGGCTCCGCCAGATCGGCGCGATGGCCACGCCCGTGCGGTGGTAGGCGAACGCGTCCCCGTACCCGTAGTACACCGCGACCATGAGGTACCGGACCGCCGATCCGGCCATCTTGGCGAGGAACGCCACCGGGAACAGCAACGGCAGCCAGGCGCGGTCCGCGTCGTTCGCCAGCACCGTCCCCAGCCGAGCCGCCACGAGGGTCCCGACGCCCACGACGGCCACCGCGACCCCGGCGAGGAGCCCCGCGGCGACGGCGGCCGCCGCGGCCACCCCCGCCACGACGACGAGGACGAGTCCGACGGCGTCCCTCACAGCAGCTCCAGATCGCCCAGTGACAACCGCCACACCTCCGGATCGAAGACGTCGACTCCCAGGTCGCCGAGGTCGGCGAGCGGACGAGCCACGAGACGCAGCGCCGCCACCCGCGGCACCGGCACCATCATCGCGGAGATCGCGGCCCTCCGCGCCCGGGAGCCGTGCGGGAACGCGGCGACGGTGTACGCCACCCGCGCCGCGCGCACGAGTCGCCGCAGGACCGGGCGCACGTCCTCCCCGAAGGCATCCGACACCACGAGCTCCCTCCGCCCGCGGCGGACGTTGGCCCGCACGACGACGGCCCCCCCACCCACCCGGAGCATCCGGTACGGGGCGGTGGGATGCCCGGTGAAGCGCCAGCGGAGGTACCGCTCCCCGCGCGGGGTGCCGAGCCCCACGCACGCCGTCCCCCCTCCCCTGCCGGTGACCGCGCCACGCTCGGGCGGCAGGAGGGCGGGATCGACGGGCTCGCCGGCGGGGAGGAAGGCGGCGGGGTCGGGGACCCCCTCCTCCTCCCGGCGGCGGAACCCGGCGGGTCGAGGCCGGACCAGGACCCGGACGGGGCCCACGTCGCGCCATCCCATCGTCAGGTACCCGGGACGGGACCGGTCGTTGGGCGTGTTGAAGACGAGCCGGATTCCCGCCGCCGCGGCGACCTCGAGGGCCTCCATCGTCAACCGGCGAAAGATCCCCCGCCGGCGGAAACGGGGGTGCGTCGCGGTGTCGACGGCCCGTCCACAGCGGAGGACGCCTCCCGGATGGGCCAGATCCCACCGCATGAAGGCCCGCAACCCCACCAGGTCTCCGCCCGACTCGGCGACGAGGGCCACCGAGGGGCCGAACGGATTCTCGACGTGCTTCCAGCGGAACAGCTCCTCGGTCCGTCGCAGCAGCGGTCCCTCGCCGAGCGCCGCCCGCAGGAGGGCCAGGACCGCGGGCACGTCCTCGGCGCGCAGCTCCCGGACGGTGAGACCCTCACCCACCGAGAACCTCCCGGTAGACGGCCTCGTTGGCGGTCACCATGCGCCCCACCCCGTGCCGTTCCCTGACGAGTGCTTCGGCGCGGTGCGCCATCGCCCGGGCCCGGGATCGGTCCTCGAGCTGCTCGGCGACGGCCGCGGCGAGCGCCGCCGGGTCCCCGACCGGGACCAGGCGACCGGTGTCGCCGTCCCGGACGACCGACGGCACTCCCCCGGCGGCCGTGGCGACCACCGGGGTCCCCACGAACATCGCCTCGAGGACGACGAGGGGGAGCCCCTCGATCCGGGAAGGGTTCACGAAGACGTCGGCGGCGGCGATGATCGACACGGCGTCGGCCCGACGCCCCAGGAAACGGAGCGTGCCGCCGACCCCGGCGGTCGCGGCGGCGCTCCGGAGGCGAGCGAGGTCCCCGGGGCGCTTCTCCACCCCCACGGACACGACGGCCACCTCGGGGATGCGCCCGGCGAGCTCCACCGTCGCCGCCACGAGATCGTCGTGCCCCTTGCCCGGCCGGATGTTCCCGACGTGGACGACGAGGGGTCGCGCGCCCTCGATGCCGAGCTCGGCCCGGATGCGCTCCCGGATGCCGTCCTCGACCTCCACCCACACCCCGTTGGGGACGACCCGTGGCTCCGGGCCCGGGTAGCCGCGCAGCGACGCGGCCACCGCCTCCGACACCGCGATGACGGCCCGGTTGCGAGCGTACGTCGCGAAGTTCGCCAGCCGCGTCGGGAGCCGGTAGGAGGAGGCCACGTTGTGCTCCGTGTACACCACCGGCGCGCCGCCGACGAGCCGCGCCATGATCCCCGTCGCCGGGAGGTGGGCGTGGACGAGATCGGGCCGCCACTCCCTCACGAGGCGGCGGAGGCGCCACGTCGCCCCCCGCGCCGTGCGCCCGGCGCCGAGACACGTCACGGGGATGTCGCGTCCCTCGAGGTCCCCGACGAGCTGATCCTTCCATGGCAGGACGTACGCCACCCGGTACGCGAAGGCGTCGCGATCCCAGCAGCGCGACCCCTCGCCGACGACCCGTTCCGCCCCGCCGATGCCCAGCCCCTTGATGAGCACGAGCACCCTCCGCCGGGCCGGCAAGGGATCAGCCCCGTCCCGCGACGTCGTCGAGGAGCCGCTCGAGCCCCGCGGCGAAGGTCGTCTCCGCCCGCCAACCGAGGAGCTCGCCGGCCGCGGTCGGGTCGACGCGCGCCGGAGGCACGTCCCCCGGTCGCGGCTCGCCGAAGGTGAGCTCGGTGGGGAATCTCGCCACGACGAGCTCGGCGAGCTCCTTGATGGACGTCGTCTCGGGCGCCACGACGTTCAACGCCCGGCCGTGGACCTCGCTCCGGCAGGCCATCTCGAAGGCGCGGGCGATGTCCCCGGCGTAGGTGAACTGGCGACCCTGGGAGCCGTCCCCCTGGATGGTGAGAGGCTCACCCCGCCGGGCACGGTCGATGAAGATGCGGAAGACGGAGTTCGGACGGAGACCCGTCCCGTACGCGGTCCCGAGGCGGAGGGCCAGGACGGGCACCCCCCGCAGCCGGTCGGCGGCGAGGAGGATCTGCTCGCCCCCGAGCTTCGTGATGTTGTACGGGTGGTCGGGCCGGCACGGATGCCGCTCGTCGAGCGGCTCGTACTCGGGTTCCCCGTACACCTCCCACGTCGAGGCGTACACCACCTTCGCGCCGGCGTGTCCCGCGGCGACACCCACGTTCGCCGAGCCGGCGACGTTCACCGCCGCGGCGAGGTCCGGTCGCTCGCCGGCGAGGTACACGTCCCCGATGGCGCCGATGTGGCAGACGGCGTCGTGACCCGCGACGGCGCCGACCACCGCGTCCTGGTCGAGGAGATCGCCGAGAACGATCGGATACGGCTCACCCTCCCCCGGGACGAGATCGAATCCGGTGACCTCGTGTCCGCAGGCGAGGAGGTGCTGGGCGACGTGGCGTCCGAGGAACCCCGCGGCTCCGGTGACGAGGATTCTCATGGCGTTCCCCCTGTCGATCGTCGTACGGCCCGGCGCGCCGCGCCCCCCGCGAGCCGGCCCCACGACCGGCACGCCAATCTACCATCGCCGTCCCCACAAGCGACACCGGACGTGTGTCCTCGACCACCTTCCGTAGTCGACGGCACCCGGTAGGGTATCCTCCCGTCGGCAAGTGCCCGACGAGACCGACGGGCGCCATCGGGCCGACGACGGGGGGCAGGACGGATGAGTTCCAATCGCTTGCAGCGCATCGTGCGGACCCGCTGGTGGGTGCTCGTCCTCATCGCGATCGTGTCCGTCTTCGTCGCCTCCTCGCTGGTCACCGCCCGCAACGCCAACATCCCCGCCCGCCGGGCGACCGCCCCGATCACGTATCACCGGCTCCTCGGGGAGCTCGACGACCAGAACCTCACCGCCCGCCTGCGCGAGGCGGAGGTGGCGGCCCGCGATCTCAACGCGGCGGAGCTCTCCGGGGGTGGGGGTCCGCTCGCGCCCTGGAGCGAGGGTGAGATCGTCCTCGACGAGCGCGACAAGCAGCTCGTCTTCATCGGACGTGGCGACACCGACGCGGCGGCCATCGGGGTGGCGACCTCGATGCGGGACCGCTTCCTCGCCGATCGCCCCCTCGACCAGACCTCGGAGCTCGAGACGCGGATCACCGCCGCGGCGCGGCAGCTCGCCGACGTCGACGCCCGCCTCAGCGCGGCGACGACCACCCTGCCCCCCACCGACGCCGACGTCGCCGCGCAGGCGCGGATCGCCGAGCTCCGCGCCGCCATCGCCGCCCTCGGCTCCCGCTACGGCACGCTCACGGTGGAGGCCATCGCCCCGGTGACCCGCACCCGCGACGAGGTCCTCGCCGAACGCGACACGGTCCACGACCAGCTCCTCGCCGACCAGATCGAGCTCACCACCCTCCTCGAGACGGCCGACACGGCACCGGAGCCGTCGCTCGATCCGACCCAGCTCGCCGTCCTCCAGGCGCAACGGGATCAGCTCCAACTCGCCCTGAACGACCTCATCCTCCAGCGGATCCAACAGGAGCCGATCGGGGAGGTCGACGCGGTGGAGACGGGCCCGTCCGGCATCGCTCCCATCCCGGCGCTCCCTACGAGGATCGTGGCGGTCCTCGCCGGGATCCTCGTCGGCCTCGTCGGACTCGTCCTCGTCGACCGGGCCCGCCGCCCCCTCTGGTCCCTCGTCGACGTGCCGGAGCCGTTCCGTCTCGCCGAGGTCCCCGCTCGACGGACCAGCTCCAGCCGGGACGCCCGGCCCTGGTACCTGGCGACGTCCGTGGGGCGGCGCAAGGGCGCGGTCCAGGAGCTGCGCTCCAGCATCGAGGGCCTGCCGGGCTTCGGGGAGCGCCTCTCGGTGGGCCTCGCCGCCCTCGGTACCGGCTCGCGCGAGGTCCATGAGCTCGCCGCCGACCTCGCCTACGCGACGGCGGGTTCGGGGGCCCGCGTGCTGCTCCTCGACGCGGACCTCGACCACCCCACCGATCTCGTCGAGTACCGGGGCCCGCGGGTCCCCCTCTCCGATGCCCTGGAGCATCCCGAGCGCATCCTCGCGCCCGCGGTCACGCGCGCCGAGCGCGGCTCGGGGGTGGCGTCGCTCCGCTTCGTGACCGATCCCGGGCGGGGCCCCGACCTCCTCTCCCAGCCGGGCTTCCTCGTGTTCCTCGATCAGGCCCGCGAGGCCTTCGACGTGGTCATCGTCGCCTCCCCACCGGTGGGCAGTGCCGCCTACCACGTCCTCAGCCAACGCCTCGACACCATGGTCCTCGTCGCCGCCGGTGGCACCACGTCCCGCGACGAGGCACTCGGCGCGCTCCGCTCCCTCCAGAGCCGGCGTGCGGAGCCGCTCGGCATCGCTCTCCTCACCCCGCGGGCGGTCCCGACGATCCGTGTCCCGGGAGCGACGCGACCCCTCCTCGACGCCGCCCGGCCGGCACCGCGCGAGTCGAGCTTCGCCGAGCGGCTCCGCAAGGTCGGTGTCGTGGGACCCGACGAGCAGGACGATCCGGGCCCGGCCGGCGGATCGACGCCGCCTCAGCAGGGGAAGCCGGTCGTTGCCGACCGCGAGCTCGACTGAGCCCTCGCGACGACCGCGCCGGCCGCTTCGGTCCGCCGTCAAGCAGCTCGCCGCCCTGGTGGAGGCCGGACGGCCCCGTCGTCCCGGGCCTCGGATCCTCATCTACCACCAGGTCGGGACGAGCCTCGGCCGGGAGATGGAGGTCCCTCTGGCGGGGTTCCTCGCCCAGCTCGACGTCCTCGCCGCCGAGGGGAGGATCGTGTCCCTGGAGGAGGCGGTGGCCCGGATCGGCACGCCCGGGGACGATCGCCTCTTCGTCCTCACCTTCGACGACGGGTACGCCGACGTCTACCACAACGCCTTCCCACATCTCGTCGACCGCTCCCTCCCCTTCACGGTGTACCTGACCACCGCCCCCATCGAGGCCGAGGCGCCGCTCCTCGGCCACCCGGAGGCCACGCCGTTGCGATGGCCGCAGGTACGCGAGATGGTCGCCTCGGGCCTCGTCACCGTGGGAGCCCACACCCACCGTCACCCCGACCTCCGGGCCCTCGATCCCACCGCGGTGGCGGAGGAGCTCGACCGCTCGAACGGCCTCATCGAGGAACGGCTCGGGCTCCGTCCCCGCCACTTCGCCTACCCGAAGGGGTGGTGGGCCCCGCAGGCCGAACCCGAGATCCGCCGCCGCTACGACACCGCGGTGCTCGGCGAGGGACCCCCGCTCACCGCAGCCACCGATCCCTTCCGTCTCCATCGCGTCGCCGTCCTCGCCGGCGACGGCATGCGCTTCTTCTGCCGCAAGCTGGAGACCGGACTCGTCCTCGAGGAGCGTCTCCGGCGTGTGGTGCGACGGTACCGCGGGCCGAGCCCCGCCTGAGCCGCCTACTCGGCCGCCTCGGAGATGCTCTCGGCGAGCGAGGGGTGCACGAGGAGCGTCTCGACGAGGACGTCGACCCGGAGGCGTCCCTGGACGGCGAGGGCGATCGGCGCGATGAGCTCGGAGGCGTGATGTCCGACGACGGTCCCACCGAGCACGATCCGCGTGGCCGGATCCGAGATGACCTTGACGAACCCGGTGGGATTCCCCTGGATGAGGGCCCGGGGATTCGCCGCGAACGGCACCTTCGTGATGCGGACCTTGCGGCCCTCGGCCGCGGCGTCCACCTCCTCGAGGCCCACCGAGGCGATCTCCGGGTCGGTGAAGATGGCCTGGGACACCTTGCGGTACTCGAGCGGCTTCACCTGGAAGCCCAGCGCGTGGCGCGCGATCTTCCTCCCCTGCATCGCCGCCACCGACGAGAGGGGGAGCTGTCCGGTCACGTCGCCGGCGGCGTAGATGTGCGGGAGCGACGTCCGCTGGTACTCGTCCACGCGCACGTATCCGCCCTCGACCCGAATGCCCACCTCCTCGAGGCCGACACCCTCACTGTTGGGGATCGATCCCACCGCGAGCAGCACGTGGCTCCCGGTGACCCGGCGGCCGTCCTCGGTCTCCACGACGACCCCGTCACCCTCGCGTCGGGCCGCGGCGGCGCGACTGCCCTTGAGCAGCTCCACCCCTCGGGAGAGGAAGCCGTCCTCGAGCACCATGGCGACCTCGGGATCGCGATGCGGCAGGATGTGATGCCGACTCACGAGGAGCGTCACCCGGGAGCCGAGGCTCGAGAAGATGTGCACCATCTCGACACCGGTGACGCCCGACCCCACCACGACGAGGTGCTCGGGGAGCTCGGTGAGGTGGTAGGCGCGGCGGGTCGTCATGATCCGCTCCTCGTCCACCTCGGCCCAGGAGGGCACGCGGGGACGCGATCCGGTGGAGACGAGGGCGCGATCGAATCGGATCTCGACCTCCTCCCCGTCCTCGGTCACCACGGCGGCGGAGTGCGCGCCGGTGAGCCGTCCCCGCCCCCGGATGATCCGCACCTCCTGGGATTCGAGCATGTCGGAGAAGCCGGCGGCGAGACGCCGGGTGATCCCCTCCAGGTGGTCGGCGAGACGCTTCATGTCCAGCGTGACCGCACCCGGATCCGAGATCCCCAACGCGGCGGCGGCCCGCACCGCGGCGAGCCGGGCGGAGCTGGCGACCATGGCCTTGGAGGGGATGCAGTCCCAGAGGTGGGCCGCGCCGCCCACGATGTTCTCCTCGACGAGCGTCACCTCGGCGCCGAGGGTGGCTGCCATCGTCGCCGCGGCGTGGCCCGCGGGCCCGCCGCCGATGACGAGGAACGAGACCGTGGGTTCGTCGAGCATGTCCCTCCCGGGCGTCAGGCCGTCGGCCGGTACCGGCCGAAGACGTCTTCGAGCGCCCCGGCCACCTCCCCGAGGGTAGCGAGGCTCGCCAGCGCCGCCTTCATGGGGTAGAGGAGGTTCTCGTCGCCGGTGGCGGTCCGCCGGACCTCGTCGAGCGCTCGGGTCACCGCCCGCCCGTCGCGGCGGGCCCGGAGACGGGCGAGCGCGGCCACCTGCTCCTCCTCGACGGAGGGATCGACCCGGAGGATCTCCGGCTCCGCCTCGGCGGCCGTGGTGAAGCGGTTCACCCCGACCACCGTCGTGGTCCCCTCCTCGACGCGGCGGGCATGCCGGTACGCCGATTCCTCGATCTCCCGCTGCGGGAGGCCCGCCTCGATGGCCGCGACCGCACCACCGAGGGTGTCGATCCGCTCGAGGAGCTCACGCGCCTCGGCCTCCAACGCGTCCGTGAGGGACTCCACGTAGTAGGAGCCGGCGAGCGGATCCACCACCGCGGGCACTCCCGACTCGTAGGCGAGGATCTGCTGGGTGCGCAGCGCGATCCTCACCGCCTCCTCGGTGGGGAGGCCGAGCGCCTCGTCGTACGAGTTCGTGTGGAGCGACTGGGTCCCGCCGAGGACCGCGGCGAGGGCCTGGAAGGCGGTGCGTACGACGTTGTTGAGCGGCTGCTGCGCGGTGAGGGTCGAACCCGCCGTCTGGGTGTGGAACCGCATGCGCCACGACTCGGGCCGGCGGGCGCCGACGCGCTCCCGCATGAGTCGCGCCCACAACCTTCGGGCGGCACGGAACTTGGCCACCTCCTCGAACAGGTCGTTGTGGGCGTTCCAGAAGAAGGAGAGCCGGGGGGCGAACACGTCGACGTCGAGGCCGGCGGCGCGGGCCGCCTCGACGTAGGCGAGGCCGTCGGCGATGGTGAAGGCGATCTCCTGGGCAGCGGTCGCCCCCGCCTCACGGATGTGATACCCGCTGATGGAGATCGTGTTCCAGTTGGGGAGCTCTCGAGCGCAGTACGCGAAGAGGTCGGTGACGATCCGCATCGAGGGCGCGACGGGGTAGATGTAGGTTCCCCGGGCGATGTACTCCTTGAGGATGTCGTTCTGGACCGTGCCCCGGATGGCGTCCCGGGGCACCCCCTGCTCCTCGGCCACGAGCTCGTAGAGGAGGAGCATGATCGCCGCCGTGGCGTTGATCGTCATCGACGTCGTTACCTCGCCGAGGGGGATGTCCCGGAAGAGGAGGCGCATGTCCTCGACCGAGTCGATGGCCACACCCACCTTCCCGACCTCCCCGGCGGCCATGGGATGGTCCGAGTCGAGACCCATCTGGGTCGGTAGGTCGAACGCCACCGAGAGTCCGGTCTGACCGGCCGCCAGCAGGGCGCCGAAACGCGCGTTCGTGGCGCGGGCGTCCCCGAAGCCGGCGTACTGGCGCATCGTCCACAGGCGGCCGCGGTACATCGACCGGTAGGGACCGCGCGTGAACGGGTACGCGCCGGGCTCCCCGAGCTGCCGCACCGGGTCCCAGTCGGCGAGGTCCTCGGGGCCGTAGATACCGCGGTCCGATCGATCCATGACGGTGCCTTCTCCGGGATGGCTCCTATGCTTTTCGCGGGCTCGATGCTACCCAGCGGGGAACCCTCCGGCCCCTCGTGACGTCTCTCTCCGGGAGCCCATGGAACCCAGCATCCACCAGATCCATCGAGCCGAGCGGCGCGGTCGTCGACTTCCCGCACTCGCTCTCCTCGCCGTCGTCGTCGTTCTCGGCGCGACCTGGGTGGGGCTGTTCGGGTTCCTCGGCGGCGACGCCGCCTTCGGTACCGTCGAGGGTCTCGAGCGGCGGTACGTCTGTGATCCCACGGGCCTGGACCTGTCTTTTCCCGATCTCTCGAAGCTCTCGACCGTGGTGACCTCGGACGGCGTGGTCCTCGGCAAGCTCACCGAGCGCAACAGTCAGCCGGTCCCCCTCGAGGAGATCCCCGATCTCGTCGTCGCCGCCGCGCTGTCCTCCGAGGACAAGGACTTCTACCACCACCGCGGCATCGACTACCGGGCCATCTTCCGGGCCGTCGTGGACAACGCGACCGGGGGAGCGAGCCTCCAAGGCGGGTCGACGATCACCCAACAGGTCGTCAAGCAGAACTTCCTCACTCCGGAGCGGACCCTGCGGCGGAAGCTCTGCGAGGCGGTCGTGGCCGTCGAGCTCGAGCGCCGCTACACGAAGGATCAGATCCTCGAGTTCTACCTCAACTCGGTCTTCTTCGGTGCCAACGCCTACGGCGTCAAGGCGGCCGCCCAGGAGTACTTCGGGAAGGACCTCGACGAGCTCACCGTCGCCGAGGCCGCCGCCCTCATGGCGCCCATCCGCAACCCCACCTTCTACCATCCCCGTCTCCATCCCGCGAACGTCCGCCTCGCCCGGAACCGCATCATCGACCAGATGGCCGCCAACGGGTACATCACCCGGTCCCAGGCCGAGGAGGCGAAGGCCACGCCGCTCACGGTCGTCCCCCACGAGGGCTTCGTGGACCTCGCGCCCCAGGTCATGATCGCGGTGCGCCAGGAGCTGCTCCGCAACCCCGGGTACGGCCTCGGGGAGACGTACGCCGAGCGCAAGCGGGCCGTGTTCGGCTGCCCCGCGGCGGACGCGTCCTGCGCGGGCGGCGGCGGGCTGCGGATCGAGGTGACCGTGGACTACGGCCTCCAGCAGGAGGCCAACCGCATCCTGCGGGCCTGGTTCCGGCCGGGGCGGGAGGGTCCGACGGGGGCGATCGCCATGGTGGACAATCGGACCGGAGCGGTCCGGGTGATGGCCTCCGGCCTCGACTTCGGGACGGACATCGAGGCCGGCCAGCGACCCTACGACCTCGCCACCCAGGGAGCTCGCCAGCCCGGCTCGGCGTTCAAGCCGTTCACCCTTGCCGCGGCCCTCGAGAACGGGACGAGCGACGGCCGTCCCGTGACCTTGGGGAGCTACTGGGACGAGTCCAGCCCCGCGGAGATCGACTGCGGCTTCCCTTGCAGCAGTGGTGGCAGCCACGTCTGGACGGTCTCGAACGCCGGCGGACGCAAGCCCCGAGGCCTGCGCACCCTGGAGTCGGCGACGTACAACTCGGTGAACACCGTCTACGCCCGGCTCGTGGCCGCGGTGGGGCCCGATCGGGTGGTGGAGATGGCGCGACGTCTCGGCATCCGCTCTCCACTCCGGCCGTACCCGTCGATCACGCTGGGGGCGTTCGGGGTGAGTCCGCTCGAGATGGCCTCGGCGTACTCGACCTTCGCCGACTACGGCATCCGGCACGAGCCGTACCTCATCGAGCGGATCGTGGACGCGAGCGGGAACGTCGTCTACGAGCACGCCCCCGACGGCAGGCGGGTCCTCTCCGACGCGATCGGCGCCGCCATCGTCCGGACCCTCGAGAAGGTCGTCTCCCGCGGAACGGGACGGCGGGCCGACATCGGACGGCCGCAGGCGGGGAAGACCGGAACGGCGACCGACTACCGCGACGTCTGGTTCGTGGGGTTCGTCCCGCAGTACACCACCGCGGTCTGGGTCGGCTACCCCGACAAGCAGGTCCCCCTCAAGGACTTCACCGTCTGGAACGACCTCGACGGGAAGGAGCAGTACTACCGGCGGGCCTTCGGTGGGACCCTGGCCGCCCCCGTGTGGAAGGAGTTCATGCTCGCCGCCACGGCCGGACTCCCGGTGGTGGACTTCCCCCCGGATCCGCCCGGGACCGCGGTGTACCGGCAGGTCCCCTTCACGGAGATGCCCGACGTCGTGGGGAGCGCGGCGGACGTCGCCGAGAACGCCGTGTTCGACGCCGCGCTCGAGCCGGAGCGGCGCGAGGTGCCCTCGACGGCGGTCGCCGGCACCGTGGTGGGCCAGGAGCCGCTGCCGGGCACGCGACTCCGTCAGGGAACGACGGTCGTCCTCGAGGTCTCGAACGGCGTGGCCCCGACCGCCCCCCTCCCGGACCTCGTGGGGATGACCGCGGCCCAGCTCGCACCCACCCTCCACACCTTCTCCACCTCCACCGGCGTCGACGTGGGGTGGATCGTCCAGCGCGTCACCACGACGGACCCCGCCCAGTGGGACCGGGTCGTCTCCACCGACCCCGCGCCCGGGACGCCGGTCGGCCCCGGAACCGTCGTGACCGTGTTCCTCGGCTCCAGCCCCTGACGCCGCCGGGGGAGGCGCGAGCAGGCGCTCCAGGCCATTCTTTCGCGCCTCGAAGCAATGTACTTGACATCAACTGCGGTCATCTCATACTCGATGTATGACCGCGATCGAGATCACGGCGGTGTCCGGGTCGTTCCCCGGCGATGCTCGTCCTCCCATCGCCTCCCGGGATCCCGCGCCACGCCCGGGCACCGCCGTCCCCCCACCGCCCTACCCCCTCCTCCGTCCCACCGTGTGGCCGCGACGACGGGTCCATCCCCGGCCCTGGTACGACGCGTTCACCGTCCTCGGCTACCCGGTCGACCACCACTACGTGCGCCGTTTCTGGACCGCGGTCCTCGGCCCGGGAGCGGTCGCCGACCTGCTGCGCCTCGCCGTCGCCGCCCGTCGCGGCCGCTCCCTCCTGCTCCCCCTCCACACGCGATGCCTGCTCCGGGAGGGTCTCGTCCACCGCGACGGCGACGTCCTCTGGGTCCGTCCCACCGTGCCGCCCCTCTCCGCGGCCCAGGTGCTCCGTCTCCCCGCGGCGCTGCGGCGTGAGCACGGGCGGTACCGGCTCGAGACCGGCTGAGCGCGCCCCGGACCGCGGTAGCGTTCCCTCGTGGACGCCCTTCTCGCCGCAGCCGCCGCCCTGGAGGACCGCGACCGGATCCTCGTCTTCACGGGAGCCGGGATCAGCACCGAGTCCGGGATCCCCGACTTCCGCGGCCCGAACGGGCTGTGGACACGCCTCGACCCCGACGACTTCACCTACCGGCGGTACCTCGAGGACGAGCGGTTTCGGATCGCCTCCTGGGAACGTCGCCTCGACTCGCCCTTCGTGGGGGCGACGCCGAACCCCGCCCATCACGCCGTGACCCGGCTGTGGCGGGAGGGCCGGGCCGTGGGATGCATCACCCAGAACGTCGACGGTCTCCACGCCGATGCCGGGCTCCCGGCGAGTGTGCTCGTCGAGCTGCACGGCAACGCCGCCCGCATCCACTGCATCGAGTGCGGAGACCGGCCCGAGCGCGACCTGGTACGGACCCGCTGGGAGGCCGGTGACGCGGATCCTCGCTGCGAGCGCTGCGGCGGGATCCTCAAGCCGGCGGTCGTCTTCTTCGGCGAGGACATGCCCCGCCGGGCCATGCTCCGAGCGGCGGCGCTCGTGGCCGAGGCGGACGCGGTGCTCGTGGTCGGCTCCACGCTGTCCGTCTACCCGGCCGCCTTCTTCCCGCTCGAGATCGCCGACCGTGGCGATCCCATGGTGATCGTGAACGAGGGCCCCACCGAGCACGACCACGCCGCCGCCGTCAAGGTCCCGGGCAAGGCGGGCGCGCTCCTCCCGCTGCTCGTCGACCGGCTCCTCGCCGGCGCCGCTCCCCGCCCCGGGTAGGCTCCGAGGAGGAGGACCAGCATGGACTACCACACCCTCGTCGCACGGATCCGTCGCGAGGTCGTCGAGGTGACCCCCGCCGAGGTGGCCGCGGCCCCACCCGAGGCGCTCGTCGACATCCGGGAGCCCGAGGAGCGACTCGGGGGCGCCATCCCCGGCTCGCTCGCCGTCCCTCGGGGCGTGCTCGAGCTCACCATCGAGCGGCTCGTGCCCGACCGGGGGCGCCGCATCGTGCTCTACTGCTCGGCGGGACACCGGTCGGTCCTCGCCGCCCACACCCTCCAGACGATGGGGTACGCGCACGTCGCCTCGCTCGCCGGCGGGTTCGAGCGATGGAAGCGGGAAGGTCGACCCTGGGACCTCCCCGGAGGGCTCTCCGGCGATCAGCGCGTCCGCTACGACCGCCATCTCCGCCTTCCCGAGGTGGGCGAGAAGGGTCAGCTCCGTCTCATGGACGCCGCGGTGGCGGTCGTGGGTGCCGGGGGGCTCGGTTCCCCGGTGCTCCTCTACCTCGCCGCCGCGGGGATCGGGACGCTCGGCATCGTCGACGGTGACCGGGTCGATCCGGGGAACCTGCAGCGCCAGGTCGTCCACCGCACCGCGGACATCGGGCGCACCAAGGTGGACTCGGCACGAGACGCGGTGCACGCGCTCAACCCGGACGTCCGCGTGGTGGGTCACACCGAGCGGATCCACGCCGGGAACGCGCTCGAGATCCTCTCCGGCTACGACGTCATCGTCGACGGCGCCGACAACTTCCCCACCCGGTACCTCCTCAACGACGCCGCCCTGCACCTACGGACCCCCGTCGTCCACGGCTCCGTCCTCCGCTTCGAGGGACAGGTGAGCGTGTTCTCCCCCTACCGGGGACCTTGCTATCGCTGCCTGTTCCCCGAGCCGCCGCCCCCCGACCTGGCGCCCTCCTGCGCCGAGGCGGGCGTGCTCGGCGCGCTCCCGGGCACGGTGGGGGCCATGCAGGCCGTGGAGACCCTCAAGCTCGTCCTCGGCGTCGGAGACCCACTCGTGGGCCGGCTCCTCGTCTACGACGCCCTCGCACAGAGCACCACCGCCCTGCGGGTCCACCGTGACCCCGCCTGCCCCGCCTGCGGGGACGAGGAGCATCCCCCGACGCTGGTGGACTACGACGCCTCCTGCCGTCGACCCGGGGCCGCTCCGGCCTGACTCAGACCACGTAGACCCCGCCGAGCCGCATCCTCCGGAAGACCGGGGGACGGTCGGTCCGAACGGGGGAGTCCGTCTGCGAGGAGCCGCCTCGGTCGGCGATCCGCCCCGCGGACCGCGACGTCGGCGGCGTCGCGGTGGTCGCCGGCGGCGGGGTGGTCGTCGTCGTGGTCGCCGGCGGCGGGGTGGTCGTCGTCGTGGTCGCCGCCGGGACGGTCGTCGTGGGTGGCGGGATGGTCGTGGTCGTCGTCGTGGTCGTCGTCGGCGCCGGATCGAGGAGATCGGCCGGTCCCTTCATGAAGATGACGGTCACCCAGAACTTGTCCTCGGCCTCCTGCACCACCCCGACCCCCACGTAGTTGAAGTCCCCCAGGATGTTGCGTCGGTGGGAGGACGAGGCCATGAACGCCTCGTGGATGGCGTCCACGGACGGACCCACACCGACGTTCTCCCCCAGCGCCTCCCAACCGGTGGTCACCGCGCCGAGGTTCCCGTTGTGGAACAGCCGTCCCTCCTCCATCATGCGACGCGAGTGGGCCCGCGCGTCGCCCACGAGGTCGCCGTACACGCGCAGCGGCGCCAGACCGCGCGCGCTCCGCTCCGCGTTCATCCTGGCGACGAGGCGCCCCTCGGTCCCCGCGAACGCGGGCGCGGGCAGCGCGGCGAGGAACGCGAGGGCGACGAGGAGCGCCGAGATGAGCTGGCGCATGGTCCGCACGAGGCCTCCTGTATACGCATAGTGGTTGAATTACCACTATGCGTATCGGAGTCTCCCCCGGCCTCCTTGAGCAGGTCCTTCCCGAGCGGGACCGTCAGCCGGTGGCGAGTGCCCGGGCCACCTCGACGAGGAGCCGGACACCGAACCCGGTCCCGCCCTTCGCGACGTAGTGCTCGTGCTGCTCCGCCCGGGCCGGTCCGGCGATGTCGAGGTGGACCCAGGGCCGGTCCGCGACGAACTCGCGCAACAGCAGCGCCGCCGTGATCGCCCCCCCGAAGCGATCGCCGACGTTCTTCAGGTCCGCGATCGGCGAGTCGAGCTTCGTCCGGTACTCCCCCTCGAGCGGGAGCCGCCACACCTTCTCCCCGGCCGCGGCCGCCGCCGCCTCCACCAGGGCCACCGCCTCCTCGTCGTTCCCGAAGAGACCGGCGATCGCCGGTCCGAGCGCCACCTTGCAGGCGCCGGTGAGGGTGGCCAGGTCGACGATGAGATCGGGGCCCGCCTCGGCCACGTACGCCAGACCGTCGGCGAGGACGAGACGACCCTCGGCGTCGGTGTTGAGGACCTCGATGGTGGTTCCGCCGTACACCCGCAACACGTCGCCGGGACGCTGGGCGGCGCCCCCCGGCATGTTCTCGGCGAGCGGCGTGACGCCCAGGACCCGGACCGGCAGGTGGAGCCGTGCGATCGCCTGCATGGCCCCGAAGACCGCCGCCGCGCCCGCCATGTCGGTCTTCATGGTCTCCATGGCCGCCGCCGGCTTCAAGGAGAGACCGCCCGAGTCGAAGACGATGCCCTTCCCGACGAGCCCGAGGAACGCCACCGCGTCCTCGGGCTCGTAGCGCAGGACGACCACGCGAGGCGGGCGGGTCGCTCCGGCGCCGACCGCCGCCACTCCCCCGAAGCCGCGCGCCACGATGGCCTCCTCGTCGTGCACCTCCACCTCCACCCGAGGCGAGAGCTCACGGGCCCGCTCGGCGAGCACCGCCGGTGCCTTCGCCGCGGCGGGCTCGTTCGTCAGGTCCCGGGCGAGGACGACCCCCGCGGCGACGGCGGCCGCCGCATCGATCTCCTCCCCCGCCTCCACCCCGAGGAGGAGGAGACGGGTGTTGCGGCGGGGCTCCCGATCGGTCCGGTACCGGTCGAAGCGGTAGGCACCCAAGGCGTACCCGAGCGCGACCGCCTCCACGGCCCCGTCGATCCCGACGAGGTGGAGCGTCGTCGCCACGACACCGTGCCGGGCCGAGCGGCGCGCCGCCACGCCCGCCGCCCGACGGAGGGTCTCGAGGTCCACCTCCTCTCCGAGACCGACGAAGAGCACGTCGCCGAAGCCGCAGGAGCCCCCCGGGAGCGAGAGCGCCTCCCCCGGCTTCCCCTCGAACCCCTCCCGCTCCAGGTAGGTCGCGACGTCCCCTCCCAGGGCGGGGAGGACCTCCTCGACGCCGGGTCCCCACACCCGACCGGCGAGCACGGGAAGGACGAGACGATCGGCCTCGGTCTCCGACAGCGGTGGGCCGGGCACGATCTCGATCATCGCGTCTCCTCCTCGCGGCGGGGTGTCCAGGATCCCTCCAGGACCCGGGCGAACACGAACAGGTGATCTGCCAGGCGATTGAGGTAGGGCACGACGTGGCTGCCGTCGATCCCCGCACCGCGCAGATGGGTCACGGCCCGTCGCTCGGCGCGTCGCACCACGGTTCGGGCCACGTCGAGCGCCGCGGCCACCGGCTCGCCACCGGGGACCACGAACTCCCGCGGGGTGGCGCCGGTCGCCGCCAGGGAGTCGATGGCCTCCTCGAGACGCCGCACCATCTCCGCGGTCACGAGCGTCACACCGGGCTCGAGACGGTCCCGCCGCTCCGGCGCCGTCGCCAGCTCGGCGGCGACCACGAACAGCTCCCGCTGGAGTCGCAGGATCTCCGCCGCGGTGTCGCCCTCCGCCAGGGCCCGAGCCGTCCCGAGCACGGCGACGGCCTCGTCCACCGTGCCGTACGCCTCGGGTCCGCTGCCGTCCTTGGCGACCCGCCCGCCGTACAACGATCCGGTGGTCCCGTCGTCCCCGCGGCGCGTGTAGATCCGACTCACGACGGGCAGCCTAGGCGGCGTCGCGGTGAGCGGGTTCCCCGAGGGCCGGCGGTGGTGTCCCACCACTCAACGGCCGGCGAGGAGCACGGCGCGGCCGGAGGCGACGACCCCGAACGCGGTGAGGACCGCCAGGTACGACAGCCCGGTCGCCGCCATGACCCCGGTGTAACCGGGCTCACGCAGGGCCCACCACACCGCGACCGCGAGGAGGCCCGTGAACCCGGCCAACGCGAGGTACGCGATCGTGAGGAGACTCCCGGCACCGAGCGCCGCCGGCCCTCCTCCGGCCAGGACGACGAGGACCTCGGCGAGGAGCCCGGCGCCTCCCGCGGCGTCGAGGACCCGCAACGGCCACCGCGGCAGCCGCGGATCGACGAGATACCAGTGGCCGAGCATCATCTCGGCGGTGATCCCGCCGAGGAGCACCGTCCCGGTCAGCGCCGGCAGGAGGGGACCGCCCCGAACGGCCACGATCATCTCGAGGAGCGCGGCGATGCCGAAGCCCACCGTCGCCGACCGATGCCGGGACGCGGTCACGATGACGAGTCCGGACACCACCACCGCGCCGTACGCCGGTCCGCCACCCCCCGCGGCGCCGACGAGGACTCCCAGCGCGACGACGACGCCGCCGGTGAGCCGGAGGTACCCCGGACCCACCACCCGCCAGGAGGCCACGAGCGCACCGCCCGCGGCGATCCCGCCCGCCCACAGGGCGAGCACGAGCACCGGGGTGGCCATCACGCCGGCTCGAGCCAGCGGCGGATCCGCGCCGCGACCGCCTCCGGCGTGAACCCCCTGGCCTCGGCGAGCGCCTGCCACGGCGCCGACGCCCCGAATCCGTCGATCCCGATGCGCAGCCCGCGGCGCCCGGTGAAGGCCTCCCAACCCGTCGTCACCCCCGCCTCGAGGGAGGCCACGGGCAGGTCCCCGCCGAGGACCTCACGGCGGTATGCCTCCTCCTGACCGAGGAACGCCTCCACGCACGGCATGGAGACGATCCGCAGCGAGATCCCGGCGAGGAGGTCGGCGGCGGCGGCGGCCAGCCACACCTCCGATCCGGTGGCCACGAGCACCGCGTCGTCGCCGGGACGCCGGACGTACCCGCCGCGGGCCGCATCCTCACGGCGGGGAGCATCACCGGGGACGGGGAGACCCTGTCGGGTGAGCACGATGGCGGTGGGCCCGTCGTCGCGGGCGAGCGCCGCCTCCCAGGCGACCGTCGTCTCCACCGGATCCGCCGGCCGCCACAGGTGCAGGCGGGGGATGAGGCGCAGGGAGGCGATCTGCTCGATGGGCTGGTGGGTGGGGCCGTCCTCGCCGAGGAAGATCGAGTCGTGCGTCCAGACCCAGACGGAGGGGATCCCCATGAGCGCGGCGAGGCGCACCGCCGGACGCATGTAGTCCGAGAAGGTGAGGAACGTCGCGCCGAACCCCCGCACCCCCCCGTGCAGGGTGAGTCCGTTCACCGCGGCGCCCATGGCGTGCTCGCGGATCCCGAAGTGGAGGTTCCGGCCGGAGCGATCCGCCGCGGAGAACGAGCCGGAGGCGGCGATGAGCGTGTTCGTCGAGGGCGCCAGATCCGCCGAGCCTCCCATGAGGTCGGTCCGGAGCCGGGCCGCCTCCTGGATGACCGCACCGGAGACCTTCCGGGTCGCCACCGCGGCCCCCGGCTCGTACGACGGCACCTCGAGACGCACCGGAGCCGGCTCGTGGTGGGCCCGCCAGCGCCGCGCCAGGTCCGGATCGCCGGCGAACAGCGCGTCGCGGCGCGTCTCCCAGGCCCGCCGTGCCGCCCGTCCCCGGTCCATCGCCTCGGCGAAGAGGTCGTAGACCGGCTGCGGCACGGTGAACGGCGGGAGCTCCCACCCGAGACGGGCCTTCGCCGCCCGGACCTCGTCCTCGCCGAGGGGCGCCCCGTGGGCCGCCGCGCTGTCCTGCTTCGTCGGCGCGCCGTACCCGATGTGGGTTCGGCAGAGGAGGAGCGAAGGCCGGTCCTCCTCCGCGACGGCCTCCGCGATGGCGGCGGCGATGGCCTCGTGATCGTGACCGTCCACGGACCGCGTGTGCCAGCCGAGCGCCCGGAAGCGGGCGGCGACGTCCTCGGTGAAGGTGAGGTCCGTCGATCCCTCGATGGAGATGTGGTTGTCGTCGTACAGGTACACGAGCCGACCGAGGGCGAGGTGCCCGGCGAGCGACGCCGCCTCCGAGGAGATGCCCTCCATGAGGTCCCCGTCGGAGACGAACGCGTAGACGCGGTGATCGACGAGCTCCTCCCCGAAGCGATCCCGGAGGTGCGCCTCGGCGATGGCCATACCGACGCCCGTAGCGAAACCCTGCCCGAGCGGGCCGGTCGTCATCTCGATTCCCCGCTCCGGGTCGTACTCGGGATGTCCCGGGGTGGCCGACCCGAGTTGGCGGAACTCCCGGATGTCCTCCATCGAGAGGGGGAATCCGGCGAGGTGGAGGAGGGCGTACAGGAGCATCGAGCCGTGACCGTTCGAGAGGACGAAACGGTCGCGATCGGGCCACCGCGGCTCCTCGGGGTCGACCCGGAGGAACCGGGTCCACAGGGTGACCGCCAGGTCGGCCATCCCCATGGGCATGCCGGGATGGCCCGAGTTCGCCCGCTGGACGGCGTCCATGGCGAGGACCCGGATCGTGTCGGCGGCGAGCTGTTCCCTGCTGTGCATCACACCTCCCTGTGGGCGGGCAGGCTACCCGCCCCGGGTCCCGGTCCCGCTCACGCCACCGTACGCGGCGCGCGATCGGTGTCGTTGAGCCGCCGGACCCCGGTCGCGGTCACCACCACGATGTCCTCGAGTCGCATCCCCCAGGCTCCGGGGACGTAGATGCCGGGCTCCACGGAGAAGGTCATGCCCGCGGCGAGGGGGGTCGTCGCGCCGGCGACGAGGTAGGGAGGCTCGTGGGGATCGAGCCCGATCCCATGCCCGACGCGATGGATGAACCGCTCCCCGTACCCCTCCTCCTCGAGCACCCGCCGGGCCGCGGCGTCGATCCGCTCGGCGGGCACGCCCGGACGCACCGCGGCGACCGCCGCCTCCTGGGCCCTCCGCAGTGCGTCGTACGCCCGCCGCACCTCGGGAGGGACCTCGCCCACGAAGAAGGTCCGGGTCGTGTCGGAGCAGTAGCCACCTCGTCTGCCGCCGAAGTCGACCAC
>CAZPAV010000003.1:0-42287 GCA_964584755.1 uncultured Acidimicrobiaceae bacterium
TTTTGTTATTACAATCAGAGGACTGATTAGGTGGTGCGAAGGAGTCGCGTGGCGCCGGAGAGGGGTATAGGCCGGCCGCCTCGCGGGGTCCGCGCCACCGTGGCGGTCGCGGCGACCGCCTCGGCCGCGGGGAACCCCGGCCAGACCTCCGGATCGGGCCCGCCGTCCCGAAAGGAGAACCCCACGAAGAGGGGCTGGTCGTCGGGAAGCGAGGCCGTCTCGTCCCGGAGCCGCTCGAGGCGGTCCCCCCCGGCGGCCCGTGCCCGCCACGCCACCCCGAGCCCACCGAGGGCCGGCCCTCCCGGAACGGCGAAGTAGCGGACGTCGGCGAAGCGTCCCGCCCCGGCGCGCACGAACGCGAGCGGGTCGACGTCGCAGGGCACCGACGCGAAGCGCACTCCCCCACCGGCGGGAAGCGCGGCGGCGATCCGATCGAGGAGGTCGGGGGGGAGGAGCGGCACGAGGGGGAATGGTAACGGTCACACCGGGACGACGAGCCCGCCGGGCGGGCGCGTCCGCTCCGCTCCTCAGGCCCCGGTGTCGTCGATCCGCCAGACGAGGCGGTTCTCGACCCGGATCACGCCATCGAGTCGGCGGGTGAGCTCCTCGAGCAGACGCGACTCGGTGCGCGTGCCGATCTCGCCGACGAGCGTCACCACCCCGTTGACGACCCCGACCTCGATGACGTCCGGGTCGACGAAGAGGACCCTCCGCAACAGGTCCTCCCGGATCTCGTCCTCGATGATGTCGTCGGGGCGGGTGAACACCGAGACGATGTCCGCCCGGGAGATGATCCCGAGGAGGTGCCCGTCGCCATCGACGACCGGGAGTCGCTTCACGCCGCGGTCGCACATGATCCGGGCGGCATCGAGGATGTCGACGTCGGCGGCCACGGTGATGACGTCGCGCGACATGACCTCACCGACGTGCTCGACGTCGATGGAGCGCTCGGCGCGTTCCACCTCGAGACGGAGGTAGTCGGCCTCGGTGATGATGCCGAGGAGCATCCGGGATCCCTTGACCACCGGCAGGCCGCTCACCCGGTTGCGGAACATGAGACGCGCCGCGTCGCGCAGTCCCGTGTCCTCGGCGACGGTGATGACGTCCGTGGTCATGAGGTCGACGACCTTCATCTCGCTCCGTTCTCGATCACTCCGCGCCGGGTCATTCTGGCATCGTCCCGGGTGTCTCCCCCAACGAGCCGACGAGATCCGCGGCGACGTCGGCGAGGCCCGGCTCACGCGGAACCACCCGGATGCGCGCGTCCACGACGGTCACCCCGGCCCCCGGAGGTCCCACGAGGACCGGGTTGAGGTCCATCTCGGCGATCTCGGGCAGGTCCTCGACCATCGCCGAGACCCGCAGCAGGGTCTCGGCCACCGCATCGACGTCGCCCGGTGGACCGCCCCGGTACCCCTCGAGCAGCCGGGCCGAGCGCACCTCGCCGATCATCTCCCGGACGTCGACGTCGGTGAGGGGCGGGATCCGGAAGGCCACGTCGCCGATGAGCTCGACGAAGATGCCGCCGAGACCGAACCCGACGAGGGGACCGAAGTTCGGGTCCTCGGTCGTCCCGATGAGCACCTCGTGGCCCCCCTCGACGAACTCCTGGACGAGGACGCCCTCGGCGTCCGGGACGGCGGCGGAGACTCGCCGGTACGCCTCCCGCACCTCCCCCCCGTCGCGGAGATCGAGCGCGACCCCGCCGACGTCCGACTTGTGGACCGCCGAGGGGGCGACGACCTTGAGCACGACCGGTCCACCGACGGAGGCGGCGGCGGCGACCGCAGCGTCCTCGTCGTGGACGACGGTCGAGAACGGCACCCGGATCCCGTACGCGGCGAGAACGCCGTCGACCTCGGCCGGTTCGAGCCAGCCGCCTCCGCCGCCGCGACGCGCCAACGCCCCGGCGACCACCGCCCCGGCGCGCTCCCGATCGACGTCACCGAAGGTCACCGGCTCCCCCCGGGGTCGCGCCAGCCACTCGGCGCGCTCCACGGCCGCCACGAGGGCGTTCGCCGCCCGCTCCGGGAAGGGGTACGTCGGGACGATGGCGCGCGCCCCGGCCGTCGCGGGGGCCACACCGTCGGGGTGCATGTACACGGTGAGGAAGGTCTTCTCGCCGTGGTGCTGCGCCGCGGCGTCACCGATCGCCGCCACCGTCTCGGCGACGCCGCGGGGGGACGCCGGGATGAAGATGGCGATCACCGTGTCGACCTCGTCGGCGGTGAGGAGCCGGTCGAGCACGGCCCGGTACTGGTCGGGTCCGGCCGAGGCGATCATGTCGACCGGGTTCCGCACGGCGGCGTCGGGGCTGAGGAGGCTCCGGAGCTCCGCCTGGAGCTCCGGTCCGAACTCGGGAACCTCGAGCCCGCGGGAGACGAGGGCGTCGACGGCGAGGATCCCGGGCCCGCCCGCGTTCGTCACCACCGCCACCCGACGCCCCGCCGGCAGCGGCTGATTGGCGAGCAGGGCGCTCACGTCGAAGAGCCCCTCGAGCGTGTCCACGCGCGTGACCCCCGCCTGGCGGAACAGCGCGTCCACGGCGACATCGAGGCTGGCCAGCGACCCGGTGTGGCTCGACGCGGCACGGGCGCCCGCCTTCGTCCTCCCCGACTTCACCGCCACGATCGGCTTGCGGGTCGCGACCCGCCGGGCGGCACGAGCGAACCGCCGCGGACTCCCGAACGACTCGAGGTAGAGGAGGATCACGTCGGTCGCCGGGTCGCCCTCCCAGTAGACGAGCAGGTCGTCCCCAGAGACGTCGACGTTGTTCCCCACCGAGACGAAGCTCGAGATGCCGATGCTCGAACGTCGGGCGTTGGCGAGGATGCTCAGTCCGAGCGCGCCGGACTGACTCGAGATGGCCACGTTCCCCCGCGGCGCCCGTACCGGCCCGAACTGCCCGTCGAGCCGGACCGCCGGGTCGGTGTTCACCAGGCCCATGCAGTTCGGGCCGATCATGCGCATCCCCGCGTCACGCACCACCCGCAGCAGACGCTCCTCCTCCCGCCGGCCGGCGGGCCCCGTCTCCCCGAACCCGGCGGTGATGACGACGAGACCCTTGACGCCCTTGCGGGCACACTCCTCTGCAACGGACACGACGTGCCGGGCCGGGACGACGACGAAGGCGAGATCGACCGAGTCGGGGATGTCGAGCACGCTGCGGTAGGCGGCGACCGATCGCACCACCGGAGTGGTCGGGTTCACCGGGTACACGGGACCGGCGAAGTCCCCGGCGATGAGGTTCGTGAAGAGGCGTCCCCCGATCGAGCCGGGATCGCGGCTGGCCCCGATCACCGCGATCGAGTGTGGGTAGAAGAGCGGCATGAGCGACGCCGTCACCGAACGGCGGTGGTACCGGTCGACCGCCTCCCGGGTCGCCTCCGACTCCTCGGTGGGGAACTCCACGGTGTACACGCCCTCGTCGAGCTCGCGACGCATGGCGAAGCCGGCGTTCCGGAACACCCGCATCATGCCGCGGTTGTCGGCGAGGACGTGGGCGCGGAACGCCCGGATCCCCCGGGTGCGGGCGTACGCGGTGATCCGGTTGAGGAGGAGGGTGCCGATGCCCCGGTTCTGCTGGTCGTCGGAGACCGCGAAGGCGACCTCGGCGACGGCGGGGTCCTCGACGGTGACCATGTACCGGCCCACGCCCACGATCCGGGACCCGAGCAGCGCGACGAACGCCATGCGCCGGTCGTAGTCGAGTCGGGTGAAGTGGTCGAGCTCCGCGGCGGTGAGCTCACGCTTCACCTGGAAGAACCGGAAGTAGACGCTCTCGCGGGAGAGTCCCCGGACCATCTCCTGGAGCGCCTCCCGGTCGGCGGGGAGGATGGGCCGCACCCGGATGGTGCCTCCGTCCTTGAGGACGGCGTCCTCCTCCCACGCCGGGGGATACCCGGGGGGACGCTCGCCGGCTCCGTCGCTCATGGTTCCTCCCGGACGCGGGAGCGGATTCTCCCACGTCGCCGGCCGATCGACGACCGCGTTTGGGCGGCGTCGGCTCCGGCGGCGAGACTGGAGGGATGCACGGTGACGTCTCCGCCGTCGGTCTCCTCCTCTCGGCCGGCCTCGTCGCCGTCGCCATCGCCGTCTCCCGGCTCCTCCGCATCGGGATCGAAGGCAGCATCCTGTGGGCCGCGGTGCGGGCTCTCGCCCAGCTCCTCGTGGTGGGTGGGGTGCTCGTGTTCGTCCTCGACCCGGAGCGCTCCCTGGGCTGGTCCTTCGCGTGGATCCTCGTCATGGTCCTCTTCGCCGCCGACACGGTGGGACGGCGCGCCCCCGAGGTCCCGCGGGCGCGCCTCCTCGCCCTCGTGGCGTTCGGGGCCACCACCGTCGTCACCCTCGGCCTCCTCTTCGGACTCGGTGTGTTCCCCCTCGAGCCCCGAACCCTCGTCCCGCTGGCCGGCATGACGGTCGGCAACTCGATGACCGCCTGCATCCTCGTGGGACGTCGCATCGTCGCCGAGTTCCTCGACAAGCGACCCGAGATCGAGACGCGGCTCGCGCTCGGCTTCCGGGCACGTGCCGCCTTCTCCCCCTACCTGCGCGCCGCGGTCCGCACCGCCCTCATCCCCCGCATCGAGACGACCAAGGCGGTGGGCATCGTCTTCCTCCCCGGAGCCATGACGGGCCTCATCCTCGCCGGGGTCGCCCCGCTCGAGGCGGTGGTCGTCCAGGTCGTCGTCATGTACCTCGTGCTCGCCGCGGCGACGGTCACCACGGGGGTCGTCGGCTCGGGTCTCGCCCGGGTGCTCTTCACTCCGGACGAGCGGGCGATCCACCTCCCCGGCGAGCGCGGCGGACGGTGAGGCCGGCCCGCCGGGAGGGGTGGCGACCGGTGACGACGCGGGCGCGCACCAGAGCCACCCGCATCGTCGCCGCCGGGTAGGGCCCACCCCGCGGATCCCGGTCCTCGAGGTGGCGACGGCACCAGGCCGCCACCGCCTCGAGCCGGGCCACCTGGCGGCGGACGCCGGTCGGGTCCATGACGTCGCCGTGTCCGGGAACGACCCGTCCGTAGGTGTCGAGCCGAAGCGCCCGGAGGGTCCGGGGCCAGCGCAGCGGGTCGGCGTCCTCGAAGGCGGGAGGCGAGCCCTCCTCGAGCAGATCCCCGGCGAAGGCGACGCCCGCGTCGGGCACGGCGACGATCACGTCACCCCGGGTGTGCCCCGGACCGCGGTGGGCGAGCACCACCCGGCGCCCCCCGAGGTCGAGGAGCACGTCCCCCACCACCGCCCGATCGGGGGGCACGATCGCCGTCGCGGCCACCTCGGGACGCCGGGCCGGCGGCAGCCAGGCGAGGGCGGCGGCCCGTGCGGCGGCACCGGCGGCGACCAGCTCCTCGCGCACCCGGGGGTGCGCCCAGAGGCGGGCGTCGGGGAAGGCGGCGTTCCCGAAGACGTGATCCCAGTGGGCGTGGGTGTTCACCACCGCGGCGACCGGCCACCCGAGTCGCTCCCGGACGCGGTCGCGGATCCACTCGCCCCGGGCCTGACTCCAGCCGTCGTCGACGAGCAGCACCCGCCTCCCCCCGACGACGACCCCCACGTTGAGGCGCAGCACGGGGGAGGCGAGCCGGTACACGCCGTCGCCGAGCTCCTCCCAGCGGTCCTCGTCCATCGCCGTCCCGTCACCGCGGCCGGCTCAGCGTACCGGGAGCCCGGGGAAGGTCACGCCGAACCGCTCCAGGTACCCGGGGACCTCGTCGGCCCGCAGGGGTCCGCCGAGGAGGAACCCCTGGGCCTTGCGACACCGGGCCCGTTCCAGGAAGGCGCGCTGGGCCGCGGTCTCCACGCCCTCGGCCACCGGCTCGAGCCCGAGGTGCGAGGCGAGCGAGATCGCCGCCGACACCACCGCGGCCGCTTCCGGGTCGGGGAGCCGGCCCACGAAGCTCCGGTCGATCTTCACCCCCGTCACCGGCAGTCGGGAGAGCGCCCCGAGGGAGACGGAGCCGGTGCCGAAGTCGTCGATCACCGCCCGAACGCCGAGCTCCCGGAGTCGCTCCAGGGCGCGCCGCACCACGACGGGGTCGCCGGCGAAGACGGACTCGGCGACGTCGATGGAGAGCCGCCTCGGATCGAGGTCGGCGACGGCGAGCGCGGTGGCCACCGTCTCGACGAGGTTGCCGTGCCGGAACTGGCGGGCCGAGACGTTCACCGCCACCTCGTCGACGAGGACGCCGCTCCGCAGCCAGTCGCGCATCTGGGCGCACACCCGGTCGAGCACCCACTCGCCGAGGGGGAGGATGAGGTCCGTCTCCTCGGCGAGGGGGATGAAGCGATTCGGTGGAACCGGACCGAGCTCCGGATCGGTCCACCGCAGGAGCGCCTCGAGGGAGGTCACCCGACCGTGCTCGAGGTCGACGGTGGGCAGGTAGACGACGTCGAGTCCCTCGCCGGTGGTGACGGCGTGGCGGAGGCCGTCGATGAACGCGAGCCGTGCACCGGTGCGCTCCCGCAACTCTCGGGTGAAGTACTGGTAGGTGTTCCGGCCCGCCTCCTTGGCGGAGTACATGGCGATGTCGGCTCCCCGGAGGATCTCCTCGGCGTCCTCGCCGTCCACGGGGTAGATGGCGATCCCGATCGAGGTCGTCACCCGGAGCTCCCGGTGCCCGATCCGGTAGGGCCGCCCGAGCGCGGCGAGGATCTTCGTGGCGACCCGGCCCGCGTCCTCGACACGGTGGCCGCCCTCGAGGATGATGGTGAACTCGTCCCCCCCGAGACGGGCCACGGTGTCGCTCTCCCGCACCGAGCCGACGAGCCGCTCCGCCACCTGCCGCAGCAGGGCGTCCCCGGTGGCGTGCCCGTACCGGTCGTTCACCTGCTTGAAGTCGTCCACGTCGAGGAACATGACGGCCACGAGCCCGCCATCCCGCCGCGCCCGGGCGAGCGCGCCCTGGAGCCGATCGGCGAAGAGCGTCCGGTTGATGAGCCCCGTGAGGGAGTCGTAGCGCGCCAGGTACCCGATCCGCCGCGGATCGAGCTCGCGATCGAGACCGCCGTGCCGGCGGCGCTCCCGCCCTCCCCGCCGCAGGAAGGCACGCAGCAGACGAGCCCCGCCGAGGAGGACGAGGAGCACCACCACGGCGAGGACCCCCAGCGCGACGCGCCGCAGATCGACGAGGGAGCGGAGGAAACGGGTCCGGGCCGCGTCCGCCAGCACGGCGACGGCGTCGCCGTACGCCGTGGCCGCATCGGCGAGGCCTTCCCGCACGGTCGGCGAGACGGTGTCCCCGGCGCCGACCGCGAGGATCCGCTCGACCGCGGCGGAGAGCTCCGCGGCTCGGGCGGCGACCGCCCCCAGTGGTTCCGCCAGATCCCCGTCGTCGAGCCGGCCGGCGGGCGTGCCCGCGGCGACGTCGCGCAGCGCGGCGTTCTTCTCCTCCAGCGCGGCGGCGACCTCGGGGGTGCTCGACGGGGCAGGCCCCTCCGCCACGGCGAGCATCCGCCGTGCCGTCTCGCCCTGCTCGAGGGCGAAGTCGAGGACGGCGATCTCACGACCCTCGAGCATGGCGATCCTCACCACCGCGAGGACGCCGAGGAGCGCCGTCGCGGCGAGCACCAACGACACGAGGGCCGCCGGTCCGAGCGCGCCCCTCCCCCGGCGGGTGCCGGGGGCGGACGCGCCCCCGGTCACGGCCCCTCCGGCGCCTCGGGACCTGCGTTTCGCTCCGATCACACCATGCTCCGTCCACCGGGCGGGCGACGGCCAGGACGACCACTCTGCGTGGTTATCGGCAGGAGGGCTCCCGAAGTTGAATCCGCGATCCGTCGCGGGCCCGGTAGCATCGCCTCCCCCCGGCCTCGAGAGGAGTCCCCGTGTCCGCCGTCCGCGATCCCGGCACCGTCGCCGCGCCCTCGCCTGTCGCCGGGGACGCGGCCCCGACACGACGGTGAGCTCGCCGCGACGCCGGCCCGCCGTCCTCGGCGCCCTCCTCGTCGCCGTGGCCCTCGTCCTGCTCCTCACCCCGGTCCCGGCGCTCCTCGGCGCCCTCGACCGCGCCTGGCTGGCGGCCATGACCCGCAGCGAGTGGGGCCCGGCGACCCTCGCGGCCCGCCGGCTCGACCGGATCGGGAGCACCCTCGGGACCGTGACCATCGGGGCCGCGGTCGCCCTCTGGCTCGCCCTCCGGCACGATCGACGGGGGCTGTGGATCTGGGTCCTCGGCGTGACGGGAGCGGAGCTCCTCACCTTCGCCGTGAAGCTCGTCGTGGCCCGTCCCCGACCCCCGACCGGACTCGTGGCGACGTTCGGGGCGTCCTTCCCGTCGGGGCACACCGCCGCCGCGGCGGCCATGGTCACCGCCCTCGTCCTCGTCCTCACCGACCCGGTGGGGTCGCGACGCCGCCTGGCGGGCGCCCTCGGGACGCCGTACGTCGTCCTCATGGCCTGGAGCCGAACGTACCTGCGGGTCCACTGGCTCTCGGACGTCCTCGCCGGCGCGGTCCTCGGGGTGGCGACCGTCGTCGTCGTGGCGCGGCTCGCCGCGGCCGCTCGCGTCGCGACGCCGCGCCCGCCCCAGGGGGCGCCGCCGCGCGGCGGCCCGCCCCCGGGAGGTCCGGCCCGCTGACCGGCGTCCCGCCGGCGTCGTGCCCGGGGAGGGATTCGAACCCCCACGCCCCGAAGGGCCACGGATTTTAAGTCCGCCGCGTCTGCCGTTCCGCCACCCGGGCCGGCACCCAATCTATCCCCCCCGGGACGGGCCCCGACCCGCCTGAGTAACCTCTGGGGACCAGCGGTCGAGACGGAGGCTCATGTCGTGAAAGTGTTCCCGCCGGAGAAGATCCGCAACGTGGCGCTCGTCGGTCACAGCGGCTCGGGGAAGACGACCCTCGCCGAGGCGCTCCTCTACCGGGCGGGCGCCATCTCGCGACTGGGGCGCGTCGAGGACGGGACCACCGTCTGCGACTTCGACCCCGAGGAGCACGCCCGCGGGATCTCCCTCTCCCTCGCCCTCGCCCCCTTCGTCTGGAAGGGCCACAAGATCAACCTCATCGACACCCCGGGGTACGCCGACTTCGTCGGTGACGTGCACGCGGCCCTGCGGGTGGCGGACCTCGCCGTGTTCGTCGTCAACGCCGTCGACGGCGTCGAGGTGCAGACCGTCTACGCCTGGTCCATCGCCGAGCAGCTCGGCCTCCCCCGCATGATCTTCGTGAACAAGCTCGACAAGGAGCGCGCCTCCTTCGATCGCACGCTGGCCGAGCTGCGGGACCGGTTCGGGGCCGGGATCGCCCCCATCGAGCTGCCGCTCGGCGACGGCGACGCCTTCCACGGCGTCGCCGACCTCTTCCGGGACCGGGCCTTCGTCTACGACAGCGGGGAGGGCGTCGAGGGCCCCATCCCCGAGGAGATCACCGACCGCAAGGAGACCGTCCGGGAGGCCCTCGTGGAGGGCATCGTCGTCGCCGACGACGACCTCCTCGAACGGTACCTCGAGGGGGAGATCCCCACCGTCGGCGAGCTCGAGCAGGCCATGTCCGGCGGGATCGCCGACGCCACCGTCTACCCGGTGGTGTGCGGGTCGGCCACGGGACCCGTCGCCGTCGACCGGCTCGCCGACTTCATCGTCGCGTTGGGTCCCTCGCCACGCCAGCGACCTCCCGTGGAGGTCGTCGCCGGAGACCAGACGGTGACGATCCCCCCGGACCCGGAGGGTGACCCCCTGGCGTTCGTCTTCAAGACCATCGCCGATCCCTACGTGGGGCAGATCTCCCTGTTCCGGGTGCTCTCGGGAACGATCCGCCCCGAGACGACCCTCACGAACCCGCGCACCGGCAGCGACGAGCGTCTCACGAAGATCGCCACGATGATCGGGAAGGAGACCGAGCTCGTCGACGCCGCGCCCGCCGGCGACATCGCCGCGGTGGCGAAGCTCAACGACACCGCCACCGGCGACACGCTCGCGCCGAAACACACCCCGGTCCGGATCCCCGCCATCGGCCGTCCGGAGCCGGTCCTCGCCACCGCCGTCGTCGCCCGCACCCAGGCGGACGAGGACAAGCTCGCCAACGCGCTGCGCCGCATCCTCGAGGAGGACCCGGCGTTGCGCGTCAGTCGGAACGACGAGACCCGGCAGACCCTCCTCCACGGCATGGGGGAGACCCACCTCGCCATCACCCTCGAGCGGCTCCAGCGGAAGTTCGGCGTCGCCGTCGACACCGAGCCGGTGCAGGTTCCCTTCCGGGAGACCATCTCGCGACCGGCGGAGGCCGAGGGGAAGTACAAGAAGCAGACGGGAGGTCACGGCCAGTTCGGCGTCTGCTACCTGAAGATCGAGCCCCTTCCCCGGGGAGAGGGTTTCGAGTTCGTCGACGAGATCAAGGGCGGCGCCATTCCCCGTCAGTTCATCCCCGCCGTCGAGAAGGGGATCGTCGAGACGATGGCCGAGGGCGGGGTGCACGGGTTCCCCGTCGTCGACGTCCGGGTCCACCTCGTCGACGGGAAGTACCACTCGGTCGACTCCTCGGAGATGAGCTTCAAGCTCGCCGGACGCCTCGGTTTCCGGGCGGCCATGGAGCAGGCCGCGCCCATCGTGCTCGAGCCGATCTCACGCATCGAGGTCCTCGTCCCTCCCGAGTACCAGGGGGACGTCATGGGCGACCTCAGTGCCCGGCGGGGCCAGGTGCAGGGAACCGAGGCGGCGCCCGGCGGGCGACAGAAGATCACGGCACTCGTCCCCACCTCGGAGATCCTCAACTACGCGATCGATCTCCGCTCCATCACCCAGGGTTGGGGAAGCTTCACCGCGGTCCACGACCACTACCAGGAGCTCCCCTCGCATCTCGTCGACCGCATCCTCGCCGAGCGGGAGTGATCGCGGGGTTCACTCCCCCCGTGGGGAGCGCTCCCTCCCCACGGTGAGCACGATGCCGTCGAGGAGGTCGTGTTCGGAGACGGTGAGCGCATCGGCGTCGAGGGCGGCGAGGGTCTCGGCGACGACGACCGCGCCCCCGAGGATCACCGGCGCCCGCGCCGGATCGAGGGAGGGGATGGCGGCCGTCCGCGTCAGGTCGAGCCGGGCGAGCCGGGCGATGAGGCGCTCCACGTCCTCCCGCCGCAGGCGCGACCCGTCGACGCGATCCCGGTCGTACCGTCGCAGGCCGAGGGTCATGGCGGCGAGGCTGGTGACGGTGCCCGCCACGCCGATCACCTCGGCGGCCGGGGCCGGCGGCCGGGCCGGTGCGAGGAGCCGGTCCACCTCGGCGCGGGCCGCGGCGAGGTCGGCGGCCGAGGCGGGACGGCGAGGCAGGCACCGCTCGGTGAGCCGTACCGAGCCGATGTCGACGCTGCGCACCCATTCGGGACGGTCGCGACCGAGCACGAGCTCGGTGGATCCGCCACCGACGTCCACCACGAGGACCCGTCCGGTGGAGGACCGACCGGCGGTGGCGCCGGCGAAGGCGAGCGCAGCCTCCTCGACCCCCTCCAGGACCTCGGGCCGGAATCCGAGCGCGTCGGTCGCCCGGCGCAGGAACTCCGATCCGTCGGCGGCGTCACGGGTGGCGGAGGTAGCCACCGCCCGGGCGGCATCGACCCCGGTGTGACGGATCTCCTCGGCGAAGGACCGGAGGACGTTCAGGGTGCGGGCGACGGGCCCCGCCGAGAACCGGCCGTGACGGTCGACGCCCCGCCCGAGGCCGGTCACCACGGCCCGGCGCACTCGATCCTCGCTCCGACCGCCACGGCGGTCGGCGATGAGCAGCCGCGCGGTGTTCGTGCCGATGTCGACCGCCGCGATCCTCATCGCGGCGGCTCCCGCCACTCGGGGTTCCGCCCCTCCCCGCCGGGAAGGACACAGGGCAGGTCGCAGACGAGCTCCCCGATCTCGGCGGCCACCCACGACCCGATCGGGTTGTCGTTCCCGGCGAGGTGATCGGCGAGGTGGGCGTGCAGGCACTTCACCCCGCCGGTCGCCCCGGCGACGCCGCCCCGAGGACGGGGACCGGTGTGGTCCGGCGGCAGCGCCGCGTCCCGGTCGGCGGCGTAGCGGGCCATCGCCCGCTCGTGCCGTTCCGCCAGTCCGGGGTCGGCGGCGAGCGCCGCCTCGGCGCGGCGGATGCCCCCGGTCGACTCCATCCGGCTGGTTCGGAGGACGGCGAGGGGACAGGTGAGCCAGTAGCGGGTCGGGAACGGCGTCCCGTCGTCGAGGAGCGGTGGTACGACGGTGACCACCGGCAGATCGAGCGGACACCGGGCGACGACGTCGACACGGGAGCGGGGAGGGCGCCCGATCTGGGCAGCGACCGCCGTCCGGTCATCCATCCCGGTCGAGGTCCGCCCCGGTGAGATACTCCCAGATCCGCCGGTACCAGGGACGGGGCGCCGGGTTCCGGGCGTCGGCCGGGGTCACGTCGGCACGGGGATCGGTCCCGCCGTCGGGAACGACGACGACGTACCCGATCTCGCCGGGACGAACCAGCCCGTACTCCTGCCGGGCGAGTCGCTCCACCTCGGCGTCGGTCCCCAGTCGCGCCACCCGCTCCTCGAGCCGGCGATTCTCGGCGACGAGCGCCGCGTACCGCTCCTCGGCGGCGGCGACACGTCGATGTTGCGCCACCATCTGGCGAAAGGGGAACACCCCCGAGACGGTGAGCGCCAGCGCCCCGAGGAGGATGAGGGCCAGCACCATCCCCCACCGCTGACGGCGGGGAGCCGGAGGCGGCGTCTCCGCGGTCGCGTTTCGCTCCCGGGTGAGGGTCACGGCATCCTCCCGAAGGGCGCCCATCCGGCGAACCGGGCGTCGTCGCCCAGCCGTTCCTCGATGCGCAGGAGCTGGTTGTACTTGGCGGTTCGCTCCCCACGCGCCGGCGCGCCCGTCTTGATCTGGCCGGCGTTCGTGGCCACCACGAGATGGGAGATGAACGCGTCCTCCGTCTCCCCGGAACGGTGGCTCACCATCCTCCCGTACCCATGCTCGGCGGCGTACGTCATCGTGTGGAGCGTCTCCGAGAGGGAGCCGATCTGGTTCACCTTGACGAGGATGGCGTTGGCGACGCCCTCGTGCACGGCACGACGCAGGATCTCCTCGTTCGTCACGAAGATGTCGTCCCCGACGATCTGCAGGCGCCCCGCGAGCCGCGCGGTGAGCAGCGCCCACCCGTCCCAGTCGTCCTCGGCGAGCCCGTCCTCGATGGACACGATGGGATACTCGGCGGCGAGACCGTCGAGGTGGTCGACGAGCTCCGCGGCGGTGAGCGTCGCCCCGGAGAGCTCGTACCGTCCGGCGCGGTGGAGCTCCGTCGCCGCCACGTCGAGGGCGAACGCCACGTCGGTTCCGGGGCGGTACCCCGCCACCTCCACCGCCTCGAGGAGGAGCTCGAGGACGGCCCGGTCGTCGGGCAGGTCGGGAGCGAAGCCACCCTCGTCCCCCACGTTCGTCGCCAGACCCCGCCCGGCGAGGACCCGCCGCAGGGCGTGGTACGTCTCCACGCCCGCCCGCAGGGCCTCGCGGTAGCTGGGGAGCCCGCCCGGGACGAGCATGAACTCCTGGACGTCGACGGAGTTGGCGGCGTGGGCGCCGCCGTTGAGGACGTTGAGGCACGGCACCGGCAGCGTCCGGGCGGCGGTGCCGCCGAGGTAGCGGTAGAGGGGGAGGTCGAGGGCCGCCGCGGCCGCCCGCGCCACGGCGAGGGAGACGGCGAGGATGGCGTTGGCGCCGAGGCGCGCCTTGTTGGGCGTGGCGTCGAGATCCGCCATCTCCCGATCGACGCGTTCCTGGTCGACGGCGTCGAGCCCCACGAGCATCGGGGCGATCCGCTCCCGGACGTGACCCACGGCCTCGAGGACGCCCTTCCCGCCGTAGCGGTCCCCGCCGTCACGCAGCTCGACCGCCTCGAGGGTGCCGGTCGAGGCCCCGGAGGGGACGATGGATCGTCCGAAGGCGCCACCGGCGAGGTGCACCTCGGCCTCGACGGTCGGGTTCCCCCGCGAGTCGAGGACCTCCCGGGCGTGGATGCGTTGGATGGTCGTGGCGGTACCCATGACCGCGGAGGCTAATCGTCCCTCACGCCAAGCCCGGTGACCGATCGCGCTTCACCGTCTCCCACAGCTCCTCGAGCAGCTCGGCGCCGGCGTCCCGGAGGTCGAGGCCGCGCCGTCGGGCGAGGACCTCCAGCGCCCGGAAGCGTGCCACGAACTCGTCGTTGGCCCGGGCCAGGGCGGCCTCGGGATCGACGCCGAGGTGCCGGGCGAGATTCACCACCGAGAACAGGACGTCCCCGAGCTCGTCGAGGCGCCGCTCCGGGTCCTCGCCCGCCGCCTGCAGCTCCTCGAGCTCCCCGGCGACGACCCGGAAGACCTCCGCGGCGCGCTCCCAGTCGAAGCCGACCGAGGCCGCTCGTCGCTGGAGCTTGTCGGCTCGGGCGATCCCGGGCAGGGAGCGGGGAACGTCGTCCATGAGCGAGGCGCGGCCTTTCTCCTCGCCCTTCAGCTCCTCCCAGTTGGCGAGCACCTCGTCGGGCGTCTCGGCGACGACCTCACCGAAGACGTGGGGATGTCGCCGCACGAGCTTGCGGCGGATCCCCTCGGCCACCTCCTCCACGTCGAACGCTCCCGCCTCCCGGGCGAGCGTGGCGTGGAAGACGACCTGGAGCAGGAGGTCGCCGAGCTCCTCCTCCACCTCGGCGTAGGCGCCGAGATCGGGGGCGCCGGAGGGCGCCGCCGGCGGGAGCGCGCTCACCGCCGCCACCGTCTCGTACGCCTCCTCGACGAGATGGCCCAGGAGGGTGTGGTGGGTCTGCTCCCGATCCCAGGGGCAGCGCCGGCGGAGGAGCCGGTTGGTGACGACGAGCCCGTGCCACCCCACCTCCTGGGCGGGGACGAAGAGCGTCGTCCGCTCGTCGGGTCGCACCTGCGTCAGCGCGGAGAGCGGGACGGTCGTCACCGCCTCGTCGGGGGCGCCCAGTCGGGCGAGGACCGTCACCGGGGTGGCGTCGTCGAGGACCCTCCCCAAGGTGGCGGCGACGTCGGCGAGGACCAGCGGGGTGTCCACCTGGGTGACGAAGGTGGGGAGGTGGAGGGGGAAGGGGTCGGGAAGGTCACGCCCGTCGACGATCTGGGCTCCCTGGGCGATCGGGTCGACCCCGACCGCGGCGTACGCGTGGTCGAGGAAGGACACGCCCGGCATCACCGCCACCGGGATCCCCGCGTCGCGGGCCCGCGCCAGGAGCAGGGACACCGTCCGCTCCCCCACCCATGCGCTCCCCGGTACGGCGTACACGGTCGGACCGCCGGCGGCGACCTCGATCACCCGGGTGACGATCGTCTCGTACACCGCGGCGAGGTCGGTTCCCGACTCGTAGCAGTCGTCACAGGACCGCACCTCGCGGCGGCGGGCGAGCTCCGCGGCGGCGGGATGCCGCAGGGTCCGTACGAGGACGCGGCGGGACGGATCGAGGAGCACCTCCCGGGCCCGGAGCGGTACCCCGTCCAGGCCCGCGGGACCCAGCCCGACGACGACGACACCCGCGCCGGCGGGGGTCATCCCCCGGGGGGCGGCGTGATGCCGTCGACGAAGCCGGCCCACGTCCCCACCTCCGAACGCACCGTGACGACGGCTCGCGTCGCCACCGTGTCGAGCCAGGGCTTCCACACGGCGTCGACCGCCGCGGCGTCGACGTAGCGGAGGGGATCGGCGCGAAGCTCCTCGATGCCACCCGGCGCCGTTCGGGAGTCGACGATGAGGACGTGCCATCCCATGTCGGAGCGGACGGGCCCGACGAGGCCGCCGATCGGGGTCGTCGCCAGCTCCCGGGCCACGTCCGCGCCGAAGGGCTGCGCGAAGGCCGACGCGGGGAGCGGACAGGGCAGCGCCCCGCCGGGGCTCCGGTCGTCCACCGAGACGTCGGCGACGACCGTGGCGAAGTCCTCGCCCGCGTCGAGCCGGGCCCGGGCGGCGTCGGCCTCCTCCCGGGTCACGGTGAGGACGTGACGGACACACACCTGCGTCACCTCCTCGGGATGCTCGGCGAGGAGGTTCTCCAGGTAGCCCGGATCGTCCTGGAGGAGGCGGGCGATGACCGTGTCGCGCAGGACGAGCAGCCGGGCGACGAGCTCGAGCTGCGCCTCGGTGTTGTCCGGATCGGAGCGGATGCTGTCGAAGATCCTCGCCTCGTCGCCGGCGGGGTCGGCGATCTTGTCGCGAGCCCGCGCCGGGTCCTCGAGCCCCGTCGTCCCGAAGTCGGCCGCGGCGGCGTCGCGCAGTGCCTGGAGGAGGATCATCCGGGAGAGGTCGCGCCGGTAGCGCTCCCCGGAGACCGCGGCCTTCGTCATGTAGCTGTGCCGCAGGGCGGCGACGGCTCCCCGCTCGATGGGCACCCCGTCCACCGAGGCGACGACGACCTCCTGGCCGCAGGCCGCCAGCAGCAGCCCGCCGGCCGCGAGGAGGAGAACGATCCGTTTCGTCAGGGACGTCATGGGCACCACCGGAAGGGCTCGTCGGTCATGGGGTCTCGGGCGGCCACAGTCTACGGAGGAACGCCACGAGCCGGGCGGGGTCGGCCAGACCGCGTGCCGGGAGGAACAGGACCTCGCCACGCACCACGGCGCGTGGCTGGAGCCGCTGCAGGCGGACCTCCTGGGAGGCACGCAACGCGACGGGGGCGACGCGGATCTCCTCACGGGCCTTCACCACCTCGCGGATGCCGAGCCGGAGCGCCTCGACCCGCAGGCGGGCGACGTCGAGCAGGCGCGCCGCGGAGGCCGGGGGATCGCCGTAGCGGTCCTCCCACTCGGCCCGGACCTCCTCCACCTGGTCGGCCTCGGTGGCCGCGGCGAGTCGCCGGTACGCCTCGAGACGGGCGTCGATCCCGGGGATGTACCCCTCGGGGAGATGGGCGTCTCCCGGAAGGTCGATGCGCACCTCGGGCGGCGCCTCCGCCGCCACCTCGCCGCCGCGGAGCTCGGCTACGGCCTCGGCGACGAGGCGCGTGTAGAGGTCGAACCCGACGGCGGCGATGTGTCCCGACTGCGTCTCCGAGAGGATGCTCCCCGCGCCACGGATCTCCAGGTCCCGCAGCGCGAGGTCGAAGCCGGAACCGAGCTCCGAGAACTCGCCGATGGCCTCGAGACGACGGTAGGCGGCGTCGCCGAGACGCTCCGCCGGGGGATGGAAGAGGTAGGCGTAGGCGCGCTGGTCGCTGCGCCCCACGCGTCCCCGCAGTTGATAGAGCTGGCCGAGACCGAGACGGTCGGCACGCTCGACGACGAGGGTGTTCACCTGGGGGAGGTCGAGGCCCGACTCGATGATCGTCGTCGCCACCAGGACGTCGTACTCCCGGTTCCAGAAGTCGTACATGACCTGCTCGAGGCGACTCTCCGACATCCGTCCATGAGCCACCGCGTAGCGCGCGTCGGGTACGAGCAGCCGGAGCCGGGCGACCGCGTGGTCGATCGACTGGACCCGGTTGTGGACGTAGAAGACCTGGCCCTCCCGCAGGAGCTCGCGCCGGATCGCCGCGGACACGGCGCGCTCGTCGTACGGGCCGACGTAGGTGAGGATCGGGTGGCGGTCCTCGGGAGGGGTCCGGATGTGGCTCACGTCCCGGATCCCGGTCAGCGCCATCTCGAGAGTCCGGGGAATGGGTGTGGCGGTGAGGGTGAGGACGTCGACGGAGGCGCGGAGCGCCTTGAGCCGGTCCTTGGCGGCGACCCCGAACCGCTGCTCCTCGTCGACGACGAGGAGCCCGAGGTCCGCGAAGACGACGTCCTCGCCGAGGAGCCGGTGGGTCCCGATCACGACGTCCACCGTGCCCTCGGCGAGGCCGGCGAGGACCGCCCGCTGCTGGGCGCCGGTGAGGAACCGGCTCAGCATCTCCACCCGCACCGGGTACGGCGCGAACCGCTCCCGGAAGGTGGCGTGGTGCTGCTGCGCGAGGAGCGTGGTGGGAACGAGCACCGCCGCCTGCCGGCCGTCCTGGACGGCCTTGAACACGGCACGGAGGGCGACCTCCGTCTTCCCGAAACCCACGTCGCCGAAGACGAGGCGGTCCATCGGCCGGGGGGACTCCATGTCGGCCTTCACCTCGGCGATGGCGCGGAGCTGGTCCGTCGTCTCCTCGAAGGGGAAGTCTCCCTCGAACTCCCGTTGCCACGGGGTGTCGGACGGGAAGGCGTGACCGGACGCCGCGGCACGCCGGCGATGGAGCGCCACGACCTCCTCGGCGACGACGGCGGCGGCACGCCGCGCCCTGGAGCGGGTCTGCGCCCAGTCGGAGCCGCCCATCCGGGACAGCCGGGGTTGCTCTCCGCCGGTGTAGCGCTGCACGGCGGCGAGCTGGTCGGTGGGGACGTACAGCTTGTCCCCCCCGGCGTACTCCACGAGGAGGTAGTCCCGCTCGGTTCCGGCGAGGTCGCGATGGACGAGACCGAGGAACCGCCCGATGCCATGGTGATGGTGGACGACGTAGTCGCCGGGCCGGAGATCACGGTAGGCGGCGACCGCGGCCGCACGGGGACGCCGCCGGCGTCGATGGGCCCGGCGCCTCCCGGCGACCTCACGCTCACCGACCACCGCCACGCCGATCCGGGGAGAGACGAAGCCGCGGTGGATGCCGTGTGGGAGGATCGCGGGACGGACCCGGTCGAGGCGGTCGAGCACGGGAAGACCGCTCCCCGCCTCGGCGAGCAGACGGGCCACCCGCTCGGCGGCGGGGGCACCGTCCATGGCGACCACGACGTCCACGCCGCGGGCCACCCAACGGTTCACCGCGGCGGCGACCGACTCCGGGTCCCCGGGGGTGGCGTCGAGGCTCCGCACCTCGTGGCGCGCCGTCGTGGCGTCGCGCGGCATCGGCGGCGCGGTCACGAGCCGATCCCCCATCGCGTCGAGTCCTCCGGGCAGGAAGAGCGCCGGGTGGTCCCCCGCCTCGGGCGCCCCGGAGCCCCACGTCGGAGCGAGGGCCCGTGCCAGGTCCTCCTCCTCGCCACGCAACTCCTCGGCCCGGGCGCGCAGCCGCTCGGGATCGAAGGCCACGACGATCACGTCGTCGGCGAGCTCGTCGAAGACGGTCCGCTCGTCGGTGAGCCACGGCAGCCACGACTCGAGACCAGCGAAGGACACGCCCTCGGCGATGCGCTCCCAGGTCTCGGCCGCCCACCGCTGGGTGTCACGCAAGGTCCGGGCCCGGGCGGCGACCCGGTCGTCGATGCGGACCTCCCGGGCGGGGAAGAGCTCCACCTGGGGGAGCTTCCCGCGGGAACGCTGGGACGTCACCGAGAAGGGCCGGATCTCCTCGAGGATGTCCCCCCAGAAGTCCAGGCGGAGCGGCTCCTCGCCGGCGGCGGGGTACACGTCGATGATGCCGCCTCGCACCGCGAACTCGCCGCGCGCCTCCACCCGGTCGGTCCGTCCGTACCCGGCCGCGACGAGGCGGGCGACGAGCTCCTCGAAGGGCGTCTCCTCCCCGGCGACGAGGCGCAGCGGGGCGGTCGGCGAAGGGCTCACCCGCTGGATCACCGCCCGGGTCGAGGCCACCACCACACCGGCCTCTCCGCCGGCGAGGCGGTGCCGGGCCCGGGAGCGCCGCGCCATCGTCGCGACGTTCGGGGAGACGTGCTCGAAGGGGAGGATCTCCCAGGCGGGGAGGGCGAGAACCGCATCCATGAACAGGGCGACGTCCTCGACGAGCTCCTCGGCGTCGCGCTCCCCCGGGACGACGGCGAGGACCGGGCGAGCCGACCGGGTCGCCAGCGCCGCGACGAACAGGGCGCGCAGCGCCGGAGGGACCGCGACGTCTCCGGGGACGTCCGGGAGCAGGTCACGTTCCCACCGCCGGAGGATCGGAGCGAGCGGGGCAGGCACGAGCGTCCAGGGTACCGGTCCGATCCCCTCAACCCCTCCCGTCGAGGAGGCCGAGCTCCCGGTACCAGGCGACCGTCCGGACCAAGGTGTCCGACAGCGGCGTGTACCTGAGACCGAGCTCTCGGGTCGCCCGACCGCCGTCGAGACGATGGCCGTGCAGCAGGGTCCGGAGCGCGTCGGGACACAGCACCCCCTCGGGCCGGAGGCGCCCGGCGAGCCACGCCAGCGGCATCCCCGCGGCGACCAGGGACCGGGGCACGACGATGGGCCGGATCTCCCGTCCGGCCGCCTCCGCCAGCGACGCCACCAGCTCCCGGAGAGACACGCTCGCACCCGAGAGCAGATAGCGGGCGCCGGCGCGGCCGTGGCGGGCCGCCAGGACGTGTCCCCGGACGCAGTCGGCCACATCGACGACGGAGACGACCGTGTCGAGGACGAGCGGACGCCGCGTCGTCAGCGCGTAGCGAAGCAGCCGAGCCGACCCACCCACGCGGCCCGGGCCCTGCACCGAGACGGGGTTGACCACGACGGCCTCGACGTCGAGACGCGGCGCCGCGGCCAGGACTGCCTCCTCGCCGAGACGCTTCGCGCGCGCGTACCGGGACGGGAACTCGGCCGGAGGGGTCGTCTCGTCGGCCACGACCTCGCGCGGCTCCCCGACCGCCGCGGCCGAGGAGGTGAGCACGAAGCGCGGCACGCCGGCGGCGGCGGCGGCACGCAGCGCGGCCACCGCGCCACCGACGTTCACCCGATGGAGGGTGGCGAGGTCGCGGGTGCACATCCGGTTCACCCCGGCGACGTGGAACACGACCTCGCATCCCGCCATCGCCGCGGCCAGCCCGGCCTCGTCGAAGAGGTCGACCTCCACCGCCGTTCCACCCCCGGCCCGGATGCGCGTCGCGGCGGCGGCGCTCCGCGCCGAGCCACGAACGTGGTGCCCCTCGTCGACGAGGTGCCGCAGGAGGGCGCCTCCGACGAAACCGGAGCCCCCGGTGAGGAAGGCCCTCACCCGCCCCGACCTCGGGCGAAGATCGACCGGAAGCGGGCGAAGTAGTCGCCCGCGGAGACGAGCGTCACGACGACGGCCCCGGCGATGGCCCACTGATCGAGACGCCACGGCCCGAGGACGACGTCGAGACGCAGGATCGCCAGGACCACCGCGACGAACTGGATCGTCGCCTTGCTCTTCCCCCAGATGCTCGGCGGGACGGTCGACTGGTCGAGCGCGGCTACGCCCCGCAGCCCCATCACCGCGAGCTCGCGTCCGACGATGAGGAACGCCGGCCAGGAGGAGACCGCGTCGACCTCGACGAGGGCGAGGAGCGCGCCCGCCACCAGCACCTTGTCGGCGACGGTGTCGAGGAAGGCGCCGAGCGTCGTCGTGATCCGCCAGCGGCGGGCGAGGTACCCGTCGGCGAAATCCGTCAGGGCGGCCACGGCGAAGACGGCCGCGGCGACGACGAGGGCCCGGCGGTCCCCTCCGGCACGGAGGACGAGCACCATGGCCACCGGCGTCAGCAGCAGCCGGAAGACGGCGAGGAGGTTGGGGATCGACATGCGATGGCTCCGGGTCGTCCCCGGATGCTAGAGGCCGGGGGATCGGGTGACCCGCGTCGATCCGGGACGCCCCCTCAGAGCCACCCGAAGGAGCGTTCCACCGCCTTCCGCCACCCCGCCAGGAGCCGCTCCCGCTCGGCGACGTCCATCGCCGGCCGGAAACGACGATCCACCGCCCCGTGCCGGCGGAGCTCGTCCAGGTCGGACCACACCCCCACGCCGAGACCCGCGGCGTACGCCGCCCCGAGAACGGTCGTCTCCACGATGGTGGGGCGCACGACGGGGACACCCAACACGTCGGCCTGGAACTGCATGAGCAGGTCGTCGACGACCATGCCGCCGTCCACCTGGAGGCGCTCGAGACGGATCCCGGCGTCCGCCTCCATGGCTTCGAGGACGTCGCGCGTCTGGTACGCCGTCGCCTCGAGGGTCGCCCGGGCGAGGTGCCCCCTCCCCGCGAAGCGGGTGAGACCGACGATGACCCCCCGGGCGTCCGAGCGCCAGTACGGCGCGAAGAGCCCGGAGAACGCCGGGACGAAGTACACCCCACCGTTGTCCGGGACCTCGGCGGCGAGCGCCTCCACCTCCGCGGCGTCGGAGATGAGACCGAGGTTGTCGCGCAGCCACTGCACCGCGGCCCCGGCGATCGCCACCGAGCCCTCGAGGGCGTACCGCGCCGGTTCCCGCCCACGTCGGTAGGCCACGGTGGTGAGCAGCCCGTGGGTGGAGCGCACCGGCTCGGTCCCCGTGTTGAGGAGGAGGAAGCACCCCGTTCCGTAGGTGTTCTTGGCGTCGCCCCGGTCGAACCCGGCCTGCCCGAAGAGGGCGGCCTGCTGATCGCCGAGCATCCCCGCCAGGGGGACGCCGGCGAGAGGTCCACGGCTCGGCCCCACGACCCCGATCGAGGGGACGATGCGCGGGAGGGCGCCGCGGGGCACCCCCATCGTGTCGAGGAGCTCGTCCTCCCAGGTGAGGCTGCGCAGGCCCATGAGCATCGTCCGGGAGGCGTTCGTCACGTCGGTGACGTGCTCGCCGGTGAGGTGCCAGGCGAGCCACGCGTCGATCGTTCCCAGGGCGACGTCCTGGGGTTCGTGCGCGACCTCTCGCAGGATCCACTCCATCTTCGGTCCCGAGAAGTAGGTGGCGGGCGGAAGCCCGGTGAGCTCCCGAAAGCGGGCCTCCCCGCCGCCGGCGGCGAGCTCCCGGCATCGGGCGTCGGTGCGCGTGTCCTGCCACACGATGGCGTTCCCCAGCGGCGCCCCCGTCGCGCGAGACCAGGCGACGGTCGTCTCACGCTGGTTCGTGATGCCCACCGCGGCGAGGTCCCCGGCCCGAAGCCCGCCGCCGGCGAGCGCCTCGACGATCACGGCCTCCGTGTTCTCGAGGATCTCCACCGGATCGTGTTCCACCCATCCCGGACGGGGAGTGATCTGACGGTGCTCACGCCGGGCCATGGCCACGATGTGTCCCCGCTCGTCGACGACGGCGAACCGGGTGCTCGTCGTTCCCTGGTCGATGGCTCCGACGAGACGGGTCACGCCTGCTCCTCCCGGCGACGGTTCACCTCGCCGGCCCGCCGGCGGGCCTCCTCGCCTCCGGCGGTGACGAACGCGGCGACGACGTCGGCGGCGTCGGGGACGACGAGATCCATCTCGGCACGCTCGGTCCCACGGAAGCGGGAAAGGACGAAGTCGGCGGGGTCCATGCGTCCCGGCGGACGGCCCACCCCGACCTTGAGACGCCAGAAGTCGGAAGTCCCCAGGGAGCGGACGACGGAGTCCACGCCGTTGTGGCCGCCGGTGCTCCCCCCGTACCGCACCCGCAGCTTGGCGAAGGGCAGGTCGATGTCGTCGTGGACGACGAGCAGCCGGTCCGGATCGACCCCGTAGTAGCGGAGGAGCGGCGCCACGGCGCGACCGCTCTCGTTCATGAAGGTGCGTGGCATGGCGACGACCACCCGCACCGCCTCCAGGCGCGTCTCGGCCACGACCGCGGCGATGCGCCCTGGCGCCCGCTTGAAGGTGCCCCCCGACCGGGAGACGAGGGTCTCGGCGACCTCGCCGCCGACGTTGTGACGGGTGCCCTCGTACCGGGTCCCGGGATTGCGGAGCCCGACGACGAGGCGCACGACCTCAGGCCGTCCCGGCGTCGTCCCCCGCCTCTTCCGCCGGTGTCGCCGCGGCCTCCTCGCCGGCCTCCTCCTCCGCCTCCTCCTCCGCCTCGGCGAGGCTGCCGGCGAGGATGGTGACGAGGGGATGGTCGGGATCGGAGACGTAGACGACGCCCGCCATCTCGGGAAGGTCGCCGACCTTCAGGGCGTCGCCGACGCGCAGCTCGGCGATGTCGATGGGGATGGCGGTGGGGATCTCGGTGGGGAGGGCGGAGACCGTGACGGTCGTCTCGATGACCTCGACCATCCCGCCCTCCTCGCGCACCCCGAACGGGGTGCCGATGAACTCGAGGGCCACCTCGGCCTCGATGGGCTCGTCGAGGGAGACCTGGATGAGATCGAGATGGGTGATCACGCCACGCACCGGGTCCCGTTGCAGCTCTCGCGCCACGGTGAGTACCGGCTGCTCGTCCTCGATCTCGAGGTTGATGACGGCGTTGAGCCCCGCCTCGCCGTGCAGCACGGCGTGCAGCTCCCGGGCATCGATGGCGACCGGGGTCGACGGGAGGCCACGGCCGTAGACGACCGCCGGAACGAGACCTTCCCGGCGGAGCCGCCGCGCCGGCCGGCTCCCGGCCGTGACGCGCCGGCGGGCGCGCAACGTCTCCTGCTGCATGGTGGGGCTCTCCTCGTGGCGAAGCTGCGGGGAGCGGATTGTACGCGCCGGCGGCCGGTACCGGCAAAGCCCGGCCCGGGCCGACCGGTTCACCCCGACAGGAACCCGAGCTGCACGGAACGCTCCGGATTGTCGGGGTTCGTGTCGACGAGCACGACGGACTGCCACGTTCCGAGCGTCATACGGCCGGCGACGACCGGGATCGTCAGCGTCGGGGCGAGGAACGCCGGCAGGAGGTGATCGGCGCCGTGACCCGGTGAACCGTGCCGATGCCGGTAGCGAGAGTCGTCGCGCGGCAGGATCTCCGCCAGCCGGTCGAGGAGGTCCCGGTCGGAGCCGGCTCCGGTCTCGACGATCGCCAGACCGGCGGTGGCGTGAGGCAGGAAGATCACCACGACGCCATCGCCCCGCCCGGCGACGAACCGGGCCACCTCCGAGGTCAGGTCGACGACGGCCGGCACGCCCGGAGTCCGCACGGTGAGGGTGACACGCTCCATGGAGGCGACGATACGCCGCTCACCACCGGGCCGCACCCTCGGGACGGGTCGCCGGGTGCAAGGCGAGGCTCCTCCGGTAGGGGTAGATCTCGATCGTCTCCCCGGCGAGGATCCGCGCCTGGACGTGGCGCCAGAACGTCACGTCGTAGAGATCCCCGTGATGCGCCTCGAAGACGCGGCGCAGCTCACCGCCGACCCCGAGGAACCTCCGGAGCTCCTCGGGGAAGACGTCCCCGTCGGCCACCCCGAACCAGGGCTCGGCCGCCAGCTCCTGTGCCGGATCCTCCGGCTCGGGCAGGCGTCGGAACCGGCACTCGCCGAGGAGGCGAAGCTCGTCGTAGTCGTAGAACACCACCCGGCCCCGTCCGGTGACGCCGAAGTTCTTCACGAGCATGTCGCCGGGGAAGATGTTCGTGGCGGCGAGGTTCTTGATGGCCGATCCGTAGTCGACGATGGCCGCCGCGGCGGCGTCCGGCGGCGCCGAGCGCAGGTAGAGGTCGAGGGGGGTCACCCGGCGTTCCAGGTAGACGTGGTGCAGGACGACGTCGCGTCCGTCCACCTCCACGTTCCGGGCGGCCTCGGCGAGGAGCTGTTCGAGGAGGGCGGGGGCGAACCGGTCCACGGGGAACCGGAGGTGCTCGAACTCCTGGGCGTCGACGAGCCTGCCGGCACGATCGTGGCGGGACACGATGCGGTACTTGGCGCGCACCTCCGCGGGGGTGACGTGCTTCTGGGGTGGGAACCGGTCCCGGATCACCTTGAAGACGACGTCGTACCCGGGGAGCGTGAACACGATCATGACGAGTCCCGGGGTTCCCGGGGCGGGAACGAAACGATCGTCGGTGGTGGTCACGTGCCGGACGAGGTCGCGGTACCGCTCCGTCTTGCCGTGCTTGGGATGACCGATGGCGGTGTAGAGCTCGGCGACGGGCCGGTGGGGCAGGAGGTCGTGGAGGAACCGGACGAGCGCGGCCGGCTCCCGTGTGTCGACGTGGAAGGCGGCCCGCGTGTACGAGAAGAGGATGGAGACGTCCTCCACGTCGCCGAGGACCGCGCCGAGGACGAGCCCACCGCGGAGGTGGTGGACCGCGAGCACGAGCGGAACGCTGGCTCCCCCCGACCGCATCCGCGCCACGAGATACGCCCCCTGGCCGCGGTAGAAGACACGATCGACGACGTCGACGCGCTGCGGCGGACAGGCGAGGCCCCGGCGGGAGAGGGCGGCGTCGACGGCACGCGCCGCCGCCTCGAGATCGCCCCGCCGGTCCCGCCAGGAGGCCTGGAACCGTCCGTGACGCATGAGCTCGTCGACGAGCCCCCGGCTCGAGACGGGGAGGTGGATGCTGCGCACGACCCGCTCCGGGGCCACCGGCACCGGATCGGGATCGACGAACTCGACCTCGGGGTCGACACCTCGGGTGTGGAACACCCGCCTGGTCACCGAGTTGAAGTACGTCTCGGCGATCTCCAGGTCGCGCCGGTCGGCGACGAGCTTCCGGTACTCACGACGGGCCGGGCCCCAGATGCGCCGGTCGCGATGCCGGTCCCCGAGGAGGCGTCCCACCGTGGCGACGGCCGCGGCGACCGTCTCCTCGTAGACGTCGAGTCGCTCCGTGGCGTCCCGCGCCATGCCGTGCCAGTCGCGAGCCTCGAACCGGGCCTCGGCGCGGCCGGTGACCGAGTCGAACCGCCGGCGGTAGGCGAGGAAACCCGACCGAACGGCGTGCGCGGTCCGCAACGCCAGGTGATGCTCGGTGGAGGCCCCTCCCGTCCCGGACCCCCGGGAGGCTCCCCCGACGCGCCTCGCCGGGAGGCGCCTCAGGTGTTCTCCCCCTTGAAGATGGCACTCACCGACGCGTCCGTGAAGATGGCGTCGATGACCCCGGCGAGCACCGGGCCGATGGAGAGGACGGTGAGGTTGTCGAGGCGGGTGGCGTCCTCGGGAACCGGGAGGGTGTTCGTGATGACGACCTCCTGGATGGGCGCGTTCTTCAACCGGTCGATGGCCGGGGAGGAGAGCACGCCGTGGGTGGAGACGACCCGGACGCTCAGCGCCCCCCGTTCCATGAGCAGCTCGGCGGCGGCGGTGACGGTGCCTGCGGTGTCGATCATGTCGTCGACGATGATGCAGTGCCGGCCCTCGACCTCACCGACCACCTCGAGGGCGGCGACCTCGTTGCGGACGTCGATGCGGCGCCGCTTGTGGACGAAGGCGACGAGACCACCGAGGTGCCCCGCGTAGCGGGAGGCGAGCTTCACCCGTCCCGAGTCGGGCGAGACGATCGTCGTCGGACCGTCGATGATGCCCGAGAGGTAGTCGACGAAGATGTGGAGTGCGGTGAGGTGGTCGAAGGGGACGTCGGTGAACCCCTGGATCTGCCCGGTGTGGAGGTCCACCGAGGCGACCCGGTCGGCCCCGGCCGTGACGAAGAGGTCGCCCATGAGCCGGGCCGAGATGGGCTCCCGGGGCCGGCCCTTCTTGTCCTGCCGGGCGTAGCCGTAGAAGGGGACGACGGCGGTGATCCGCTTGGCCGACGCCCGCTTCAGGGCGTCGATCATGATGAGCTGCTCCATGATGTGGAAGTTGATGGGGCGGGAGTGGCTCTGGATGACGAAGCAGTCCGCACCCCGCACGCTCTCGGTGTAGTGGATGTAGATCTCGCCGTTGGCGAAGACGGAGCGCTCGACGTTCCCGAGCCGGATTCCGAGGATCCGAGCCACCTCCTCGGCGAGAGGTTCGTTCGCCGAACCCGAGAAGACCATGAGCCGCTTCCGGCTCGGCAGCTCCATCATCGTCCCCGCTCCTCGGCGCGCCGTCTGCGTCGCTCAGCGTAGCCCGGCACCTCGCGCTGCGACGACCGTTCGATGGCCAGCGCGCCGGGAGAAACGTCCTGTGTCACCACCGAACCGGCACCGGTGTACGCGTCGTCGCCGACCTCGACCGGGGCGACGAGCATGGTGTCGGATCCGATGAAGACGCGGTCGCCGATCACCGTCCGGTGCTTCTCGACACCGTCGTAGTTGCAGGTGATCGTCCCCGCCCCCAGGTTGCTGTCCTCGCCGATGGTGGCATCGCCGACGTAGGAGAGGTGTGGGACCTTCGACCGGGCACCCACGGTGCTGTTCTTGATCTCCACGAAGGTCCCGGCCTTGGCACCCGGGGCGAGGACCGCACCGGGTCGGAGGTAGGTGAAGGGACCGACGACCACGTCGGCACCCACCTCGGCGCGCTCGAGGACCGCGAAGCGCACCCGCGCCCGCGCGCCGATCGTGGCGTCGACGGCGTGGACGGAGGGCCCGATCTCGGCCCCGTCGCCGACGTGCGTGCCACCGGAGAGGATCACGTCGGGGTGGAGGCGCACCCCCGCTCCGAGGCGCACGTCGGCGTCGAGGTACACCCGGGTCGGGTCGAGCATCCACACGCCCTCGGCCATCCAGTGCTCGTTGATCCTCCGTCGGAGCGCGGCGGCGGCGGCGGCGAGCTGCGCATGGGAGTTCACCCCCGCGGCCTCCTCCGCCGGGGCCTCGACGGCTCCGACCCGCCGGCCCGCCCCGACGAGGATCCCGACGACGTCGGTGAGGTAGTACTCGCCTTGCGCGTTGTCGGCGCGGACCTCCTGGAGGGCACCGGCGAGGGCGTCGGCGGCGAAGGCGTACACCGAGGTGTTGATCTCGTGGATGCGCCGCTGCGGCTCGTCGGCGTCCCGCTCCTCGACGATGGCGACGACGTCGTCCCCGTCACGGACCACCCGGCCGTACCCGGTGGGGTCCTCCACCCGGGAGGTCAGCACCGTGGCCGCCGCGGCGCCGGCCGCGTGGCGGGCGAGGAGCGCGGCGAGGGTCCCGGCGCGCAGGAGCGGCATGTCCCCGGGGACGACGAGGACGGTCCCGCTCGTGTCGCCGAGCGCGGCCACGCCTCGACCCACCGCCTCGGCGGTGCCCCGCTGCGGGTCCTGCACGACGGAACGCACCCCGTCGGGCAGGGTGGCGGCGACGTCGTCGGCCTGATGACCGACGACGACGACGACGTCGTCGAGGTCGAGCGGGCGGAGCGCGGCGAGCACCCACTCCAGGAGGGTCCTCCCCGCGGCCCGATGGATGACCTTGGCGAGGTCGGAACGCATCCGGGTGCCCTGACCTGCAGCGAGGACGATGGCTCGTGTGCTCATGGGCGGAGACGACTCCCGGATCGCCGTGGCTGGGGGGACAGGGCTCGAACCCGTACCGGGTGGACCAAAACCACCTGTGCTGCCAGTTACACCACCCCCCAGGGAGGGGACGGGCCCAGAGTGTACCCCGCCGCTCCGACCATCCCCGAGCCCTCCCCCTCCCCGGAACGGCCATACTGGGGGTCATGAAGATCGACGCCACCTTCCTCACCCAGGACCTGGGGACCGTCCCGGAGACGGCCCGCCGGATCGAGGCCGCCGGCTACGCGGGCCTCTGGACCGCCGAGACGCAACACGACCCGTTCCTGCCGCTCGTCCTCGCCGCCGAGCACACGGAGCGGGTCGACCTGGGCACGGCGATCGCCGTGGCCTTCGCCCGAAACCCGATGACCCTCGCCTACACCGCGTGGGACCTCCAGGCCTTCTCGCGGGGTCGGTTCGTCCTCGGACTCGGATCCCAGATCGCACCCCACATCCGCCTCCGCTTCTCCATGGAGTGGTCCCGACCTGCGGCGCGCATGCGGGAGCTCATCCAGGCGATCCGGGCCATCTGGGCGGCGTGGAACGATCGCACCAAGCTCCGCTTCCGTGGCGAGTTCTACACCCACGTCCTCATGACCCCGTTCTTCGACCCGGGTCCGAACCCGTACGGCACGGCACGGATCTTCCTCGCCGCGGTGGGTCCCCACATGACGCGGGTCGCGGGAGAGGTGGCCGACGGACTCCAGGCCCACGGATTCACCACGGCGTCGTACCTGCGCGAGGTGACCCTCCCGACGCTGGCCGAGGGCGCCGCCCGCGCCGGCCGGGACCCCGACGAGATCGAGGTCGCCCTGCCCGTCTTCGTCGTCACCGGAGCCGACGACGCCGAGATGGCGGCGTCGCGCCGGGCGATCAAGCAGCAGATCGCCTTCTACGGCTCCACACCCGCCTACCGGGGGGTGCTCGAGCACCACGGATGGGGCGAGCTCCAGGACGAGCTCAACGCCATGTCGAAGCGCGGGGCCTGGGGGGAGATGGCCGACCGCATCGACGACGAGGTCCTCGAGGCGTTCGCGGTGGTGGCGCCCCCCGACGAGGTGGGGCCCGAGATCCGACGCCGCTACGGCGACCTCGTGGACCGGGTGAGCTTCTACACGCGACCCGAGGGTCACGACCCGGACGTCATCGCCGCGCTCATGGCGTCGCTGGGCTGAGCTCCCAGCCGCACGTCACCGGCACGACGCCTCCGCGGTACCGCGCCCCGGCCGGCACCGCCCGGACGGCGTCGACCGCCTCGTCGCGATCGGGGAAGAAGGCGAACAGCCCGGACCCCGAGCCCGTCATGGCCACCGGCACGCCCCAGCGGCCGGATAGCTCGGCGCGCCAGTCGTCGAGCTCGGGAGCCACGGCGACCGCCGCCGGATAGAGGTCGTTGCGGAGGGGAGCCAGCTCGCGGAGGACCGGGGGCAGCGCCGCGGCGGGGAGGGCCGGCCCGAGCGGGGCCTCGAGCTCGTCGAACCGCCGGTAGACGGCGCCGGTGGGCAGCTCCAGCGGGGGGACGGCGACCGCCAGGGCGTACCCGCCGGCGAACGGCAACGGCTCGACGATCTCGCCCCTCCCCCGAATGACGGCGGTGCCGCCGACGAGGGAGAAGGGAACGTCGGAGCCGAGCTCCGCGGCCGCCTGCCGCACGGCCGCCGGGGGCACGTCGGAGGCCAGCGCCCCGAGCACGGCGGCGGCGTCGGCGCTCCCGCCGCCGAGGCCGGCCCGGGCGGGGATCACCTTGGTGAGCGCGAGCCGCCTGGGGCGCCGGTCGCCGGTGAGGTCACGGGCCGCCGCGAGCGCCTGCCAGGCGAGGTTGGAGGAGTCGGCGGGAGCACCTCCCGAGACGACGAGCTCGTCCGCGTCGGCCGGGGTGAGTGCGATCACGTCGGCGAGATCGACCGACTGGGAGAGGCCGACGAGGGAGTGGAACCCGTCCGCGCGGCGCCCACCCACCTGCAGGGCGAGGTTGATCTTGGCGTAGGCGACGATCCTCACGAGACGACCTCCGCGGCGGCGAGCGCCAGGTACGCCTCGGGGGCGAGCTCCTCGGCCCGAGCGGTCGGGTCGATGCCGGCCCGTCGCAGGGCGGCGTCGGGGTCGGCGAGGACTCCGGCGAGAGCGCGCCGCAGCATCTTGCGCCGGCCGCCGAAGGCCACGGCGGCGAGCGCGACGGCGCGGTCGGCCCCCGACGGTGCCTCGATCCGGTCGAGCACCACCACCGCCGACCCCACCGCCGGCGGCGGGAGGAACACCTGGGGCGCGACGGCGAAACCGAACCTGGCGGCGGCGTGGAGGCCGACGACGACCGAGGGGAGCCCGTAGCTGCCCGTCCCCGGTCGGGCGAGGAGGCGATCGGCGACCTCCCGCTGCACCATGACGACGAGTCGCTCCACCTGCGGGACCTGCCGCAGGGTGTCGAGGACGAGGCGTGTCCCGACGTTGTAGGGAAGGTTCGCCACGAGCCGCCACCCGGTGTCGGGCAGCGCGGTGGCGAGATCGATCCGGGTGACGTCGGCGAAACGGACCGTCACCTCGGGCCGCGAGCCGAGGACCTCCTCGAGGACGGGACGGAGCCGGGGATCCACCTCGTAGGCGACGACCTCGGCACCGGCGTCGAAGAGGGCGGCGGTGAGGGTCCCCGTCCCGGCGCCGATCTCCACCACCCGATCCCCGGCCCGGATCCCGGCGAGTCGGACGATGCGCTCGGTGACGTTGGGGTCGGCGAGGAAGTGCTGTCCGAGTCTTCGCCGCGGGACGACGCCATGCCGCTCGAGGAGGGCGCGGATCTCGGCCCGACCCTGCGCGGCGCGAGGGGTCATCGTCCGAAGAGTGCCGCGGCCCGTCGCGCCGTGGCCTCGGCCACACGGTCGACCGGGAGGTCCCACGCCGCGGCGAGGGCCTCCCCGACGAGGGACACCCGGGCCGGCTCGTTCGGGCGGTCCCGGTGCGGCTCGGGGGTGAGGTAGGGGGAGTCGGTCTCGACGAGCGCCCGGTCGAGCGGGACCTCCGCGGCGGCGAGCCGCACCGTCTCCGCCCCGGCGTAGGTGAGGATGCCGGAGAAGGAGAACGTGACGCCGAGCTCCCGGAAACGGCGTGTCCAGCGCGGTCCCCCCGTCCACGAGTGGAGGACGGCGCGGTCCCCGAGCTCGGCCGCGGCGAGGATCTCGTACACGTCGGCGAAGGCGTCGCGGCAGTGGACGACGAGCGGCACGCCCAGCTCGCCGGCGAGGGCCACCTGCCCCCGGAACGCTCGACGCTGGTCCTCCCGGGGGGATCGGTCACGGTAGTAGTCGAGGCCGCACTCCCCCACCGCGGCCGCCTCCCGGGCGAGTGTCGCGATCCGACCGGCCACCTCCTCCCATCGGGAGGCCTCGTGGGGGTGGAGTCCGGCGGACCAGCGGATCCGCGCCGGATCGGCGGTGGCCATCCGGCGGGCCTGCAGGCTCGTCTCGAGATCGACGCCCGGACAGAGGACCCAGTCCACCTCCTCGGCCCGGTCGAGGACGGGACCCGGCGGCTCCTCGAGGAGGAAGAGGTGACAGTGGGAGTCGACCCAGCCGCCCATGGGCCGCTCAGCCGGCCGACTCGTCGAGCGGCTCCATCTTCACGAAGAGGGGCGCGGGCGGCGGCAGCCGCGTGCCGGCGACGACGGTCACCGGCTCCCACCGGGGTCCGGCCTCCGGCACCGCGACCCCGAGCGCCTCGAGGACGGCCGGGGAGGTGAAGGGGAGGTACGGGGAGAGGGCCACCGCGACGGTCCCGATGGCGTCGAGCGCGGTCGCCAGGGTGGTGGCGGTGCGGGCCGGGTCGTCCGCGGCGGTGCGCCACGGCTCCCGGAGGTTGAGGTAGGTGTTGACCTCCTGGGCACCGCGCATGGCCGCGGCGAGCCCGGCGCGGAGACGCACCCGCTCGATGTTCGCCGCCGTCTCCTCGAGGGCGGCGCGAGCCCGGGCGCGGACGTCCTCGTCGGCGTCCTCGACCGTCGTGGCCTCCGGAACGACGCCGTCGCAGTAGCGGTGCACCATGGAGACGACGCGGTGCACGAGGTTGCCCCACGTGGCGACGAGCTCGTCGTTGACGGCCCGTACCATCTCGTCCTCGCCGAGATCGGTGTCGCTCGTCTCGGGGAGATGGACTGCCAGCGCGTACCGGAGCGCGTCGGGTTGGAATCGCTCCAGGTACCAGAGCACGGGGCGTCCCACCCCGCGCGACTTGGACGCCTTCTCCCCCCGGAAGGTGACGTACTGGTTGGCGGGAACGTCGGTGGGGAGGACGAGGCCTCCGTACCCCATGAGCAGGGCCGGCCAGTACACCGCGTGGAACGGGATGTTGTCCTTGCCCACGAAGTAGTAGTGCACCGCGTCGGGGTTCTCCCACCACTCCTTCCAGGCGTCCGGCTCACCGCGACGTTGCGCCCACTCCTTCGCCGCGGAGAGGTACCCCATCACCGCCTCCCACCAGACGTAGATGACCTTCCCGGGACCGAGGTCGTCGACGGGCAGGGGGATCCCCCAGTCGAGGTCGCGGGTGAAGGCCCGGTCGTGGAGCCCCTCCCTCACCATCCCGATCGCCGAGTTGAGGACGTGCGGGCGCCAGCCCACCCGACTCTCGAGCCACTCGAGGAGCGGCTCGGTGAAGGCGCCGAGGCGCCAGTAGTAGTGCTCGGTGGTGCGCATCACCGGGACCGCCCCGCTCTGCTTGCTCCGCGGCTCGAGGAGCTCCTCGGGATCCAGGGTCCTCCCGCAGTTGTCGCACTGGTCGCCGCGGGCATGCTCGTACCCGCAGTACGGGCAGGTGCCCTCGACGTACCGGTCGGGCAGGAAGCGGCCGACCTCCGGGTCGAAGTACTGCTGGGTCTCCTTGCGGTACAGGTACCCGCGATCGAGGAGCCGGAGGAAGAAGTCCTGCCCCACGGCGATGTGGTTGGCGGTGTCCGTCCGGGTGAAGAGCTCCCAGCGGATCCCGAGCTCCTCCCAGTAGCGCAGGAACTCGGGGTGGTACCGATCCACGATCTCCTGAGGGGTGACCCCCTCCTGCTCGGCGCGCACGGTGATCGGCGTCCCATGGGTGTCCGACCCCGAGACCATGAGCACCCGGTCGCCGACGGAGCGGTGGTAGCGGGCGAAGATGTCGGCGGGGAGGTACGCGCCCGCCATGTGGCCGAGATGCAGCGAGCCCTGGGCGTACGGCCAGGCGACGGCCACGAGGACGTTGCGAGGTGGCGATGGTGTGCTCACGGGCGCCGATGGTACCCGATGGCGGGAGCGGCCCCACGGCCGGGGCGGGTTCGCCGTCGGGGATTGCCGGTACACTGGACGGGCGGAGGCACCGCCCCGCTGGAGGAACCCCATGGACGCCGCGATCGTGCGCAAGATCGACGACCTGGGCCGGATCGTGGTTCCGGCGGAGACCCGCCGTCTCTTCAACATCCACGAGGGGGACGCGCTGGCGATCACCGTCGAGAACGACGGGATCGTCCTCCGCAAGCTGGAGGCGAGCTGCGTCTTCTGTGACACCACCGAGGACGTGACGCCCTTCCGTGGCCGCGGTGTCTGCACCGCGTGCCGGACCGCGCTCAATCCGGGGTGAGGGGCCCCCGGCCCCGCCGCGATTCCTCGCGACGATGGAGCGCCGCCGCGTAGAGCTCACGACGGGAGACGCCGGTGGCGGCGGCGACCCGGCGCACCGCGTCGGAGAGACGGGTGCCCCCCTCCAGCTCGACGGCGACCGCGGCGAGCGCCTCGGACAGCCCCACGCCGCCGCCCACGGCCCCCGCCAGCACGATCGTGAACTCGCCGCGGCCCGCCACCTCCGTCCCCCAATGCCGGGCGGCCTCCCCCAGCGTGCCGCGCCACACCTCCTCGTGGAGCTTCGTGAGCTCCCGCGCCACGACCACCGGGCGGTCGACACCGGCGCCGGCCGCCAGGTCGGCCAGGTCGGCGGCGACCCGCCGCGGTGAGGAGAACAGCACCGCCGTCCGCGACTCGGCGGCGAGTACGGCGATTCGCCGCCGGCGCTCCTCACCACCGCGGGGCAGGAACCCCTCGAAGACGAACCGGTCGGCGTTGAAGCCGGAGAGGGCCAGCGCCGCGGTCACCGCGCTCGGTCCGGGCACGATCGTCACCGTCGCTCCGGCGGCCACCGCGGCCCGCACCGCGGAGACGGCGGGATCGGAGATGCCGGGGGTGCCGGCGTCGGTGAGGAGCACGACGGTGTCGCCGCGGCGCAGCCGGTCCTCGAGCTCCCGGGCCCGGACCGCCTCGTTGCCCACGAAGTAGGAGCGCAACGGAACGGAGACGCCGAAGAGGTCGAGGAGCCGGGCGCTGCGACGGGTGTCCTCGGCGTAGACGACGTCGGCGCGCCCCAACGCGTCGCCGAGGCGTGGCGGGGCGTCCGCGAGATTCCCGATGGGGGTGGCGCAGAGGATGAGCGTCCCGGGCATCACCGAGAGGTTAGGGACCGGACGACGAGGCGGGCGCCCGCCGTCGGCGGCGGGACGTCGCCGGGCAGCTCGAGCACCCAGGCCGCCCCCGGGCACCGGCGGAACCCTCCGGGAGGCAGCACGTCGACGCGCAGGACCCTGCCGGTCCGGTCGAGGAACGCCAGCCACAGAGGCTCGGCCATCCCCACGCCGTGGACCGCCCCGCCGCCGACGAGGAGCCCCCTCCCCCCGGAACGGGGACGCAGACCCCGGTACCGGGTCCGGAACGAGCCGGCCACCTGCACCGGGGCGAAGGACCATCCCGCCGTGGCGAGCCGAAGGATTGGGGCGTTGGCCCGGGGCCCTGGTACCCTCCCCGCCATGGCGAAGGCAAAGCGACGCAAGCTCCGCGCCCGCCGCAAGAAGGCGAACCACGGTCGGCGGCCCAACGCCGGCCGCGGCTGAGCGCGCCTCCCCGCCTCGCTCCCTCCCCCGGATCGATCGCGGCGATCGCGACGCGCCCCAGACACGGTCCCACCCTATGGAGGCTCGTCGACCGGGGGAAGGCCCCGGTCAGGGTTCGAGGCGGGCCTTGATGGCCGGGCCGGCGGCGAGGTCGGTGCTCGCCACGAAGTAGACCTCGTCCTCGACCCGGTCGATGAAGACGTACACCGTCCCCCGATCGAAGACCAGCCCGCCGTCGAGCTCCCGGGAGGCTCCGGCGCCCATCGGGCCCTTCGCCTGGGCGATGAGGGCGTCGGCGACCTCCTCGGCGTCACGACGGCTCTCCCCCACGTAGTGGAGGGCCACCGCCACGTCGTCGCCCCGGGTGAGGACCTGGTAGTGGTCGTTCCCCCAACCTGCTGCGGCCTGCGTGGCCTCCCCGGGGCGGAGCGCTTCGGCGAAGATCTGCCGAAGTCCCCACTCGCCGAGGCTCCCCTCGTCGTGGACCTCCCATCCGGGCGGGGCGGCATCGACGGGATCGAGCGCGAGGGGATCCTCCCGCCGGAGGTAGCGGGCCGGGTGGAGGATCTGCTCGGTGGTGTCCGGCAGATCCTGGTAGGCCTGGTCCACCCGGGCGATCCCGCCGTCGGCCACGAGGCTCTGGACGAAGGTGAGACCCTGGTCGTAGGGGAACAGCAGATCGCGGCGGATCCACTCGGGGGCGGCGTCGAACCGCGAGGACTCGAGCCCCAGGGCCTCGGTGGCCGCCTGGGCCGCCTCGAGGGGGGAGAGGCTCTCCATGTAGACGAACTGGAAGTACGTGGCGTCCCCCTCGACGAGCGCCGCCATGGCGCTGGCGTCGTCGCCGTTCCCCTCGTCGTTGCGGCGCTGGTACTCGTCGTTGAAGTCGAAGTGCTGATCCGTCAGGGCGTGGACCAGCTCGTGGACGATGGTGATCTTCTGGAGGGGGGTGAAGCCGTCGGGAGCGGCGGGCACGACCATCTCCTTGGCGTCGCCGTCGTAGAAGCCGGCGACCTGCTCGGTGTAGAGGTCGATGAGGAGCCGGTAGAGGTCGGTGCCGGGGGGAAGCATTCCCATGAGGGTGTAGAAACGCGCGTCGGCGGCGAGCCGGTCGGCGTCGAGGTCCTCGGCGACGAGCTTCCCGACCCGATCGGCGAAGGCCTGCCGGTCGAGGATCGTGACCGGGGGTGTCTGGAGGAAGGGCAGCCCTCGTACCCCCTCGGCGACACCCATGAGCGCGGCCACCTCGCCGCGCATCTCCGCCACCACCTTGGGGTCGAGGGAGGGTGAGGCGGTTCCGGGGATGGAGGAGGGCGGGATCGTCGTGGTCGTCGGCTCCGTCGTCGAGGGGACGGAGGACGTCGCAGCGGTGGTGTCCGACGTCACGGTGGTCGTCGTCGCGCCTCCACCGGAGGTGCACGCGGCGGCGGCGAGGACCAACGCGAGCAGGGTCGCCGCCAGACGACCCGACCGAGGACGGAGGGGGGATCGGTGCACGGGGGTGCAGGCTACCCGGCATCGGGACGGAGAGCGCGCCGGGGATCGCCGCCACGCGCCGGCTCACCCGGTAGCGTGGGGCCGATGCTCCCTCCCGTGAGGACGCGTTGACCGAGACCGCCGACATCCGCGTCTACCGCTACCGGTGGGTGGTGTTGGGCGTCTTCGCCCTCCTCAACGCGCTCGTGCAGCTCAACTGGATCACCTTCGCCCCGGTCACCGGCGACGCGGCGGAGTTCTACCACGTGTCGGAGTTGCGCATCGGGCTGCTCTCGATGATCTACATGATCGTGTTCATCGTCGTGTCGGTCCCGGCGTCCTACGTCATCGACACCTACGGGGTGCGCATCGGGGTCGGGGTCGGGGCGACCCTCACCGGGGTGTTCGGCCTGCTGCGAGGCGTCTTCGGGGCCCGGTACGGACTCGTGCTGATCGCCACCGTCGGGATGGCCATCGGCCAACCGTTCGTCATGAACGCCATCACGAAGATCGGCGCCCGGTGGTTCCCCGTGACCGAGCGCGCCACCGCCGCCGCGGTCCCCTCGCTCGCCCAGTTCCTCGGCATCATCGCCGCCATGGCGGCGACGCCGTTCCTCGTCGCCGGCCTGACCATGACGGGGATGCTGCGGTTCTACGGCGTGCTGTCGCTCGCGGGGTGGCTGGCGACGGTGCTCCTGCTGCGGGAACGGCCACCGACGCCGCCCGACCACGCCGCCGGGGAGGAACGCGTCGCCGTCTTCGCGGGGCTCCGTCACATCTTCCGGCAGCGGAACATGCTCGTCCTCCTCGTCCTGTTCTTCGTCGGGTTGGGCATGTTCAACGCCATCAGCACCTGGATCGAGCAGATCGTCGCCCCGCGCGGTTTCGATCCCGAGCAGGCCGGCATGGTGGGGGCGGTCATGCTCCTCGGCGGCATCGCCGGCGCCGCCGTGATCTCGGTGCTCTCGGACCGGACCCGCCGCCGCAAGCCGTTCCTCGTCCTGGCCGTCGCCGGCATGGCGCCCGGTCTCCTGGGTCTGACGTTCGCCACGAACCTGTCCCTCCTCGTGGCCTCGAGCCTCGTGTTCGGGTTCTTCCTCATGAGCGCCTACCCGGTCGGGCTCCAGTACAGCGCCGAGGTGAGCTACCCCGCGCCCGAATCGACCTCGCAGGGGATCATCGTCCTCGCCGGGCAGGTGGCCGGGATCCTCTTCATCTTCGGGATGGACGCGCTACGGAGCGGGCCGGCCGGTTCGATGCGCCCCTCGATGGTCGTCCTCCTCGTCCTCACCGTCGTGACCGTCGCCCTCGCCTTGCTCCTCGGAGAGTCGCCGCTCATCCTCGCCGAGCGACACGGGTCGGGATTCGACGGCGGCCGGCGCGGGCCGGGGGGATCGGGCGGCGAGGCGGCCTAGTACTCGGTCGCCTCGAAGAACCAGCGGGCGATGTCGAGTTGCGGCAGGGCGCGCCCGCCCATCCACAGGCTCATGATCTTCGAGTCGCGCCAGTGTTTCTCGACGTCGCTCTCGCGCGCGTACCCGTAGGCACCCATGAGATCCATGACCTGGTTGACGACCTGCGTCAACCGGTCGGAGACGAAGAGCTTCGTGACCCTGGTCCGCGCCAGCATCTCGGCGGTCCAGCGCGGCCCGTAGACGTCGGGCCGGTCGAGCATGCGCGCCTTGAGGTAGGTCTCGGCCCGACTCACCTCGATGGCGGTGACGATGTCGGCGAGCGTCGCCGCGGTGATGGAGTGCTCCTTGAGCGGCTTCCCGGCCACCACCCGGGTGTCGCACCACGTCTTGACGAGCTCGTAGAGGTTCCGCATCACCCCGATGCACTGCGCGGCGGTCCCCACGTTCCCCGAGGTCACCATGGCGCGCGCCCACCGGGCGTCCTCCCCGGGGCCGTGCGCCCGGTACTCGAGCGGCACCCGGACCTCGTCGAACCAGACGTCCCCGTTCGCGTCGCCGTTCATCCCGGCCTTCCGATAGGGGCGGCCCTGGGTCACCCCCGGGGTGTCCGCAGGTACGTAGATGATGGCCACCCCTTCCTCCCCGGCGCTCGGATCCGTGGTGCAGATGACGCAGAACAGGTCGGCGACGCCGCCGGAGTTCGTGGGCCAGAGCTTGTGCCCCTTGACGACCCACTCGTCGCCGTCGCGGCGGGCCCGGGTCCGGATGAAGCGGCCGTGGGTGCCGTCGACGTTCTCGATGTCGGAGCCCGAGTGCGGTTCGGTCAACGCCACGGATCCCACGTACCACCGCTCCTTGTCGAGGAATCGTGGCGTGAACAGGTCCATGAGGTAGGCGTTCTCGTGGGGGGGAAAGATGGGGCTCATCGCCCAGACGGAGCAGCTCGCCGCCGTCGCCAGGCCGGAGTCGGCCCTCGAGATCTCCTCGAGGAGTAGACAGGAGGTGATGCCGTCGATGCCGAGCCCGCCGTACTCCGCCGGCCAGCACGCCTGCTGGTAGCCGAGATCGACGCAGAGGGCGTGGAGCAGCGGTGCCACGATCTCGTGACGCTCCCAGTCCTCGTCGATCTGCTGACGGACCGGGATCACCTTCTCGTCGGCCCAGGTGCGCACCGCGGCGACGAGGTCCCACGCCTCCTCGGGGACCCACTCCCGGGGGATGGAGAAACTGTCGACGTCGGCCATGCCCCACCGAGCGTACTCCGGGCGGCGCCGGCGCGCCGGTCGCCGTCCGTCCCGGCGGTCAGGCCAGGGCGCGGAGGACCTCCCGGGCGGCCCGTTCGCCGGTGGCGACGGCTCCCTCCATGTACCCCTGGAACTCGATGGAGGTGTGCTCGCCGCAGAAGTGGGCGTTCCCCTCCGCCCTTCCCTCGACGGTGGCGAAGGTGGTGATCTGACCCAGCTCGTAGCGTGAGTAGGAGCCGAGGCTCCAGGGATGGGCCGCCCAGCGGTCCCACCAGGCCCGACCGGTGGCGGCGCCGGCCACCCCCGGGAACACCTCGTCCAGCTCGGAGAGGAACCCGTCCACGACCGCGGCGGGAGGTGGCCCGGAGGTCGGGGCGGACGGCGCCTCCCACGCCGGGGCGTCGCGCAGGTCGACGACGATGCCGCCGGGTCCGGCCACGGCGGAGGTCTCGTCCCAGCACTCCTGGAATCCCTCGGGGTCGGTGACGACCGAGCCCCCGAGACCGGCGGCGATCCAGGGGCGCCGGGTGAGCTCGACGTGGAGCTTGCCGTGGTCGGCCATGCCGAGCGACGCGATGGCCCGCAGCTTCGTCGGAGACCACCCGGTCGCGCCCAGGTCGACCCGCCGCAGCGTGGTGAACGGGATCGCGAAGACGGCGTGGTCCGCGACGACGTCGAACACCGCCGTGTCCCGCCGGAAGGTGCAGGTGACCGCATCGTCGGGCCGGGTGGCGACGGCGACGAGCTCGGCTCCGGTCTCGATGGTGCCGGCGGGGAGGCGCCGGGCCAGCTCGGTGACGAGTTGGTCGTTCCCGCCGGCGACGTGATACCGCTCGTCGGTGCCGGCCAGGGGCTGGAGCGTCCCTGGCGCGTTCCAGGCGAGCAGGTACACGAGGTTGAGGGCCGGCTGCTCCTCCGGTTCGCCGCCGTACTCGGCGATGGTCGTCGTCAGCAGGAGCCTCCCCAAGCGACTCCCCACGCCGCCGGGGACGTTCTCCTCGATCCACTCGGGGACGGAGCGATGGTCGAGGGCGACGCCCCCCGGCGTGTGGGAGTCGAAGCGTTGCGGCCACGGCGCCTCCCGGAGGGCGGCGGCGAACCGGGGGTGGACGGCGGCCCAGTCGCGGTTCGCCTCGGCGACCGGGTAGCGCCTCCCGTCGACCCAGAAGACGTCGTCGCCACCGGCGACGCTCCCCCCGGAGACCACCTCGAGGACGAGGCCGAGCTCTTCGGCGAGGCGCCTGATCGCCCGGTGCTCCGACGAGATGAACTCGCCGCCTCGTTCGACGGCACGGCCGTCGGCGAAGTACCCCCGCAGCGTCCGGATGCGACCGCCGACCCGGTCCGAGGCCTCGTACAACGTGACACCGACCCCGTGGGCGCCGAGGACCGTGGCGCAGCGCAACCCGGCGATACCGGCGCCGACGATCACGACCCGGGCCCGGCGCGTCACGGGCGCCACGACCCGGGTGCATGCGGCCAGCGCACCGGCACCCCCGGCGAGCCCCGCCAGCTTCAGGAAGCGGCGCCGGGTGATCCCGGACCGGGGTCCCGGCCGGCGCACGCCCGCTCTCGCCACGGCACCTCCCCCGGCTCGTTCGCCTCGAGAGCCTACGCGTCGCGCCGGCATCGGTCGCCGGTAGCCGCTGCCGGGCAGTCACGGTCACGTCCATGGACGTGGTGTGTGAGTGATGCCGCGTCGGCCTCGCAGTCGTGGTTCTCGCCGGTGGCTTCGAGAGCTGCCACCTCCTCGGGTTCGGGTTCGAGTTCGGGAGTCTCGAGAGCCCGGATGATCGTGACGCGGGTCCGGTGAGATCCCGACGCCGTCGGTGCGGCGCCGGATCTCCTCGTTCGGGCGTTCTCGAAGGCCGCGCGACAGATCTGCGTCCGTTTCCGCCAGCGGGCGGCTGCAGCCGCCCCGGGGCGTCCATCCCCTCCGTGATCACCACGTTCCTCCTCACGGTCGACGACACGGCGGTTCGTGAGGCCGAGCCGGTGATCATCCCTCCGGGAGGACTCCCAGCCCCTCCTCCGCCACCACCGGGGAGGCAACTCCAGGACGCAGGCGGGCGGCGGGGGCGCGTGGCGTCAACCGGACAGGGTTCTGCCCCTGGTCCGCGGGGAGCGAAGCGGTCGGTGAAGGAAGCAGGTGTCGTGGCGGTTGTAGACGGTGAGCTTCGTCTCACATCCGGGACGGGCGCACACGCGGCCCGGCGGCATCCGCCGGGGAGCCCGTCCCCCGCGATCGGGTCGTCGGCCGGTGAGGATCAAATCTCGCGACATGCTCGGTCCTCCTTGCTGCTCGGATGCCGAGGAAGGGGGTGCGGGGTCGGTGGTGGGGGGGCCACCGACCCCGCTTGCCGGTGGGGAGTGCCGGCAGGGCTCCAATCCTCGAGAGACGTCAGTGGTGTGCGGGGTGGTCC
>CAZPAV010000003.1:42387-82440 GCA_964584755.1 uncultured Acidimicrobiaceae bacterium
CCTCCTCTCGGTGTCGACCCCTCTCCCCCACACCGTATTCCTTCCACTCGACTGGAATGTCAAGGAGGAATCGCGGCGGCAACCGCGGCGGTGCCGCGCGGGCTACGAAGCCGGTTCGCCGACCGGTCGGGGAAGGCGGAGCCGCTTGAGGAGCACGGCGTTGGTCGCCACGATGAAGCTCGACCCGGACATGGCCAGGGCCGCCCATTCGGGACGGAGCACCAGGCCGAGGGAGGGAGCGAAGACCCCGGCGGCGATCGGAAGGGCGAGGGCGTTGTAGCCGACCGCCCATCCCAGGTTCTGGCGCATCTTGCGCACGGTTCCCCGACCGATCCGGATCGCGGTCGGCACGTCGAGGGGATCGGAGCGCATGAGGACGACGTCGGCGGTCTCGATGGCGACGTCGGTTCCGGCGCCGATGGCGATTCCCAGGTCGGCCAGCGCCAACGCCGGGGCATCGTTCACGCCGTCCCCGACCATCGCCACCTTCCGGCCGGCCGCTTGGAGCTCGGCCACCTTGCGGGCCTTCTCCTCGGGGAGGACCTCGGCGATGACGGTGTCGATCCCCAGGCGGGTCGCGATTCGGTCGGCCGTGGCCTGGTTGTCACCGGTGAGCATCACCACTTCGATGCCGAGCTCGTGGAGCTCCCGGATCGCCTGGCCGGAGGTCTCCCGGACGGCATCCGCGATCCCGATGACGGCGCTCGCTCGACCGTCGATGGCGGCGATGATGGCGGTCTGCCCACCTGCGGCCAACTCCTGCCTGCGGGAAGCGAGCTCCCCGAGGTGAACGTCTTCCCGCTTCATCAGGCGCTCGTTGCCGACCACCACCCGGTGACCTTCCACGATGGCGATCGCCCCGTGACCGGGCACGTTCTCGAAGTCACTCGCCGACGCCCGCCGCACTCCTCGGGCTTCGGCGTAGCGGACCACGGCCTCGGCCAGGGGATGTTCGGATTCCCGCTCGACGGCGGCGACGAGCTCGAGGATGGCAGCGGCGTCGCCATCGGTGAAGACGTCGGTGACCTCCGGTTCCCCCTTCGTCAAGGTCCCCGTCTTGTCCATGACCACGGTGTCGATCGTCGCGGAGGCCTCGAGCGCCGATGCGTTCTTGAACAGGACGCCGCGACGGGCCCCGAGGCCGGTACCGACCATGATCGCGGTCGGGGTGGCCAGGCCGAGGGCGTCGGGGCAGGTGATGACCACGACGGTGATGGCGAACAGCAGCGCGGTCGAGAACGCCGCGCCGGCGAGCGACCATCCCAGCAACGTCATGCCGCCGCCGACCAGGGCGACCAGCACCAGCCAGAACGCGGCCCGGTCGGCGAGACGCTGGCCGGGGGCCTTGGAGTTCTGTGCCTCCTGAACCAGCTTGACGATCTGGGCGAGCGCGGTGTCGGCGCCCACCTTGGTGGCCCGGATCCGGAGCGTGCCGTTCTTGTTGATCGTCGCGCCGATCACGGCGTCCCTCGGCCCCTTGTGAACCGGCAGGCTCTCGCCGGTCACCATCGACTCGTCCACGTCGGATTGACCTTCCTCCACGACACCGTCGACGGGGATGCGCGCTCCGGGACGAACGAGCAGCAGGTCGCCGACTCGTACCTCGGCGGTGGGGATCTCGGTCTCGGTGCCGTCTCGGATGATCACCGCCATCGGTGGTGCCAGGTTCATCAGCGTGCGGATGGCGTCGTTGGCACCTCCTCGGGCCCGCATCTCGAACCAGTGTCCCAGCAGCACGAAGACCGCCAGCATCACGGCCGCCTCGTAGAAGACGTCACCGCCGCCGGTGAGGGTGACGACCAGCGAGTACACCCAGCCCGCTCCGATCCCGACCGCCACCAGCACCATCATGTCGAGGGTGCGGCGCCGGAGGGCGGCCACCGCGCCTTCGAAGAAGATCCACGACGACCAGCCGACGACCGGAAGGCTGAGGATCAGCGAGAAGACGTCGTCGCGCAGCCCGAACGGTGCCTCCAGGGTGAACCCGAGCACGTCCCGTCCCAGCCGGGAGTAGAGGAGCACCGGGATGGCGAAGATGAGCGCCACGAGGAACCGGTTGCGCATGTCGGTCACCATGGCGTCCATCGACATCTTGGCGTGGCTGCCGTGACCCATCGCCGCGTGGGGGGACCGTCGTTCTCCCTCCTCCGGTTCCGGGTGACCCACCTCGCAGACGTGTTCCGGGAGTACCTGGCCCGAGCAGTGGTAGCCACACTCGATCACTCGTTCGCGCAGCTCGGCGGGGTCGGTCCTCTCGGGGTCGAACGTCACCGTGGCCGACTGGCCGACCGGGTTGGCCTCGACCGCCAGCACGCCGGGAAGGCGCTCGAAGTAGGAGACGACCTTGTGCTGCTCGGAGGCGAACTGCATGCCGCTCACGTCGAGGATCACGGTCTCGCGCCGGACGTTGGTGTCTGTCGATGCCATCACACGAACTCCTCGTCTCCGGGTACCGATGGCCGGTCCGTCTCCAGGCCGACCGGGGAACCGGGATGGTGCCGCATGCTCGGCCGAGAGGGCGGTCGCGCAGCACCCTATACCTTCTAGTCGGCTGGAATGTCAAGGGGGTTCGGGCCCGCCGTTGCCCATCGTGAGTCGGGAGCCGGCGCGGCTGGGATCCGGGACCTGGTGGGGACACCCTACCCGACGGCCGCGGGCATCAGGACGAGGGCAGACCGGTGTCCGATCCGACCCGGGTCGGGTTGCAGGTCGTACACCACACACAGTCGCAGTCCGTACGGTGACAGGCCCGGTCGCGATGGTGCAGGCGACTGCCGGCGAACCATCCCCGCGCGACGCCGCCGAGCATGGACTTGAGCGGGCCGGGACGCCAGTGGCGGAGAAGACGGCGCCGCAGGTCCCGCCGTGTCGACGCCGCCGTGCGAAGCAGGAACGGCACCAGCGGGGCCGGGAGATGCTCGTACAGCATCCGGTTGACGAACGCCACCCGGTGTCGACCGTCGAACCGGGCGGACGCGGCCGCCGCGTAGTCGAAACCCTCGATGATCGACCGGGCCGCCAACGCCCCCGACTCCATGGCGTAGCTCATGCCGAATCCCCACTCCGGGTCCTGGAGGCCGGCAGCCTCGCCGACGAAGAGGTGGCCGGCCTCGTCGGAGAACCGCGTCCTTCCGAACACCGATCCGAAGCCGGAGAAGGGACGGGCGCCGTCGAGGTCGAGGCCGGGAACCAGCCGAGTGAAGGCCTCCACGGTCAGCCGGCGCGCCTCCCGTCGGCGGTGCAGATCGTCGAAGAGGCAGGTGGCCAGCGTGGCCCACCCGTCGCACACCAGCAGGTAGGCGTAGCCGGCAGGTGCCAGTTCGTTGGAGATGATGCAGTGGGCCTGATCGGCCAGCCCCGTCGGGAAGACGCATCCGACGACGATCCCGTCGGCATGGCGGGGACCGATCGCCACGATGTCGCCTCGGCGGGCCCGGGTCGCGGCTCGACCGAGCATCACCTCGGCCCCCGCGGCCCGAGCCTGGTCGAGCAGCGCCCGATCGAGCGTTCCCTCGCCCGGACCCCGCCGCACGAGGTAGAACAGCGGCTCCTCGGAGCGGGCGGTGGTCGCCCGCCACCGGGCGTCGTAGAAGGTGACCTCGCGAAACGGTCGGTGAGCAAAGGTGGGCTCGACACCCAGCCGGGCCACCCGCTCGAGAGCGTCGGCCGGCGACGACCAGTTCTCCAACCCCTGGAAGTCGCCGGCGAACCGATGGCCGACCGTGTCGGCCTTCTCGTAGACGCGGACCCGCCGGCCGGCCCGAGCCAGGGTGGCGGCGGCGGCGAGACCGGCCGGGCCGGCACCGATTACGACGTGCTCACGGCCCAACGAGACCTCCTCCTCCTCCTCCTCGTACCGGAGCCTCGGCGGTCATCGGATCGGCGTCCTCTCGCGTTCCCCGACGGGGTCGGGTTCGGAGACGCCGGGGCGAATGAGGAGGATCAGGACGGCGGCGAAGACGAACACGTCGGCGAGGTTGAGGATCGTCCCGCCGAAGGAGAGCCAGTCGACCACCGCCCGGGGTGGGAACCAGGCCCGGGTCAGGTACCGGTCGAGGAGGTTCCCGAGTGCTCCCCCGGCGAGGAGCCCGTAGGCCACCTGCTCGAACGGCGTGCCGCGCGGCCCGGCCCTGGCGACCGCGGCCACGACGGCGAGTGTCACCACCGCCAGGACCCAGGAGGGCAGGGCGATCATTCCCATGAAGATCCCCCGATTGGCCACCAGGCGCAGGTGGAGGAAGCCGAGATGGGCCGAGCCGGCCACCAGCCGCTCGATCGCGGCCCCCTTCGTCACCTGGTCGATCCAGAAGGCGCCGCCGGCGACCGAGAGCATGATCGCCCCGGGACGCCACCGGTGCGACCCCGACCATCGTGGAGGCGCGGTCATCGCGTCCCCGGCCACGACGGCGTCCAAGAGCCGAGCCTCGACAGCCGTCCCCGGCCCAGCCGCGAGCCTCTTGCCGGTTGCGCCGGGAGGACCCGGGGCGAGACCCTCGGACCGTCGGTGGTCCCCGGCGCGGTGGCGACGCAGCTCATCCGCGAGGCCCGGTCGGTGCGTCCGGTTTCCCGTTCGGGGTCGATCCCGGTTCGGGCGGCGCTGCCAGGGAACGACCGATACGCGCGGTGAGGGAGAGGACGGCCAGGACCGGGTCCGAGAAGTTGGTCACCTCGAGAAGGTCCTGGTGGCGGCGCAACCGGACGTTGAGCCAGTCCACCAGATGGTCGTGATGCATGGCCGTTGCCGGCGGAGCCGTGCCACGGTTCCCGAACGCGACCAGTCGTAGCCGCGCCGCGGCGGTGGAGGCTCGTCCCTGTCGACTCAGCTCGTCGACCACGCCGTCCAACGAGGTGCGAGTGACGTCACCGATGCGCCGCAGCACCGCGTGGAGCACCCGCGGCTCCCACAGGGCCCGGTTCACGGAGACCTCACCCCGCTTCACCTCACCGATCACCACGTCGAATCGGTCGGTCGCCACCTCGAACGCGGGGTCGACCTCACCGGCCAGGAGACACTCGACGGTGCCGTCCCCGCCCCGGTAGTGGGCGGGACCCGGATGGGTCGGGAAGCGCACCGCCACCACGTCGACATCGGTGATCGCCCGGTAGGCATTCCCGTCCCACTCGTGGAACTCCAGTTCGGTGAGGAGGAAGTAGCCGTTGACCCGCAGGTAGGCGGCGACCAGCTCGAGAGCGGCGTCCACCGTCACGTGAGGCTCCAGGTCTTCCAGCGGTGTCGGGTGCCGGCGGCGATCGCGAACGACACGACGAGCAGGGTGACCCCCGGCAACACGATGACCAGACCCACCCAGGGCCACGTCACCACCGCCAAGACGATTCCGCCCAGGAGGGTGCCGAGCGTCACCAGGCCGGCGAACACCACCATCGTTGCCCACCAGACGTCCGAGGAGGTCAGCACGGCGGCGACCATGCCTCGCCTACTGCGACGAACCGTCCTCCGGGCCTCGGCCTCGTATCGGGCGAGCACCGGAGTGGGGATCCAGTCGGGAACCGGTTCCTCGAAGTCCATCTCCCATGCCATCCTCGTCACCTCCTCCGTGGGAAGCCTTCCGGGGCCGTCTCGTCGGAGATCCGCCGACCGTTCGTCCCGGGGGCCGGTCATCTCGCGACCCGTCACCACCGTATCCCTTCCAGTCGACTGGAATGTCAACGGGGTATGCTGACTGCCATCGAGAGGAGCAGGTCGGTGAGGATCGGCGAACTGGCACGGCAGACGGGGGTCTCCACGAAGACGATCCGCTACTACGAGGACATCGGTCTGGTTCCACGGCCCGATCGGGCGCCCAACGGGTACCGGGACTATCGGCCCGACGCCGTGGACCGCCTCCGGTTCATTCGCGACGCGCAAGCCTCGGGCCTGACCCTCACCGAGATCAGCTCCGTCTTGGAGCTGCGAGAAGAGGGCCATGCCACCTGCCAGCACGTGATCGATCTGCTCGAACAGCACCTGCGCGACCTCGACGAGCAGATCGCCACGCTCCAGGCCACGCGGATTCAGCTCGAGAAGCTCACGGAGCGGGCTCGCGGTCTCGACCCTTCCACGTGCACCGATCCGGTGCGTTGTCAGACCATCGCCGATGCCACCGACGTGAAGCTGGCTCGCTGGACCCGGGGACCGCACCGTCACGCCCACGGCGAGGGCCAGGTCTGAGCGTCGGGAGCGCCGGGCCGGCCCCCGAAGGTCGATCTCACGGCCCATGGTGTCGTCGCCGCCTTCGACGATCCGGCATGGACCTGCGGGCCGACACCCCGGAGACGAGGTTCGCGGCCGGGAAGGACGCGAACCGAAGACGACCGTTCGCCCCCAGGCGAACCCCGTGGAGGTGACGGGATGCGAACCCGTGACCCCTACGTTGCGACCCCTGCGTTCCCGCGCCTGCAGTCGAGCCGCACGTGACCGGTTCTCGAGCCGCCGCTCCCGACTCGATGGACCGGCACGACCGCCTGCCCCGGCGTGTGCTCTTCGGGAAGACCGCGCCACCATGGGGCCGAGACCGCTGCGTCCTGGATCCCGCGAACGTGAAGCTCGTCGTGGGGAATCTCTTCTCACGACACACGATGGGCCCGACACGCGGCCGGGCCCATCACCGTGCAGCGGTCGTTCGCTCAGTTCGTCGTCCAGCCGCCGTTGAGACCGAAGCCGGGGGCGCCCACCTTGCTCAGCAGGCCGCCGTAGCCACCGGTCGGATCGTTGTAGACCTCCTGGATGATCTCGTATCCGCCCCACAGCGGGCCACCGGGTCCGACCCACACGATCTTGGCGAAGTACGTGTACCTGGCGTCCTGGATGCCGTCGCCGGTGGAGTCGTAGTCGCCGACCACGAGGTTCGTCAGCCACCCTCGGCTCGTGCCGTCGGGACCACGGTCGAGTTTGCCGTCGCCATCACAGTCCTTGTTCGCCAACCAATCGTCGGACCATTTCATGATCAGCCTGTCGTCGACGTAGTCACCCGTGACACCATGGAAGGTGCCATCGAGGTTCCGATCCACGGAGTCGTAGGTGCCGACGAACAGGTGGGCCTGGTAGTTGTAGCCGAACTCGTCGAAGCCGAGACGGAGCGGGTTCCCGCCGCTGTCGACGATGGTTCCGTCCTTGATCGTCGCACACGGTGCTGCCTGGAGCGGCGCTGCGACGACGACCACGGCCAGCATGGCCATGACCGCCACCAACGAGAGTCTCGCGCGCATCATCGGATCCCTTCGCTCGCCGGCCTCCTGTGCGGAAGCCCCCTCGTCGAGCAAGTCGCGTCGGGAGCTCCACCGTTACAGGACCCACGCCACATCGGGTCAGGTTTCCCCTGCGAAGCGCCGCGCTTCCTCCATTCGGGTCGGGCGCCACAGACGGCGGAAGCGATCACGCACGGAACCCGGATCGGGGCGGCGGACACGCGGCCCCGGATCGACGAGCTCGCGTGTCACACGAAGGTCCCTTCTCCGTGGAGGTGACGGGATGGAGACGAGGTTCGCGGCCGGGAAGGACGCGAACCGAAGACGACCGTTCGCCCCCAGGCGAACCCCGTGGAGGTGACGGGATTCGAACCCGTGACCCCTACGTTGCGAACGTAGTGCTCTGCCGGACTGAGCTACACCCCCGGGTCGGCGGAGTGTACCACCGGGCGACCCTCAGGAGACCCCGGGGTCGGCGGCTCCCGCCCACTCGAGGTCGAACCCCACCCGGTCCGGATGGGCGTGTCCGTTGACGCAGACGACGACCTCCTCGACGAGGTCGCGCTCCTCCTCGGCGACCTCGGGGTCGACGACGAAGACAGGACGCTCGTCGCCGCTCCGGAAGGCCACCACGGCCCGCACCTCCGTCACCGAGAGGCAACGAACCAACCGGATCTCCTTGGTCCCGCACGCCGGGCAACCCGTGATCTCCATGCGACCTCCTCGGACGACGACGGCAGGGAACGCTACCGGGTGCCGGTCCCCTACCGGTCGCCGGCGAGCTCGCGGCGGAGTCGCTCCTGGACGACCGCGGTGGTCAGGTCGGCACGGCTGCGCTCGATGAGGGAACGCGCCACGTCGGTAGTGCGCCGCAACCCGGCGGTCATCCCGTCGGGGTAGTCGAGGGAGGTGAGGAGCTCGAGGATGGTCTCCATGGCCACGAACGTGTGCTCGGCGCCGGCCAGGTCCCCGCCGCGCAGGAGATCGAGGAGACGCCGCCGCAGCTCCCCCACCGCCTCCCCGAGCCCCTTGAGGAACGGCACGGTGTCGACGTGCAACTCCGCGGGCAGCGGGAGCGGCTCCCCCCACAGGAGCGCGGCCGTCAACCGGGCCTCGGCGTACTCCTTGACGGCGTCGTAGAAGAACCCCGAGGCGCGGAGCTCCTGATGCGACCCCAGGGTCGTCTCCGTCGCGACGACGAGCCGTCCCACCTCCGCCATGAGGGTCCGCGCCCGGTCGTGCTCCCCCCGGTGGAGGGCCCGGATGGCGTTCGCCGAGCCGCGGATGATCTCCCGTCCGTTGCGCAGGATCGTCTCACGCACCGCGTACTTCTCGTCGAGATCCTGCCGCACCACCGCCTCGATCGCCGCGAGATCCGGCCGTCCCGGCGCCGTAGTCACCCGGCTATCCGGCGATGACCCGCACCGTCGGCGGGGCCGCCTCGACGTCCGGCTCGGGCTCGGCGACGGCCACCGGGGAGGTGCCCGGCAGATACACGACCGTCCGCCCACCCGCAGCCCGTCGCTGCTTCACCGTCAGCAGGAGGGTGACGTAGGAGGCGAAGGCGACGTCGGCGAGGATCGTCACCCCGAGCCACAAGAGGCTCCCGGTGACGACGGCCATGACGAGCGTCGTCACCACGGCGCCGCCCAACACGACGAACGTCCGCCGTCTCCGGGCCTGAACCTCGCGGGCACCGACCCCTGCCGTCACGACGGGAGCCACCCGTCCGGTTCCCGTCGAGACGTTCGCCAGCAGCGCCTTCGAGCGGGCGAACGCCTGGGTCGAGGCACGTGGTGCGGCACGACGCGAGTCGAAGAAGGACGGGAGGAGGAACGCCGCCCAGACCCCGGCGAGGAGGATGAAGACGATGATCTCCATGAGTGTTCCCTGCTCCAGCTCTACGGTCAGCGTAGGTCGGTGACGGACGGGTCCCGGGGATTTCGCGCCGGGAACATCATGAATTGTGGTCCGTCGCGGCGTCTATGAGCAACTCGACACCGTGTCGGAGCGCCGGCCCGATCACCGCGAGCGACTCCTCGACGCCGCGGGGCGATCCGGGCAGGTTCACCACGAGCGTCGTTCCCACCGTTCCCGCCACCCCACGGGAGAGCATGCCGTGCGGATTCCGTCCGAAGGTGGCGGCGCGCATGGCCTCGGGAAGCCCGGGGACCTCCCGTTCGATGACGAGCCTCGTCGCCTCCGGCGTGAGGTCCCGGGGAGCCGGCCCGGTGCCTCCGGTGCTCACGACGAGATGCGCCAGTCGCGCCAGCTCCCGGAGTGCCGCCGCCACCGGCTCGATCCCGTCGGGGACGACCCGCCTGGCGACGACCAAAAACCCGAGCCGCTCGAGCGCGGCGACGGCCTGCGGCCCGGAACGATCCTCGGCGGCGCCTCGGCTCACCCGGTCGCTCACCGTCAACACCGCCGCGGTGAGCTCAGCCACGGTCCCACGTCCCGGTGCGTCCTCCGCTCTTGTGGAGGAGGCGGACCGTGGTGATCTCGACCCCGCGCTCGACGCCCTTCACCATGTCGTACAGCGCCAGGGCCCCCACGGCTGCCCCGGTGAGCGCCTCCATCTCGACCCCGGTCCGGGCCGTGACGGCGACGGTGACCTCGATTCGCACGCCGGCCTCCACCGGCTCCACCTCGACGCCGACGGAGTCGAGCGGCAGCGGATGGCAGAGCGGCACGAGCTCGGCGGTTCGTTTGGCGCCCTGGATGGCGGCGATCCGCGCCACCGCGAGCGCGTCACCCTTGGGAAGCTCCCCCTCGATGAGCCGGCGCCGCGTCTCCTCGGCCATCCGGACGACCGCCTCGGCGACGGCCCGGCGTGCGGTCACCGCCTTGCCGCCCACGTCGACCATGCGGGCGTTGCCTCGCTCGTCGAGGTGGGAGAGTCCCTCGGTCATCCGAGCACCTCCTGTCGGGTCCGGGCCTCCGGCCACCGGAACATCTCGAGCCCGACCCGATCCCCGGCGGCGACGTCCTCCACGCCCACCGGAACGACCGCGAAGGCGTCGGCGGCGGCCAGCGCGGAGAGCACGTTGGAGCCCTGGGCTCCCGACCGTCGCGCCGTCCATCCCCGGGCCGGATCGTAGGCCACCGCGGCGCGGAGGAACACCGTACGCCGCGGATCGGTGCGAACCTGCTCGGTGAAGACCCCGACGACCTGGGGGCGGAAGATCCGCTCCGCCCCCATCATCGTGAGGAGGGCGGGACGGACGAGCTGCTCGAAGGAGACGAAGCTCGACACCGGGTTCCCCGGCAGGCCGAAGAACGGCGTGCCGGCGACGGTCCCGAAGGCGAAGGGCTTCCCCGGCTGCATGGCGACCTTCCAGAAGCCGACGGATCCCAGCCGGGCGAGCACCGTCTTGACGAGGTCGTACTCCCCCATCGAGACCCCGCCACTGGTGATGACCGCGTCCGCGGAGGAGGCGGCCTCCGCCAGTGCCGCCTCGAGACGGCCGGCGTCGTCGGGCACGATGCCGCCGTCGCGGACCGCGACGCCGAGCCCTTCGAGCACCCGGCGGAGCAGCACCCGGTTGCTGTCCCGGATCTTCCCCGGCTCGAGCACCGCGGTGTCGGCCGGCACCACCTCGTCCCCGGTCGACAGGATCGCCACCACCGGTCGCCGCCGGACGAGCGGCGCCACCCCCAGGGAGGCGAGGACGGCGAGGTGGGGCGCCTCGAGCCGCACCCCGGCCGGGAAGACCGGCGCGCCGGCGGCGAGATCCCCGCCGGCGGGACGAACGTTCGCCCCCCCGGCGGGGGGAACGACGACACGGACCCGTCCCCCGGGAAGCGGCACGGTGTCCTCCACCTTGACGACCGTGTCGGCGCCGACGGGCATGGGTGCGCCGGTCATGATCTTCACTGCCGTCCCCGACTCGACGCCGCGGGTGGCCACACGCCCGGCGGGGACGTCCTCGACGACCACGAACTCGCCCCGACCGGCGGCGAGATCGGCAGCCCGCACCGCGTAGCCGTCCATCGCGGAGTTGGGGAACGGCGGCACGTCGTGGGGCGCCGTGACCGCCTCGGCGAGCACCAGACCGGCCGCCTCCCCGACGGGGACGCGGACCGTCGGCAGACGGGGCATGGCGTCGAGTACCGCCCGGCGAGCCTCGGTGAGCGACCTCATCCCGAATCGAGCCTCCGCTCTGCGCCCCGCCACATCCGCCGGATGTTCGAGGCATGGCGCGCGACCACCAGGACCACGATCGCGGCGGCCCACCCGAGGACGGCGCCTCGCCGCCCGACGAGGGCGAGACCCGGGAGGTACAGCGCCATGGCAACGAGCGAGGCGACCGAGGCGACCTTCCCCACGAGGACGACCACCAGCCACAGCACGGCGAGGAGAACGCCGACGGCGGGCGCCAGGAAGATCAGCCCGCCGATGGCCGTGGCCACGCCCTTCCCACCGCGAAACCGGTGCCACAGCGGGAAGGCGTGTCCGAGCACGGCCAAGGCCACCGCGGCGAACCCGGCCGTCTCCCCGACCCACGCCACGGCGAGCGCCGCCGCCAGCGCGCCCTTCGCGCCGTCGCCGAGGAGCACGAGTGCGGCCGGTCCCTTCCCCAACGTCCGAAACACGTTCGAGGTCCCCGGGTTCCCACTCCCCTCCCGATAGATGTCGATCCCCATCACACGGGAGACGAGAACCCCGAAATCGACGCTGCCGAGCAGGTACCCGAGAAGGAGAGATCCTGCGAAATGCACGAAGGCGAGTCTAGGTTCTCCCCAGGAGACGGGTGCCAGGGCCCGCGCGGGTGGTGCCGCACCACCGGTTCCCTCCCCGTGGAAGCCGACCGCAAGTCCCCCACCATTCCCCCTGCTTGCGGGAAGCGACCACGGGGAGGGCCTCCAGCATCCCCCTTCCTTCCGGTCCCCCGGATCGATACGGTCGCAGGGATGTTCTGGCTCACCCGCCCCCCGTACCTCCGTCGGATCGCCGCCGGCGCGCTCCTCGTCGGGGCCTTCCTCTGGGACCTGCACGGGCGCGCCGGCGCGCCCTTCCCCGTCGCGGCGCGGGCGCTCGCCCCCGGGGAGCATCTCGACGCGACCGCCGTCGCCTGGCGGGACCTCCCCCGAGACCTCCTCCCCCTCCCCGACCTCAGCGACGCCGTCGCCGCGGTCCCCATCGCCGCGGGCACCCCACTCACCACCGGTCTCGTCCGCCCCACGCCGCCGGCACCGGCGGGATGGTGGGAGGTGCCGGTGCCCCTGCCCCCCTCCGTCGCCGCGGGTCGCGCCGTCCGTATCGTCCTGCTCGACTCCCTCGTGGCCGTCGACGGCGTCGTTGCCGTCCCCGCCGACCGTGACCTCTTCGCGACCGAGCCGACCGGGCTCGTCGCCGTCCCCGGCGAGCGGGCCGCCGCGGTGGCGGCCGCCGCCGCGGCGGGCACGATCGTCGTCCTCCTCGAGCCCTGATCGGGACGACTTGCGCCACGGTCGCCGAGTCTGGAGACTGTCGGCATGTTCGACCCGGTCCTGTGGGGACTCGTCCAGGGGCTCACCGAGTTCCTCCCCATCTCCTCGAGTGGGCACCTCGTCCTCGTCCCGGCGCTCCTCGGCCGTGCCGGCCCGGACCTGCCCACCTCGGCGATGCTCCACCTCGGAACGCTCGTCGCCCTCCTCGTCTACTTCCGCGGCGACGTCGTCGACGTGCTCCGCTTCGGCCGCTCCGGTCGGCGCCTCCTGACGCTCCTGCTCATCGGGACCATCCCGGCGGCCGTAGTCGGTCTCGCCCTCGAGTCGACGGTGGCACGCCTCGAGGAGGAGCCCCGTGTCGTCGCGGTCGCCCTCCTCGTCACCGGTGTCATCCTCCTCGGAACCCAACTCCTGCGCCTCGGGGACCGGCGGACCGAGGACGCCCGACCGTGGGATGCCCTCGTCGTCGGCATCGCGCAGGCGACAGCCATCCTGCCCGGCATCTCCCGCTCCGGCACGACGATCGCCGCCGGCCTCGGGCGGGGCCTCAACCGCGCAGAGGCGGCCCGCTTCGGCTTCCTCCTCGGCATCCCGGCGGTCGCCGCCGCCGGAGCGCTCGAGACGCTCAAGGTGGTGCGGGAGGGAGCCGGGATCACCGGAGGGACGCTCCTCGGCATGGTCGTCGCCGGCGTGGCCGGGTACGCGGCCATCGCCGTCCTCCTGCGGGTCCTCCGCCGCGTCGGGCTGCTCCCCTTCGCCGTGTACTGCCTGTTCGCCGGAACCCTGGCGCTGCTCCTGCTCTGAGCGCCGTCAGGTGCCGTAGACGGAACTCACCCGGAGCTGCTCGGCGATGTGGACGTTCACGAGTGCGGGAACGCCGCTCGCCTCCGCCCGCTCGAGTGCCGGTCGCAGCTCCGCCGGATCCTCCACGAGCTCCCCGTACCCGCCCAAGCCGGCCACCATCTCGTGGTAGGGCCGCAGGCCGAGCTCGGTGGCGACCACCCGTTCGGGAAACAGCACCCGATGGATCGCCTTGATGTTGTTCCACGCCCCGTCGTTCCCCACGACCCCGACGACCGGCATGTCGTGACGGATCAACGTGTCGTACTCCATGGCGTTGAAGCCGAACGACCCGTCGCCGAAGACGATCCCGACGCGGCCCTCCGGCGCCACCGCCTTCGCCGCCACGGCGAAGGGCGCGCCCACGCCGAGACAGCCGAACGGTCCCGGGTCGAGCAGCCCGCCGGGACGCGAGGTGCGGAGCCACTTGGCGGTCGTGGAGACGATGTCACCACCGTCGGCGACGACGATCGCGTCCTCGCCGAAGAACTCCGCCACCTCCCGGGCGAATCGCTCCGGATGCACCGGCGTCGTGTCGGCAGCGGCGGCCTCCTCGGCGGCGGCCTGACGCCGTCGCTCCTCGGCGAAGACCTCCTCGACCCACTCCGTCGCCCCGACCGACCCGTACGTACCGGGCCGGTCGGCGAGCTGGGCGACGACCGCGCCGGGATCCGCCACGACCCCGATGGCGACGTCGCGGTTCCATCCGACCCGAGACGGCTCGGCGTCGATCTGCACGACCCGGGCGTCGGCGGCGACACGCCTCCCGAATCCGGTCCGGAAGTCCCAGTCCACTCCCAGCGCCACCACCACGTCGGCGCCCCCGAGGGCGACGGACCGAGCCCGGTTCCCCAGCAGGGGATGCCCCCAAGGGAGCATGCCGCGGGCGAGGCTGTTGAGGAACACCGGACCCCCGAGGGCCCGGGCGAACGCGTCGAACGCCGCGGGGAGTTCGCGCTGTCGGGACCAGCGCAGGCCCGTCCCCGCGAAGACGACCGGCCGACGCGCCCCGGAGAGGAGGGCGACGACCTCGGCGAGGACGTCCTCGGTGAGCCCCGCGGGACGATCGGCGCGGTACCCCTCGGGCCACACGACGGCGTCCTCCTCGACGAGGTCCGCCTGGACGTCCCAGGGTACGTCGAGGAAGACGGGCCCCCCACGCCCGGCGAAGGCGTGCCGGGCGGCGGTGGCCACGTACTCGGGGAGCCGGCCCGTGTCCCGAGCGGTCTCCGCCCAGCGGGTGACGGGCCGGAGGAGTCGAGGGTGATCCATCTCCTGGAGTCCGCCGCGGAGGTCCTCGCGGGTGGGGTGACGCCCGCCGAGGAGGAGGATCGGACTGTTGGCGAACCAGGCGTTGGCGACCCCGGTCACCGCGTCGGTGACGCCCGGACCAGCCGTCACCACCGCCACGCCGAGCCGCCCGGTGAGACGAGCGTACGCGTCGGCGGCGTGGGCCGCGGCCTGTTCGTGGCGAACGTCGACGATCCGGATCCCCTCGAGCACGCAACCGTCGATGATGGGGAGGACGTGCCCCCCGGTGAGCACGAACACGGTGTCGACGCCCTCGGATCGGAGCGCCCGAGCGATCGCCTGGCCGCCGTGGATCTTCGCCATCGTGTCTCCTCCTCGCCTCCGGGGCCGCCCATTCTGGCGTGGACCGGGCGGGGAGTTCGTCGCCGACCCGTCCGTCGGCGGGGAATCGGGCATACGCCGGTGGATCGCGCGGTTACCACGCCGGACGACCCGGAGCCGCCATGGGCATCTTCAACCGCAGGGCCAAGGCGCACAAGCTGCGCTCACTCGACGAGCTCGAGGCGATGATCGCCTCGGGACGTCCCATCCTGCTCGACTTCCACCAGGTCGGATGTGCGCCGTGCCAGGTCATGGACGGCATCGTCGACGAGCTCGCCGCCGAGTACGGACCCTCGGCGCACGTCGTCAAGGTCGACGTGCGGCGGGTCCCCGGCGCACTGACGGCCTTCAAGGTGCGTTCGACCCCCACCTTCGTCCTCCTGGGACGGCGGCCCGACAAGAAGGGCGGGAAGGGCCGGCGGCGACCCCGGGACGAGGCGAAGGTCACCCAGCGGTGGCGCGCCACCGGGCTCGTCAAGAAGGATCAGCTCCGACGGCTCCTCGAGTCGAACGGGGCGCGGCCGGCGGAGTGAGCCGGTTCAGCGGCGGTCGTACTCGTAGAACCCGCGTCCGGTCTTCCGGCCCAGCAGGCCGGCCTCCACCATGCGCTTGAGCAGCGGCGGGGCGGCGTAGCGAGGGTCCTGGTACTCCTCCATGAACGCGTCCGCCACGGCGAGCATCGTGTCGTTGCCGATGAGGTCCGAGAGGGTGAGCGGCCCCATGGGATAGCCGGCGCCGTTCACCATCGCGGCGTCGATGTCCTCCTTGGTGGCGAACCCCTCCTCGTACATCCGGATCGCCTCGAAGATGTAGGGGCAGAGGAGCTTGTTGACGATGAAGCCGGCCCGGTCCCGGGCGTGAACGACGACCTTCCCCAGACGGTCGGCGGCGAAGGCCGCGGCGCGCCCGGCCGTCTCCTCCTCGGTGAGGGTGCCGTGGACGATCTCCACCAGCGGCATGACCGGCGCCGGGTTGAAGAAGTGCATGCCGACGACCGACCCCGGCCGGCGGGTCGCGCCGGCGATCCGGGTGATGGGGATCGAGGAGGTGTTCGTCGCCAGGATCGCCTCCGGCGAGGCGACGATCGCGTCGAGATCGGCGAAGATCTCCCGCTTGAGCTCCTCGTTCTCGACGACGGCCTCGACCACGAGGTCGCGGTCGGCGAGCGCGCCTCGGTCGGTGGCGAAGGTGAGCCGGTCGAGGGCGGCGGCCTTGCCGGCCTCGTCGAGCTTGCCCTTCCGCACCGCCCGATCCAGGGACCGTTCGATCCCCTGCCGGGATCGCGCCGCGAGCTCCTCGTCGACCTCGACGACCACGGTCTCGATGCCGGCCTTGGCGCAGACCTCGGCGATGCCGCCGCCCATCTGACCCCCACCGACGATGCCCACCTTCTCGATGCTCATGTCCACCTCCGTCGCGTGCCCCGGAAGCGTACCCGGAACGACCCGGCCCCCATTCGGGGAGCGTGGTGGCCGGCGGGGTCGACCCCGCCGGCCACCACGCTCCCCGTTCCTCCTCAGTCCTCGTCGGGACGGGCCCGCCCGAGGAGCCGCCCGGGGAGGACGACGAAGGCGACGAACATGCCGACGAAGGCGACGGCGGCGATGGCGATCTGCATGGTCTGCTCCTTCTCGTGGTCGCTGTGGTCGAGGGTCGGTGCTCCTGGTGCTCGTTCAGCCCGCGGTGTCGGTGAGGACGTAGCCGGGCTGGACGAACTCGGTGAAGTCGAGGCCGGACGTCTCGTCGGCGGCCGGGACCCGGAGACCCATGGTCCGGCGGAGGACGGCGAAGACGATCCAGGACGTCGACGCGGTCCACACCACGACCGCCGCCATGGAGATGAGCTGGGCGAGGATCTGCCCGGTCTCACCGACGATGAGGCCCGCCACGCCGCCGTAGGCGCCGTTGGCGAAGATCCCCACGGCGAGGAGACCCCACAGCCCACCCACGCCGTGGCAGGCCACCGCCCACACCGGATCGTCGACCTCGAACCGTCGCTCGAGGATCCCCGCCGACCAGATGACGAGGGCACCGGCGAGGCCCCCGATGACGACCGCGGCCCAGGGATCCACGAAGGCGGCGGGAGCGGTGATGCCCACGAGACCGCCGATGACGCCGCTGGCGGTGGCGGCGACGTCGGCCTTCCCGGTGCGGACGAGCTGCACGTAGTAGGCGACGGCCCCACCCGCCACGCCGGCGAGGAAGGTGTTGACGACGATGACCGAGATCCGGAGGTCGGTCGCCGCCAGGGTGCTCCCCCCGTTGAACCCGAACCATCCGAAGAAGAGGATCATCGTGCCGAGCACCACGTACCCCATGTTGTGACCCGGGATGGTGCGCGGCCGCCCGTCGGCGTCGAACTTCCCCTGCCGGGGGCCCACCATGACCGCCCCCACCAGGGCGGCGATACCGCCCACGGCGTGCACCACGCCTGAGCCCGCGAAGTCGACCGCCCCGGATCCGAAGGGGAGGTTCGCCAGCCATCCGCCGCCCCAGACCCAGTGGCCGTAGATGGGGTAGATGAGGGCGCTGATGAGGAAGCTGTAAGCCATGTAGGCATCGAGCCGGGCGCGCTCGGCGAGCGCCCCCGAGACGATCGTCGCGGCGGTCGCGGCGAAGACGAGCTGGAAGATCCACAGCTCCATCGTCGCCACGTCGTTGGCCTGGCCGGTGAGGAAGAAGCCGGAGAGCCCGAACCAGGAGTTCCCCGTCTCCAGGCCCGAGGCGGCCCCCGAGCCGCCGAACATGAGGGCGAAGCCGAACGCCCAGAAGGCGAGCCCGCCCATGATGAAGTCCATCATGTTCTTCATGAACACCGACCCGGTGTTCTTCGCGGTCGTGGCGCCGGCTTCGAGGAGGGCGAACCCCGCCTGCATCAGGAAGACGAGGAAGGCGGCGACGAGCGTCCAGGTGAAGTCGATCGCCACCCCGAGGCCACCTGCCTCGAGCGTCGCCTCCCCCGTCGGGTCGTTCGCCCACGCCACCTGCGTCTGCGCCAGGACGAGGAGGAGCAGCCCCACGGCCACCCAGAGGCGGCGCTGGCGTAGCCACCGCCCGATCAGGCTCCTCCCCCGTACCGTCACGTCTCGTCCTCTCGTTCGCTCCATCCCGTCCTCCCACCGATGGTCTGCCACGTCGCCGACGACGCTACGCGGCCGATGTTTCCGGCCGGTTACGTCGCGATGACGGCTCGGGGACGGGAGGGGGCGTGTGCGACGGCCGTGTTTCGGGACGGTTACGGGACGCGAAACCGGCTCAGGCGGGAGGCGGCTCGGGAAGGTCGAGCGCGGCCTGGCGGCGTGCCTCGACGATCCCGTACCCGATCTGCTCGAGGGCGTCCAGGAGCCACTCGTGCGCCGCGCTGCCGGGGCGGTAGTCCGCCGGTGCCGCCGCCTGCACCCGGCCCTCGGAGCGAAGCTGCTCGACACGCCGCTGCGGCCCCCCGTCGGTGACGTACACGCCGAGGGTCTTGCCGCCGGCGGTGTTGAGGATGGAGAAGCAGGGGACGTCGCTGGGTCCGTCCCCGACGTAGATCATGTGGGAGAACGGCACCCGCCACTCCTCGGGGGCCGACCGGAGGTCGACGGCGACGTCGCGGAGATCTCCGGCGCCCTTGGCGATCGCGAAGAGGGCGCGGGCCTTCGTGCCGGCGTCGACGGCCGTCCCGATGCGACTCACCGCGGCGGGTCCCTCCACGACGGGGAGCCGCTCGAGGTACCCGGGCGGAGCCGGTGTCTCGATGAGTGTGCTGGCCCAGATCGCGTCGAGGTGGGATCCGAGGGGGCTTCCCGCGATCACCGGTCGCAGGCCGGTGGAGACCACGTGGTGCTCGACGGTCAGGCCCTCCCGGACGAACTCCGGGATCTCCTGGATCCGGGCGCGAGCGGCCGTCATCACCTCGGGCAGGCCGGCGAGGGGCTCGAGGCGGCCTCCGAGCTCCTCGAGTCGGGCGTTCGTCAGGTCGGGGAGCATGCCCTCCTGCACGTAGGTGAGGAGATGACCCAGATAGGCCACCTCCGGTGCGACGGAGATGCCGCGGCGGGCGTAGTAGGCGGGGAGGCCCTCCACCTCGGCCCAGAAGATCTCAGGATCGACCCCGTACGCGGCGAGGATCGGATCGACGACGTGTCCGGCGACGAGCGTCCCGTCGAAGTCCCAGACGAAGACGACGACACGCTGGGTGGCGAGAGGCACCGGCATGCCCGGGAGGTTAGGCGGTCGTCCCGGCCGGCGACGGGGTCAGGGGATCTCGTGTCGTCCGAATCGGACCGTGTCCTCGGCGACCCACCAGGGCTGCAGCAGGCACGGCGTCCCCCGCAGGGCGCGGTGGGCCTCCCCGATCTCGGCGGCGCCCACCAGCACGACGACCCGCAGGCCCCTGCCGGCGAGTCGCCACACCGCGGTGGCGAGCTCGGCGGGGTCGGTGCCCTCGTCGAGAACGACCTCGACGGTTCGGGAGGCGCCGGCGACGACCGCCCTCCAGGCCCCCACCGGACCGGCGTCCTCGAGGAGCTCGGCCAGGGCGGTGTCGACCGCGGATTCGCGCCGGCTCGCGTAGATCCGCAGCGCCGCCTCCACGACGAGATCGACCTCGGTTACGACGTCACGGACCGCGACCGCCATGCTGCTCCCTTCGCGGTACTTCCACCAGTGTAATTCGCGGGGAGGTCCGCGGCAACCGCGCGCTCAGACGGAGTGGAGGACGTAGTCCTCGGCGCCGTCGTCCCAGGCGACGTCGACGATTCCCTTCGCCTTCGCGGCCTTGACGAACTGCAGGAAGCCGGAGTACCCGAATCGCTTCTCGCTGAACCCCGGCCGGCGCTTGCGCATCTCGTTCTTGAGCCCGGAGAGGACCACCGTCCCCCGGTCCCGCTCCAGGTCGGCGACGACCTCATGGAGGAGGTCGAAGGCGGCGGCCTCGCCGCGACCACTCTCGGGGAAGGTGACGACCGGATCCCCCACCTGACCCTCGTCGTTGAGACGAAGCAGCTTGCGTTCCTCGAGATGTCGCAGCAGCTCCCCGAAGGCCCGGAACCCGTGGTCCGCCTCGTTGAAGGTGGGGTCCTTGCGCAGCAGCGCCCGCTTGAGCGTCGAGGCCCGCACCTCGCTCCCGCTCGATCGCTCCAGACCGGAGAGCGTCTGCGCGATGAAGATCGCCAGCGAGTCGAGGTCGGCGGCCGGTGCCGGTTCGGCGGGTGCTCCCTGCGGCTTGCGTCGCTTCGGAGCGGGCACGTCCACTCCTTCGAGGTTCTCGTAGAAGAGGAACTCGTCACACGCGGGGGGCAGCAGGGCGGAGGTGGAGGCCTTGAGGCCGACTCCGATCACGCGCTTGTTGAGCTCGCGGAGCTTCTGGACGAGCGGGGTGAAGTCCGAGTCGCCGGTGCAGATGACGAACGTCGTCACGTACTCCCGCTCGAAGGCCAGCTCCACGGCGTCGACGGCCATCTTGATGTCGGCGGCGTTCTTGCGGACCATGCCCTTCCGCTGCGGGATCTCGAGCAGCTCGATGTGGTTGCGCGTCAGCATGTGACGGTCGTCCTCGAAGGCGGCCCAGTCGCCGTACGCCCGCCGGACCACCACCCGTCCACGCTCGGCGAGGGCGTCGGCGATGGGACGGAAGTCGAAGCGGATGCCGAGATCCTCCCGGGCCCCGATGGCGAGGTTCTCGTAGTCGATGAAGAGCCCGATCCGTTCTTCGTCCATCTCCATGAGGCGGAGCCTATCAGGCGGGGCCCGTGGTCCCGGCCGCCGTGCGCCACTCGGCGAGGGTGGCGGCGATCCAGGACCGCACGCCCTCGAGGAGGTCCGTCGTCGACGCCCCCGGACGGCGGGCGATGGGCGCCCCGAAGCGCACCCGCACCCGCACCCCGTAGGGGATGGGCCGGAGACGGTGACGGACCACCTGCCACGAGCCGTCGATGGCCGCCGGAACCACGGGGAGCGCGGGGGCGGCCCGCAGGAGCGCCTCGGTGCCGGCGGGCCGGAACTCGCCGAGGGTGCCGTCGCGCGAGCGCGTCCCCTCCGGGAAGATGACCACCGCCACGCCTCGCTCCTGCGCCTCGCGGGCCACCTGCTCGATGGCGGCGATGGCCTGGGCGCGATCCTTCCGGTCGATGAGGGCGTTCCCGCCGCGCCGCAGGTTGAGGGAGACGCTGGGGATGCGCCGCCCCAACTCTCGCTTGGCGACGTACTTGGGGAAGTTGCGCATGAGGATGCCGCCGAACATGGGGATGTCGAGGAGACTCTGGTGGTTGCTCACGATGAGGTAGCCCCGTCCCGGCTCGAGATGCTCGACCCCCTCCACCTCGTAGCGGACACCGGCGACGGCGAACGCCCACAGGAGGGCCCGCTGCAGCCAGGCCATCGTCCATTCGAAGGCCCGCCGCCCGAAGAGCAGGGCGATGCGTCCCAGGACGTCGAAGGCGACGAGGACCGCTCCCGCCGCGAGGAGGGAGGCGACGGTGGTCACCCAGTCGCGCAGCCGCCTCACGACGACACGTCCGGCGCGATGGGATCCCCGGAGTCGCGCTCGGCGACCGCCTGGGGGAATCCGACCTCCTCGGCACGCCGCTTCCACCAGACACCTTCGGGAGAGTGCCGCGCCATCCCGTCGAAGAGGGTGGCGAACCGTTGCGTGTTCACCATTCCCATGGCGTCGTAGGCCTGGTTCACGAGGAGCTTCTGCATCATGAGCTGGTTGCGGGGGACGCCGGCGATGCGAGCCGCGAGCTGCTCGACCCGCTCGTCGAGACGAGCCTCGGGAACGGCCTCGAGGACGAGTCCCATCCGGGCGGCTTCGATCCCGTCGACGAGGTCGCCGGTGAGGAGCATCCGCTTCGCCCGTTCCGCCCCCACCCGGTACACCCACATCGCCGTCGTGGGACACCCCCACACCCGGGCCGGCGGGTAGCCGATCTTGGCGTCCTCGGCCATGACGACGAGGTCGCAGGAGAGGGCGATGTCGGAGCCGCCGGCCACGGCGTAGCCGCGCACCTTGGCGATCGTCGGCTTGGGGGAGCGCCACAGCGACAGCAGGTTCTCGGTGGTGCGCCACATCATCCGATAGTCGACCATCGGGTCCCAGGGCATCTCCTGGAAGCCGGGATTGGGACCGGCCTCCTCGGCGTAACGCCGGAGGTCGTACCCGGCGCAGAAGGCGCGACCCGCCCCGGTGACGACGACGACGTGGACCTCGTCGTCCGCGTCGGCGGCCTCGACGGCGGCACGGATCTCCCCGGGCATGGCCTCGTCGATCGCGTTGAGCCGCTCGGGCCGGTCGAGGGTGATCGTGGCGATCCGACCCGTGACCTCGTAGCGAATGCTCGTGAACCGCATCAATCCTCCAGGAACTCGAGGAGGAGCTCGTTGACCCGCTCGGGGCGCTCCTGCTGCGTCCAGTGGCCGCAGCCGGCCACGGTGCCGACCCGGAGGTTCGGGACCCACCGCTCCATCCCTGCGGCGAGGGTCGCCGGCAGGACCGGGTCCGCGTCGGGCACGACGAGCATGGTGGGCACCGTGACGGGGACGTCGGCGAAGGGGACGCACTCCTCCCAGTTGGCGTCGATGTTCCGGTAGTAGCTCACCGGCCCCGCGATGCCCCCGGCGACGAACGCGTCCCGGTAGCGGGCCAGGACGGCGTCGGTGAGGAACCCCGCATCGGCGGCGACGCCCGTGAAGACCGCCCGCAGCCACCCCTCCGGATCGGCGGCGAAGCGCGCCTCGACGCCGCCGGGCTCCTGGAAGGCGAGGACGTAGCCGAACCGGTCGGCCAGGTGCTCGCGAATGTAGGCGAGGTTGGGGAAGCCGCAACACCAGCCACGGTAGGGAACGTTGAGGCTGACGATCCGCTCGACCCGTTTCGGGAAGTGCACGGCGGCCGCCCAGACCACGATGCTTCCCCAGTCGTGGCCCACGAGCGTGGCCCGTTCCCATCCGAAGGCGTCGAGCAGGCCGACGAGGTCCCCCACGAGGGGGTGCAACCCGTACGCGGCGACGTCCCCCGGTTTGTCCGATTCGCCGTAGCCACGCTGGTCGTAGGCGACCGCCCGGTATCCGGCGGCGGCGACGGCGGGGAGCTGATGACGCCAGGAGAAGGCGAGCTCGGGGAAGCCGTGGACGAAGACGACCGGAGGGCCGGCGCCCGCCTCGGTCACCGCCAGCGAGACGTCCCCGACGGCGATCCGCTCCATCGTGCTCCTCCTTCGTCCGCGCTGCAGCCTACCGGCGGGCCGGTCCCTGCCGATTGTCCCGTCGACGACGATGTTTCGGCGCCGTCGGGGAATCTGCGGGCGTGACCGCCCGTTCCTCCCACCATGGCCCGGGAGAGCGCGGCACGCCGGCGCGTGGCGAGACGGCGGGAGCGGGAGGAGCGGCTCCGACGCGAGGCGCGCCGCCGCCGGATCCGCTCCGGAGGAATCGCCGCGGGCCTCCTCCTCGTCGTCGTGGCGGCGCTCGTCCTCCTCTGGCCCTCCCCCGAGACCGGGAACACCACCGCGGAGAACTGGGACCTTCCCGCGCTCGACGGCGACGGCAGGGTCGCCCTCGCCGACTTCCGCGGAACCCCGGTCGTCGCCGCCTTCTTCGCGTCCTGGTGCGAGGTGTGTGAGACGGAGATCCCCGTGTTCCTCGAGGTGTCCCGCGACGTCGCCGGTGCGGTGACGTTCGTGGGGATCGACATGCAGGACAACGGCCGCGGCCTCCCCGACGCCCGCAAGTGGGGCCTCATCGGAGTCTGGCCTCTGGCGCGGGACATCGGGAACGGCAACGGGAGCGCCCTGAGCACCGGAACGTTCGGCATGCGAGGATCCCCGATGACCGTGTTCTACGACGCCGACGGCCGGGTCCTGCGCGTCGTACGCGGCGGTCTCGGCGGAGCCCAGCTCCGCGCCGCGCTGCGAGACTTCTACGGCGTCGACGCCTGATCCCCTCTCGCCGACGAGGCGGAACGTGACCGCCCCGTGCCGAGGGGGGAGGCGGCACGGGGCGGTCGGTGGGTGGCCGGCGTGGGGAGGGGACCGCTCCAGCCACCCTTCGCCTCGCGAACCCGCAGGGAGAGGGAGGGCGGATCCGCGCGGCGGGCCTCGGTTGTTCCTGATCCGGGCGCCGGGGCCCCGTGATCACGGACCGGGGAGCGCTCCGGGGTGCTCCGCGATGCTCCCGAAGCGTACCGATCCCCGTTCCCTACCGCGCATCGCACCGGGGCGCCGCGCAGGGGGCCGCGGCCTGGGCCGCGACCCCCTCCGGACGATGGTGTCGGTCAGGACTGGAACTCGACGGTGATCCACCCCTGGTTGGAGGTCATGACGTGGTGGTCGCCGTCCCAACCGTCGGGGGTCGTGTCCGGGTCCCAGTAGGCGGCGGCGAACTTCGCCTCGCCGGGAACCGTGAGCTGCGCGTCCTGCGAGTCACCGGTCTGAAGCGGCCGGCTGAACTCGAAGTAGTACGTGCCCGCGGCGTCCTGCTCGTCGGCGGTGTGGGTCCACACGCCCAGCAGGCTGTTCTCGGCACCGGTGGCGTTGTCGTCATCCCGATCGGTCGGAGACGAGGCCCACTCGTCGTCGAGGTTGCAGGTGCCATCGTTGCCGGCCGCTCCGCCGCCGGCGTCGTTCACCGCGCCGCCGCCCTTGGCGCCGGCGGGGCAGTCCCCGAGCTCCCAGTGCCAGACGTCGACCATGCCGAGCGAGGGGCCGTCGCCGTTCTCCGAGTCGGTGCCCATGTGCTCACCGGCGTTGGGGTCGATGCGCCACATGATCGCCGCGGAGGCCGACTTGTGGTTGTTCCCCTCGACCCAGTTGTAGTCGTCCTGGATGGCGAAGAGGACGTAGACGTTCTCGTCGTCGTGGGCGACCTTGATCGTCGCCGGGATGTCGACGGGGCCCTGCCCCTCTTCCTCGGCGATGGGCTCGAGGGTCACGTCGAGACCGTCGATGGCGGCCCAGTCGGCCGGGTCACCGTCGACGGTGATCGACGCCGCGGGCGCCTCGATGACGCGGTTCTCGTCGTGTTCGTGCTCCTCGGCCTGTGTGGTGCTGCTCGCGGCGGTGCTGCTCGAGCTCTCCGACGCCTTCGTGGTCGTCGACGAGGAGCTCGAGCACGCCGCGGCCACCAGCATCACCACTGCGGCCACGATGAGCCAGCGGAACTTCATGTGCGTACCTCCTTGCTTCTCCGTCATCCTGCGCTCGGGACGGGTCGAGCATCTCTGGGTACGGTATGGCGGATCGTCCCTCCGGGCACCGGGGAGGACGCACCCATCGAGCCGACGTTCGGGTGGCGGTGACGGTCCCCCTCCGATCGGCACCCTAGGGCATTCCGGCCCTAACTCACGAGATGAGGCCCAGCCGCAGGGCCACCGCCACCGCCTCGGAGCGACGTTTCACCTCGAGACGCGAGTAGATGGTGCGGAGCTCCGCCTTGACCGCGGCCTCCGAGATCCCGAGCCGTGCCGCGATGGCCCGGTTGTCGGCCCCGTCGGCGAGCATCTGGAGGATCTCGACGTCTCGCACCGAGAGGTCGCCCACCGGCCCCGCCGCGGCGGGGTCGACGATCCGCGCCACCAGCGGCGCGGCGATCTCCCCCTGGATGTACGGGCCCCCGTCGGCGACGGTGTGGAGTGCCCGCAGCAGCTCCTCGCGCCCCACCGACTTGAGGAGGTAGCCGTCGGCACCCAGCTCGATGGCCCGCTTCACGTAGGCGGGGTCGTCGTGCATGGAGAGCACGATGATCCGCACGTCGTCGCCGGCGGCCCGCAGGGTCTCGAGGACCTCGAGACCCCCCATCCCGGGCATGCGGACGTCGAGGAGGACCACGTCGGGTTCCTGCTCCGTCACGAGCGCGAGGACTTCCTGCCCGTCGGCGGCCTCGCCGACGATCTCGATGTCCTCCTCCCGGGCGAGGAGCATCCGCAGCCCCTCCCGGACGATGCGGTGATCGTCGGCGATGAGGAGTCTCATGGGCGATCCTCCCCGGAAGAGACGGGGATCCACGCCGAGAACCTCGTCCCGCCGCCGCGCCGCTGCCGAACCCGAAGGCCGCCGCCCATCGCCTCGAGGCGCTCCCGGGTCGTGGTGAGACCGAGGCCGGGAGCCCCGCGAATCCCGACCCCGTCGTCCGCGATGTCGACCTGCACCATGTCCCCTTTCCGCCCGACCCGGATCCACATCCGGGTCGCGGCCGCGTGCTTGCGCACGTTCATGATCCCCTCACGCGCCGCCCGGAAGAGCGCGACCCGTGACGGGACCGAGAGTGGACCGTCCTCGGCCACGCGGATCTCGACGTCGAGGTCCGTTTCCATCTCGGTGACCTCGCCGAGCTCCTCGAGGGCCGAGCGGAGCGAGAGCTCCTCGCCCGAACCGTAGTGGAGCGAGCGTAGCTCGGCACGAAGCACTCCGTCGACGTCGTTGACGAGCTGCCCGAGTCGACCGAGCTCCTCGCCCACCTCGCTCTCGGGACCCACCCGCGCCTGCAGCTCCTCGACGCCGAAATGGATCCGGTACAGGGTCTGCCCGATGTCGTCGTGGAGGGCGCCGATGATCTGCCGGCGCTCCTCCGCCTGGGCCCGAACGAGATCCCCGAACATCTGCTCGGCCTGACGTCGCCGCCGGGCCGCGGCCCGACCGTTGACGACGAGGATGACGACGATGAACACCGCGAGGAGGCCGATCCCGAGCCACACGGCCACCCACACGTAGCGACGTACCCCTCCGACGAAGCCGTCCACCGGCTCGGCGAGCTGGTACACCTCGAAGACCGCCACCACCTTCCCCTCGGCGTCGACCGCCGGGATGTAGTACTCGCGCAGCGGTGGGAGGCCGCGCTCGAACACGTTCTCCTCCCGCTCGAGGACGGGCCGCGCGGTCCGGGGGTGTCCGGCGAACGCGTCCGCGAGCTCCTCCTCGAGGGGGAAGGAACGACCGATGAGGGCGCGCTCGTCCGAGTAGCCGATGGTCCCGTCGGGGAGCCAGATCTTCACCCGAACGGTGTCGGTGCCCAGCAGGTCGATCCGGATGGCGGTGTCGAGCGGGGCGAGGGAGTACGGATCGTCGGGATGGGGCGGGATGAGGCCGAGGTCCACCATGCCCTCGGCGATCCTCGAGAGGGAACGGATGTGCGCGTCGATGAGGTGCCGCTCGACCTGCTGGGGGATCGTGACCGCCAGGAGGGCGGCGACGATCCCGAAGGTGGCGAGCGCCCCGAGCACGGTGCGTCCCAGCAGGCCGAGCTCGGACCACTCGGCCCGCACCACGGTCGAGAGCGAGCCGCGTCGCGTAGCGACCACGGTGTCGGAACGTGGGAGGGGGTCGTTCACGTGCCGAGGATATCGCTCGGCCCCCTTCGCCCCGCTCAGCGGCGCCGTGACGGGTTCGCCGTCACTGCCGACGCGCGTGCCGTCCGGGTCCGTCGGGTCGAGGCGAGGACCCGGTAGAGGACCGTCAACAGGAGCCAGGCGATGACGACGAGGGCCCCGAGCCGGTAGAGGGGGTTGCCGACGTCGGTGCCGGAGCTGCCGGCGTGGATGGCGACGAGCCACACGAGCGGGTAGGAGAGGAGGTGGATGCCGTGCCAGAGACGGCGCGACAGGCGGCGGCGCGCCCACGAGGAGACCTGGACCAGGACGAGCAGGTACAGCGCCAGCACCCCCCAGGTGACCGCCAGCGGACGCCACGTCGAGGCGAAGGGAACCAGGACGCTGCGGAGGTCGAAGTGCACGTAGCGGTCGAGGAGGAGGGCAAGGAGGTGGAGCCCGACGAAGAACAGGGTGAGGGCCCCGAGCCAGCGATGGAGGTCGAGGAGCCACGCCGGTCGCTTCTGGTCCTGGAGGAGCTTCGTGGAGAGGAAGACGCCCCACAAGAGCGAGGCGGCGAGCATGAGCGCCGCCACGATCCCCGTCGACCGCGCCAGGTACCAGGTGACCGCGCCGAGGACGGGGGTCACGCGGAGAACCTCGCGAGGTTCCGACTCTCCCACGACACGCCGTCGCGATCGACGACGAGCCCGGCGAGACCACCGGCGTCGAGCCACTCCAGCGCCGGGAGTGGATCGGTGACGAGGAGCGTCTTGCAGGCGGTCTCGGCCACCCATCCCTCGGCGGCGAGCACCGTCGCCGCCACCACCCGGGGAGCCACCGGTGCGCCCGTCCCCGGGTCGATGAGATGATGGACCCGCCGACCGTCCCGCTCCCACGTCCGACTCAGCGTCGAGGAGGTGGCCACCGCTCCGTCGGAGAGGCGCAGCGTACGGAGGACGCCGTCCCGGGCGAAGGGGTCCTCGACGACCACGATCCACCCCTCCTCCGTCGGCGACGCCCCCGTCACGCGCAGGTCGCCCCCGATCTCGACGAGCGCCCCGGCCGCGCCGGCCTCCCGCAGCTCCGTGGCGACGAGGTCGGCGGCCAGTCCCTTGCCGATCCCGCCCGGATCGAACGCCACCCCCGGCGGCACCGTCGCCGTTCCCGCCGCCGGATCGACGACGATCCCGTCACACCCGGGCGCCGGCCCTGCCGTCGCCTCTCCCGGCAGCCGCGTCACCCGTCCCGGGTCCTCGATGCTCGCCACGTACCCGGCGGCGAGGAGCGCCGGGAGCACGGTCGGGTCGAAGGCCCCTCCGGTACGCCGCCAGGCGTCGACGGCACGGCCGAGGAGGAGAAGCGTGTCCGGGGAGACCGTGACCGGGGATCCCGCCGCGGCGTTGAGACGGCTCACCTCGCTGTCGTCACGGAAGCGGCTCCAGCGCCGCTCCAGACCCTGGAGGCGCTCCTCGGCGAAGTCGAGGAGCGCCTCCAGGCGTCCGGCGGGCCCGGTGACGGCGAGATGCAGCTCGCTCGCCATCACCCGGCTGCGCCGTTCAGCGACTACCACGACTTCGTGCCACGACGACGCGCCGCACCGGCCGGACCGGCACCACCTGGATGGGGACGGGAGCCACCGTCGTCGTCGGGGCGGTCGTGGGGGTCGCCCCGCCGGCGGGGGTCGGGACGGGAAGGGTGATCACCCGGGGCGGCAGCGTCACCGCGGCGGGAGCCGGCGTCGGAGGAGGGGGCGGCGGCGTCGCCGCCGCCTGTGCCTGGGCGCGGGCGTCGGTGGTGGCCATCGTCACGGTGAGCAGGGCGACGAAGTACGCCCCCAGGGTCGCCGCCACGACCCGAGCACGCCGAGCGGGGTGCCTCTCCCGGACGGGGCCGGAGGCACGGGAGCCCCGTCCTGGAGAGGTCCCCGGCCGGCGGGCGGCGGCGGATCTCACGGTCCTGCTAGTCGTCATCCTGGCGCCCCTCACGCTCGCGCTCGCGACCCTCACGCTCACCGTCGCCCCGCGCCGGGGCCGCGACCGTGAGGTCGTCGAGCCGGGTCTGGACGGCGCCGTCGCGGTCGACGGCGGCGAGGAACTGCAGCACCCGACGCCCCGGGCCGACGAACCCGATCTCGACGAGCCGGCCCTCCCGCAGCGGCACCCACTCCCATCCGAGGTTGGTGTCGACCCGGGCGATGGAGAGCAAGGTGCCGTCTCGTTGCAGGGTGACCACCCCGGCGTCGTCGACGGCGTAGGCGACGGTGTCGGATGCGGGGGCCGGCTGCGTCGTCGTCGTCGTCGGGGCCGGCGCGTCGGGGTCGGCCACCCGGACGACACGCGCCGGCGGCACCTCCGGGGCGGCCGCGGCGGACACGGTGAGCTCCCCCACGTTCTCCGCGGCGGCGGCGCTGTTCAGGATCCCGAGGTTGGCGGCGATGGCGGCGGAGCCCGCGACGACGACGATCACCACCGAGGCGGCGGTGACGAGAGCGGTCCGATGCTGCATGTAGCCTCCCCAGCAGGCTCGACGACGGCTCCCTGGCTCCCGTCAGGGTACGCGGCGGGACACCAGCGGAAGGAAAGGCGAAGGCAAAGATCCGGTAAAGATCACCGGTCACGGGTACGACACATGGGACGATGTCCCCATGAAGCTCCTCCTCGTCGAAGACGACCCCACGATCGCCGAGCCGTTGGCGAGCGGCCTCACCCGGCAGGGTTACGACGTGCAGTGGGTCCGGACCGGTGCCGAGGCGCTGGAAGCCACCGGTCACGACCTCGTCCTCCTCGACCTCGGTCTCCCCGACCTCGACGGCGAGGCCGTCTGTGGTCGCCTCCGGGAGCGCTCCGACGTCCCGATCATCGTCGTCACGGCGCGCTCCGACGAGATCGACCGGGTGGCGCTCCTCGACCTCGGCGCCGACGACTACGTGGTGAAGCCCTTCGGGTTCCGAGAGCTCGCCGCCCGCATCCGGGCGGTGACGCGACGCCTCACCAAGGAGAACGGCGAGCAGCAGCCGCAGCGCATCGGTGAGCTCGTGATCGACCGCCGCACCCACGAGGTGTCCTTCCAGGGGAGGCCGCTCTCCCTCACCCCCAAGGAGTTCGACCTCCTCTCGTTCCTCGCCGAGGACCCCGGGGCGGTGTTCACCCGCGACGAGATCGTCCGCTCCGTGTGGGACGAGCACTGGTGGGGCTCCACGAAGACCCTCGACGTCCACGTGGCCTCGCTGCGCCGCAAGTTGGGCGACCCCTCCCTCATCCGCACCGTCCGCGGCGTCGGATACCAGCTCGTCGCCGCGGATCGATGAGCCGGCGATGACCCGGCGCCTCCTCGTCGGCTACGTCACGATCACCCTCGTCGTGGCGGCCTCCCTCGCCATCCCCTTCGGCATCGTCTTCGCCCAACGCCAGCGGGAGCGGTTCGCCACCGCGCTCGAGCGGGACGCGGTGGTCCTGGCGGCCATCTACGAGGACGCCCTCCAGGGCCACGTCCCCGTCGACCCGCGGCCCGCCGCCGAGTACGCCACCTCGACGGGCGCGCGGGTGGTGGTCGTCGACGCGACGGGAACGTCGGTCGTCGACTCGGCGGGGGGATCCCCGCGGAGCTTCGCCAGCCGCCCCGAGGTGGCGGCGGCCCTCGGTGGCGGTCGGGCGTCGGGCAGCCGGCGCTCCGAGACGCTCGACACCGACCTGTTCTTCGTCGCGGTCCCGATCGCCTCCGGGGGGACGATCCACGGTGCGGTCCGGCTCACCCTGCCCACTCGGGAGGTCGAGGCGAAGGTCCACCGCATCTGGCTGAGCCTCGCCGCCATCGTGCTCGTCGCCGTCGGGGCGACGGTGACCGTCGCGGTGACCGTGGCCCGCTCCATCACCCGTCCCGTGGCCCAGCTTCGCGACGCCGCCCACACGCTCGCCGCCGGCGACCTCTCGGCCCGCACCGACTCGGGGGACGGTCCTCCCGAGCTCCGGGAACTCGCCGAGGCCTTCAACGACATGGCGGAGCGGCTCTCCCGACTCATCGACGCCCAGCGAGCCTTCGTCGCCGACGCCTCCCATCAGCTCCGCACGCCCCTGACGGCGCTGCGCCTGCGCCTCGAGAACCTGGAGACGTCCCTCGCCCCGGAGGACGTGGCCTCCGTTGAGGACGCCATCGTCGAGGCCGAGCGGCTCGCCCGACTCGTCGATCAGCTCCTCGAGCTCTCGCGAGGAGAGAGCGCCACCATGGAGACGACCGTCGTGGACCTCCGGGCCGTCGCCGAGAACCGGGTCCGGCTGTGGGAACCGGTGGCCGCGGAGTGGGGACGGCGCCTCGAGCTCGAGCTGCCACCGGGCGACCTCCGGGTGCGTGCCGTTCCCGGTGGGGTCGAGCAGATCCTCGACAACCTCCTCGACAACGCGCTGCGGCACACGCCGGAGGGAACCACGGTCCGCCTCGCGGTACGTTCGGAGGGTCGCCGGCACGTGATCCACGTCGTCGACTCCGGGCCGGGGATGCCCCCGGAGGAGCGCCGGCGGGCGTTCGACCGCTTCTGGCGGGGCTCGGCGGACCGGAGCGGAAGCGGCCTCGGCCTCGCCATCGTCCGCCACCTGGCGGAGCGCTCCGGAGGCTCGGTCGAGGCGCTCGCAGCCGACGGTGGTGGCCTCGACGTGGTCGTGTCCCTCCCCGCGGTCGTCGGGGCCGAGCAGCGGTGACCGTCTCGGACCACCCGACCCCGATGTCGCCCCGTTCCGGCCCGGTTCATGCCTTCGCCGCGACCGGACCCCGCCGGCGCGCGGAACGGTTCCGTCGCGGACCGAGCACCCGATAGAGGACGGCGAAGGCGAGCCAGGCCACGACGAGGACGAGACCGGCCCGGTACACCGGGTTCGTCACGTCCGACCCGGCGAGAGCGGCGTGGATGGCCACCACCCACACCAGGCCGTAGCTGAGGAGGTGCACGCCGTGCCACACCCGACGCGAGAGCCTGCGACGCAGCAGCGAGGAGATCTGCACCGCGGCGAGCACGTAGAGAGCGCCGACCCCCCAGGTCACCGCGACGGGCCGCCAGGAGGAGGCGAACGGCACGAGGAAGCTCCGCAGGTCGAACTCCAGGTACGAGTCGGCGGCGAGGGCGGCGAGGTGCGCGACGGTGAAGGCGACGGTGAGCCAGCCGAGCCACCGATGCAGGTCGAGGAGCCACGCGGGGCGTTTGCGGTCCTGCAACAGCTTCGTCGAGAGGAAGATCCCCCAGAGGACGGACAGGGCGAGCATCATCGCCGCCACGAGGCCCGTCGAGCGGGACACGAACCACCAGATGGTCGAGATCGTCATGACCTCTCCTCCCTCAGCGGCTGCCGCGGGTCGTGGCCACGACCCGCCGGACGGGCGTCACCTTCACCGGCTGCACCGGGACGGGCTGGACCTGGACCGCCGGGAGCGCGGTGGGGGCGGCCGGAGCGGCGACGGACGCCACCGGGGTCGCCCCGGCCGCCGTCGTGGGCACCGGCAGGGTGATGACCCGGCGGGGCGCCGTCACCGGAACCGGCGCCGGCTGTGGTGGCGGCGGTGCCGCCTCGGGGGCCGCGGTGGTCCGGGCGTTCGCGGCGGCCATCGCCACCGTGAGCGTCGCCGCGGCGTAGGTGCCGAGGACCGCGGCCGCGATCCGGGAGCGCCGAGCGGGGTGCCTCCTCCGGGCGGGGCCGGAGGCACGGGAGCTCCTCCCTCGGGAGGCACCCGCTCCGCGGGCGGCGGAAGTCTCGGTGGTCATGGTCGTCGTCTCCGTCAGGTCGTGGGCGGTCGGGTCGGGTGTCGGGGTCGCGGGCCGGTCAGTCATCCTCGCCGCCCTCGCGTTCGCGCTCGCGCTCACCTCGGGTGTTGCGGCGGCTCTGCACCACCGGCGTGCGGTCCTCGACCGTGGTCTGGACGATCCCGGTCGCGTCGACGGTGGCCTGGAAGACGAGCTGGCGGCCGTCCGGGGCGACGAAGGCCACCTCGACGTCGGTGCCGTTCCACAGTGCCGACCACTGCCAGCCGTCGGCAGGGGCCACGTCGAGGATCTTGAGCACGGCGCCGTCGTGGAGCAGGGTGACGACGCCGGCGTCGCCGGCGGCGTACGCCAAGGTCTCGCCGGACGGCACCTCGGGGGCGGGTGGCGTGGTCGTGGTGGTCGTGGCCTCGGGATCGGGGACCGCCACGACGAGGGCCGGCGGCACCTCGGTGGTCGCCGGCGCGGCGACGGTGGAGGCCGTCGTGTCGGTCGCGGGTTCCCCGGACCGGCCGAGGTTCGCCGCGATGGCCGTCGTTCCCGTCACGAGGACGAGGGCGATCGTGGCGGCCGTGACGAGCGCGGTGCGGTGTTGCATGGTCGTCTCCTGGTCGAAACGGGGCTTCCTGGCCTACGGGGAGAAACCTACGAAACCGCGCACCAGCACACGGCAAGGCGAAGGCAAAGAACGCGTAAAACCTCTCCGGATGCTCCGGAACGGCGCGTCGACGGGTCCGGAGACGGTGGCGCGCGGGCTCCTCAGGTGATGTCGCGCGGCTTGAAGCTCATCCGGGTGAGGTCGGTCTTGAACTCGGAGGGTCCGAGCCGCTCGATCCTTCCCTTGCCGAGCTTGAATCGATACCGGTTGGTGATCGGGTCGGGCACCCGATGGACGAGGGCGTTCGCGGGGCTCCCGGGCTCGAGGAAGTTCGTGAAGAGGAGACCCGGCGGCACGGCCTCGGTGACGATCGCCACCGCCTCCACCTCGCCGTGACCGACCTCGATGAGGCCGTTCTCCTCCAGCCAGGTGAAGGTGAGCTGCTCCCCCTCGATCCGGTTGAAGCCGCCCACCTGGACGAGGACGTCGTCGTTGACGAGACGGACCCAGTCGCCGCTCTCGATCCCGTGGTCGGCGGCGTCCCGAGGGTTGATCTCGACGAACGTGGCCGGCCACCGTTGGAACATGTACGGCTTGCGCTTGTCGTCGAAGCCGGACTGCCAGATCTCGTTCACCCGTCCGTTCGTGATCCAGTACTCGCCCTTCGCCGGATCCGGTTTGATGCGCTCGTAGAAGTCGCTGAAGAGCTCCCAGGGACTCTGGATGAGCTGCGCCTTCCCGCTCTGGGTCTTGAAGTGGGTGAGCCACTTGGGATAGGTGACCGGACCCTCGGGGGTGGGCAGCTCCAAGGTGGAGTCGTGGAGTCGCGCCGTGCCGACGAGCTCGCCGCCCTCGAGACGGACCGGCGCCTGGATCCCGGTCGTGCCCAGCTCCCGGAGGGCCTCGTGGCCGGCCTTCCCCTCCCGTCTCGCCTTCCACACGAGCGCGTTGAAGTCGAGCTTGCCGCCGCGGCTGGCGCCGGCAGCCTCCTCGAAGACGTCGTTGTCGGTCTCCCAGTCGAAGCCGTCGAACCCCATCTTCTGGGCGAAGCGGCTGATCGCCCACCAGTCGGGCCTGGCCTCGCCGGGTGGGTCGTAGAACTTGGCGTAGAGACGGATGCGGCGCTCACCGTTGGCACGAGCGGCGTCGTGCTCCCCCCAGGCCGCGGCGGGGAGGACGATGTCGGCGATCTCGGTGTTGATGGGCTCCACCGGATAGATGTCCGAGTCGACCACCACCATGCCGCCGGAGTCGACACGCCGGATGAGGGTGTCGATCATCGCCTGCTTGTCCGTCGAGGTGATCTGATGAGGGTTCTCCACCGTTAGCTGGCGGAATCGCCGGGCCAGCTCCTGGCTGGCGGCCATCGCCCCGGTCCAGGTGGTGCCGACGACCCAGGCGAAGCGCACCTGGCCGGCCTGGACCCAGCGATCCAGGTCGATCTCTTGCTTGCGGCGACCGGGGATCTTCAGCGGGGACTTCCCGCGCGGGTAGGGCGCGGCGCCGATCCACCCCCGCTGGTGCCCGCCGAAGCGGGAGATGACCCGGCCGGGCCGGTTCCCGGCGCCGCAGATGAGTCCCAGCGCCGAGTAGCTGGCCGTGTTGAGGTAGTTGTTCGACCAGTAGTTCCCCTTCTCGAAACCGAAGGACGCCTTCGGCCGCTCGCCTCCGGCGCCGGTGAGCATCTCGGCGGCGCGCACGATCTTGTCCGCCGGGATGCCGGTCTCGCGGCTGGCGAAGTCGAGGGTCGCCGGCTCGTAGGTCGTGATCCAGTCCTTGTACTCGTCGAAGGGGAGCGCGCCGATCTTGCCCCAGGTGGTCCGCCACTGCCACGGCGTGTTGCGGGTGCCGCGACCCATCCCGGCGCCGATCTCCCAGGAGTCGGCGATCCAACGGTCGATGAACTCGCGGTCCTCCCAACCCTGTTCGAGGATGTGGCGGGTGATCGCCATGTGGAGGAGGGCGTCGGTTCCGGGCACGATCTGGAGGAAGAGCCCTCCGTTCGCCTCGGCGTACGCCGCGCCCTGGGTGCGACGGGGAAGCACCATGATGAGCCTGGGGCCGTTCATGATCCACTGGGTGAAGACGATCGTCTTCGTCTCGTAGGGATCGGTACCCGAGATCATGAGGACGTCGGCATCCCCCCAGTCGCGGTAGCTGGCGCTGAAGGTGATGACGCCCGCGTCGTCGACGCCTGCGGTGTCGTTGCCGGGACCGGGCTTGTCGTGGGGGGCGTACGCCGGGGTCTTGATCGCCTTGAAGGCGAGTTTCGAGATCGCGTACGTGTTCTCGAAGAACTCGTACGAGTAGGTCTTCATGGCCCACGCCGTCTCGCCGTGGTTGGCGAGGACGTGCCGGGACACCCCGGCCATGACGTCGAGCGCCGTGTCCCAGTCCACCCGGGTGAGCCGACCGCCGACGCGGATCTGCGGGTACAGGAGGCGGTCCCGGGTGTCCCGTCGCGCGTCGTAGCACTTGAGCGCGAGCGTGCCGCCCCGGATGGAGTGGTTGCCACCGACGTTGACGACCTGGGTCTCGTGGTCGGCGACGACGACGACGTGATGATCGATACCGTCGACCTTGACGACGCTGTGCTGGTTCGGACTGATCCAGGGCCCGAGGACACGCCCGGGGAAGGTCGCCCCCAGGGCGTTCTCGGTGGGGGTCCCCGCCTCGGCGCCCACCGGCCAGGTGTACACCTTGTAGCCGCACCCGACGATGCAGTAGTCGCAGGCGGTGGTGTGGATGCGCGCGTTCGGGGGAGGAAGGGGGACCCGGTCCTGCGGAGTGTACTGCGTCGCCATCTTCAACCTCGCAGTGCGGTGGGATCGGCCTTGTTGTCGTGGTACCCGAAGATGAGGCCCATGACCCCCACGGCGTAGATGTCGTCGCCGTCGGTCTCGAGGAGGATCTGCGGGAGCCCCTGGGTGGCGTGGCCGCTGACGACCATACCGTGCCGGTTGAGGTCGAAGGTGGTCCAGTGCAGCGGACAGGGACCGACCATCCCCAGCTCGGCCTTGAACACCTCGGCGAGGGGACCTCCCATGTGGGTGCAGAAGGTGTTGAACGCCACGACGTCCTCGTCCGGTCCGACACCACCGCCGGCGCGGCTTCCGAGCTTGATGAGCACGTTGCGCGCCTGGGGGTCGTCCCACGGGTAGTCGAAGGTCACCGGCACGCCCACCTGCAACGCCCCGAGACTCCCGATGCGGACCCGGGGGTACTCCGCGATGAGGACCGGGAGCTGAGCCGCACCCCCGGGGAGGCGCAGCCACCCCGGCAAGGTGATGACCGCGGCGGTGGCGGATGCCCCGAGGAGGAACTGGCGCCGGCTCAGGAGCAACGCGTCCGTCGCCTGCTCGCAGACGTCGGGAGGAACCGGCTCGTGCTCGTCGCGTGTCACGGTGTCGTTCCCCCTTCCGGCAGTTCGCCATAGGGCGGGAGCTCGGGCTGGGTGTCGGCGAGGCGGTCACCGCAGAGGCTCTCGAGGAAGGCCACGAGCTGTTCCTGCTCGCGGGCGGACAGTCCGAGCGGGTGCAGCAACGGGTCCTTGTTCGGCACGTCCTCGCCCCCGGAGTCGTAGAACGCGACCACCTCGGCGAGCGTGGCGAACACGCCGTCGTGCATGTACGGAGCCGTGTAGCAGGCGTCCCGCAGTCCGACGGTGCGGAACTTCCCCTTGTCCGCGTCCTGCTTCGTCACGTAGTAGAGCCCCAGGTCCCGGGTCGCCGTCCGGTACACCTCCTCCGGGGTTCCCTTCGCCCACTGCTCGTAGCGGAAGGTGATCTGCCGCAGGGGGCTCGTGGCGAACTCCGGGTTCTGCGGCACCCCGAGGTTGTGGAAGGAGTCGTCGGTGAACACGGGACCGCGGTGGCACGCCGCACACCCCGCCTTCCCCACGAAGAGGGCGAATCCGGCCTTGGCGTCCTCCGAGATCGCCGAGTCGTCCCCCGCCGCGTAGGCGTCGAAGGGGACGTTGCGGGAGACGAAGGTCCGCTCGTAGGAGGCGACGGCCCGCAGGGCGTCCGCCCAGGTGGGCCACGGCGTGCCGAACACCTCCCGGAACCGTCGCACGTACTCGGGGATCTGGGCGAGACGCTCCTCGGCGAGCGCCTTGTCGAGGTTCCCCGCCACGGCTCCACCCCAGGCCCCGGCGTTCTGCTGCTCGATCCGCTTCTTCCCCCCGTCCCAGTTGAAGGACGTGTAGTACGCGGTGTTGATGATCGTCATGACGTTCCGCCAGTGGCTCGTTCCCGGCGGCCCGAAGGAGATGGGCGCGGGCGCGGCGAAACCCTGATCGGCGGGATGACAGGAGTTGCAGCTCAGGGAGCCGTCCGCCGACATCCGTGGGTCGAAGTAGAGGAGCCGGCCGAGCTCGACCTTCTCCGGGGTGATCGGGTTGTCCGCCGGGACGGGTAGCGGCGGGAGCGGGCTGAACGCGGTCGGATCCGGTCCCGCCGCGGTGGCCCGCGGTCCGACGACGGCCGCGATCCCGACCATGACGACGACCACGGCCGCAGCCAGGAGGATCCGCCGCACCCGACCCTCGTTCCTCACGCGCCACCTCCCAGGGGCACCAGCCCGTAGTCCGGGAGCTCCGGGACCTCGACGGCCACCGGCCGGCTGCTCAAGGCCTCGAGGAACGCCACCAGCTCGTCGATCTCGGTGTCCGTCAGGCCGAGGGGCTGGAGACCCGCGGTCCCGCCAGGTCCGCCGCCCCGGTCGTAGAAGCGCACGACGTCGGCGAGCGTGGCCAGGCTCCCGTCGTGCATGTAGGGCGCGGTGCGCGCCACCTCGCGCAGCGGCGGGGTGCGGAAGGCCCCCCACAGGGAGTCGTCGAACTCGCGCACGTAGGCGCCGACGTCCTCGCGGATGTTCCGGAAGTTCGGCACTCCCATCGTCCGGAGGAACCTGCGGTACGTCATCTGACGGATGGGATCGGCGAAGAGCCCCGGATCGGTACCGACGCCGGTGTCGTGGAAGGCGAAGTCGCTGAACAGCGGACCCGTGTGGCACGTCGCGCACCCGGCCTTGCCTTCGAAGAGGGCCATCCCGGCGCGCGCCTCGGGGGAGAGGGCTGACGTGTCCCCCGCCTGGTAGCGGTCGTACGGCGTCGACGGGGAGTTGAGGGAGTCCACGTAGGCGGTGAGGGCCTTGAGGACCTTCCCGAAGCTCGGCTCACCCCCGAAGGCCTGCCGGAACAGGTCGACGTAGGCCGGGATCTGGTTGATGCGCTCGACCATGAGCCGCCCGTCCATGGCCATGAAGTGCGCCTCGGTGAGGTGGTCCCGAACCGTCGTCGGCAGGTCCTTGGCATCCATCCGTCCGTCCCAGTAGAGGACGCGGTCGTTGAAGACGACGTTGAAGAGGCTCGGCGTGTTGCGGAAGTAGCTCGTCGAGGGGAAGCCGACGCTCACGGGAAGACCGTCGGTGAAGGCCTGGTCGGGCCGGTGGCACGTCGCGCACGACATCGCCACGCTCCCCGAGAGACGCTGGTCGTAGAAGAGGTAGCGACCCAAGGCGATCTTCGCCGCGCTCGGCGGTTCGCCGGGGTAGGGCCGGAAGGGCTCCAGCACCGACTCCGCGGGGAGCTCGGTGGAGAGCGCCACCGGGGCGCCGGCGCCGCCGGCCACCAGCACGTCGGCCTCCCGGTCCGTGCCGAGCACGAGCAGGTACCCGACGATGGTGTCGAGATCGGCGGGGGCGAGGACCTCGCCGAAGTTCGGCGGCATGACCTGGGCGGGACAGTCCCCACCGGGACAGTGCGGAGCGATGTACGCCCGCGGGTCGAGGATCGACTCCCGGAGGTACTCCTCGGCGTCGTATCCGTCGCGCCGGGTGCCCGCCTCGGCGCCGATCGCGGAGAGGTCGGGCCCGACCCGACCGACGGCTCCGGGCACGCCCGCGATCGTGTGGCAGTTGCCGCAGCCGCCCTTGTTGAACGCGGCGACGACGGCGGACGGGGCCATGCCCTGCGCCGGCGGAGGGGTCGTCGTGCCGGGGCTCGGGGCCGCCCCGCCGCCCGCCGGACCCGATCCGGTCGGCGCCGGGAGTGTCGTGGTCGTGGGGCTCGGCTCGCCGGCCCGTCCCGCCACGAGGACCACGAGCGCGACCGCGAGCACGACGAGGATTCCGATCCACCCCATGACGTCGGAACCTCTCGATTCCATCGCGTGCCTGCCTCCGCTCTCCCCGGACGACGGGCCGGTACGTTAGCCGATCGGACCGGGGCGGGAGAAGCTCCTCCCCCGGCGAACGTCGGCGAGTACAGTGCAGGCCGCGAGGAAGGGGGGCACGCCGTGAGGATCCGAGAGGTCGAACCGGGGGACGAGGCTC
>CAZPAV010000003.1:82540-100139 GCA_964584755.1 uncultured Acidimicrobiaceae bacterium
GAGGAAGGGGGGCACGCCGTGAGGATCCGAGAGGTCGAACCGGGGGACGAGGCTCGGCTGGGTCCGCTCGTGGCGGCGCTGGGCCCGAAGGCGACGCCGGAGCAGCTCCGCCGGCGGCTGGCGCGCCTCCTCGAGGATCCCACCTACGTCCTCTGGGTGGCCGACACCGGAGAGGAGCTCGCCGGGATCATGCTCCTGCGCATGGGGTGGTGGCTGGCCCACGATCTCCCCCACCTCCAGGCCGTCGCCTCGGCGGTCCATCCCGCCTACCGCGGCTCCGACGTCTGGCCGCAGCTCCTCGAGCACACGGCGAGGTTCGCCGGCGAGGCGGGTGTGTCACAGATCTGGACTCTGACCGGCATCGATCGGCCGGAGATGCACGAGCGGCTCCGCTCCTTCGGGATGGTGGCCACCGAGATGAAGTTCGTCCTTCCCACAGGGCCGCGGCCGAAGGGCCTCGGCGAGCGTCTCCGGACGAAGACCATGGGCGCGCTGCGACGCCTCGCTCCGCAGGAGCTCCTCCACCGGGACGCCGCGGCGGCACCTTCGCAGGAAGGCGAAGGAGCCGTGGCCTGGTGGGATCGCGACCAGGTGCGAGCGTTCCTCGAGGCGACACGGGAGGATCCCGACCGGCCGATCTGGATCCTGGCCCTGGCCACGGGGCTACGCCGGCGCGAGCTGACGTCGCTCGCCTGGGACCACGTCGATCTCCGGCAGGGTCTCATCCACGTCCCCGCAGCGTTCGTGGCGACCCGTGGCCGGGACGTCCCGGTGGGCCCGACCGCTCGCGCCGCGTTGACGGCGCTGGCGACCTCCGGCCGGGACGGCCTCGTCGTCGATGGCGCGGTCGAGGAGCTGGAAGGGCGCCTCACCGCCGCCTGCGAGCGCGCCGGCGTTCCCTACATCACCCTCGACGGCCTGGGACGGACCCACGGAGCCCTCCTCCTCGCCGCGGGGGTACCGATCCGGACGGTGACCGACCGGCTGGGTCACCGGCGGGTGGCGTTCACCGCCGACACGTACGCCGCGGTCCTCCCCACCTCGGGGGCCGACCCGGTCGTCGTCACCGAGGAGACCCTCGCCGCTCACGCCCGGTAGCGCCCCGTCCCGAACCGGCGGGGCGGGACCGCGAGCTCCCGAAGTCGTCCGTGCACCCAGTTGTCGGCGTCGTCCCCTGTCAGACCGAGACGAACCGCGCGCCGCCGCAGGCGGGCTCGCCGGTACCCGTAGTGGAGACGCCGCCACGGCACCCGCGCCCCCTCCCAGAAGGCCACGCCACGTCCGGGCCCGTGGGCGACCGCGGCCCGGTACTCGTCGACGAGCCGCTCCGCGGCAGCCTCGAGGGCGTAGTCGCGCACCACGACTCCCCGGCAGAAGGCACCGAGCTCTCGCCGTGCCACCGCGTCGGCGGCGAGGGCGCCGATCGCCGCGGCCAGCGGCCGGCCACTCCGGTCCCCGTCCCCCACACCGAAGAAGCCGACCCGCGCCAACCCGGCGGCCGTCTCGGGGGCGACCACCTCGGCGTGTCCGTCCCGGCCGAGGATGATCGTCGGCTTGGCGAAGGCCATGCCGCGCACCGCGGCGGCCCCCACACCGATCACGCCGTCCGCCGCCTCGTACCACCGCCGGGGATCGGTCACCTCCCCGACGAACCGGACGACACCGTCGCCCGCCTCGCCGAGGACCTCGCGTGCGAGCTCCTCGAGCCGCGGCCGCGCCGCTCCGTCGCCGACGACCACGAGCGTCACGGGAAGACGGGACACCAGGATCCCCATGGCGCGGATGGCGTCCTCGAGTCCCTGCAACTTGAAGGGCACCGCCAGACGCGAGACCGCCACCACGAGGAACCGGCCGGGGAACGACGCCGCCTTCGGCACCACGCCGGGGGCGTCGCGTTCGGTGTCCACCGGGGGCTCGACGAGCCCCACCCGGGCGGTCCGCCATCGCCGCGTGAACTCGAAGAGACGGGACGTCCCCACCACCACGGGGATGGACTCGGGGACGTACCAAGGGACCCTCGGACCGGAGAAGCTCCCGAGGACGCGCGCCCCGGGGGTGAGGAGGGTGGCGTAGCAGGCGTCGACGACGGCCTGCGGCTCGTAGGCGTGAACGACCTCGGCGGCGTGGGCGCGGATCGTGTGCACGAGGGCGGCGAGTCTCCGTCCCCTCCCGGTCGTCCTGCCGGGAAGCGGCACGAAGGGGAGACCCGAGCCCTCGAGCACCTCGAGCAGCGGTCCCGGCGGTGCCGCCACGAGCACCTCGACGCCCCGTCGCCGCACGCCGCGGGCGAGATCCACGGCGGTGACCTGGCTCCCGCCGATCTCGAGGTCCTTGGGTAGGACGAGGACGCGCATCCCCACCTCAGTACCCACTCAGAACGCCGAGACGGCGTCCGTACTCCATGGCACGACCGAAGGTGAACACCGCCAGGGGCAGGAGAACCACGTCGAGCGCGGCGAGCGCGGCCACCGCCGCCCCCGCCGAGATCCCGCCGAGGTCGGTCGCCGCCGGCATCAGAGCCGAGCGGAGACCCGAGATGACGTAGGTGTGGGGCATGGCGAAGGAGACGCCCCGGAGCCAGAGCGGGAGCTCGGCGACCGGGAAGTACACGCCGGAGAGGACGAGGGCGAGCATCGAGTAGACGCGGAGGACCGGATCCCCACGCTTGGCGAGCACCTTGACGCTCCCGGCCAGGACGCCGATGGCCAGGCCGGCGACGATCCCGAGGAGGAGGACGAGGATCGCGACGGGGAGCCCGGCCATCCGGTACTGGGCGCCCAACGGCAGGGAGACGCCGACCACCACGACCGAGGCGATCAGCGAGTTGACGACCGGCCACTGGGCCATGGCGAAGGGCAGGGCCCGCCAAGGAACCGGCTCGACGAGAATCATCTCGAACCATCCCCGGGTGATCGCGAGGTCGAGCTGGTTGCTCAGGGCCCGAAGACCGGCGTTGAGGCTGTTCATCCCCACGATCCCCACGATCACGAAGGTGAAGTAGTCGCCGGCGACCGACCGGACGTCGCCCACGAGTCGGGCGACGAAGAAGTAGATGAGGACGGGGACGACGACCCCGAGTTGCTCGGTGACGAAGCCGAGGGGGTACTTGAGGGCGAGGGAGATCCCCAACCGCAGGAAGGCCCCGGCCACCTGGATCGGGCGCCGGATCGCGACGACCATCCGCGCCCTGCTCATGACGGCTCCTCGTCGCGGATCGCCGCATCGGCCATGACGTCGGCGAGGACGTCCACGAGGAGCCGGTGAGCGGTGGCCACCTCGAGGACGTCGTCGACGAGGACGCCGAGGTCACGCAGGACGGTCCCCGAGGCGGCGACACCCGCGACGGTCACCGTGGCCGCCCGATGCACGAGATCCCTCCCGAAACGCCCCCGGAGGCGGCCCGCGGCCTTCCGGGCGGTGTCCTCGTCGACGAACCGGAGCCGGACCGCGGGCCGGTCCCACCGAGAGCGCAACTCGTCCAGGCTGCCCTCGTACACGACCCGCCCGCGGTCGAGGAGGAGGACCCGGTCGCGTAGCGCCTCGATCTCCTCGAGTCGGTGAGAGCTGATGAGGACCGCGGCCCCCTCGGCGGCGGCGCGGACGACGAGGCCGAGGAAGTCCCGTGCCGCCAGCGGATCGAGCGAGCCGGTCGGTTCGTCGAGGATGAGCACGCGGGGACGGTGGAGCATCGCCCGGGCGAGCTGGAGTCGGGCCCGCATCCCCGTGGAGAGCGCGAACCCGGTGCGGTCGGCGACCGACGCGAGCCCGACGAAGCCGAGGGTCTCCGTGACGCGCGCCGCCAGGGCGGAGCTCGGGATGCCTTGGAGCCGGCCGTGGAACTCCAGGTTCTCGCGACAGGTGTGCCGCAGCAGGAGGGTGCGTTCCTCCGCGGGGGCGAAGCCCACGTGCCGGCGGACCCGAGCCGATTCCCGGGTGGCGTCGAGCCCGACCACGGTCGCCTCGCCCCCGGTGGGGGTCGTGAGCCCCGTCAGGATCCGGAACAGCGTCGACTTCCCGGCGCCGTTGGGTCCGACGACCGCGAGGATCTCCCCCTCGTGCAGTCGCAGGTCGACCGACCGGAGTGCCACCACCGGTTCACGGACCGCCGAGCGAAGCAGCAGTCGCATGGCGCGCGGATAGGGCTGGTAGACCTTGGAGACGCCGGTGACGTCCACGAGCACGGATGGGGCGGCCGCGGTCATGGGGCTCCATCGGCGGTACGGCCACCCGACCCGAGGGAAACGCCCGCCTTCGTGCCCATCCTCCCCCTCTCCGGTGGTCTCCGTGGCGCTACGCCGGATCGAGATCGAGCAGATGCTCGACGGCCGCGGCGACGGCGTCGTCCTCCCATGCGATGGTCACCCCCCCACCGTTCCGCCATCGGTCGAGCTGGTCGGCGTAGTGCGGCGAGCACGGATTCCCCGACTGGCCGCCGGGGAGCACGAACCGGTTCTCCGACCAGTTCCCCACGTCGACCGCCATTCGCAGCGAGGCCACGAACGGCGGAGCCCCCGTGGGGTCGAGGAACGACACCGCGGCCTGGTTCACCGTGCTCGCATCGCCTCCCCAGGGGAACGGCCCGAGATCGAAGACGCGGTGCAACGGCGGTCGCGCCCCGAAGGGATGCTTGAGCGTGAGCGGCCGGACCCGCCCCCAGCTCCATCCGGCGGGGTCCGCCCCGTACTCGCTCTCGAGTCGTCGGAGCACCGACGCCAGGGCCTCGGCGATCACCGTCTCCCAGGGCCGGTCGAACCAGCCGTCGGGACGCTCGCGCAGGAGCCGCACCAGATGACCCGTGCGCCGGGCGAACATGGCGGACTCGGGCGTCAGGGCGGAGAAGCCCTTCCCCAACGCCCACTCGGCGGCCCGGGGCGCCTTGGCGACGACGACCCGCCGGGTCAGCTCGACGACGAACAGCTCGAAGACGGTGGCGGCCGGCGAGTCCGGAGCCACGACGCCGTCCCAGTCCTGCAGGAGGGCGAGGGCGCGAGCCACGGGCGCCTCCTGCGCCGCGACGCCGAGGACGACGTCCCGCATCTCCCGCCACGGGATCGCCGTCCGGTCCATCTGCAGCGCGCCGACCCCGTCGAGATCCCAGTCGGCGCGGCCGGCGAGGACCTCGTCGATCCGAGCGAGCCGGTAGCCGTCGATGAAGTCGTACCCGAGGAACGGACCGTCGTCGCCGGCGCGCGGCCGGTTGTTCGCCGTGGCCACGAACCCCTCCTCGGGATCGAGGAGATGAGGGAGCACCTCCACGCTCAGGGTCTGCTCCTCCCAGCCCGTGTCCGGGTCCCAGCCGGCCAGGGGGACGGTCCCCCACCCCTTCCGCCGGACGGGGCACTCCCCGACGAGCTGCCATCCGATGTGCCCGTCGACGTCGGCGTACACGACGTTCAGCGGCAGTCCGGGCCAGCGCGCCCAGCACCGCCGGAAGCCGTCGAAGTCGCCGACACGGTGCATCCGGAGGAATCCCTCGAGCGGCCGGGCGTCGAGCCACACGGCACGCAGGGAGATCGCCGCGGCGGCACCCGGAAGCGCCGGACCCACGATCGGCCCCCGTGGGGTCTCGAGGACCTGCTCGACGATCGGCGCACTCCCCTTGACCGAGATCGTCTCGGTGTGGACTCGGCACGGAACGAACTCGTCCCCCTCGCGAACGCTCCGCCCGTCGGGACCGATCTCCTCGACGAAGAGGTCGGTGTTGTCGGTCAGTCCGGCGGTGACCCCCCAGGCGCATCGCCCGTTGAACCCCACGACGATCCCGGGGACGCCCACGAAGCTCGCGCCAGCGACGACCCACTCGGGGGTGCGCACCCGCGCCAGGTACCAGTGGGGCGGGAGGACCGCGGCGAGGTGCGGATCGTTGGCGAGGATCGGTCGGCCGCCGGCGGTCCGGTCACCGGAGACGGCCCAGTTGTTCGATCCTCCCCCCACCGCCACCGTCTCGGCGAAGGCCGCGAGGTCGTCGGCGAGCCGGTCGAGGGCCGGACCCGCGGCGGCACCCACCGGGTCGGAGACGGGGAGCCACTCGGGATAGGCGGGATCGAGCGCGGCGACGGCCTCCGGTCCGTCGTCGAGGAGGATCCGGTAGCGCATGAGCTCGCTGTCCCAGTTCGAGGCGAGGAGGAACGACATGAGCTGGAGCATCCCCAGCACCTCGGCCGCCCCGTACTCGCTGGGCCGTGCCCGCAGGAGCGCGAACTCGTGCGGCCGGCGCCGCAGGCCGCGGGACGCCCCGGCGGTCACGCCGGAGGCGTACGCCTCCGCCATCCGCCGGACCTCGTCGTCCACGACCGCGAGCTGGGCGTGCGCCGCCCGGGCGAACCCGATCCGACGCGAGAGTCGATCGACGGGGACCGCCTCCGGTCCCACCAGCTCGGCGAGCGTCCCCCGCAGGACCCGCAGCAGCGTCTCGAGCTGGAACGTCCGGTCCTGTCCGTGGCAGAACCCGAGCCCGAACCACGCGTCCTCGTCGTTCTCGGCGTCCACGTAGGCGACACCCCACCGGTCGCGCCGGATCCGCACCCGTCCCCGGATCCCGGACACGTGGAGTCCGCCCCCCGTGATGGGGAGCCTCCGTCCCAGGAGGAGGCGGAACGCCGCCTCGACGAGCATCGGTGCCTCCTCTCCCTCGGATTCCCTCCCGGAGCCCGGTCGTCAGTCGGCTCGGTCCCGGAGGCGGAACCGCTGGATCTTCCCCGTGGCGGTCTTGGGTAGCTCGGTGACGAAGTGCCACCACCGTGGGTACTTGTACGGTGCCAGTCCCCGCTTGCACAACTCCTTGAGCTCGGCGACGAGCTCGTCACCGGCCTGGGCGGGATCGGTGAGCACGATCCACGCCTCGGGCTTGACGAGCCCGGCGTCGTCGGCGCGGGCGACCACGGCGGCCTCGAGCACCTGCGGGTGCTCGATGAGTTTCGCCTCGATCTCGAAGGGGGAGGTCCAGATGCCTCCGACCTTCATCATGTCGTCGCTGCGACCCTGGTAGAAGAAGTACCCGTCGGGGTCACGCACGTAGGTGTCGCCGGTGTTGAGCCAGCCTCCGGGGAGCATGGTCGCCGCGGTCTTCTCCGGATTGTTCCAGTAGGCACGGGCGGCGGAGTCGCCCCGCATGAGGAGCCGCCCCGCGACACCCGGTTCCACCTCCTCGCCCTGCTCGTCGACGATGCGGGCCTCGTACCCGGGCACGGGCCGTCCCGAGCTGCCCGGGCGGGTGTCGTCGAGGCGGTTCGAGATGAAGATGTGCAGCAACTCGGTGGATCCGATCCCGTCGAGGATGGTGAGGCCCGTCCGCTCCTTCCAGCGCCGGAAGATGTCCTCGGGCAGCGCCTCGCCGGCCGAGACGCAGACCCGCAGCGAGGAGAGGTCGGGGGCGAGCTCGTCCATGCCCGCGAGCTGCGCGGCGTAGAGGGTGGGGACTCCGAAGAAGATCGTGGCCTCGAACCGGTCCACCATCGCGAAGGTCGTCTCGGGCGTGGGGCGACCGTCGAAGAGCACGCTCGTGCCGCCCACCCACAGCGGGAACGTCATGGCGTTCCCGAGCCCGTAGGCGAAGAAGAGCTTCGCGGCGGAGAAGCACACGTCGTCGGGACGCACCCCGAGCGTCTCGACCCCGTAGAGCTCACTGGTGACGACCATGTCCCGCTGACGATGGATCGCGCCCTTCGGGTTGCCGGTGGAGCCGGAGGAGTACAGCCAGAAGGCGTCGTCGAGCGGGCCCGTCGCTGCCGGATCGAGGTGGGGCGAGGCGGCGGCGATCCGGGCTTGGAACGTGTCGCCCTCCCCCTCCACCCGGAGGCGAATCGCCGGGCCGGGCGTCGCGGCATCGAGCGCCGGCTCCACCTCCGCGGCGTACTCGGGCGAGTAGAGGACGCCGGCACAGGCCGAGTCCTCGATCATGAAGGCGTAGTCCTTGGTACGGAGCAGCGTGTTGAGGGGAACCGGGACGATCCCGGCCTTGATGGCTCCCCAGAAGGCGTAGAAGAACTCGGGACAGTCCTTCACCACCATGAGGAGCCGGTCACCCGGAGCGACACCGAGGTCGCGGAGGGCGTTGCCGGCCCGGTTCACCTGCTCGGCGAGTTCCCCATAGGTGACCTCGGCACCGTGGTTCGTCCTGATGGCGACCTTCCCGGCCCGTCCCTCCTCGAGATGCCGGTCGATGAACGGCACGGCCACGTTGAACACGGGGGCGAAGGTCAGTTCGGTCCCCGCCACGGCAACAGTGTGGTCTCTCACGATGACACCTCCCGCCCGTTCCCCTCAGGGACGAGCCGCTCGTTCTCCTGCCCCCGATTATGGCCGCTGCCGCCGTCCCGCGCGGCCAACCGACCGACCGGACGGTCAGATGCAGGCCCGGGCCCCCACTGGTACAGTCGCAGGGTCGTCAGGCACGACAACGGAGGGAGGAGAGGAACCATGACCACACCCACGTCCCGGGAACGGCCGAGTCCCATTCGAGGCGTCACCCGCCGGCGCTTCCTGCAGTCCGCCGGGCTCCTCGTCGGCGCCGTCGCCGCCGGGCCGGTGCTCTCGGCATGCAGCAACCTGACCGGGGGAGGATCGAGCGGACCGCTGAAGATCGGACTGCTGCTCCCGTACTCGGACATCTACGCCGTGCTCGGCGAGAGCATCACGAACGCCATGAAGCTCTACTTCGAGAGCGTCGGGAACGAGGCCGGTGGCCGCACCATCGAGATCGTCCAGGAAGACACCCAGATGAAGCCCGACATCGGGCTGCAGAAGGCGCGCAAGCTCGTCGAGCAGGACGAGGTGGACCTCGTCGCCGGGCTCGTCTCCTCCGGGGTGGCGAACGCGGTGCGGGACTACTTCGACGAGAACAAGAAGCTCCTCATCATCGCCAACGCCGGGTCGAACGTGCTCACCCGGGCGAAGAAGAGCAAGTACATCTTCCGGACGTCGTTCAGCAACTGGCAGCCGAACTGGCCGCTCGGCGGATGGGCGTACGACAACGTCGCCCAGGAGGTCTTCGTCAGTGCTCCCGACTACGCCGCGGGACACAACATGGTCGACGCCTTCCTCAACGGCTTCCAGGCGAAGGGCGGCAAGCTCGTGGCGGAGCCCCAGTACACGCCCTTCCCGGCGATGGGTGACCCGGCCCCGTTCATCACCCAGATCCAGGAGGCGAACCCGCCGATGGTCTACACGTTCTACAGCGGCGGCGCCGCGGTGACGTTCGTGAAGGCGTACGGGGAGTTCGGCCTCACCGGGAAGATCCCGCTCGTCGCCGCCGGGTTCACCGTCGAGGAGGACGTCCTCCCCGCCGAGGGGGACGCGGCGCTCGGGACCATCAGCGGCCTGCACTGGGCACTCCAGCTCGACAACCCGGAGAACAAGAAGTTCACCGAGGCGTACAAGGCGAAGACCGGCAAGGACGCCAACGTCTTCGCCATGCAGGGCTACGACACGGCCCGCGTCATCGTGGACTCCCTCGACGCCGTGGAAGGGAACACGTCGGACAGCGACAAGCTCATCGCGACGATCGAGGGCGTGACGTTCCCCAGCCCCCGCGGCACGTTCAAGTTCGACCCGAAGACGCACAACGTCGTCAACCACGTGTACATCCGCAAGGTCGAGGACGTGGGCGGGACGTTGCACAACGTCGTGCTCGAGGACCTCGGTGAGTTCCCGGATCCCGGTGACGACTCGAAGGGCTGAGCGCGACCGGCACGGATCGCTTCCTGGGACCGGCCTTCCGGCCGGTCCCAGGAGGTTGTGCCCATGAACGTCCAGGGCCTCCTCGCCCAGCTCCTCAACGGGGTCGTCTTCGGACTCCTCCTCTTCCTCATGGCGGCGGGCCTGTCGCTCATCTTCGGGCTCATGGACGTCATCAACCTCGCCCACGGCTCCTTCTACCTGCTCGGCGGCTACGTCGGGTTGAGCATCGTGCGGGCGACCGGCCGGTTCTGGCTGGCGCTCGTGGTGGCCCCCGTCGTCGTCGGCCTCGTGGGCCTGGCGGTGGAGGCCGGCGTGCTGCGCCGGCTCTACCGGCGGGGCCACCTCGACCAGGTGCTCTTCACCTTCGGGGTGGCCCTCGTCGCCGCCGATCTCATGCGATGGAACTGGGGGGCCTACGTGGAGGACGTGTCGCCGCCGGCGGCACTGTCCGGGTCGGTCGTCATCCTCGGCAACGAGTTCCCCACGTACCGTCTGGCGATCATCGTCCTCGGTCTCGTCGTCGCCGGTCTCCTCTGGCTCCTCCTCGAGCGGACCCGGGTCGGCGCCATCGTCCGCGCCGGCGTCGACGACGGCGAGATGGTCGCCGCGCTCGGCATCGACGTGCAGCGGGTCGTGGCGGGGGTGTTCGCCCTGGGCACGGCCCTCGCCGCCCTCGCCGGCATCGTCGCCGCTCCGATCCTCAACCTCTACCCGGGGCTGGACTTCGAGATCCTCATCCTCGCGCTCGTCGTCGTCGTCGTCGGCGGCCTGGGGACCCTCCGGGGGGCGTTCTGGGCGGCCCTCCTCATCGGCATGGCCGAGACCATCGGGAAGGCGTTCCTCCCGAGGTTCTCCCTCTTCGTGATCTTCGTCATCATGGCGATCGTGCTGCTGGTTCGGCCCACGGGTCTCTTCGGCCAGCGGGAGGGCGCATGAGCGGTCGCCCCGCCGCCACGGCGGCCGCCCTCCGATCGCGCCGGATCGCCCCGGCCACGCTCGCCGGAGCGGTGCTCCTCCTCGTCCTCCTCGCCGCCTTCCCGTACCTCGTCCGCAGCTACCTCGTCAGCCTCGGCGCCGACGTCCTCGTCTTCGCCGTGTTCGCCCTGAGCCTCGACCTCCTCCTCGGCTACACGGGCCTCGCCTCCTTCGGGCACGCCGCCTTCTTCGGCGTCGGCGGCTACGTCGCCGCCTACGTCGCCCTCGGCCTCAGCGCGAACCTCCTCGTCGTCCTCCCCTTCGTCGTCGCCGCCACCCTGGTGGCCACCGTGGTCATCGGGTACCTCTCGCTGCGCACGTCGGGGGTGTACTTCCTCATGCTCACCCTCGCCTTCGCCCAGATGCTCTACGGCCTCACCATCAAGTGGACCTCGGTCACCGGCGGGTCGGACGGGCTCACCAGCGTTCCCGCCGCGTACCTCGGCGTCGGACCCTGGCGGTGGAGCTTCGGCACGAACCTCCACTTCTACTACCTCGCCGTGGCGGCGTTCCTCGGCTCCTGGTGGCTGCTTCACCGCATCGTCCGCAGCCCCTTCGGTCACACCCTGCGGGGCATCAAGGAGAACGAGACCCGGATGCAGGCCCTCGGGTACGACACCTGGCGCTACAAGATGGCGTCGTTCATGATCGCCGGTGTCTTCGCAGGGTTCGCCGGCGCCCTCTTCACCTTCTTCAACCGCCACGCCGCCCCCGACAGCTTCTACTGGACGACCTCCGGCGCCGTGCTCCTGATGGTGATCATCGGCGGGGCGGGGACGCTCTCGGGACCCATCCTCGGCGCCGCGCTCGTCCGGCTCTTCCCCTCGTTCGTCAGCACGTACACGGACCGCTGGCAGACCGCCCTCGGTCTCGTCTTCATCGGGTTCGTGCTCTTCGCCCCCGGCGGCATCATCGGCATCATTCGCTCGACCGTGAGGAGGGTCCGTGGACGCGCTCCGGGTTGAGGAGCTCACCCGCGCCTTCGGCGGGGTCATCGCGGTCAACCGGGTGTCCCTGAGGGTCCGGCCCGGGGAGCGTCGCGCCATCATCGGTCCCAACGGCGCGGGGAAGACGACGTTCTTCAACCTCCTCAGCGGCAACCTGGCACCGACGACCGGGCGGATCTTCCTCGACGACCGCGACATCACCACGCTCCCCACCCACGAGCGAGTCCGCCTCGGACTCGGCCGGACCTTCCAACAGAGCAGCCTCTTCCCCTCCCTCTCGGTGCGGGAGAACATCCGCCTCGCCATCCAGGCCCGCCACCGCGTCGCCCATCGCCCCTTCTCCTCCGCCGAACGCGTGCCGGAAGTGGAGCACGCCATCGACGAGACCCTGGAGCGGTTCGGCTTCTCCGACCAGGCCGCGGACGTGGTTCGCGAGCTCTCCTACGGGGAGCAGCGGCAACTCGAGATCGCCCTCGCCGTGGCGACCCGGCCCCGCGTCCTCCTCCTCGACGAGCCGACGGCCGGGATGTCCCCGGCGGAGACGGTCGTCATGTCTCGGCTCATCCGGAGCCTGCCGGCCGATACGACGGTGCTCATCATCGAGCACGACATGGACGTGGTCTTCGACCTGGCGGAGCGCATCACCGTCCTCCATCACGGGGAGGTCCTCGCCGACGGGACCGCGCCGGAGGTGCGGGCCGATCCGCGGGTGATGGAGGTGTACCTCGGCATCGAGGCGGGAGGAACGTGATGCTCACCGTCACCGACCTCCACACCTACTACGGCGACAGTCACGTCCTGCAGGGCATCGCCCTCCACGTCGAGCCCGGCAGCGTCGTCGGCCTCCTCGGCCGGAACGGCGCCGGCAAGACCACCACGATCTCGTCGATCATGGGGCTGGTCCCACCGCGGCAGGGTCACATCGCCTTCGAGGGCGTCGAGCTGGTGGGGCGCACTCCCAACGCGATCGCCTCGCTCGGGATCGGCCTCGTCCCCCAGGGACGTCGCATCTTCCCGCACCTGACGGTTCGGGAGAACGTCACCCTCGCGGCGCGCACCGGCGGCGCCGCCGACCCCTGGACCCTGGCCCGGATCCACGAGCTCTTCCCGGTCCTCGAGCTCCGTGCCGGGGTACGGGCCGGTCGCCTGAGCGGCGGCGAGCAGCAGATGCTCGCCATCGCCCGCGCCCTCATGACGAACCCGAGGCTCCTCCTCATGGACGAACCCTCCGAGGGGTTGGCTCCCCTCGTGGTCCGGGAGATCGGCGAGATCCTCGGCCACCTCAAGGAGGAGGGCCTCTCCATCCTGCTCGTGGAGCAGAACCTGCCGCTCGCCACGAGCGTCGCCGACGCGATCCTCGTGATGAACAAGGGGACGATCGTGTTCGAAGGGACCCCCGAGACGCTGCTCGGGGCCGAGGACGTCAAGCAGCGCTACCTCGGCGTCTGACCCGCCGGACCGCGCCTCGTCGCCACGGCGTCCATCCCCGGCCCGTTCCCTTCAGAGGCGCGACCTGCTACGCTCACCCACCCCACCCCGGGTGGGGCTAACAGCATCCCCCGCGAGGAGTGAGCGTGTCGCGACGCACCTGGACCACCGTCGGCGTCATCGCCGTCGTCGTCCTCCTCGCCGTCGCCGTGGCGTTCGGCGGCGGGCACCCCATCTCCGGACCCCCGGCCGGTGCCGACGGCGACCTCGGCCGCGGCGAGATCCTCTACGAGGGCAACTGCGCGCGCTGCCACGGCGAGGACGCCAGGGGCACCGACCAGGGCCCTCCCTTCCTCCACCCCTTCTACCGCCCCGCCCACCACTCCGACGCCGCGTTCTTCTCCGCGGTGCGCAACGGCGTGCGGCCCCACCACTGGAACTTCGGGTCGATGCCGCCCATCCCCGGCCTCTCCGATCAGGACATCGCCGACATCGTCGCCTACGTCCGTAGCCTGCAACGGGCCGCGGGAATCCGCTGATGGAGCGACCCATGGACCACCTCCACCCCGCCGGATGCGACCGGGACGAGGCTCACCCCACGGGCGATGGCGCACCCCCTCGCCCGAGCCGTCGGCTGCCGTACCGGGACCACCGCGGCGGCCCCCGGCGTCGCGGTCGGGCTCGTCATCGTGCCCTCCATCATGTCGGGCACCGCCTCCAGGTCCCGGTTCTCGGCGATCCCGGCGCCGACCACCAGGCCGCCCGGCCGTACCCGTGCCGCGCCACCGTGCCTGCCACGATCGCGACCCGCCGCAGGCGGCGGGAAGATCACCCGAGCCCGAGCCGTTTCCCCTGACCCGACCCGGGAGGCCCGATCCATGAGCAATCGACCCAAGCGGAAGCCCTCGTCCAAGCCGGCGAGGAAGCCCGTCCAGGCGCCGTCGGTGTGGCCGAAGCGACTCGCCACGGCCGGCGGGCTGCTCCTCGCCCTCGTCCTCGTCGTCGTCGTCGCCTTCCAGCAGCCGCCTCCTCGCGGCGTCCCGGAGGGGACGGAGACCCTGGCAGTCGGCGACCCCCGCCACGTCGACGGCGACCTCTACGACGACACGGCCCTGGCCCCCGCCGGCGGCCCGCACGCCCCGGTGTGGCTCAACTGCGGCGTCTACGAGGACGTGGTGCCCGCCGAGAACGCCCTCCACTCTCTCGAGCACGGCGCCGTCTGGATCACGTACCGGCCAGACATCGGGACCGACGGTGCCCGAGCGCTGCGACGCCTGGCACCCCCACGGTCACGGGTCATCGTCAGCCCGGTCCCGAATCAGGAGGCCCCGGTCGTCGCCACCGCATGGGCGCGGCGCCTGCAGGTCGACTCCCCCGGGGACTCCCGTCTCGACCAGTTCGTCCGGGAGTTCACCACCAACGGCGTCGCACCGGAGCCGACCGGCCGCTGCGACGGCGGCGTCGGCCGACCCACTTCCTGACCCTCGGCGTCGTTACCGAAACTTGACGATGGCGCACATCGTCCCTTGACGTCGTCGCGGTTCACTGGGAGAGAACGAAAGACCAGGAAGGAGTCACCACGATGATGTACGGATGGACGCCCTGGATGGGGTTCATGGGCATCGCGTGGCTGCTCGTGCTCGGCCTCATCGTGTGGGCGGTCGTCGCGGCGACGCGCCCGCACGGGACCGAGACCAAGGAGCGGTCCCGCAGCGCACTCGAGATCCTCGAGGAGCGCTATGCCCGTGGCGAGATCGACACCGACGAGTACCGCCGGCGGCGGACCGAACTGGAGAGGAAGTGATCATGCGAGGCAGGAGAGTCGCCGCCGTGATCGCCGTCGTCGCCGGCGTGGTCGCCGTCCCGGCCCTGGCCCTCGCCCTGGGCGTGCCCGGGGAGGCTCCCGTCCCCGTCGACGCTCCCACCCATCGTGCGGTCGTCGTCGACCATGACGGGAGCGCCGCTCCGGAGGACATGATCGCCGAGATGTGGGACCACCACAGTGAGATGGCCGGCGAGATGCAGAGCCACTGGAGTGAGATGGCCGGCGAGATGCAGAGCCACTGGAATGAGATGGCCGACGAGATGCAGGCCCACGCCGGGCCGGACGGCGGCCCCACGACCGGAGACCACCGCGGGTTCATGGGCGGTGGCATGATGGGCGGGTGACGTCGCCTCTCACCTCGATCCACCGGCGAGGACCGCGCCGATCGCGGTCCTCGCCCCGCGACCCGACAGGTGCCACATCGTGACCGGACCCCGCATCCTCATCGCCGACGACGAACGGGAGCTGCGCGACATGCTCCGCGCCTACCTCACCGCCGAGGGGTTCGCGGTGCAGGAGGCCGGTGATGGACCAGCCACCCTGGAGGAGGTGCGCCGCCGCGAGCCCGACCTGGTCCTCCTCGACGTGGGGCTTCCCGGCCTCGACGGATTCGAGGTCCTCCGGCAGCTTCGCACCACGTCGTCGGTGCCCGTGATCATGGTCACCGCCCGGGCCGAGGAGGTGGACCGCGTCGTCGGGCTCACGGTGGGGGCCGACGACTACGTGACGAAGCCCTTCAGTCCCCGTGAGCTCGTAGCCCGGATCCGGGCCGTGCTCCGCCGGGGTCGAACGGGACCGGGGAGCAACGACGAGACACTCCGTTTCCCGGGCCTCGTGGTGGACGCGGCTCGTCGCGAGGTGACCGTCGACGGGAGGCCCGTGGAGCTCACCACCCTCGAGTTCGACCTCCTCCGCACCCTGGCGTCCGCCCCCGGGCGCGTCCTCACCCGAAACCAGCTCATGGAGCGTGTCTGGGGATGGGACTTCGTCGGGGTCGACCGCGTCGTCGACGTCCACATCTCGAACCTGCGGAAGGCGTTGGGCGACGACCCGGCCGCACCCCGCTTCATCGCCACGGTGCGCGGCGTCGGCTACAAGTTCGTCGCCGAGCCGACATGAACGGTCCCTTGCGCACGCTCCGCGCCCGGCTCGTGGTCTCCCACCTCGTCGTCGTGGTCGTCGGGGTACTGACCGTGGCCTTCGTCACCGGCCCCCTCACGACGCGCTTCTTCCACGAGCACGTGCTCCAGATGCCGGGGATGAGCGGCATGATGGGGGGACGGGGAATGACCGGAACCGTCGTCATGGTCGAGGACCTCGAGGCCGGTCTCGTCGGATCCTTCCGCACCGCGCTCCTCGTCGCCCTCCTTGTCAGCACCGGCGCCGCCCTCGTCGCCAGCACGATCGCCGCGTCCCGGGTGCTCCGCCCCCTCGACGCGGTACGTCGCGCCGTCGCCCAACTCGCCGAAGGCGACTACCGGGTGCGGGTCCCCGAGGCCACGGAACGAGAGCTCGCCGCCGTCGCCACCGACATCAACACCCTCGCCGAGCGCCTCGAGACCACCGAGGAGCGCCGCGTCCGCATGATCAACGAGATCGCCCACGAGCTCCGCACCCCGCTGACCACCATCGAGGGGTACATGGAGGGACTCCTCGACGGCGTCCTGGCGCCCAGCGAGGAGATCTTCGCCGCTACCGCCCGGGAGGCGGCGCGCCTGAAGCGGCTCGCCGAGGATCTCAGCACCCTCTCGAGAGCGGAGGAGGGAGCGCTCCGTCTCGAGACGACCCGCATCGACCTGGCCGGGATCGCCGCCACGGTCGCGGAACGTCTTCGCCCCCTCTTCCTCGACAAGGGGGTGGAGCTCGAGGTGGCGACGACCGTCCCGCTGCCCGTCGAGGGCGACGTGGATCGCCTCACCCAGGTGTTCGTCAACCTCGTCGGCAACGCCCTCACCCACACGCCGCCGGGAGGGACGGTGCGCGTCGCCGGCGAGACCTCGGGCGCCTTCGCCCTCGTCACCGTCTCCGACACCGGGCGGGGCATCCCCGCCGACCAGCTCGAGCGGATCTTCGAGCGGTTCCACCGTATCGACCCTCGCCTGCCCGGCGGCACCGGCATCGGCCTCACCGTCGCCCGAGGCATCGCCCGCCTGCACGGCGGTGACGTCAGCGCGGCGTCACCGGGTCCCGGGAGGGGCGCGACCTTCACCGTCCGCCTCCCCCTCGCCCGCTGAACGGTCCCTGGCGCCGCCGGTCGAGACGACGGGGCAGGGCCCGTCCCCCATCTACCATGCGTCCCCGTCCGGTCCACGTACCGCCCCCGTAGCTCAGGGGATAGAGCACCGGTTTCCTAAACCGATTCGGGGGGTTCTTGCGTACCACGGGAAATCGGCCGAAACCGTTGCTGTGCCTGGGTTTTCGCCTTTCATCGCTTCTCGGCGTTTTTCATGTTTTCGCCCCCTGGTGCGGCCCAGGTGCGGCCCAAGAGCGGCCCGATTCTCGAGCGACCGGAAGAGGCGATGAGGCTCAGCGGAGGAGCCTGAGCGCGTCGCAACGCTTCGGATTCACCGGCGTCCGCAACCAGCCGCGACCCCGGACCGGCGGAACCCCTGCCTCCAAGGTGTGCTCACGGACCCCAGGCGGTAGGAAGTTGCCCATGCCCACCCGTCGCGCGAACTCGGAAACATCGGACGTGCGGTGTTTCTGAGTTAACGCGACAGGTTTGGTGTGGTAATTCCCCACCGGG
>CAZPAV010000004.1:0-91382 GCA_964584755.1 uncultured Acidimicrobiaceae bacterium
GCGCGGGGGTCGGCCCGTCCGCCGGTCTCGCTGGGCGGGTGGGCGTGGCGAGGGCGGGGGTGGGGGGGGGCGGGGGGCACCGGGTGACGGGGCGGGCGGGGACCGTGGGCGGGGGGGGGGGGGGCCGGGCCGGGACGGTCGCGGCCTCGGGGCCGGTCGCCGCAGCGGCCGGAGCGTCGGGACCGGCCTCCTCGGCTTCCGACCACCGCTCCCCGGGTTCCCCCACGACGAGGAGGACCGCGCCGACGAGCACGGTCGCGCCCTCCTCACCGCCGCGGTGCAGCACCACACCGGCGAAGGGCGAGGTGACCTCCACCACCGATTTGGCCGTCTCCAGCTCGACGACCGGCTGATCGACCTCCACACGATCGCCGACCGCCACCAGCCAGCGCACGATCTCGGCGTCGGTGAGCCCTTCGCCGATGTCCGGCAGTCGGAACTCCTGTGCCATCGATCTCGTCTCCGCTTCTCGTCTCCGCCGGCGAGCCGTCCTCCCGCGGCCCGGGCGGACCGAGCCTAACCGGCTCCGGGAGCGCCCTGGGAGGACGCCGGGAGGACCCGGTCCGGCGACTTCGCGGGCCGACCCGCCACCCAGACGTGGGTGACGCGGGCGGGGTCGCCCCAGGCGTCGGGCTCGTCGAGCGGATCGAAGTCGACGGCGATGACGTCGGCGTCGTACCCCTCCTCGAGGCGACCCGAGCGGGGTGCCTGGGGGCCGAGCGTGGCCGGGCCCTCGGCGGTGGCGGCGGCGATCGCCTCGAGGGGCGGCATCCCGGCGGCGACGAGGTGCCGGATCTCCCGCGAGTTGCGCCCGTACGCCGGTCCGCTGAAGAAGATGTCGGTCCCCATGGCGATCCGGACGCCCGTGGCGACGGCGATCTCGAGGGCCTCGGCGTGCCGGTCGGCGATCGCCACGGCCTTCTCGTAGGCGTGGGGAGGCAGGACGTCCTGCATGCCGAGCAGCTCCTCGACGACGAAGCGGGTGGGAACGAGGATCGCGTCCCGCTCCCGCATGAGGTGGGCGGCCTCCTCGTCGAGGTACGTGCCGTGCTCGATGGTGCGGACTCCGGCCCGCAGCGCCGCCATGATCCCGGGCTTCCCGTGACAGTGGGCCGCCACGACCCGGTCGGCGCGGGCCGCCTCGGCGACGATGGCACGCAGCTCCTCGTCGGAGAACTGCTGGTGCACCGGATGATCGAGCTCCGACATGACGCCGCCCGAGGCGCACACCTTGATCACTCGGGCGCCGGCGCGCAGTTGCAGGCGGACCGCCCGCAGGCACTCGGCCACCCCGTCGCACAGCCCCCACTCGCCGCGTCGGGAGAGGGCGTGGAGGGCGTCGACGGGGAAGGAGTGGACGTCGCCGTGCCCTCCCGTCGTCGACAGGATGTTCCCCGCTCCATGGACGCGGGGGCCTCGGATGCTGGCCTCGGCCACCACGGGGGCGAGGGCGAGTCCGAGACCGCCGACCTCGCGGACGCTCGTCACCCCTCCGTCGAGGGTTCGGGCGAGGTCGGCGGTGGCGCGGGCGGCGCCGGTCGCCGGCGGCGTCAGCAGCGCGGCGAGGAGATCGGGTCGGGTCAGGCCGAAGAAGTGGGCGTGGCACTCCCACAACCCGGGGAGGACCGTGGCGACCTCGACGACCGTGGCGTCGGGGGTCCGCGGGGCGTCGGCGCGCGGGCCCGCGAAGCGGACGACCGGTCCGTCGAGGAGGACGGTGCCCCGCTCGACGGGCCCGCCCCGTCCCGGAACGAGGAGGTCAGCTTCGATGCGGATCATGGGTCCTCCCGCGACGCGTCGCGACGAACCTAGCGGCGGGGACGGAGCGAGCTCCGCCGCGGCGGGGGACTAGTCCCCGCGGCCGACACGGATTGTGTCTGTACGGCCACACATCGTGGCCATATGGTGATGGTGTCCGGACGAGCCGCCAGAACTCCGCACGGGGCATCGAGGAGATCGGGGGAACTCCCGGGGGGTCCCGAGAGGGGTAGGAAGGCACGGATTCGGTTCGGGCGAGCAGGGGGAATGGTGGGGGAAGACGCCGGGAGCGCTCGCTCCCGGCGTCCCCGCGTCCCGGGCCGGCGTCGGTGGAGCCACCCCGGGGCCGGGTAGACTCGCCTCCCACCATCCGGGCACGCCCATGGGAAGACGCGATGCGACCAACGTACGAGCCGAAGGACGTCGAGGCGCGCTGGTACCCCATCTGGGAGCAGGCGGGCGCGTTCCGTCCTGAGGTGAACCCCGGTGGGGAGCCCTTCTCCATCGTCATCCCCCCGCCCAACGTCACCGGCGTGCTCCACATGGGTCACGCCCTCAACATGTCCATCCAGGACGTCCTCATCCGGTGGAGGCGCATGCAGGGCCGCGCCGCGCTCTGGCTGCCCGGCGCCGACCACGCCGGGATCGCCACCCAGAACGTCGTCGAGCGGGAGCTCGCCAAGGAGGGACGCACCCGCCACGACCTCGGCCGGGAACGGTTCGTGGAGCGGGTCTGGGAGTGGAAGGGCCGTTCCGGGAACCGCATCATCGAGCAGATCCGCACGATGGGCTTCTCCACCGACTGGAGCCGGGAGCGCTTCACCCTCGACGAGGGGCTCTCGCGGGCGGTCCGCACCGTCTTCGTCACCCTGTACGACGAAGGGCTCATCTACCGGGGCAACCGGATCATCAACTGGTGCCCGCGGTGCCACACGGCGCTCTCCGACATCGAGGTCGAGCACGACGACGAGACGGGGGAGCTGACCTTCATCCGCTACCCCTTCGTCGACGGGGAGGGGTCCGTCACCGTCGCCACCACCCGTCCCGAGACGATGCTCGGCGACACCGGCGTGGCCGTCCATCCCGAGGACCCCCGCTATCGCGACGCCGTCGGGCGGACCGTCCGCCTCCCGCTCCTCGAACGGGAGATCCCCGTCGTCGCCGACGAGGGCGTCGACCCCGACTTCGGGACCGGCGCGGTGAAGGTCACCCCGGCGCACGACCCGCTCGACTTCGAGATCGGGGAGCGGCACGGGCTCGAACCGCTCGTCGTCATCGACACCGACGCCCGGATCACCGCCGCCGGCGGACCCTTCGCCGGGATGGACCGGTTCGAGGCGCGCGAGGCGGTGCGTCACGAGCTCGGCGCTCGCGGCCTCCTCGAGCGAGTCGAAGAGCACCGGCACGCGGTGGGACACTGCTCCCGGTGCGGCACCGTCGTCGAGCCCCTCCTCTCCCTCCAGTGGTTCGTGAAGGTGCGGCCCCTCGTCGGCCCCGCCGTGGCCGCGGTGAAGGAAGGACGGACCCGCTTCGTGCCCCGGCGCTGGGAGAAGAACTACTTCCACTGGATGGAGAACCTGCGCGACTGGTGCATCTCCCGACAGCTCTGGTGGGGACATCAGATCCCCGCCTGGTACTGCGCCGAGTGCGACGAGGTCGAGGTGGCCATGGAACCCCCGTCACGGTGCCGGGCTTGCGGGGGAACGACCCTCGTCCAGGACGAGGACGTCCTCGACACCTGGTTCTCCTCGGCCCTGTGGCCCTTCTCGACGATGGGGTGGCCCGACGACACCGCCGACCTCCGGACCTACTACCCGACCGACGTCCTCGTCACCGGTTTCGACATCATCTACTTCTGGGTGGCCCGCATGATGATGATGGGACTCCACTTCACCGGGGTCCCACCCTTCGCGGACGTCGTCATCCACGGCCTCGTCCGGGACGGCTCGGGACGCAAGATGTCGAAGTCGCTGGGGAACACCGTGGACCCGCTCGAGCTCGTCGACCGGTACGGCGCCGACGCGGTGCGGCTCACCCTCATCCAGTCGGCCGCCCCCGGGCACGACATCCCGCTCCAGGAGGCCTGGATCGACGCCGCCCGCCGCTTCGGGAACAAGCTGTGGAACGCGGTGCGCTTCGCGGTCGAGCACGTCGGCATCACCGAGGTTCCCCCCGACGGCGGCACGCCCGAGCGGCCCGGACCGGAGGACGCCTGGATCCTGCAGCGCCTCGGCGAGGTGGGGGCCCGCTTCGACGCCCTCATGGAGGAGTACCGCTTCTCCGACGCGTACGGTCTCCTCTACAACTTCGCCTGGTCGGAGGTGTTCGACTGGTACCTGGAGATGGCGAAGACCCCGCTGCGGGACGAGACGCGGGCGGACACCACCCGGGCCACCCTCGGGGTGGTCCTGCGCGATCTCCTCAAGTACTTCCATCCCGTCATCCCCTTCCTCACCGAGGAGCTGTGGTCCCACCTCGGGACCGGAGGGCTCCTCGCCACCTCCCCCTGGCCGGCGCCACCGCCGGTCCAGGGGCCGGCGACGATGGCGACGTTCCAGGAGCTCGTCACCGAGATCCGCCGCTTCCGCTCCGAGCACCAGCTCCCGGCGCGACGCCGCTTCCCCGGCCTCCTCGTCGACCCGCAGGGCGTCGCCGACCCCTGGTGGGAGGAGCAGCTCACCGCTCTCGCCGGCATCACGGTGCGCCGCGGGGACCCGCCGGCGCCGGCGACGGGACACCGGCGCCTCTCCGCCGGTCCCGTGGAGGTGTTCGTCCCCCTCGCCGGCCTCGTCGACCGCCAGGCGGAAGGGGCGCGCCTCGACCGGGCCATCGCCCAGGCCGAGGAGCAGCGGGAGCGCTCTCTGCGCAAGCTCGCCAACGAGGCGTTCCTCGACCGTGCCCCGGCGGAGGTCGTCGAGAAGGAACGACGCCGGGTCGCGGAACTCGAGACGGCGCTGGCGAAACTCCGGCGCCAGCGTGCCGAACTGGGCTGACGCCGATGGCGACCGCCGTTCCCGCCATCGCCGATCACGCCGCGGCGCTCGCCTACCTCGACGCCCACGTCGGGCGCGGGGTCCGTCCCGGCCTGGAGCGAATCCGGGGACTCCTCACCCTCCTCGGCGACCCGCACCTCGCGTACCCGGTCATCCACGTCGCCGGCACGAACGGCAAGACCACGACCGCCCGGCTCGCCTCCGACATCCTGGGCGCCCACGGCCTGCGCGTCGGGACGTTCACCTCGCCACACCTGCACCGGGTGGAGGAGCGGTTCCTCGTCGCCGGCCGGCCCCTCACCGCCGACGAGCTCACCCGGGCGGTGCGTGACATCGCCTGGTTCGCCGAGGAGTACGAGCGTCGCTCCGGGGACACCCTCACCTACTTCGAGCTCACCGCCGCCCTCGCCTTCGACCTGTTCGCCACCGAGGCGATCGACGTCGCCGTCGTCGAGGTGGGACTCGGGGGGCGTCTCGACGCCACCAACGTCGTGGACGGAGCCGTCTCGGTCATCACCGGAATCGCCATCGACCACACCTCGTACCTGGGAACGACCCTGCGGGAGATCGCCGCGGAGAAGGCGGCGATCCTCGGCTCCGGTGGCGTGCTCGTCACCGGACCCCTCCCGGCGGCCGCCGAGGGGGCGGTCACCGCCCGCGTCGCCGCGACGGGGGCGCGCTGGTACCGGACCGGTCCCCACCTCGGGGTCGTCGCCCCCGAGGTGACCCCCACCGGCCGGCGGGCCACGATCCGGGGCATCCACGCCGAGTACCCCGACGTCGAGCTGACCCTGCGGGGACGCCACCAGCTCGACCACCTCGCCACCGCCGTGGCCGCCGTCGAGGCGTTCCTCGACCGCTCCCTCGACCTGGGGACGCTGCGACTCGCCGCGGCGGCGGCCACCTCCCCGGGACGCATCGAGGTGGTGGGGACCGCACCGCTGGTCGTCGTCGACGGCGCCCACAACCTCCAAGGCATGACCGGTCTCGCCGCCACGCTGCGCGAGGAGTTCCCCGAGCGATCCTGGCGGCTCGTCGTCGGCGTCCGCGGCGAGCGGGACCCGGCGGCGCTCCTCGCCCCCCTCGCCGGGCTCGTCACCGCGGTCCACGCCGCCGCACCGGACGACACGGACGCCATCCCCGCCGACGTCGTCGCCGCCGGCGCCACGACCGCGCTCGACGTGCCCGTCACCACCGCGCCCACGGTCGCCGCCGCCCTCGCAGAGGCGACCAGGGCCGCCGGCAGCGACGGTGCGGTGGTCGTCGCCGGCTCCCTCTACGTCGCCGGCGAGGCACGGGCCGCCCTCATCGGACCCGTCTTCCCGTCCTCCCCCGTCCACGTCCGCTACCCGGCCCCGGGCCCGGACGGCGGAGACGACGACGGGGAGGGGTAGCCTCCCGGGCCGGACCGACCGAGGAGGGAGCGATGACCGAGGACCACACGTTCGTCATGGTGAAGCCCGACGGCGTTCGCCGCGGCCTCGTCGGGGAGGTCGTCGCCCGGCTGGAGCGCAAAGGCCTCCGCCTCGTCCGCATGCGCATGCTCACCATCGACGAGGACCTCGCCGGACGGCACTACGCCGAGCACCGGGAGAAGCCGTTCTTCGCCGACCTCGTCGCTTTCATCACCAGCGGGCCGGTCGTCGCCATGGAGTGGTCCGGGACCGACGCGGTGGCGGTGGCCCGCACCCTCATGGGCGCCACGAACCCGCGGGAGGCCGCACCGGGAACCATCCGGGGGGACTTCGGGCTCGAGATCACCGAGAACATCGTCCACGGCTCCGACTCGCCCCAGAGCGCGGCGCGGGAGCTCGCCCTGTTCTTCGGATGAATCCCGAGCGCATTCCCGTCACCGGCGGTAGACTCCCCGGCACGCGCCGTCAGGGTCTCCGTATGACGAACCTGTTCTCCTTCGCCGGCCGCGACATGGCCATCGATCTCGGCACCGCCAACACGCTCGTGTTCGTACGCGGCCAGGGGATCGTCCTCAACGAGCCGTCGGTCGTGGCGATCAACACCCGCGACAATCGACCCCTCGAGGTGGGGATGGCCGCCAAGAAGATGATCGGCCGGACCCCCTCCTACATCCAGGCGATCCGCCCGCTGCGCAACGGCGTCATCGCCGACTTCGACGTCACCGAGAAGATGCTCCGCTACTTCATCGACAAGGTCCACACGGGACGCTTCGCGGCACGGCCCCGGATCGTCATCTGCGTCCCGTCGGGTATCACCGCCGTCGAGCGGCGGGCCGTCGAGGAGGCGGCGTACCACGCCGGGGCCCGGCGGGCCTACACCATCGAGGAGCCCATGGCGGCCGCCATCGGCGTCGGGCTCCCCGTCCACGAGCCGGCCGGCTCCATGGTCGTCGACATCGGCGGCGGCACCACCGAGGTGGCGGTCATCTCCCTCGGCGGCATCGTCGTCTCCAAGAGCATCCGCATCGGCGGCGACGAGCTCGACGAGGCGATCATCACCTGGGTGAAGAAGGAGTACAGCCTCATGCTCGGCGAGCGCACCGCCGAGCAGGTGAAGATGGCCATCGGCTCCGCCTGGCCCTACCCCGACGAGCCCGCGGCCGAGGTGCGGGGACGCGACCTCATCACCGGCCTCCCCAAGACCGTCGTGCTCTCCGCCGCCGAGATCCGCGAGGCCATCGAGGAGCCGGTCCAGGCCGTCGTCGACGCGGTGAAGTACACCCTCGACAAGACCCCTCCCGAGCTCGCCGCCGACGTCATGGAGCGGGGGATCGTCACGACCGGCGGTGGCGCCCTCCTCCGGGGTCTCGACGTTCGTCTCGCCCACGAGACGGGCATGCCGATCGTCACCGCCGACCACCCCCTGCAGAGCGTCGTCCTGGGCTCCGGCGCCTGCCTGGAGGAGTTCGAGGTGCTCCACGCCGTCCTGCAGTCGAGCGGCCGACCCTGACATGAGCCCCCCGTCGGGATGATGCTCCTCTCGGGCCGTCGCTTCGACCGCACGACCGCCCTCTTCCTGTCGCTCCTCGCCGTCGCCTTCCTCGTCGCCACCTTCGACGTCCGGGCGCGCGGCGGCGGCGTGGGCGAGGTCCTCCGCAACGGAGCCCAGGAGCTGTTCGCCCCCGTGCAGAAAGGCATCGACCTGGCGGTGCGTCCCGTGGTGGGACTCATCGACGGCGTCACCCACCTCGCCGGCCTCCGCGCCGAGAACGACCGTCTCCAGGCTCGCGTCACCGAGCTCGAGCAGCAGCTCCAGGAGACCGAGGCGCTCCAGCGGCGGGTCGCCGAGCTCGAGGCCATCAACGGCGTGGCGCCCCCGGAGGAGCTGCCGGCGATCACCGCCCAGATCTTCGCCGGCGGATCCGGCACCTTCGACCAGGTGCGGTTCATCGACAAGGGATCCGACGACGGCGTCGTCGTCGGTCAGCCGGTCATCGACGAGTACGGCCTGGTGGGACGCGTCGACCGGGTCACCCGTCACAACGCCCGGGTCCGGCTCATCAGCGACCCGCTCGTGTCGGTGGGGGTGCGCCTCCAGGGAACGAACGAGACCGGTATCGTCACCGGTCGGGGGACGGGGGACCTCCGGCTCGAGATGTTCCGGGCGACGAAGCCGGTCCGCGAAGGCGACGTCGCGGTCACCGACGGCAGCCGATTCCCTCCCGGGATCGTCGTCGGGTACGTCACGAGAACCGCCGACGTCGTCGTCGGCTTCGAGCTCGTGACGACCGTCCGGCCCGCGGTCCCACTCTCCGAGGTCGACTTCGTCAAGGTCATCGTCGGCTGGTCACCCCTCGACGCCTCGGTCTCGGGGGACGACCGCACCGTCGAGCCGCCCGTGCACCTCCCCGGGGAGTCGGGACGATGAGGCGACGCCACATCCTCGGCGCCCTGGCGCTCGTCCTCGCCGCGGTCCTCCTCCAGACGACGGCGTTCGCCCCCAACCGCATCCAGCCGTTCGGAGCCGGACCCGACCTCGTCCTCCTCGTCGTCCTCGCCTGCTCCCGTCACCTCGACGCCGAGCCGGCGCTCCTCGTCGGCTTCACCGCCGGGTTCCTCGTGGACCTCCTCGGCGCCTCACCGCTGGGTCTGTGGGCCATGGCGCTCACCGTCGTCGCCTACGCCGTGATCCGACTCCGGGACCGCGAGGTCGAGGGTCCGTTCCTCCTCGTCGGGGTCTTCGCCCTGACGCTGCTCGGCGAGACGGCGTTCGTGGCGCTCGGGACCCTCTTCGGCCAGCAGACGCTCCTCGGCGGGCAGGTGCTGCGCAAGGTGCTCCTCGCCGGGGTGTACAACGTCCTCCTCGCCGTGCCGATCCTGTGGGGGACCGCCCGCCTCCTCGCCGCCGGCCCGAGCCGGAGGTGGGCGCGATGAGCGGCACGTGGCGGCTCGGCGTGCTCGGGGTCGTCTTCACCGCCCTCTTCGGGCTCCTCGTGCTGCGTCTGTGGAGCGTGCAGGTGACCTCGGCGGAGGCGTACGAGGAGCAGGCCATCCACAACCAGATCCGGCTCGTCCGCACGCCCGCACCCCGGGGGGACATCTTCGACCGGAAGGGCCGCCTCCTCGCCGGCACCCGGCCCTCGCTCGCCGCGGTCCTCGACCTCGGCCTCGTCCCGCCCGAAGGCATCGACGCGCTCGCCGCCCGGCTCTCCGCCTTCCTCGGCCGACCGGCGTCGGAGCTGCGGAACGAGATCACCCAGGCCGGCCGCGGCGACCAGATCGTGCTCGCCGACGGCCTCACCGACGACCAGGCCACCTTCCTCGCCGAGCACCGCGAGGACTTCCCCGGGGTGGCGATCATCCCCCAGCCGGTGCGCGACTACCCCCAGGGCGAGCTCGCCGCGCACGTCCTGGGCTACATCGGCCGGCCCAACAAGGACGACCTGGAGCGGCCCGGGGTGAAAGGCACCGACTTCGTAGGGAAGGCCGGGGTCGAGCGGTACTACGACGACGTGCTGCGGGGCACCGAGGGAATCATCAAGTACCAGGTGGACGCCCGGCGCAACGTCCTCGCCCAGCTCGAGGAACAGGATCCCGTTCCGGGGAACAACCTCGTCCTGACGATCGACGACGACGTGCAGCGGCAGCTCCAGCGGTCCCTCGCCGACGGGCTGCGCTTCGCCCGCCTCCTCGAGATGGAGGAGCGACGGACGGCCCTCGCCCAGGAGGGGGTCGAGGAGCGGCTGGCGGCCGCGCAACGGGAGGCGGAGAAGGCCGCCGCCGAGGCCCGGCAGGCCGCGGCGGAGGCGGGAAAGCCGACGCCGCCGGAGGTCCCGGTGGAGATCGACCCGGGGAAGGTGCTCGGACCCCTGTACGACGGACTGCCCATCGACGCCAACGGCGTGTGCGTCGCCGTGGAGCGACACACGGTCGGAGTGGGGGAGCGGGTGGAGCTCAGCGGCCGGCGCCCCCGCGGCTTCACCCTCGAGGCGGTCTCCGGCGCCGGGGTGCGACGCACCGCCACGGTCGTCGTCGACGGGGCCCGCTACCGGGTGCGCCGGGGGGACCGCTTCGCCACCACCCTCCAGGTGGTCGACCTCAGCGACGACCGGATCGTCGTCTCCCACACCGACAAGTGGTGCCCGGTGCGGACCGTCGGCGTCGTCGAGGACCCCCGCGACGGATCCATCCTCGCCATGGACTCCTACCCGACGTTCGACCCGTCGGCGTTCGTCGACGGGTTGACGCGGGAGGAGTGGGAGCGGCTCGGATCGGTCGCCGCCTTCACGAACTTCGCCGTCCAAGGCCAGTACGCGCCGGCGTCGACCTTCAAGGCCGTGGCGTACATGCTCGCCATGGAGGAGGGCATCTACCCGCTCGACCGGCCGGTCGAGGGGCGGACCATCTCGGGGGCGCCGGCCGACGGCACCGACGAGACCGCGCTGCAGCCGCTCACCTCCGACACCGACCCGTACAACTGCACCGGGAGCTTCCGCTTCCGGTTCGCCGACGGGACCTCCCAGGTGTTCCGGGACTGGAAGCGCTCCGGCCACGGTCCGCTCGACCTGCACGGCGCCGTCGAGGAGTCCTGCGACCTCTACTTCGGGGAGATCGCGCTCCGCATCTGGAACGAGCGCAACGATCCGAACGGCATCAACGACGAGAACCTCTTCCAGGAGTGGGCCCGCCGGTTCGGGTACGGATCCCCGACCGGGATCGACCTGCCCTTCGAGGCCAAGGGACTCATCCCCGACCGGGAGTGGTTCCGGCAGGAGCAGGCGAAGGGCTCCGGGCGGGTCCGTGCCGAGGGGCCGTGGGTCGGCGGGGACCTGCTCAACGCCGTCATCGGGCAGGGCGACGTCCTCGCCACCCCCCTGCAGATCGCGAACGCGTACTCGGCGATGGTCAACGGCGGCACCCTGTGGCAGCCGCGGGTCGTCGCCGAGATCGTCGACCAGAACGGCGAGGTCGTCGACGAGAACCCCAAGCGGGTGCTGGCGACGATCCCGCTGTCGCCCCGGACGGTGCGACTGTTCCGGCAGGACCTCGGCCGGGTCGTCAACGGTCCCAACGGCACCGCCCGCCGTGCCTTCGCCAGCTTCGGCGACAACGTCGAGCGGGTCGGCGGCAAGACCGGCACCGGGGAGGTCATCAAGGCACCCCGCTCCCGACAGGTGTTCCAGGTCGACAACGGGCTCTTCGCCGGCGTGGCGCCGATCGACGATCCCCGCTACGTCGTGGTCGTCGTCGTCGAACGCGGCGGCAGCGGCGGCCGGGTCGCCGCGCCCATCGCCCGACAGGTCCTCCAGTACCTCGTCAACGGCCCCGACGCCGTCACCCCGCTCGCGCCGGGCTCGGAGACGGACTGATGTCCACCGACGTCCGGGAACGGTCCACGGTGACGCTCTTCCCCCGGGAGCGGCCGCTGCGCCCCGACCTCTTCCTCATCGTCCCCTACCTCGTCCTCTCCGCCTTCGGGCTCCTCATGGTGTACTCGGCCTCGGCGCCGCGCCTCGAGGCCCTGGGGATCGACCCGGCCCGGGACCTCAAGCGGCAGGCGGTCTTCGTCGTCCTCGGGTTCGTCGTGTTCACCATCACCTCGGCGATCGACATCCGCTCGGTCCGCGCCTGGGTGCCGCTGATCTACGGCGTCGCCGTCGTCACCCTCGTCCTCGTCCTCTCGCCCGCCGGAGAGAACGTCAAGGGGGCGCAGCGCTGGATCCCGCTCGGACCGTTCCAGTTCCAGCCGTCGGAGGTGGCGAAGATCGCGGTCGTGCTGGGCCTCGCCGCCCTCCTCGCCGGCTCCGGACCCGGCCCGCTGCGGTGGCACCGGGTCGTGCGCGCCCTCTCCCTCGTCGGCCTCCCCGCCGTCCTCATCTTCTTCCAACCCGACCTCGGCACGATGCTCGTCTTCGCCTTCGTCGTGATCGTCATGCTCTTCGCCGCCAACGCCACCTGGCGACAGCTCGCCTCCCTCGTCATCGCCGCGCTCGTGGGGACGACGGGCATCTTCCGCATGGGGGCGATCCGGGCGTATCAGCTCGCCCGACTCACCGCCTTCCTCGACCCCACCGCCGACCCTATCGGCGCCGGGTACAACCAGCTCCAGAGCGAGATCGCCATCGGCACCGGAGGTCTCGCCGGGAAGGGCCTCTTCCAGGGGTCGCAGACGAACCTCCGCTTCGTCCCGGAGCAGACGACGGACTTCATCTTCACCGCCGTCGGAGAGCAGTTCGGGTTCCTGGGGAGCGCCTTCGTCATCGTGCTGTACGGCCTCATCGTGTGGCGGATCCTCGTCGCCGCGGCGAGCGCCCCGGACCGATTCAGCCGGTTGGTGGCGGTGGGGGTCGCCGGGCTCGTCGCTTTCCACGTCTTCGTCAACATCGGCATGACGGTGCGCCTCATGCCGGTCACCGGCCTCCCGCTGCCGTTCATGTCGGCCGGGGGAACGGTCTTCCTCGCCCTGAGCGCCGCCCTCGGACTCGCCCACTCCGTCTGGCTGCGGCGCACCCCCAGCCCCGGGGAGCGCTTCGAGCGCTGACGGCGCACCCGCGCCGCCGCGGCTACGCTCCGGCCGATGCTGCGACGCGCCGACCAGGGATGGCTCGAGGTCATCGCCGGACCCATGTTCTCCGGCAAGAGCGAGGAGCTCATCCGTCGCGTCACCCGGTACCGGCTGGCCCGGATCCCCACCCAGATCTTCAAACCCGCGCTCGATACCCGCTACGGGCCGACAGAGGTCGTCTCCCACAGCCGGCTCTCGGTGGCGGCCCGACCGGTGTCCGACGCCGAGGAGCTGCTCCGGTCGGTGGAGGACCGGACCGTCGTGGTGGGGATCGACGAAGGCCAGTTCTTCGACGAGCGGCTCGTCGAGGTGGCCGCCCTCCTCGCCCGGGCCGGGAAGAAGGTCATCGTCGCCGGGCTCGACCTCGACTACCTGGGCCGGCCCTTCGAGCCGATCCCCTCGCTCATGCTCCGGGCCGAGTACGTCATGAAGACCCTGGCGGTGTGCCATCGCTGCGGCGGCCCGGGGCTCTTCACGCAACGGGTCGTCGAGAGCGACGAGCTCGTCGTCCTCGGCGCCGCCGGCGCCTACGAGGCCCGCTGCCGCCGCTGCTACGACCCCGACGAGGTGCACCAGGCCCGTCTCGTCGAGGACGACACCGCCTGAGGCCACGCCGGGGACCCTGCACCGGTTTGGGCCCGCCGCCTGTTACCCTCGGATGAGGATCGACCGCGCCACGCGGTCGAACGGTTTTCAACCCGGGACACCATGACGGACCTGCGCCCTCTCGCATCGTCGCATCGCGTCCCCGGCACCGCACCGGGGGTTCCGCGCCGATGAGGCCCACCGTCACCGGCGCGGCCGGTCCGCCGGTCCGTCACATCGGGACGGTCACCCGATGGTCCTCCCGGGGTCCGCAGTCGAACCGGAGGCGCCCCCCGGGGCCCCCGAAGGAGTCATGGGATGGGATTGTTCCGCAAGAAGACGGCTCGCGTCCTGAGGAAGGGCACCGCCGTCGAAGAACGCAAGGTCCGGACCGTCGACGGCGAGGCCGTCACGGTCCGGAAGTTCGTCAAGGAGCCGGAGGCCACCCCGTCGGAGGGCACCGCCCGGCGTAGCAAGAGCGGAGCGCCGCGGCCGCGCGCCGGCGACCGCAGGAAACGGAAGAAGGGGGAGGAGCGGCGCGAGCGGCGTCCCCGTCCCCACCTCGAGGTCGTCCCGCCGCCGGAGACGGCCCGCAAGCAGATGCTCGTGCGGCGGAGCCCGCACCAGACCCAGATCGTCGTCCTCGAGGGCCCGGTGCTCGTGGAGCACTACGTGGCCCGCTCCGATCAGCGCTCCCTGGTGGGGAACGTCTACATGGGGAAGGTCCGCAACGTCCTCCCCGGCATGGAGGCGGCGTTCGTCGACTTCGGCGAGGGGAAGAACGGGGTCCTCTACGCCGGGGACGTCAACTACGACGAGATGGATCTCGAGGGCCGGCCCCGTCGCATCGAGATGGCGTTGCAGCCCGGCGATCCGGTCCTCGTCCAGGTCGTCAAGGACGCCATGGGCCACAAGGGGGCGCGGCTGACGAACCAGATCAGCCTCGCCGGCCGCTACCTCGTGCTCGCCCCGGACGCCGACGTCAAGGGGATCTCGCGGCGGCTCTCCGACGACGAGCGGCGCCGCCTGCGCGAGATCGTCGGCGAGCTCCGTCCCAAGGGCATGGGGATCATCGTCCGCACCGCGGCCGAGGGCGCCAGTCGCGCCGACATCGAGGCCGACATCCAGCGTCTCCTCGGGACCTGGGAGGAGATCACCCGTCGCCGGGGGGAGGTGGCGGCGCCGGCCCTCATCTACGAGGAGCCCCCGCTCGTCCTGCGCGTCATCCGGGAGCACTTCACCAAGGACTTCCGGCGGCTCCTCATCGACGACGACGAGACGTACCACGCCGTGATCGAGTACCTGCGCACCACCGAGCCGGACCTCGTGGAGAAGGTGAAGCGGTACGAGGACGAGCTGCCGCTCTTCGACCGCTTCCACGTCAACGACCAGCTCCGCAAGGCGCTCGACCGGAAGGTGTGGCTCCCCTCGGGCGGCCACATCGTCATCGACCGGACGGAGGCCCTCACGGTCATCGACGTGAACACGGGCCGTTTCGTGGGCCACTCGAACCTCGAGGAGACCGTGCTCCAGAACAACCTCGAGGCGGCGGAGGAGATCGCGCGCCAACTGCGCCTGCGCGACATCGGCGGCATCATCGTCATCGACTTCATCGACATGGAGATCACCAAGAACCGGGAGGCGGTGCTGCAGCGCTTCCGGGAGCACCTCGCCAAGGACAAGATGCGCACCCAGGTCTTCGACGTCTCCCACCTCGGGCTCGTCGAGATGACCCGCAAGAACGTCTCCGCCGGGCTCCTGGAGTCCTTCTCGGAGGTCTGCCCGCGCTGCAACGGGCGGGGGATCGTCCTGTACGAGGACGCCGCGATCGGCGGAGGACCCCTGCCGAACCCCGGCGAGGGGTGACGGAGGCGCTCCGGGCGCGCTATCATCTCCGCGGCGCCTCCGCGGAGGCGTCCCACCGCGCCGGGAGACCCCGGCCACCCCGAGACGAGTACCGAGGACGATGTACGCGATCATCCGCGTCGGCGGGAAACAGGCGAAGGTCCGCGAGGGCGATGTGCTCGACGTGGAGCGCATCAAGCAGACCGGTCCGGTGACGTTCCGGCCCCTCCTCGTCGTCGGCGAGGACGGAACGGTCGTCGCCGAGCGGGAGCGCCTCGCCGAGGCGGCGGTCACCGCCGACGTGGTGGGGGAGACCCGCGGCCCGAAGATCGACATCTTCAAGTACAAGGCCAAGACCGGGTACCGGCGGCGCAGCGGCCACCGGCAGACCTACACGCGGATCAGGATCACCGGGATCTCGCTCCCGGATGCGACGGCGGAGGTGCCGGCCGACGAGCCGGTCGAGGCCGCGGCCGCCGACGAGGAGGCGTAACGATGTCGAAGACGAAGGCCAGCGGGTCGAGCAAGAACGGCCGCGACTCGGCGGCGAAGCGCCTCGGGCCGAAGGTGTTCGACGGCCAGACGGTACGCAGCGGCGCCATCCTCGTGCGGCAGCGGGGGACGCGCATCCATCCCGGCGACAACGTCGGCCGGGGCGGCGACGACACGCTCTACGCGCTGCGCGACGGCGTCGTCAAGTACGGCACCCGGCGGGGACGTCGCCAGGTGTCCGTCCTCCTCGACCGCTGAGTCCCGCCCGGGCGCGGCCCGGGTCGTGGCGTCCCGGCGGCTTCCCCGCGAAACGGGCTACCGTCCCGGCATGTTCGTCGACAGGGCACGGATCGAGGTGCGGGGCGGATCCGGTGGCGCCGGCGTCGCCGCCTTCGAACGCCGCCGCGGCCGGCCCCGCGGGCGCCCCACCGGCGGCTCGGGCGGCTCGGGCGGCTCAGTGATCCTCCGCGCCGATCCCCAGGTGGCGAGCCTCCTGCGCTACGACCGGCATCCCCACTGGAGCGCCGGGGACGCCACCCACGGGGAGGGTGATCTCCGCCACGGTCGTCACGGGGCGGACCTCGTGCTGCCGGTTCCCCTCGGCACCGTCGTCCGGGACGAGGACGGGACCCTCCTCGCCGATCTCGTCGAGCCCGGCCAGGAGCTCGTCGTCGCCCGGGGAGGACGGGGGGGACGCGGCAACGCCGCCTTCGTCTCCCCGGAGCACCGCGCCCCGGCGTTCGCCGAGCAGGGGGAGTACGGGGAACGCCGCATCCTCGTCCTCGAGCTCCGCCTCGCCGCCGACGCCGCCCTCATCGGCTTCCCCAACGCCGGCAAGAGCACCCTCATCGCCGGCGTGTCCGCCGCCCGGCCGAAGATCGCCGACTACCCCTTCACCACGCTGCGTCCCCACCTCGGGGTGGTCGCGCTGGAGGGGCGCGAGTTCGTCCTCGCCGACATCCCCGGACTCGTGGAGGGCGCCGCCGAGGGGCGCGGGCTGGGGCACGAGTTCCTGCGCCACACGGAACGGGCCCGGGTCCTCGTCGTCCTCCTCGACCCCTCACCGCTCCAGGCCGATCCGCCGGAACGTCAGTACGACGTCCTTCTCGGGGAGCTCGAGGCGCACCGCCCGGAGCTGCTGGAACGCCCCCGCGTCGTCGCCCTCAACAAGATCGACCTCGTCGACGACGTGGAGGACCGGTTGCGCTGGGCGGAGCGGCGCGGCGTGACGGTCCTCCCGGTCTCGGCAGTGACCGGCTCCGGCGTCGACCGGCTCCTGCACACCGTCGCCGACCGCGTCGAGGCCGCGGTGCGGGACGCCCCGGAGCGAGGCGGGTACGTGCTGCACCGTCCCGTCCCTCCCGGCTTCGCGGTGGCGCGGGACGGGACCGGCTGGGTGGTCACCGGGCGCGCCGCCGAGCGGGCGGTCAACCTCGACGACCTGACCGTGCCCGAGGCGGCGGCGTTCGTCGCCCGGCGTCTCGCCCGGTTGGGCATCGACGACGCGCTCCGCCGCGCCGGGGCGAAGCCCGGCGACGACGTGCGGATCGGGGATCTCGTCTTCACGTTCGACCCCGAGGAGGAGGCGGCACGATGAGGAGACCGGTTCCGGCTCGGGCCGCCGTCGTGGTGAAGGTGGGCTCGTCGAGCCTCACCGCGGTGGGGGGCGGTCTCGACCGTGCCGCCCTCGAGGCGATCGTCGCCCAGATCGCCGCGGTGCGCGCCCTCGGCCATCCGGTGGTGCTCGTGAGCTCGGGGGCCGTCGCCGCCGGACTCGCGCCGCTGGGCCTCGCCGACCGTCCCGACGACCTGCCCGGACTCCAGACCGCCGCCGCGGTCGGTCAGGGCCGGCTCATGGAGCGGTACAGCTCCGCCTTCTCGGGACGGGGGCTCGTCTCCGGCCAGGTCCTCCTCACCCGTGACGTCCTGGCGCGGCGCGGCCAGTACCTGCACGCCCGCGCCGCCCTGGGTCGGATGCTCGAGCTCGGCGTGGTTCCTATCGTCAACGAGAACGACACGGTGGTCGTCGACGAGCTGCGCTTCGGGGACAACGACCGGCTCGCCGCCATCGTGTCCCACCTCGTGGCGGCGGGGATGCTCGTCATCCTCACCGACACCGCCGGGCTGTACACCGACGACCCCCGCGTCACCGACGACGCCGAGCTCCTCACCGCGATCCGCCACACCGACCGGATCCTCGACGAGCTCCGCGACCGGGACCGGCCCGGCCGTCTCGGCTCCGGGGGGGTGGCGACGAAGATCGCCGCGGCCCGCATGGCCGCCTACTCGGGGATCCCCACGGTCATCGCGCCGGCGCGGACGCCCGACGTCGTGGTGGCGGCGGTGCGGGGGGAGGAGATCGGGACGTGGATCGAACCCCGGGCGTCGCGTCTCACCGCCCGGAAGCTGTGGATCGCGTTCGGACAGCCCGCCGAGGGGGTCCTCACCGTCGACGCCGGGGCGCGGCGCGCCCTCGTCGAGGAGGGCCGGTCGCTCCTGCCGGCGGGGGTGACCGCCGTCGAAGGAGCGTTCGTCGCCGGTGACGCCGTCCGCATCGTCGACGGGGACGGGTCACTCGTGGGGAAGGGCCTCGCCGGGTTGGAGGCGGAGGTCCTCCGACGGACGCTGGGGCGACACTCGTCGGTCGCGGGAGGCGTCGCGGTGCACCGCGACGACCTCGTCCTCCTCGTCTGAGGCCGCACGATCGAACGGCTGCGCGGGGTCCCTACACTCGCGGCCCATGTCGTCCCTGTCGTGGCGGGATCCCGCCGAGGTCGCCTCCGACCTGGAGGCCGTCGGATACCTCCCCGACGCGAAGATCGCCCAGGTCGTGTTCCTCGCGGCCCGCCTCGAGAAACCGATCCTCGCCGAGGGTCCCGCCGGTGTCGGCAAGACCGCTCTCGCCCTCGCCCTGGCCCAGGCCACCGACCGCCGGCTCGTCCGACTCCAGTGCTACGAGGGCCTCGACGAGGCGAAGGCCCTCTACGAGTGGGACTACCACAAGCAACTCCTCCGTCTCCAGAGCGACGAGGGCCGGACGTGGGACGACCTGGAGGGGGACATCTTCAGCGAGCCGTTCCTCCTCACCCGGCCGCTCCTCGAGGCGATCCGCTCGCCCGAGCCGGTGGTGCTCCTCGTCGACGAGGTGGACCGCGTCGAGGTGGAGACCGAGGCCCTGCTCCTGGAGATCCTCGACGCCTTCCAGGTGACGATCCCCGAGCTGGGGACGATCCGGGCGACGAGCCGTCCGCTCGTGGTGCTCACCTCGAACAACACCCGCGAACTCTCCGAGGCGCTCAAGCGCCGCTGTCTCTACCTCCACATCGGGTACCCGAGCATCGAACGGGAGCAGGCCATCCTCCTCGCCCGTGTCCCGGACCTGCCGGAGATGCTCGCCGGACGGATCGCCGAGACGGTGGCGAGCATCCGCGGCGTCCGCCTGCGGAAGTCGCCGTCGGTGAGCGAGTCGATCGACTGGGCCCGAACCCTCCTCGCCCTCGGGCTCGGCGAGCTCGACGGGGCGGTCGTGGGCGACACCCTCAACGTCCTCCTCAAGTACCAGAGCGACATCGAGGCCGTGGCCCGCGAGCTCGACAGCGCTCCATGATCCGCACCCTCACGGAGTTCGTCGAGGAGCTCCGTGCCGTGGGCATCCCGGTCTCGATGGTGGAGGCGATCGACGCCGCCGAGGCGTGTCGCTTCGCCGACCTCTCCTCCCCCGAGGCGCTGCGAGCCGCACTCGGGGCGACGATGGTGAAGAACGCCCGTCACTACCCGGCCTTCGAGGTCGCCTTCGACGTCTTCTTCGGGTTGCGGCCGCCGGTCGCGGAGGCGACGGGCGAGGAGGGCTCCGCCGGCGCGCCGCCGGGTCCGGAGGGGGCGGCCGGAGCCGGAGGGAGTTCCGGAGGTGGCGAGGAGGAGCTCTTCGAGGCGATCGTCGCCGCGCTCGCCGCCGGGGACCTCGATGGTCTGCGTCGTCTCGTGGCCGCGGCGGTGACCCGCCTCGCCGGCATGGAACCGGGACGGCCCGTGGGGGGTCGGTACTACCTGTACCGCGTCATGCGCCGCCTCGACGCCGACCGGCTGCGGGCCCGGCTGCTGGCGGCCACGGTCCCGGGCGAGCCCGAGGATCCGCTGGCGGCGCGGCTCGCCGCCGATGCCGCCGACCGTCTCGTGGCGACGTTCCGCCGGGAGCTACGTCGCGAGATCCTGCGCCGCCTCGTCGCCGACCGGGGCGCCGCCGACGTCGCCCGGACGTTGCGGGTGCCGCTCGTCGAGGACCTCGACCTCCTCCACGCCACCCGGGAGGAGCTCGCTCGCATCGAGCAGGCCGTGGCCCCCCTGGCGAGGAAGCTCGCCACCCGTCTGGCGCAGCGGCGGCGTCGTGGCACCCGGGGGCGCCTCGACGTGCGACGCACCATCCGCCGTTCGCTCGCCCACGGCGGGGTCCTCCTCGATCCGAGGTTCCGGCCGCCGCGCCGTTCGAAACCCGAGCTCGTGCTCCTCTGCGACGTGTCGGGGTCCATGGCGACCTTCGCTCGGTTCACCATGCAGCTCGCCTACGCGGTGGCGGGCGAGTTCTCCCGGGTTCGCAGCTTCGCCTTCGTGGACGGGATCGACGAGGTGACGGGCTTCTTCGACCGCAGGTGGGGGTTCCCGGAGAGCCTGGCGCGCATGGCCGCCGAGGCGAACCTCGTGCGACGCGACGGACACTCCGACTACGGGGCGGCTCTCGGCGAGTTCTGGGATCGCTTCGCCGAGGCGGTCGGTCCCCGGTCGACGGTCGTCGTCACCGGCGACGCGCGCAACAACTACCGCCGCGACGGCCGGGAGTACCTGGCGCGGATCGCCGAGCGCAGTCGTGCCCTGTTCTGGCTCAATCCCGAGGCGCGACGCTACTGGAACACCGGGGACTCGATCATGGCCTCCTACGCGTCGGTCTGCGACGTCGTCGCGGAGGTGCGGACCCTCCGGCAGCTCGAGGCGTTCGTGGCGCGGGCGGCCCTTCCCGCGGCCCGTCGCGTGTACGGCGCCCCGGCGGTCCCTTAACTCGCTGCGGGCCGTGCCGATGATGATCCCGAGGGGGCAGCGAGCCCGGCGAGCGCGCCGGGAATGGAGGAGCGAGCGTGACCAAGCGGGTGCTCGTCATCGAGGACTCCCAGGTGATCCAACGGCTCATCGAGGTGTGCTTGCGTCCCGCGGGGTTCGAGGTGCACGTGCGCTCGGACGGCCCCACGGGCCTCGAGGCGGCGCGGGAGATGCTCCCGGACCTCGTGGTGCTCGACGTGGGGCTCCCCGGCATGGACGGCTGGGAGGTCCTCAGCCGGCTGCGGAACGACGATCGGACCCGTGACGTCACCGTCCTGGTGCTCACCGCCCACGCCCAGGAGGAGACCCGCGCCAAGGCGGACGAGGGGGGCGCCGACGCGTTCCTCACCAAGCCGTTCCGTCCGAACGAGTTGCGGGCCATCGCCTCCGAGTTGACCGGTCCGGGCGTGGTGGCGACGACCGCCGGCTGATCCTCACACCCCGGTGCCGTGGCGACCCTCGCCGGCGGCGAAGCGTCGCGCTCCCCGGGCGGCCACCTCGAGCACCTCCAGGCCGATCCGCCGCTCCGCGGCGAGGCCGGTCCGCAGGTCCCGACCGACGCCGGCCCAGATCGCGGCCCGGTCGCTGCGGAGGGTCTCCTGGGGGAACCCGAGGAGGGTTCGGGCGAGGGCGACCGCCTCGGTGAGGGCGCGCCCCGGCGGTGCGAGCCGGTTCACCAGTCCGATGGCCCGGGCCTCCTCGGCGTCGACGGGCCGTCCGGTGAGGACGAGGTCGAGGGCCCGGCCGAGGCCGACGATGCGGGGGAGCCGTTGCGTGCCGCCGTCGACGAGGGGAACCCCCCAGCGGCGCTCGAAGCAGCCGAAGACCGCGTCGGCGGCGGCGACCCGCAGGTCACACCAGAGCGCCATCTCGAGACCTCCCGCCACGCAGCTTCCCTCGATGGCCGCGATCGTCGGCTTCGTCACCTCGATGCGGGTGAAGCCGAGGAACCCCTCGGGACGGTCGACGAGGTCGAAGGCCTTGAGGTCGGCCCCGGCGGAGAAGTGTCCCCCGGCGCCGGTGAGCACCGCGACGCCGGCGTCGTCGTCGTGCTCGAAGCGGCGCCAGGCGGCGAGGAGGGCGTCGGCGGTCTCCCGATCGACGGCGTTGCGGCGATGGGGGCGATCGATGGTGATCACGGCGACGCCGTCGTCGCGTCGGTAGTGCACGGCCATCCTGGCTCCTCTCCTCGGCGAAGGGGTTCTTCCCGTCGGTGTCCTCCGTTACGCTACGCGAGACGGCGAGGCGCACGGAGGTGCGCCCCAGATGACGATCGCACTGCTCCTCGTCGCCGCCGCGCTGACCCGGTCGCCGTCCTGCGTCGGTCTCTTCCCGCCCGTGTCGGGTCCGGTCGTGCGGGGGTTCGCGCCGGTGGGCCGGTACGCCGGACATTGGGGGATCGACATCGCCGCCCCGCCGGGCACTCCGGTGCGGGCCGCGGGGGCGGGGATCGTCACCTTCGCCGGGACCGTGGTCGGCAACCGGACCGTCACGGTCGCCCACGGGGGTGGTCTGCGCACCGCCACGTCCTTCCTGTCGCGCCTCGCGGTGCGACGGGGGGTCCCGGTGGTGGCCGGGAGCGTGCTCGGCTGGAGCGGCCGGCACGACGGGCGCGACGCGGTCCATTTCTCGGTGCGTGTCGGAGACCGCTACCTCGACCCGCTGACTGTCCTCGGTTGCCGCCGGCCGGTGGCGCCCGGCCTCTGGCTCGAGTCTGCCGTGGGGACGGCCGCCTATCCTCGAGGCCGTGCGCGGCATCCTCGGTGGTACCTTCGATCCGCCTCACGTGGCGCATCTCGTCGCGGCCGAGGCGGTGTATCGGCGGCTCGGGCTCACCTCGGTGACGTTCCTGCCCGCCGGGGCCCCTTGGCAGAAGGCCGGCCGGGCGGTATCCCCCGCCGCGGACCGTTGGGCGATGACGTGCCTCGCCGTCGCCGACGTCCCCTACTTCCTCGCCGACGACCGCGAGGTCCGCCGGGACGGATGGACCTACACGGCCGACACCCTGGTGGAGCTGGGCGACGAGGAGGAGCTCGTCCTCGTCCTCGGCGCCGACGCCGCCCGCGGGTTGCGGACCTGGCACCGCGCCGAGGTGGTGCTGGAGCGGGCCACGATCGCGGTGGTGCCTCGCCCCGGCATCTCCCGGGGCGAGGTGGAGGCCGCCGTCGGGTCCGACCTCGTGTGGGTGGAGGCGCCCACGCTCGACGTGAGCGGAACGTCGCTGCGGGCGATGGTGCGGGAGGGCCGGTCCATCCGGTTCCTCGTTCCCGACGCCGTGTGGCGCTACGTCGTCGAGCGGGGACTGTACCGGCGTGACCGGTGAGGGAGGTCGCCGGTGGGGGAGTGGTCGGGCCGTCCTCGTCGTCCTCCTCGTGGCGGGGATGATCGTCGGGCTGGGACCGGCCCGGGCGCGTCTGGTGCGCACCGTCGGAGGGTGGGCGCACCGTCTCGAGGACGTCGCCGCCGCGGTGCCGCAGCGGCGGCTCGCCGCCGAGCGGGCCGCGGCCGGCGGTGCGGCGCTCCTCCTCGTCGTCACCGACGGCACCGGTGCGGGAGTGGCGTTCGGCATCCTGACCCGCGACACCGCCGGCGAGGCGGTGCTCGTCGCCCTGCCGTCGTCACTGGTGGCCATCCTCCCCGGCTACGGGGAGTTCACCCTGGGGGAGGCCGTGGCCTTCGAGGGGCCGGGCCTGGCCGCCGTCGGGGTGGAGAACGCCCTCGGGGTCCGGGTCGACGGCACGGTGCGCCTCGAGGCCGCGGCGCTGCCGGCGCTCCGCGACGTTCCGCCGGGCGACGTCGCCGCTCTCCTCACCCCGGGGGACGCCGCCGACCCGCTGGTGGCGTTCCGCCGGCGGAGCGCGGCGTTGGCGGGAGTGCTCCGGGCGGTCGGATCGGATCCGACGGCGGTGGAGACCCTCGCCACCGGTGCCGGGACGCCCCCCGACGCGGCACGCGGTCTCCTCGCGCTGGCGGGCGCCGGGCTCGAGACGGCGACCCTCCCGGTCGCCGTCGCCGGCGGCGGGGAGCGGCTCGCGGTGCGCGAGGGCGACGCCACGGCTTTGCTCCGTCGCCGCATGCCGGACCTCCTGTTGGCGGAGGGGAGGCGCCCGCGGCTGGAGGTCCTCAACGGCAACGGGCGGCTGCAGGCGACGCGACCGATCGCCGAGGTGCTCATCGGCGCCGGGTACCGGCTGGTGCGGACCGACAACGCCGAGAACTTCTCCTTCCCCACCACCCTCGTGATCGCACAGGGACGGGAGAACGCGGGCGCGGCGCGCCGTGTCGTGGAGCTGCTGGGCGTCGGTGCGCTGCGGCTCGAGGTGCGAGCGCCGTCGGGAGCCGTGGACGTCTCTATCATCGTCGGACAGGACGTCCCCACAGGAGAGGGTTAGCGACATCGTTGCCAGCCGAGAAGCGGTCGCCGCCGCTCGTCGTGCCGCGGCCGCCATCGAAGACAAGAAGGGTCTCGACCTGGCGCTTCTCGACGTGTCGCAGCTCGTGGTCCTCACCGACCTGTTCCTCATCGCCACCGGCACCTCGACGCGCCATGTCAAGACGCTCGTCGACGAGGTGGAGGAGCAGCTCCGGGAGGAGGGCCGGCGACCGCTGCGTCGGGAGGGGGCCGAGTTCGGGAGGTGGGTGCTCCTCGACTATGGGGACTTCGTCGTCCATCTCTTCGACCTGGAGACTCGGGAGTACTACGACCTGGAGCATCTCTGGGCGGATGCGCCACGCCTCGAGCTCCGGTCCGCCGCCGCCGAAGCCTGATACAATCCCTCCTCCCACGGGGCTGTAGCTCAGTTCGGCAGAGCACTTGCATGGCATGCAAGGGGTCAGGGGTTCAAATCCCCTCAGCTCCACCCCCAAGAATCCCTTGCGCTGCAAGGGATTCTGGCATTGCCGGTCCAGAACGGAACGACCCCGAGTCCGTCCAGAGTCCGCGGAAAGTCCGCGGGAGATCGAGCCAAGGCCATCCCGAAGAGACACCAACACGCCTCGCGGTGGTCAGGATTCAATCTCCAGCGACGAGGATCTCAAGTGCCGCGCGTCCGTCCTCGGCACCGTCGATGTTCCGCCACGCGCGCGCCTCAGGGTCGAGGAGGTCGGCCTGTCTTTTCAGCCACTTCCGCTCGTTGTCGCTGAGTTCCTCGGCCATTCCGAATGGATCGCCAACGAGCGTCAGGAGAAAGGCGAGGTCCTCGCGCTGAGCGTCGGGAAGGTCGTCGACTTCGATTGCCCGGGCCTTGACCAGTATGGCGCCGAGGAGGGTGGGGCGCGGGATGCTTCCGACTTGAGTATCCGTGCGGACTGCGACTTGGACGGATCGCCTCAGAGCCTGGCTCCCGCCGGGCACCTCCACGGAACGGACTCCTGGTGACACCTCCCGCGGCGCTCGGGTCCCGATGCCGTCCGGAAGGAGAACGTCGATCTTGACGTCGCCGCGGACGAATCGATGACCAACGCCGTCTGCTGAGACTCCTTCGAGCTGGTATCCCAGCGACTTCAGGCCGCGGACGAATGCCTTCGGGTGGTCGGTGATGGCTCGAACGTTCACGATGACATCGAGGTCCGTGGATCTTCGGGGTGGCGTGCGCTCGTGCTCGAGGCCGTGTAAGAAGACCATCTGAGCTCCGACCAGTGTCCAGTCGCTCGGAATCACCGCGGCGACTTCGAGGAGGGCGTCCCACAGTTGGGTGGCGAGTTCATCGTCACGAGGGATGGTGATCAAGGCTTCTCCTGTTGGGCTCCACCTACGAAGCTCTCAGAGGGGGTTCGAGGCGTTCCAACAGCTCCCTTGCGGCGCGCCGGCTTCGGGGGTCGTCGGATTCGAGGAGGTCGATGGCGATGCACGCCCGACCCACGCAGTTCTCCCAGGCAAACGGGAGGTCATCACCGACGACGTGAAGCACGAGATTCGGGCGGTCGCTCGGTTCCAGGTGATACCTGGATGCCAGAGCGTCGACTCGGGCAGCAGAGACGTACGCTTCGAGTTCCTCGGCGGCCTGGATGTCGCTGCCGGCTTCGAAAGCCGCGCTGACGCCGGACTTCACGACTTCTGGCTCCTGTGCGATTCTCTGCAGCGCCGACGGGTGCGCTCGGAAGCTCAGTCTGTGGGCTCTCGCTCTCAGCCTGGGGGCGAGTGCGAGAAGGCCGTGCGAGCGTAGCTTGCTTCGAAGCCTCGACAGTGCAGAGGGGCTGACCCAATCCACCGGCAGGCCGTCGGAGAGGCACAGAAGCGCCCACGCATTCGCGGCGCTGTAGGGGCGACCGTCGACGATGTCGGCGTCCTGTCTGCGGTCGAGGCTCGCTCGGTGAATCAGCCACCGTCCGGCGATCTTGTCGGCTTCGAGCTGTTGGGCACGCGCCATCGCCCGTACCCGCGAAGGGTGGAGGCCCAATCGCCTTGCGGCTTCGGGGACTGAGACGAGATCGTTCTGGATGGACATGCAGCAAACCGCCGGGAGGTTGACACAACTCTATCACTGGCGAGTTAGTTGTGTCAACTCTATCGTTAGCGACACAATTGTGATAACGGCGTGGAGGCCGTGCATGGTTTCAAGACAGGGCAGGGTGAACCCGTGGACGTCTGCCGGGAGATGGCCGAGTCCGTCGAGCGCCGCGGCGGAATGGTGCGACACACCCTGATCTGGGGTGCGTTCGGACGCCGGGGTGTACGGGGTGAATTGGAACCACACGGCTCAACTGTCGGCTCACGCAACCCTCTGCACTATCCCTCAAGTATGGGGGACAATGCAGCATGGCCAGAGGGCGCCATCCTCACCTCTCGATCCCGATGACCGCGGACGCAGCCCGAGTCGGCCGGGGACTCGAGAGAGACCGTCTCCGCGCCGCTTCGAGGGCGTCGGCGGCCTCCCGGTCGCGGCCTTCGAACAGGTGTCCGTAGACGTCGTAGGTCGTCCGGATCGAGGCGTGGCCGAGCCGCTGGGAGATGACGTAGGGGTCTTCTCCCTCGGCGATGAGGAGGGCCACGTGGGTGTGGCGGAGGTCGTGTGGGCGCATCGGCTCACCCACGGACTCCCGCACGGCCGGGTACCAGACCCGCCGGCGGAAGAGGTGCAGGCGAAGCGGCCCGCCTTCCGGAGCGGTGAAGACGAGTCGGTCCCGACCCGGGTAGGCGGCCAGGTGGGCGGCGAGCTCGTCGGCGAGGAACGCAGGGAAGGTCACCGTTCGGCGGGAGGCTGCCGTCTTGAGCGGCTCCTCGACTCGGAGCTGTCGGCGCAGCAGGTCGAGCCGGTCGATGCGCAGGGCGGCGAGCTCGCCGGGACGCAGCCCGGTGTAGGCGCCGGTGAGCACGAACGCCCGGTACCGGGGCTGGATGGTCTCGGCGAGCTGTTCGACCTCTTCGATGGAGAGGAAGCGTTTCTCGGTCTGTTCGATCTTCGGCAGCTCGATTCTGCGACACGGCGATCGTGCCAGGCGCCCGTCCTCGACTGCCAGCTCGAGGGCGAGCTGCAACAGCGTGTAGGCGCGCCGGATCGTGGAGGGGGCGTAACCGCCGGCGACGAGGTCGGCTACCCAGGCGCGCACGTCCCCACGTTCGATCGCAAAGAGGGGCAGATCGCCGAAGGTGGGCAGGATGAGGCTGCGAATGACCGAGCCGTCGCTCGCCCGGGTCGAGGCGGCAAGGTGGACCCGCCCGGCCTGCACGATGTCGTTCCACTCGCCGAAGCTGATCCGGGCGAGCCGGGGGTCGGTCCACTCGCCCCGCAGCTTGTCGGTTTCGACGGTGGCGAGGAACGCCTCGGCGTCGACCTTGCGGCGGAAGTTGCGAGCCCGCTCCCGTCCGTTCGGTGTCCGGTAGCGAGCCTGCCAGGTGCCGGCCTTCGTCTTGCGGATGTGTGCCATGAGAGATCCTTTCGCCGTGCCTGGCATCGGCCACCGGGTTCGACGCGGGGACGCCCCGCGTCCCGAACCTATCAGCCGCCGCCGACACCATTCCGGGGCCTCGATCCGAGCCTGCGGGCCCCCACGTTGCCGTCGAACCCTTTCCGTAGAGTTTCAAGAACCCTTTCCGAAACCCTTTCGAGAACCCTCCAACCGGAGCGGCCGGCGGTGGAAGCCACGAGGAGCAGCCAGGAGTCCTCCGTGAGTCCAGCGTTGCCGGTCATGCCGGGGGAGCGGTCCCGGGACGCCGTTTCCGAGCCTCAGACAGGGCCAATGCCCGATTCCCGCTACCGACGCACGGGAATCTCGCGAGTTCCTTTCCGCAGAGAGGGCAAGTGAGACTCGGCTGAAAGGGTTCTCCTTCACGATCAGGCCCATGAGCCAGATCGAGGAGACGAATCCGATGCCAACCGCCGAGTACGCCCAGGTCGCCCCCGCCGACCGCTCGACGCGTCCCGTCAGCAACGTCTGGCGAAACCCCCTCAGAGCCACACGCACGTGCAACACGTTGCGGGCGGTATACCCGTACACGCCGGAGGCGCCGTGATGCCACTCAACCGCGGAATGCTCGAGAGGATCGACCGCATGGTGCTGTCGGAGTTGGATCATGGGGATGGCGTTCGGCTGGTGAAGGTACCGCTGTCCAAGGCGGTGTGGTCGACGTGGCGCCGGTACTGGAGGCGATCGGGATGACGATGGGAGGAGCCGTTGCTGGTCTGATCGTCCACGAGCTTCGGATCGTGGTTGGTGACCGCACCGACGGAGGCTCCGCGACATTCCCCGGGGCACGCGAAGAGGCACTCGCGACTCGGGGGTCGCAGATCATCGACTGGGAGCGAGATCTCGCGGCGACCGAGGAGCGGCTCAGCGAATGGACCGAACGGCTGGGCACCTGGGAGCGAGACTTGCAGGCGAGGGAGCGACGTCTGTCGGCAGCTTTGGGGCAGGCGGTCGTGGCCAGGGCTGCCGGCAGGAGGATCGGCCGCAACGAGCGCTGCCCTTGCGGCTCGGGTCTCAAGCACAAGCAGTGCCACGGATCCGTGGAGGGCCGACGGTAGGGCCTCGTGCTTCCCATGACGCACGCCGGCGACCACGAGCGCGATGCCGTCTGCCTTGGCGGATGGCTGAAGGAGATGCCCGGCAGCTCCTCCTATCGATTCGCCCGAGCCGGTCGGCACCATGACGCCGGATCAACCGGGTGTCGTGGCGGGGGGCCTCTACCATCGTGGGATGACCAAAGGGCTTCGGATCCGTCGGGCGGTGCGAGCCGTCGTGCTCGATCCGGCAGATCGTGTGCTGCTCGTGCGCTTCGAGTTCCCGCATGTCGTCTTGTGGGCTGCTCCCGGTGGCGGGCTGGAACCTGGTGAGCATCCTCATGATGCGCTGCGCCGGGAACTGATCGAGGAGACCGGGCTCGTCGACCCTGAGATCGGCCCGGTGATCTGGACGCGGACACACGTGTTCCCGTTCCTCGACGGGAGCTACGACGGTCAGACCGAATCGTTCTACCTCGTACGCACCGAACCGCTCGAACCCCGCCCGGCGATGTCGTGGGAGGACCTCGGCGCCGAGTACGTCACCGACGTTCGCTGGTGGCCCCAGAGCGAGCTCGAGGAGAGCGGTGCGATGTTCGCTCCCCGACGCATGCCCGAGCTGATCGGTCGTCTGGTCGCCGAGGGGCCGCCGCCGGCACCGATCGACGCCGGGGTGTAGGTCCAGGACGCACAGGGACGAGGTGAGTTCCCGCAGGCAGGGATCGTGATGGGACGCGGCCGGATCCCGCGGTGGAGCTGCGGTGTTGCTCCTGCGGCCTATCCGGACCGCCACTGCCAGGTGTCGGGATCCCATGTTGCATCGGGGACTTGCTCACCGATGAGCGGGTTCCAGAAGGAGCGGAGCGCCTCTCCGGCTTGGGGGAGCGTGACCCATGGGATGTCGTAGATGGCCACGAACTGGGCCCACCGGTCCGCCCAGCGGTTTGGTGGGTTGGGGATCTGCGGAGGCCACGGGGTGTTTCGGGTCTCGAACGTCGCTTCGCAGGTTGCGACGACGGCAGAGCTCGGTGAGATGGGGAGGCGTTCGGCGATGACGAGCATGTCGTAGAGGTCTCGGGGCCGGCTGGATCCGTTGCCGTAGGAGCGTGCGTAGGCGTGGAGCTTCTCGGCGAGTTGTTGTTCGACGGGGATGGCGGGGACGATAGGGGCAGGGAGGCCGGCGAAGTCGAGGACGTCACGGAGGGGAATCTCGGTGAGGGGTCGCCGGTCGGTGGGCATCAAGTTGACGTCGAGGTTGACACGTTCGAACTCTCTGCCGGCGAGCATCGCGAGAACGGGGAACCGGAGAGCACCGGCCGCAGTCTCGCCCTGGAGGGGCCGGGCTCGGCCGATCTGGAAGGCGAACCCGTCATCCACGTCGAGCAGCGCCGCCTGATCGAGGGCGGCTTCGAGTTCGTCGCGGGTGGCTCGCCAGTTGGCGTCGGCGTCGGAGGTCGCTCGGGCCCGGTCGCCGAGACGTGCGAGGAGGGCCAACCCTCCCTTGAGCGCCCAGGTCCCCGGCGGAGCCGTGTGTTGGAGCCGCGCGAGGAGTCGCTGATGGGCGACTTCCTTGCGAAGCCGGTCGAGGGGACGGCCCGTCTGGCGGGCACGGGTGAGGAGACGTCGTTCGAGCGCCACACGGAAGGCATGGGGACTGTCATAGGGGCCGATCATGCCGAGAGGGATCGGCCGAAGACCTCGGCGAGGTCGGGCTGCTGCTCGACGACCTGGCGAAGCCGGCCGGCCCGGATGAGGCCACGCTCGATGGCTTCTTCTGCAGCGGCGGCCGCGACCGCCGGATCCGCGGCGACGTCGAGGATGGTTCGCATCGGTGTGGTGACGGGAATCCCCTCGCGGACCGTGACGTCATCCGCCGGGAGCGTCGCCCGATGGATGAGCACACCGGGGCGCCTCCCCCGGAAGCGACGCGCAACGGTGATGTGGATGACCGCCGGCATGGCGTCGGCCAGGCCGTAGATCGCCAATGCCGTGTCGTGGGAGGCCACCGCACCGTCACCGACCCACAGGATGGTGGCCATCACGTCTTCGAACGGGTGGCTCGGATAGTTGAGCAGGCGGTACACGCCCCGGTCGACACGCTCCAGGTTGCCCGAGCGGACGTGATGGGACAGGTAGCGACGGTCGACCCCCAGCTCTTCCGCCTGGCTCGTGCTGAAGTAGCCGAGCTGGGCGTCGGCGAGGGAATACAGACGGTCGAGCACCCACTTGGCTGGCATGAATGTCATAGTAACTATGACATTGGCGCCACGCCAGCGTTTTCCGATCGACTCCGGGTCGCCTGATCTTCGAGGCTCACCTGCGTTCCCGCCAGCAGGGACCTCGAACGGCGAGACCCGGCGTCGAACCTCCACTGGGGTCCGCGCAGAGTCCGCCGAGAGTCCGCGGAAAGTCCGCGAGAGGTCCGAAAACGACCGGAAATGACCAGAGGCGTTGAGAGGTGAAATGCCAATAGCCACAAGGGTTTTCGGCCGTTTCGCCAGGTGGCGAAACGTGCCCGTTCTTCGATGGCATGCAAGGGGTCAGGGGTTCGAATCCCCTCAGCTCCACCCCCGAGAATCCCTTGCGCCGGGGCTGTCGCATGGATGGTCGCCGCAGCGGGGTTGCCGGCGTGGTGTCGGTTCAGGTGGTGGCGAGCCGGTGCCGGTGGATCTCGAGCAGGTCGTGGACGGTGCACACGAGTCGTCCTTCGCTGGTGGTGGCAGCGAGTCCTCGCCGTGAGAACCGTCGGAACCTGAGGTTGGCCTTGATGTTCCCGAAGAGCGTCTCGACGGTGGACCTCGGCTTGGCGTAGGCGGCGGCTCCGCCGTCGGTGGCGAGGCGCTCGACGAAGGCGTGACGGACCTGGGCTGGATCGGGCAAGCCGCGGCGGTGATGCTCGAGCAGTGTGCCCACGGTGGTGGTCGAGACGCCCAGGTGGGTCGTCGCGGTCTGTGCGGTGATGTCGCCTCGGTCGGGGCATTCGATGACGTCCCGGCGCCGGCCGAGACGGGGACCGCTCCTGTCGGTCACTCGACTTCGAGCTTCACCAGAGCGAAGGATGCTCCGTCAGTTTCCTCACTCCTCCTGACCTCTACGAAGCCGCCGGTCAGATAGAGGTCGAGGGGGCCGGAGGGGTTGTTGGCCGAATCGACCCGCGCGTACGCCCAGAGGCCCCTGAGGCCGCGCGCTCGTACGTCGTCCACCACCGCACTCAACAGCCGTGTGCCAATCCCTGCGCCTCGGAACGGAACCGGCACGTGGAGGCATGTCACCAACACCTCGTCGTCGGGGGGTTTCTCCATGCCATAGTCGTACCGGTAGAACCCGGGAAAGCGTTGAGCCGGTGCGTACTGGACGTAGCCGGCCGGTGTCCCGTCCACCAGGGCCAGAAACCCACACGGTCCCCACTCTGCCCAGGCCCTCTCGAACCAGGCCCGTTTGTGCTCTGCCCATGCTGTCGAGAACGGCTCTCGTCCCGGTGTGGCGAAGAGGTCCGGCTCCTCCCAGTACAGACAGAGTCCGCACGTGGCTGCGACGGCGTGAGGAAGGTTGGAAGCGTCGATCCTCACGATCTCGGGTGCCACTGGATCCGGCATCTGCATCCAGTCTATGCCCGGGTGTCTCCCTCATCTCGACCACGACAGCGATGATCCACCACGGCCGTGCCGGCTGTCGGCTCCAGCGAAGCATGGCCTCGTGAAGTCTCCGCATTCGATGGTCGCGGACGCCCGCCGATGATGTGTCCCCTCCGCCCTTCCTCCGACATCGCCAGCCTGTGCCGGTTGCTTCGTCGTCGTCGAGCCGGCGGCGCCTACCCATGCCGGAGCCATCCAGGGGGTCGAGCAGCCACCCCCCGTTCGGACTCTCTCGCGGGGGCGGTAGCCGGCCACCACGGCCCGCCGTCACCCACAGAGGGACCAGGCAGCGAGTGCCGAGGGCCTCGCATCCGTGTCAGAATCGCCGCCGATGGAAGCGATCGGTGACTCTCGAAGGCCCGTGTCGAACATGTCGGTGGGAGACGTCGGCTGGTTCCTCGACGTCGTGGACCGTCTCGGTATCGAGGTGTGGCTCGACGGTGGTTGGGGGGTCGGCGCGGTCTTGGGGAAGCAGACAGGTCGACACGGCGCTCTCGACATCGTGGTCGAGGACAGGAACCTCGTGGCGCTTCGCGAGGCGCTTGCTGCCGCCGGCTTCACGGGCTCCCGACCCGACGATCGAACGGACTGGAACTTCGTCGTTGCCGATCCGGAGGGCCGTCGCATGACGTCCATGTCATCGTGATCGACGAGCTCTGACAGGGACTCGTTCGGCGCCGTCCCAGGCCACTGTCGTAGGTGGTACGGATCGGCACGGATGCGCCGTCTCCCGCGATCGGCAGCTTCGCAGCATGGGCCCGTGCGAGACTCCGATCACCGATCTTGGCTAGACGGCGATCACGACATTGCCGATCTTCCGGCCCGTCTCGACGTAGCGGTATGCCTCGACGATCCGGTCCAGGGGGTAGCGCCGGTCGACCACCGGCTTGAACTCTCCCGATGCGATGAGCCCGGCGAGGTAGGCGCTCGCCTCGGGGTCACGACGAGGCAGGGGGAACATGACCCTCCGGCCGCCGAGTAGGGGTGTGATGAGCGCCAGGATCGGGCCGTGCCAGAAGAGCCCGACGTCCGACGAGATGTAGATCCCGCGGGGTCTCAGCAGCCGCCGGCAGCGACGGAAGGAGCTCTTGCCGACCGCGTCGAGAACCAGGTCGTACCGCTGCTCGTCCTGGGTGAAGTCCGTGGTCTCGTAGTCGACCACCCTGTCCGCTCCCAGGTCCTCGACGAGGGTCAGGTGGGCGGTGCCACAGACCGCGGTCACCTTGGCGCCGAGGCTCTTGGCGATCTGGACCGCCGCCGAGCCGATCGCTCCGGTCGCCCCGTAGATGAGGACGTCGTGACCGCCACGGACTCCTGCGCTCCGCAGCATGCCCAGCGCGTAGTGGGAGCCCTCGGTGCTGGGCGCAGCCTCCGCGAAGGTCGAGTCGGTGGGGATGGGAACGACGAAGTGTTCGGCCTGGATGGTCATGTACTCGGCGTGCGCTCCGAAGGTGCCCTCGCAGTAGCCGCACACCCGGTCGCCCACGCCGTGGGAGGTGACGTCCGTGCCGACCGCCACGACCTCTCCGGCGAACTCGGTTCCGAGGACGGCGACCTTCGGCCGGCGGAGGCCGCTGAAGAACCTGATGAGCCACGGGGTCCCTCCCCGGTAGCCGCAGTCCGTCCGATTGACGGTGGTGGCGCGAACCCGGATCAACAGCTCGCCCCTTCCCGGAGTCGGAGTGTCGACCTCCTCGAGTCGGACGACGTCCGGCGGACCGTACCTGGTGCGAACCGCTGCTCTCATCAGGGGACGGAGCGTAGTGGGTGGGGCCTGCCGGGGGCGGTGTCTCCGCACCGGGCATCCTCGTCGAGGGTCGGTGGTCGCGAGGTCCCGTCCGGACGGGGGAGGTCGTCGCCACGTTCCCCCTCCAGCCGGGCTGCACGTCGCGATGCCTCGTGCCACGGCGCGCCCCTCCCGGCGGTCACCGAGCCCGGGTCCCACGGCGAAGGCGACACCGACTGGTACCGTCGGCAGCGGACGGACTCGAACCAACGAGTCTCCGCGAGTCCGGACGGGTGCCGGCGATGCCGATTCGCGACCACACCGAAGAACCTCCGGAAGCGAGGTCGCCGTGAGGATCGCCGTCGCGTCGATCATGCAGGAGACGAACACGTTCGCTCCCCGAACCTGCCGCCTCGACGACTTCGTCGTCGCCTCCGGATCGGCCGCCGCGGACCGGGTGAGCGGAACGAACTCCGAGATGGCCGGTGCCCTCGAGGCGGTGGCTGCACAGGGCGCCACGGCGGTCCCGATCCTCTACGCCTGGGCCATGCCGAACGGGCCGGTGGAGCACGAGGCCTTCGTCCACCTCACCGACGAGCTCCTCGCCCGGCTCGCCGCCGGACCCGGATGGGACGCGGTCGTGCTGGGGCTGCACGGTGCCATGGCGACGACCGAGATCCCCGACGCCGACGGCGAGCTCCTCGCCGCGGTGCGGCGCCTCGCCGGCCCCGCGATGCCGATCGTCGTCTCTCTCGACCTCCACGCCAACGTGACCGCCCGCATGGTCGCCACGGCGAGCGCGATCGTCGCCTACCACACCGATCCCCACGTCGACATGGCGGCCACGGGCCGGCGCGCCGGAGATCTGGCCGTCGCCACCGTCGCCGGGCGCATCCGGCCGTTCACGGCGTTGGCGAAACGACCGCTGCTCATCCCGGCGGAGGCCATGAACACCACCAGCGGGCCGCTCGGGGAGGTGCGCCGGCTCGTCGACACCGAGGCGAGGACCGAGGTGGTCGACGTCTCGCTGCTCCCGGTGCAGCCGTGGCTCGACGTCCCCGAGCTCTCCTTCGGCGTCCTGGCGACCACCGACGGAACGCCGCGTCTCGCCGGGGAGCTGGCCGACTGGTACGCCGAGGAGGTGTGGCGGCGACGCCACCGGTTCCGGGTCGATCGTCTCCTCGACCCGCCGGCGGCCGTCGCCGCGGCGAGGAGCACCTCCGTTCGTCCTTTCATCATCGCCGAGTCCGCCGACGCCCCGACGGCGGGTGCCGCCGGCGACAGCCCGGCGATGGTGCAGGCCCTCGCCGAGCGGGCCGGAGACCTCGTGTCGTACGTCCCCGTCGTGGACCCGGCCGCAGTTCGGGCCTGCCACGACTCCGGCGTCGGGGCCACGGTGGAGCTCATCGTCGGCGCGGGGATCGACGGTCGGTGGTTCGATCCGGTACCGATCCGCGGTCGGGTCCTGAGGGCCGGCGCCGGCACCTACCGCCTCACCGGCCGGGGCTACACCGGGATGGAGGTGTCCATGGGGAGGTTCGCCGTGGTCGCCTCCGGGGGGCTGCACCTCCTCCTCAGCGAACGACCGGCCTGGTCGGCCGATCCGGCGACGTTTCGCCATGCCGGTCTCGAGCCGTTCGAGGCGGACGTCCTCGTCGTGCGATCCTGCAGCGACTTCCGTCCCAACTACCCCGAGAGCGCCGCCGAGGCGGTGACGCTCGACGTTCCCGGACCGGCCACGCCGCGCCTGGAGGCCCTGCGGTTCGAGCGGGCGCCGCGGCCCCTGTGGCCGCTCGACCCGATCGGCGACGAGGGCCCGGGGCGCACCCCACGGGTCGAGCGCGACGGATGATCCGACGCACCGGTGGGACCCGTCCCGTCGGCGGAGGGCCCCGCTCCGAGTTCGGCCCGACGGCGGTGCCGGACGGCCCCGCCCATCTCCGCGACGGCGGATCCGCGCCGGCGCCCGTCGCCGTAGGGCCTGGGGATGCCGGACGCTGGCGCGCCGAGGACCGCCCCCGCCCTGCCGCGCCGGATCCTCCGAAGACGGAGGAAGCGGCGCACGACGGGTAATATCACATATCCCGCGGCGACGGACCGTCGAATCGGAGACTCAACCTGCGCGATCGCAGCGTCGCGGCCTGGCGAGATGGTGGAGTGACATGGCGACCAACATCGATGGGGGAACCGGCCCGAGCCTCATGCAACGGGTCCTCACGCTGACCAGGGAGCGGATCCTGAGCGGCGAGTACCAGCCCGGCATGCCGCTGCGGATCCAGAAGCTCGCCGCGGAGTGCGGCGTCAGCCTCATCCCGGTCCGCGAGGCGCTGCGCATCCTCCAGGCGGAGCGCCTCGTCGTCGCCGTCCCGAACAAGGGAGCGAGGGTGGCGCCCCTGTCGCTGCAGGACATGCGCGACCTGTACGCCGCCCGCATCCTCATCGAAGCCGACGCGGTGCGCACGGCGCGTCCGTTCACACCGGAGGAGGCCGCCGAGGTGCAGGAGCTGCTCGACGAGCTCGTCGCCGCCGCCACCGGGGGCGACGAGCCGAAGGCGATGGAGCTCCACCGCCGTTTCCACTTCGCCATCTACGACCGCACCGAGTCGCGCTGGCTCCCCTACCTCATCGATCTCCTCTGGAAACATGCGGAGCGGTACCAGCGGCTCTCTCTACAGTTCCGCCACGACGCCGCCCACGACGAGCATCGGCGCGTCCTCAACGCCCTCCTCATGGGCGACGGCGAGCGCGCCGCGAAGCTGCTCGAGGCGCATCTGCGGGCCACGGCGCGTCTCCTCGAGGAGGCGTACGCCGACACGCTGCCGGAGGAGCACGCCGCCACGATGTGAGGCGCGGCGTTCAGGAGGCCAGGAAGTCGAGGATCACCTCGAGCGACTCGTCCGCCTGCTCGACGTAGTGACCGTGTCCGCTCCCGGGGAAGACCTCGAGTCGTGAGTTCGCCAGGTGCTCGGCGACGTAGCGGGCACCGGCGCCGTCGGGGCCCATGTCGAGCGGGGTGAGGACGTCCTCGGAGCCCACCATCACCAAGGTGGGGACCCGGATGTCGGAGAGGCGGTCGGTGACGTCGCTGTCGATCATCGCCTGGCAGGCATCCACGAAGACCTCCAGGGAGGCGTTGCGCGCCGTGACGTCCCGCATCGCCTCCACCACGTCGTCGAGCCCGGTCCGGTCGAGGTACTCCCGCGAGAAGGCCTTCGTCGCCAACTCCTCGGCGAGCTCACGCGAGGCGATGCCGTAGGCCCGGGCGATGTGCTGCCACACCCGGAAGTGGAGGGTGGCCATCCGGTCGCACCTGGCGACGGCTCCGGCGCCGAGGAGGAGCTTCTCCACCTTCTCCGGGTACATGGCGGCGAAGGTGATGGCGATGAAGCTCCCCATGGACCCGCCGTGGATGTGGGCCCGCCCGACCTCGAGCTCCTCCATCAGCGCGGCCAGGTCGTCACACCAGTCGGCGAGCGTGTACCGCTGTCGCGGCCGGTCGGAGAGGCCGTAGCCGCGGTGGTCGTAGTCGAGGACCCGGTAGTGACGGGCGAGCACCGGGGTGACGGTGGCGTAGCCCTCGTGCGCGCTCACGGCTCCGCCGATCTGGACCACCGTCTCGCCCGACCCCGTGAACCGGTACCAGAGCCGGGTCCCGTCGATCTTCACGGTCGGCATGTCGTCCCCTTCCTCGAGGAGGCGGACGGGGATCTCCCCGCCGGCGCGGGTCAGGACCCGTCCACCACCGGGTTCGTGAGCGTCCCGATCCCCTCGATCTCGATCGTCACCTCGTCTCCGGGTCGCAGGTACTCGGCGGGGGAGCGGGCGAACCCCACACCCGGCGGCGTGCCGCTGGAGATGACCGCCCCGGTACGGAGCGTGATGGCGGTGCTCATGAAACTCACCAGGTGGGGCACGTCGAAGATGAGCTCCTCGGTGTTGGAGGCCTGCTTGAGCTCGCCGCCGACCCACAGCCGCACGTCGAGCGACTCCGCCAGACCCAGCTCGTCCACCGTGGTGATCCACGGGCCCATGGGTTTGAACGTGTCGAACGACTTGGCCCGCGTCCACTGGCTCTCGGACATCTGCACGTCCCGCGCCGAGACGTCGTTGATGATCACGTAGCCGGCCACGTGGTCCATCGCCTCGCTCGGCGGGATGCCGCGACCTCCCCTCCCGATCACGATCCCGAGCTCGGCCTCCCAGTCCACCTGGCGCGTCACCGCCGGCAGCTCGATGGGTGCTCCCGGCCCGGTGATGGCGCTGGGGAGGAAGGCGAAGATGAGGGGAGAGCTGGGCAACGCCTGCCCGGATTCCTCGGCGTGGTCGCGGTAGTTGAGGCCGACGCCGACGAACTGTGGTGGATCCGGGATCGGTGCCAGGAGGGTGATCTCCTCGAGGGGAACCGGTCGCGCCGACGCCCTCGCCTCCCGGAGGTCGGCAGGCGACGCCGTGAGCAGGGTGTCGAGATCCGGGGCGGGGGTGGGCACCCACGCCCGCTCGTCGTCGATGAACCCCCACGAGATCCGCCCCTCGTGCGCGAAGCGTCCGACCCGCATCCCGATCCTTTCGCGCCAGCCTGCGCCCGGTCAGATTGTATATTATCAAAGACGGGTCCGCGGGTCCCGACGAGGACACGTCCCGCGCCGCCGCTCCCGGTGTGCCTCGGGAGGGCGACGAAGCTCGTCGTGGGGGACGGGGCCGCCGCGGTGACCGGCGAGGCCACGGACGCGCCGAGAGGAGACGGGTATGACCCACGAGGCGATCGACGTCCCGGCACTGGGACCACCACCCGAGCCGTACTCCTACGCCGTCCGCGCCGGGAACACCCTGTACCTCGCCGGCCAGGTCGCCCTCGACGACGCGGGGAGGATCGTCGGGGAGACGACCAGAGAGCAGGCGCGTAAGGTGTGGGAGAACATCGGGGCGGTCCTGGAGGCGGCGGGAGCCTCCCTCGCGGACGTCGTCAAGGTGACGTACTACCTGGCGGACATCCGGGAGATCGCCGACGAGATCGAGGTGCGGCGGGAGGTCTTCGCCGGTCGCGTGCTCCCCGCGGTGACGGCCGTGCAGGCCGCGGCGTTGGGTCTCCCCGGGTTGAGGATGGAGGTCGACGTCGTCGCGGTGGTGCCGGATGCGTGAGTACACCCCGGAGGAGGTGGCGGCGTTGCTGGAGCGGGCCGGGCTCGCCGCCGCGGCGCTCGACCCGGAGGCGACCGCCGCCGACCTCACCGAACGGACCGAGCTCAACGACGGGCTGGAGCCCCTCCTCGACGCACCCGGCGTCGAGGAGGACTTCACGGCCTTCGATCCGCGGTGGCCGGCATGACCGCCTCCCGGATCCGTGAGCTGTCCCTCCGGCTCCGCGACGGGACCGTCACCGCCCGGGACCTCGCCGCCGCCGCCGTCACCGCGGCCACGACCGGCAACGACGCGATCGGGGCCTTCGTCATGGTGGAGGAGGCGACCGTCGCCGCCGCGGCCCGACGGGCCGACGAGGAGCTGGCGGCGGGCCTCGATCGCGGGCCTCTGCACGGCGTCCCCGTGGCGGTCAAGGACATCATCGACGTGGCCGGATGGCCGACCCGGTGCGGATCCCCCACGTACCCGAACACCCCGGTGGCCGGCGACGCCGCCGTGGTGCGCCGGCTCCGCGACGCCGGCGCGGTGATCATCGGGAAGACCACGGCCCACGAGCTGGCCTGTGGCGTCTCCAGCCCGCCGGCGAGGAACCCGTGGAACGTCGAGCGGGTTCCCGGCGGATCCTCCGGCGGGTCCGGGGCCGCCGTCGCCGCCGGCGTCGTACCGATGGCCCTCGGGAGCGACACCGGGGGGTCGATCCGCATCCCGGCGGCGGTCTGCGGCGTGGTCGGGATCAAGCCCACCTTCGGCAGGGTGTCGCGGGCCGGCGTCGAGCCGCTGTCGTGGTCGCTCGATCACCTGGGACCGCTCGCGGCGACGGTCGAGGACTGCGCCATCACCCTCGGCGTGCTGGCGGGAAGGGACCCCGCCGATCCGGCGACGCTCGATGAGCCGGTGCCCGAGTACACGTCGCACCTGGGACGCGGGGTCGACGGCCTCCGCGTCGGCGTGCTGCGCGGCGAGCCCTTCGCACCGATGCAGCCCGGCGTGTCGGCGGCGTTCGGCGCGGCCGTCGCCTGCCTCGAGGAGCTGGGAGCGACCCCGGTCGAGGTGACCGTGGCCGAGCTCGGGTACGCGATCGCCGCCGAGTTCGCCGTCATCGCCCCCGAGGCGGGCCACTACCACCGACGAAGGCTCCGTGACCACGCCGCGTCGATCGACCCCGCGATTCGGGCACTGCTCGTCTCGGGCCTCCTCCTGCCCGCCGCCCAGTACGTGCGCGGCCTCCAGGCCCGGAAGGCGATCGCCGCCGCGCTCCGCCGGTCCTTCGTCGAGCACGCCCTCGACGTCATGGTGACGCCGACACTGCCGGCGACGGCGGCGGGTGTGGAGCAGGAGGAGCTCGCCTACGAGGACCGCGTCGAGCCGGTGACCATCTCCTACGTGCGGACGACCGCGCCCTTCAACCTGGCGGGTCTCCCCGCCCTGTCGGTGCCGTGCGGATTCGACGGCGCCGGCCTGCCGGTGGGTCTCCAGGTGGTCGGCCGTCCCCTCGAGGAGCACGTCGTCTTCCAGGTGGCCGGCGCGTACGAGGAGGCGACACCATGGCACGAGATGCGTCCACCGCTCCACGTGGAGGCGAGCCCGTGAGCACGGACATGCGGGTCCTGGTGTTTCGCGGTCCCCACGACCTCGTCGTGGAGCGGCGCCCTCGTCCCCGGCCGGGACCCGGGGAGGTGCGGCTGCGGGTGGCGTACGTCGGGATCTGCGGCTCGGACCTGCACGGCTACACGGGCGAGTCGGGGCGTCGGGCGCCCGGCATGGTCATGGGTCACGAGACGAGCGGCTGGGTGGAGGCCCTCGGCTCGGGGGTCGCCGGCCTCGCCATCGGGGAGCCGGTCACCTTCAACCCTGCCCTGGCGTGCGACGGCTCCTGCGGACACCGGGTGGAGAACCAGTGCGCGCGACTTCGCGTCATCGGCGTGGCGCCCGAGCTCCAGGGATCCTTCGCCGATGCCCTCGTCGTCCCGGCCGACCGGGTGGTGCCGCTCGCCGGCGTCGACCTGCGGGCGGGCGCCGCCGTGGAGCCGATGGCGGTCGGGCTCCAGGCCACACGGCGCGCCGGCGTGATGACGGGCGACCGGGTGCTCGTGGTGGGCGCCGGGATGATCGGCCGGTGCATCGCCCAGGCGGCACGTCGGGCAGGGGCGGGCGAGATCGTCCTCACCGACACGATGGGCGAACGACGGGCGCTCGCCGCCGCCGCCGGGTTCGTCGCCTGCCCCCCCGAGGACGTCGCCGAGCGGACCCCCTTCGACGTCACGTTCGACGCCGTCGGGCTGACGCCGACGGTGGCGATGGCGGTCGGCGGCGTCCGCACGGGTGGGACCGTCTGCCTCGTCGGGTTGGGCGGACCCAAGGTCGGCCTGCCGCTCTTCGACGTCGTCGTCGCCGAGCGGGTCATCGTGGGCAGCTTCTGCTACACCGACGCCGTCTTCGTGGAGACGGTACGGGCCATCGCCGACGGCGGCCTCGACGTGACCCCCTTCCTCGGTGCGGTCGAGGCCCTCGACGCCGCCCCGGAGGCGTTCGAGGCGCTCGCCACCGGGGCCAGGACCGACGTCAGGATCATCGTGGCCACGGGCAACGAGGCGCCCGCGGCCACCTGACGAACGGGTCGCCTCCCGCCGGCCGGTGTGCCGGGGGGCGGTCCGCCTCAGCCGGCATCGACCGGTTCCCACCCCATGGCGGAGAGTCGCGCCAGAGCGAGCAGCAGCGCCTGGGTCCCGTTGCGACCGCCGCCCTGTGCCTGGAGGGCCACGTAGAGCTGGTGGGCGAGCGCCAGGCCGGGGACCGCCAGGCCCATGCCCGCCGCCTCCCGCAGCGCGATGCCCATGTCCTTGACGAAGTGGTCGACGAAGAACCCGGGCGAGAAGTCTCCCCGGAGGATGCGAGGCCCGTAGTTCGTGAGCGACCAGGAGCCGGCGGCACCGCCGCTGACGGCGGCGAAGGCCTTCTCCAGGTCGAGGCCGGCCCGCCGCGCGTACAGGAGCGCCTCACACACTCCCACCATGCCGCTGGCGATGAGGATCTGGTTCACCATCTTCGTGTGCTGGCCGGCACCGGGCCCGCCGACGTGGACGATCGTCTCTCCCAGGATCTCGAAGAAGGGCCACGCCCGAGCGACCCACTCCTCCTCCCCGCCGACCATGATCGAGAGGGTGGCGTTGCGGGCTCCCACGTCGCCGCCCGAGACCGGGGCGTCGATGGCGCCGACGTCGCGGGCCGCCGCCGCTTCGGCGATCTCGACGGCGAGCGACGGCTCGCTCGTGGTCATGTCGACGAGCAGGGATCCCGGCGCGGCGCCGCCGAGCGCGCCCGAGTCGCCGAGGAACACCTCGCGCACGTCGGCGGGGAACCCCACGATGGCGAACGTGATGTCCGCGGCGCCGGCGACCTCCGCGGGGCTGTTCGCCCACCGCGCCCCGCGCGCCTCCAGCCGTGCCGCCTTCCCGCGGGTGCGGGTGTAGACGGTGACCGGGTACCCCGCGTCCAGGAGGTGCCCGCACATCGCCTCGCCCATCACCCCGGTCCCGACCCAGCCGAGTCTCGTCGTTCCTGACACGTTCACCATGGTGTCTCCTCCTCGAGGAAGCCGCCGGCGCGGCGCCGGCTCGTCGGATAGTCTCGTACGTGACCGCGACGAGGATGCTGCCCATGCCACTCACGAGCCTCCCGACGGGGATCGACATGTACTACGAGGTCGAGGGTCGAGGCGACCCCCTGCTCCTCATCATGGGCACCGCCGCCGACCACACCACCTGGTCGGCCCAGGTCGAGGCGTATCGGGACCACTTCCGTGTCATCACCTTCGACGCGCGGGGAACCGGCCGCTCCACCCATCCGGAGCCGATCGACGAGTACTCGATGCGGATCCTCGCCGACGACGCCGTCGCCCTGCTCGACCACCTCGGCGTCGAACGGGCCCACGTCAGCGGCCTGTCCCTGGGGAGCGCCACCGCCCAGGAGCTCGCCATCAACCACCCGGAGAAGGTGGCCACGCTCCAACTCCACTGCACCTGGGGTCGCAGCGACGAGTGGTTCCGGCGCATGATCGAGTCCATGGAGTTCGCCGTCGCCCACGACGACTTCGGCACGTACATCCGCACCGCGTTGCTGTGGGTGGCGAGCCCCGCCTTCCTGAACGAGCAGCCCGACGACGTCGCCGCGTTCGAGCGGGGGTTCATCCTCGAGAACCCGTACCCCCCCTCGAAGGAGGGGATGATGGGGCATTTCCACGCCGACAAGACCCACGACGCCCTCGACCGTCTCGGTCGCATCGCGGCACCGACGCTCATCACCTCGGGCGAGATGGATTGGCAGGTCCCCACCCGGTACGGGCTCGAGGTCCAGCGACACATCCCCGGGTCGACGCTGCACGTCTTCGGTGGTCCGCACTCCAGTCACATCGCCTTCTACGAGATGGCGGAGGAGTGGAACGACTTCACGCTGGCGTGGCTCCGGCGGCACGGGCCCATCCGGTGATGTGACGGGGGACATGCGAGGGCTCAGTGCGCGGTCCAACCGCCGTCGACGACCACGACGGAGCCGGTGACGTAGCTCGCGGCGTCCGAGGCGAGGAAGAGCGCCGCTCCTTGGATCTCGTGCAGCTCTCCCCAACGGCGGAGCGCGACCTCCTGGGAGATGACGCGCACCGCGTGCGCCGAGTTCCGGTGAGGGATGTTCATCTCGGTGAGGAACGGCCCGGGAGCGATGGCGTTCACGTTGACGCCGATGTCCGCCCACTCGAGGGCGAGCGCCCGGGTGAGCTGAACGAGGGCGCCCTTGGAGGTGGTGTACGCGGTCCGGTCCGGCGCGGCCACGAGCCCGAACGTGGAGGCGACGTTGATCACCCGTCCCCGACCCGAGCGACGGAGGTGGGGGACGGCGGCGCGACACAACATCCACGGCCCGGTCAGGTTCACCGCCAGGGAACGGTCGAAGTCGGCGCGGGTCAGCTCGTCGATCGCGCCCCGGACGTTGATGCCGGCGTTGTTGACGAGGATGTCGAGTCCGCCGAGCTCCGCGACGACCTCGGCGACGGTCCGTTCCACGTCCGCCTCCCGGGAGACGTCGCCGACGACCGGGAGCACGGCACGTCCGCTGCTCGCGGCCAGCTCCCGGGCACGAGCGAGCAACTCCGGTTCGGACCGGCTCATCAGCGCGACGTCGGCGCCTACCCCGGCCAGGGCCGCGGCGATGGTCGCCCCGAGCCCCCGGGAGCCTCCGGTGACGAGGGCGACCCGGCCGTCGAGACGGAAGAGATCGAGCGGGTCAGGCGCCGTGGGCCTCCTCGTAGCTGGGTCCCCCCGTCTCCTCGACCCAGTACCGCCGCGCCCAGCCGACCCCCTGCCACGTCTTGATGTTCGTGGGGGTCATCTTGATGAGCCAGCGGGGCTGGTTGAGGGTCGAGGTGAGGTACGTGGGGCCGTTGGGACCGAGGTAGCGGTAGGACATCTGCTCGGCGATCTCCACCCACTTCCCGCCGACGTTGGGGTGCTCGACGACCTCGGCGATGCCCTCCATGATCACCTTGGGGATCTCCCGACCCTTGCCGGACTCGTCCGGCGGGCTGTGCTCCATGTCGACGACCACCGCCACCCGGCCGTCGTTCTCGATGTAGGTGCACCAGGCGGATCGCTGCCGCCCGACGAACCACATCGCCTCGCCATCCCACTGATACCAGACGGGAATCACGTACGGTGACCCGTCCGGCTTGACGACGGCGAGTCTCGCCAGGGCGTTCCCCGCGAGGAACTCGTCCATCTCGTCTCTGGTCATGCCTCCGAGCTTGCCGCGGAAACTCTCGGTCATGGTCCTCTCGCCTCCCTCCCGCGCCCGATGTGCGGCGCCGGATCAGGTGCCGTGCACCTCCTCGTACGCCGGTGCCTCGGCGCTTTCCACCCAGTACTTCCGCGCCCAGCCCACGCCCTCCCACGTCTTGAACGTGTGAGGGACGACCTTGATGAGCCACCTGGGCTGGTGCAGTGTCGGCCCGATGTAGCTCGGGCCGTTGGGGCCGAGGTACCGCAACGCCATCTGTCGGGCGATCTCGACCCACCTCCCCCCGACGTTCGGCTCCTCCACGACCTCGGCCCGTCCCTGACAGAACACCTTCGGCATCTCGAAGTGCCGCCCGAGCCGGGGATCGTCCACCGACGTGTCGTCGATCACGAGGCCGACGTCCGGTCGTGCCGCCATGTAGCGGGCGATCGCGGAGCGCTGCCGGATGACGAACCAGAACGCGTCCCCATCCCAGTGGTACCAGAGCGGGTTCACGTAGGGGAGCCCGTCGTCGTCGATCACGGCCACCCGGGCGTTGGTGTCCCCCGCCAGGAACAGGTCCATGCGTTCCTGGTCCATCCCGCCGATGCTGCCCCGCCAGTCCTCTGCCACGATGCCCTCGCTTCCCTGGCCGCTCGCGGCGGCCCGTCGTCGTCTCGCGCCCGAGGACGCAAAATAGTATATCATCTGGTGGCTTGCCGCTCCCTCCTCCGGGAGGTGTGACGACGAGGCCGGCTCGCTGGCTCCCCGAAGGAGACACGGTGGAGGAACACGTCCGAGGCGACGGAGACCGCCGAGGCATCGGCGACGACGTCGCGGTGGCCGTACGCGACCTCGCCAAGACCTTCCGGGTGGGCGGCGGCGTGTTCGGCGCGGGGAAAGCGGAGGTCTCGGCCGTCGCCGGCGTGTCGTTCGACATCCGCTTCGGGAGCACCCTGGGTCTCGTCGGCGAGTCCGGCTGCGGGAAGTCGACGACGGCACGATGCATTCTCCGTCTCATCGAGCCGACGTCGGGCGAGGTGGTGCTACAGCGGAGGATCGGAGGCGGGGTCACCGAGTCGATCGACATCATCGCCGCCGACGCCAAGGAGCTGCGGCGTCTCCGCAGGCAGATGCAGATCGTCTTCCAGGATCCCTTCGCCTCGTTCAACCCGAGGATGACGGTCGGGCAGACGCTGGCCGAGCCGCTGCTCGTCCACACCGACATGTCACGGGCCGACCGGGAGGCCCGGGTCGCCGAGCTCCTGCAGCTCGTCGGGATGAGCCCCCAGTCCGCCGAGCGCTACCCCCACGAGTTCTCCGGAGGACAGCGACAGCGGGTCGGCGTGGCGCGGGCCCTCGCCCTCAACCCCGAGTTCGTCATCCTCGACGAGCCGGTCTCGGCCCTCGACGTCTCCATCCAGGCCCAGGTCCTCAACCTCCTCGAGGAGCTGCAGGACGAGCTCGGACTGACGTACCTGTTCATCGCCCACGACCTGGCCGTCGTGCGCCACATCTGCGACGACGTCTCGGTGATGTACCTCGGCAAGATCGTCGAGTTCGCCACCACCGACGAGCTGTTCGCCGCGCCGATGCACCCCTACACCCACGCGCTCCTCTCGGCCGTGCCGATCCCCGATCCCAAGCTCGAACGGCGCCGATCCCGGATCCTCCTCGAGGGGGACGTGCCGAGCCCCATGAACCCTCCGTCGGGGTGCCGGTTCCACACCCGCTGTCCCACGGGGCGGGGCAAGGAGATCTGTGCCGACGAGGAGCCGCCGCTCCGGGAGCTCGTCGCCGGCCATCTCGTCGCGTGCCACTTCCCGGAGATGAAGGAGATCGTGTGACATGACCTGGAACGACATTCGCGCCGGTAACCCGGTGAAGGACACGCTCGCCGGCGGAGGGGTCGTGGTCGGCGCCTTCGCCCGGCTGGGGTCGGTCGAAGCGGTCGAGGTGTGCGCCCACGCCGGGTGCGACTTCGTGATCGTGGACATGGAGCACGCCCCGGTGAGCTGGGAGCGGGCGGCCGCGATGTCGGTGGCCATCGAGGCCGCCGGCGCGACACCCGTCCTGCGCGTGTCGACGGCGGCGAGGGATCTCATCACCCGAGGGCTCGACGCCGGGGCGCACGGGATCATGGTGCCCCGCGTCGACGATCCCGCGACCGCGGAGGCGGTGGTGGCGGCGACGCGTTACGGACCGGGGGGCACGAGGGGCGCCGCCGCCAACCGCCGCGCCGGATACGGGCTGCGCATGTCGTACGAGGAGTACGTGGCGGCGGCCAATCGGACGACCCTCCTCGTCTTGCAGATCGAGTCGGTCCGTGGCGTGGAGAACGCCGCGGCGATCGCCGCCGTTCCCGGTGTGGACTGCCTCTTCGTCGGCCTGGCCGACCTGTCGGTCGACATGGATCTCCCCGGTCGATGGGACCTGCCCGAGGTCGTCGCGCAGGCGACCGCGGTGCTCGCCGCGTGCCGCGACGCGGGGATCGCGTTCGGTGTGCCGACACCGGACACCGCCATGGCCCGCGAGTACCTCCGCCGCGGGGCGCGGTTCATCGCCGGGGGCGACGTCGGGTTTCTCGCCGGGGCCGCCCGTGCCTTCGTCGACGAGGTTCGATCATCGAGCGGCTGACCAGAGATCGCGTGGCGTTCGCCTTCGACCCGAAGGCCGACCCGGCGGTCGTCCTCGCCTCCGGGGAGCGGATCGTCGTCGAGACGCAGGACGCCCACGGCGGAACGATCACCGGACCGGACGTCGTGTACCGGACCCTCGAGGACGCCGTGGCGCGCATCGGTGGGGTGAACCCCGTGACGGGACCCATCGCCGTGGAGGGGGTGGAGCCGGGGGAGTGCGTCGCCATCCGGATCGGGGGTATCGCGGGAGCCCCCACGACCGGGTTCGGCTACATGACGACGACGCCGACGCTGCATCCGGACCTCGAGGCGGAGACCGTCATCTGCCGCCGCGTCGGCGACGAGGTGGAGATCCCCACCGCTCGAGGCCCGATCCGCGTCCCCTGCCGCCCGTTCGTCGGGACCCTGGGCGTGGCGCCGGGCGACGGGCCGCTCCCGTCCTTCGCCCAGCGCCCCGACGTCCTGGGCAACGTGGATCTCCCCGAGGTGACGAGCGGCGCCACGGTCGTGCTCCGTGCCAACGTCCCCGGCGCCCTGATCTCGCTCGGCGACGCCCACCTGGCCCAGGGCGACGCCGAGATCCACCGCTCCGCGATCGAGGCACAGGCCGACGTGGAGGTCACGGTGACCCGGCTGGACGCCGACGCCGTCGTGTACGCCGGGCTGCCGCAGGTCGACACCGCGGCGGAGCTCGGCAGCGTCGCTCCCGGACCGGGGCATCTCGAGGACCTCGTCAGGTCGGCGTACGACGACCTGGCGGTCAGGCTCCAGCGAGGCCACGGTCTCCGCCTCGCCGAGGCGTACCGGCTCCTCGGGGCCGTGGGGACCGTGCGCATCGGCCAGGTCGTGCCGCCCGTGTACTCGGTCATCGCCAAGATCGAACGTCGTTACCTGGAGGACCGATCATGAGACCCTCGCGGGCCATCGCCGGCCTTCCCCGCTCGGGGATCCGCGAGATCTTCGAGCTCGCGCTGCGCGTGCCGGACGCCATCCACCTCGAGGTGGGGGAACCGAGCTTCCCGACTCCCGGGCACGTCTGCGAAGCCGCCGCGGCGGCGGCGAGGGAGGGACACACGAAGTACACCCCCAACGCCGGGATTCCCGAGCTGCGAGAGGTCCTCGCCCGGAAGGTGCGTGACCGCAACGGCATCGATGCGGAGGCCGACCGGGTGATCGTGACCCCCGGGGCGGTCGCCGGGCTCTTCAGCACGCTGGAGGCGACGGTGGACCCGGGCGACGAGGTCCTCATGGGTGACCCGAGCTGGCCGAACTACGGGCTCATGGTCCGCCTGCTCGGCGCCACCCCCCGGTACTTCCCGCTCCGTCCCGAGGCGGGCATGGTCCCCGAGGCCGAGATCATCGAACGTCACGTGGGCGCCCGGACGAGGGTCCTCGTGCTCAACTCGCCGGGGAACCCGACCGGGGCGACGACACCGAGGGACGTGCTCGTGGAGTTGCTGGAGCTGGCGAGGGAACACGACCTGTGGGTCCTCTCCGACGAGGTCTACGACGAGATGTGGTTCGAGGAGCCGCCCCAGTCGGCGGCACCGCTGGACGTCGACGGCCGCGTCGTGACGTTCTTCTCGTTCTCGAAGACGTACGCCATGACCGGCTGGCGCGTCGGCTACCTCGTGGCGCCGCCGGGCCTCGTCGAGCACGTCGTCAAGGCCCAGGAGCCGATCACGTCGTGCGTCAACGCCCCCGCCCAGCACGCCGCGATCGCCGCCGTCACCGGTCCCCAGGACTGCGTCGCCGAGATGCGGTCGGCGTACCGGAGCCACCGCGACCTCGCCTGCCGGCTCCTCGACGAGGGCGGCGTGCCGTACGTGCGACCGAGCGGCGCGTTCTACCTCATGGTGGACGTCTCGGCCAGTGGCCTCGACGGGGGTGCCTTCGCCCGACGGCTCGTGCTCGAGCGGGGCGTCGCCGTCGTCCCGGGCATCACCTTCGGACCCGGCAGCGGATCCTTCGTCCGTGTCTCCCTCGCCTCGGCCCGCGGCGATCTCACCGAGGGACTCGCCCGGCTCGTCGACGCCGTCCACGCCTGGTCCGGGTGAACGGCGCCGCGACGGGGGTCAGAACGTGAAGAGCGACGCCGCCGTGCCACCCCTGACGGCCGCGCGCTCCTCCTTGGTGAGGTTCGGGAGGTGATGGTCGACGAGGTCGAGGATCTCGCGGTACCCGGGGTTGTCCTTGATCCACGGCCAGTCGGACGCCATGAGCATGCGTTCCGCCCCGAAGGCGCGGAAGATCCGCCGGGCCGTCTCCCCGAGGTCCCGATACGGATACGGTCGGCGGGTGAAGGCGTACAACCCGGAGAAGACGACGTAGAGGTTCCGGTGTCTCGCCGCGATCCGCTCCACGAGCTCGAGCGAGCGCGGCGGCAGGTCGACGTCGAACCGCGGCCGCCCGTCGTCGTCGACGCGGAGCTCCATGGTGATGTCGGGGCAGAACCCCAGGTGGTTCAGGACGACCTGGAGATCGGGGAGGAGATCCATCACGCCGTCGAGGATGGCCACCTGGTCGGGGGCGCCGTAGAACCACACCTTGAGCCCGTGCTCGGCCATCGCGGCGAGGGCGGGGAAGACCGCGATCGACTCCGGGTCGCTCCCCGGGTCGGCGTCGAGCCCGTAGAAGCGCATGCCCTGCATTCCGGTCGCCTCCACCCGGCGCTCGAGCTGCGCCACCGGGTCGGGTTCCGAGAAGTCGAAGAGGCCGATACCGGCGAACCTCCCCGGATGGTCACGGAGGACGTCGCGGAGGTACTCGTCGTGCTCGGAGAGCGCGACGACGACGGCGTGATCGACCCCTGCCGACGCCATCGCGGCGAGGAGCTCCTCGGCGGCCTCCTCCCGATCCGGTGGGGTCATGCTCTCGTAGACGGGACGCGGGTACGCGTCGGACACTGCCTTGAAGAGGTGGAGATGGGCGTCGACGACAGGCACGGCTGTTCCTCTCTCTCAGTCCTCGGGAACGCCGAGGGGGCCGGACGGGTTCGCCCCGTCCGGCGAGGCGTGCTCCTCCGCCCACGCCTCGCTGAGAGGCGTCAGGTAGCGGCGGAGGAAGATGACGAGCTGCTCGAAGAGGTTCGGACGATCGGTGAGCAGGCGGGGGCCGGCATCGGCGGTCGCGGTCGTGATCCACAGGTTCTGGCCCCGCACCGCCGGATAGATCTCCTCCACGTACCGCTGCGACGGCTCGTCCAACGTCCCGTTGACGACGAGCCGCAAGGCGGCCGTCGTGGACCTCCGGTCGATCGCCACGGGTCCCTCCCGCGGGCTGACGACGACGTGGACCGGGGCGCCCGGCTCGGACGAGAGCCGGAACGCCACGGCCGACAGCGACCCGTGGCAGACGAACGCCACCGGGCCGAAGGTCTCGTGGAGCTGCGCGACGAGTTCCTCGAGGTCGTCGATCGTCGTCGCCGGGTCGACGTGCCCGTCGGAGAGACCGTGGCCCCGCAGCTCGGTGGCGACGACCCGAAACCCCGCGTCCACGAGACGGTGGGGGAGCGGCGTCCAGACGTCCAGGTCCTCGCCGAGGTCGTGGACGAGGAGGACCGGTGGACCCTCCCGGGGCCATTCGTGGCCTCTCAGTGTGAGCCCGGAGGGGAGTCGGACGGCGATGGGGATGGGGCGCATCGGGATCCCGGTCATGCTTCGAAGGGCTGCGGGTTGAAGCACCGGAGAGCCCGTTCCGCGACGGTCTCGAGCTCGGGATGCTCCTCCCAGCACCGGGGGACCGCGTACGCGCAGCGGGGGGCGAAGCTGCATCCCGGCGGCATGAGCTGGGGAGGCGGGACGAGACCCGGGATGGGGGTGAGGGTCTCCCGCTTCACGCTCACGTGGGGGAGGGCACGCAGCAGCCCCTGGGTGTAGGGGTGCCGGGGGTCCTCGAAGAGCTCCTCGACCGGCGCCTGCTCGACGATCTCCCCGGCGTACATGACCGCCACGCGGTCGGCGACGGAGGCGACGACGGCCAGGTCGTGGGTGATGAGCAGCATCGCCATGGCGCGCTCGCGCTGCTCGGAGAGGAGCTTCTCGAGGATCTGCGCCTGAACGGTCACGTCGAGGGCCGTGGTGGGCTCGTCGGCGATGAGGATCTCGGGGTCGAGGACGAGCGCGAGCGCGATCATGACCCGCTGCCGCATGCCGCCGGAGAGCTCGTGCGGGTAGGAGCGCAGCCGGGCGGCGGGATCCGGGAGGCCGACCTCACGGAGGATGGCGACGCTCATCTCGACGGCGGCCGCCCGATCGACGGGACGATGCGTCCGGATCACCTCGGTCATGACGTGGCCGATGGTGAAGACGGGGTCGAGGGACGTCAGCGGGTCCTGGAAGATCATCGAGATCGCATCGGATCGGATCTTGCGCATCTCCCGTTTCTGGAGCGAGAGGAGGTCCTGGCCCCGGTAGCGGATCTCGCCACCGCGGACGTGCACCGGGGGGGTGGGGAGGAGGCGCATGATCGAGAGCGCGGTGACGCTCTTGCCGCATCCGCTCTCGCCGACGAGGCCCACGATCTCGTTCGGGTACAGGTCGAGCGAGAGATCCCGCACGATGTCGGAGCTCGTGCCGCGATCCACCACGGCGGTGCGCAGGCTGCGAACCGACAGGATGGGGTCGTCACCCGCGGGCTCGGGCGTGGGGGCGCCGTCGGCGTCGGTTTCCACCGCAAACGACACGGTCAGACTCCTGCCTTTCGCAGTCGGGGATTCGCGAGGGTGTAGCCGACGTCGGCGATCCAGTTGGAGAGGACGACGATGGTCACCAGCACGAGCGAGAAGAACTGGGCGACCGGGTAGTCGCGCCGGAGCACGGCGTTGACGAGGACCTGACCGAGTCCGGGCCAGCCGAAGATCGTCTCGACGACGAGGGCGTACCCGACGATCTGGCCGATCCGCAGCCCGGCCAGGGAGATGATGGGGATGAGGGCGTTGCGGAAGACGTGCTTGGCGACGACGCGCAGCTCCGAGAGGCCACCGGCGCGCAGCGTGCGGACGAAGTCCTGGTTGAGGTTCTCGAGCATGGCGGAGCGGGTCATGCGCACCGTGAGGGCGATGCCCTCCATGGCGAGGACCACCGCGGGCAGGACGAGCTGCTTCACCGAACAGCATCCCGCCGACGGGAGCCATCCCAGGGTCGACGCGAACAACCAGACGACGAGCAGCGCCAGCCAGAAGTTGGGGACCGCCATCCCGGCGACGGAGAACGTCATGATCGCGCCGTCCCACCACGACCCGCGGCGCAACGACGCGAGGAGCCCGAGGGGCACCCCGAGACCGAAGATGAGGACGAACGCGGCGACGCCGAGGATGAGGCTGTTCTTGCCGTGCTCGGTGACGAGCAGTCCGATGTCGGCGTTGTTCGTCAGGGACTTGCCGAGGTCGCCGGAGAGCACCCGACCCATGTAGGTGAAGTACTGCTGGTAGATGGGGTCGTTGAGCCCGAGCCGCTCCCGGAACGCCTCCCGGTCGGCCTCGGTGGCGGACGCGGGGAGGCGGGCGGCGGTGGCGTCGCCGCCCGAGAGCCGGATCGCGTAGAAGACGGCGACGGAGGACAGGATGAGGACGATGAGGGTGTACGCCGTGCGGGCTGCGAGACGTCTCACTCCTCGAGCCCCTTGGCCTCGTGGCGGAGCCGGGGATCGAACACGTCCCGTAGCCCGTCGCCGATCAGGCTGACCGACAGCACGAGGAGCACGATGGCGATCCCGGGAATCGTGGACTCCCAGTGGTTGAGCCGGAGGAAGTTCCGCCCGTCGGACACCATCTGACCCAGGCTGGGCGTGGGAGGCTGCGCCCCCAGCCCGATGAACGACAGGGCCGCCTCCGCGATGACCGCCACCGCGACGTAGTACGAGGCGAGCACGAGCGCGGGGGCGAGGATGTTGGGGAAGACGTGTCGCCACATGATGCGGAACGTCGAGTAGCCGCCGGCCCGGGCCGCCTCGATGAACTCCCGGTCCTTGAGCGCCAGCACCTCGCCGCGGACGACTCGGGCGATGGCGGCGGTGTTGACGAGCCCGACGGCGAGGATGACGGGGAAGAGGCCCGCCCCGAGCCCCCCGGCGAAGAGCACCGCGACGAGGATGAGCGGGAAGCCCCAGACGAAGTCGACGACGCCGCGGATGGCGCCGTCCGTCCAGCCGCCGAGGAAACCGCCCGCCATCCCGATCACGATGCCGGCGACGAGCGCGAGCAGCGTCACCCCGGCCGCGACCGTCAGGCTCACCCGGATGCCCACGAAGAGACGGGCGGCCAGGTCGCGTCCGAGCTGGTCCGTCCCCAGCAGGTGACCCGGGCTGAGTGGCGGGAGGTGGACGTCGGAGAAGCTCTGGGCGTTCGGATCCGCCCCCGAGAGCCAGGGCCCGAGCAGGCCGGCGCCGAGGACGACGATGCCCAGCGCCGAGCCGAGCAGCAGGAGCTTGTTGTGGCGCATTCGCTCGAACGCGGAGCGAACCGCGCCCACGTGCTGGGCGGCCTCGTACGCGGCGAGCCTCGCTGCCCACTGCCCCTGGTAGGCCCGGGTCTGCTCGGTCAGCATGAGCCACCCTCCTCCGCCAGGGCACTATACGTCCCCGGGGCGGGCACCCCCGCCGCCGTCGGCGCCTCCTCGGTCGTCTCGAACGAGGGGGACAGTGCCGGTGGCCGGCACCGTCCCCGCTCGGCGTCGAGATCTACGCCTCGATCCACGTGTCGTTGTAGTACGGGTACAGGTTCCACACGAACGGCTGCCAGCCGTGCACCTTGTTGTGGTGCACGAAGGTGGCGTTCTGGTTCATGATCGGCAGGTAGGGGAGCTGCTCGGCCCAGGCGAGCTGGAACTCCGATGCCGCCGCCCGCGCCTCGGCCTCCGTGGCGGAGGTCTGCCACTTCTCGATGGCGCCGTCGATGCGCGGTTCGACGGCGTGGGAGAAGTTGGGCACGGGAATGAACTGCGACCCGCCGAAGAGCGTGAGCACGTCGATCGGGATCGGCCAGAGCCAGAAGAACAGCGACATGGGCGAGGCGTCACGTCCCTTGCCGCTCTGGCGCTCGAAGGCCACCGCCCGGTCGACGACGTTGAGGTTCGCCTTCACCCCGACGACCGCGAACTGCTGCGCCACCGCCTCGGCGACCGCCTTCTGGATCGACTCGTCCTCGACGACGTACTCGAACTCGAACTTGACCCCGTTGCGCTCGCGAATCCCGTCGGCGCCCTTCACCCAGCCGGCCTGGTCGAGCTTCTCGTTGGCCAGGTCGACGTCGAACTGGTTGAACTGCTCCACCTTCGGCTCGTAGAACCGGTCCGTGGTGGGGAACGGGCCGAACGTCGGTGCGCCGTTCCCGAACAGGATGGCCTTGACCATGCCCGTCCGGTCGAGGGCGTGGGACAGCCCCTGGCGGGTGAGCAGATCGCCGAAGAACTCGTCGTAGTCCCGGTTCATGGCGAGGTGGTATCCGGACCACTCGGGGAACCGGATGACCGTCAGATCGGGGTTCGCCTCCAGACGACCGATGTCCTGGTGGGCCGGGTTGATGAGCGTGTCGATGTCGCCGTTCTCGAGCTGTGTCGCCCGCTGGCCCGCCTCGGTGATGACCACCCAGCGGATCGCGTCGAGGTGGGCCGGGCCCTTGTTCTCGAAGAACGGCGTGTTCGATCCGGGGTACTCGTCCCAGCGTTTGACCAGGCTGTGGCTCCCCGGCACCCACTCCTCGTGGGTGAACGGTCCGGTCCCGTCGGCGAACTCCGTGCCGTACGTCGACTCGGGGTCGGTGCCCCCGGCCTCCTTCCACGTGTTGATGTTGATGATCCGCCAGTACCCGGTCTTGTGGGGCCCGAGCGCACCCACCCACGGGTTCTTCATCTTCATGACGACGTCGTTGCCCTCGGCGACGTACGTGTCGACGGGGGCGGCGAGGCCGGCGATGAAGCTCTCCGCCTGGATGGTCCGGTAGAACTCGGCCACCATCGCCGCGTCGATCGTCGCCCCGGAGTGCGAGCGCTTCCCTTCCGGGATCGTGAACCGATACTCCATGCCGTCGTCGGACACCGAGAATCCCGAGGCGAACTGCGGCACGTCCTTGCCGTCGGGATCGTTCGTCAGGATCGCCTCGTAGATGGCGAAGAACGCCGGGTCGTACCAGTTCGTCGTGATGGGATCGTGCTTCGAGATGTCCCGGTTGTACCCCTCCCGCAGGGTTCCGCCCTTCACCGGGCCGGCCGGGGCGGCCGTCGTCCCGGCGGTCGTTCCGGGGGCGGCCGTGGTGGCCTGCCCGCCCTCCTCGCCGGTGCTGCAGGCGGCGAGGATCGAGGCGGCCGCGGTCAGACCCACGGCCGCCAGGCCCGCACGGTGCAGGAACGTGCGCCGGTCAATCAACTTGGCCTTGTACGCTTCGGTGAGCTCGGTCACTTCCGGACCGAACTCCTCCATCCATGAACTGCCCATGCGGGGACCTCCTCTGCCCTCCTCGTCCGCGTCGACCGTCCTGGGACCCTCCCGATCCGCTGGTCCGACCGCGCTAGAAAGGATAATATACGATTTTGCCGGAGTCCGCGGGAGAAACTCTCCGGCTCCCGAGAGGAGGCTGCCGTGGCCACCGAGATGGAACGATTCCTCGTGACCGGAGCGGGGGGGTGCATCGGCGCCTGGACGGTGAGACTCCTCGCCCGGGAGGGCACCGCCGTGACCGCCTTCGACGTCAGCGAGGACCGGCACCGCCTCCGGCTGGTCCTCGACGAGGAGCGGTGGGGCGACGTCTCCTTCCGCACGGGCGACGTCCGGGACCTCTCGTCGCTCCTCGAGGTGGTGAGCGAGGAGGGCATCACCCACATCGTGCACCTCGCCGCCCTCCAGGTGCCGTTCTGCAAGGCGGATCCTCCCCTCGGTGCCCAGGTCAACGTGGTGGGGACGGTGAACGTCCTCGAGGCCAGGCGTCGCCGCGCCGGTCAGGTACGCGGTCTCAGCTACGCCAGCTCGGTCGCGGTGTTCGGCCCCGCCGCCGCGTACCCCGCCGGAACCGTGCAGGACGACTCCGCTCTGGCGCCGGCGACGCTGTACGGCGCCTACAAGCAGGCGAACGAGTCGACGGCGCGGATCTACGCCGCCGACTGGGGTGTCGGCTCGGTGGGCCTCCGCCCCTCCGTCGTGTACGGACCGGGCCGGGACCAGGGCCTCACCTCGGACCCCACCACGGCCATGCTCGCCGCCGCGGCCGGCGGCGGCTTCCACGTCGCCTTCGGCGGCGTCGCCGGCTTCCAGCACGCCGAGGACGTGGCGAGGTGCTTCATCGCCGCGGCCCGGGTGGAGACCACGGCCGCCCTCGTGCACAACATCGGGTGCCGGTCGGCCCCGGTGGCGCGGGTGGTCGAGCTCATCGAGGAGGCCGCCCCCGCCGCGCGCGGGCGGATCACGATCGACGAGACTCCGCTTCCCCTCCCCCGCGACCTGGACGGCTCGCCCCTGGAGCGGCTGATCGGCGTGGCGGCGCGGCAGCGTCCCCTGGAGGAGGGCGTGGCGGAGACGGTGGCCGAGTTCCGTCGTCTCCTCGCCGCCGGCCTCGTCGCGCCGCCCGGGTGAGCCCCGGCGCGGTCGGCGCTGCCGGTCAGGAGGGGATGGCCGACCGTGCCGAGGGGTACGCGGAGCGGAGGGCGACCGCCGCCGCCGGCGACCACGCCGCACCGAGGGGGAGGGTGAGCTCGACCCGCGGCGGGTCTTCGCACGGATGGCCGCGACTCACCGAGAGCGTGGTGCGCCCGGCCCGCCGCCGAAGCACGTAGCTGTACACGGTCTGGTAGATCGTGTGGTTGCAGATCCCCGTCCCGCCGTCGTCGTGCGCCCGCAGCAGGGCCCAGACGTCGGCGATCGACCTCGCCCGAGCGACTCGCCGCCGGGCGGCGGCCAGGCGCCTCTCGGTCGTCGTGGTGTCGTCGTCGCCCGGGTCCGGCCCGAGGACGACGTGGTGGTTGGTGCGAGCGGTCGGTCCGGCGAGAGGCACCACCTCCGCGTGGGTCCCGCGTACCTCGATCGCCGCCGAGTGGCGCGCATCGATGAGGAGGAGGTTCCCCCACAGACGGGGCGTTCCCGCCACCGCCGCCTGCACCGCCTCGATCGCCGAGGGCACGTCGTCGCCGTGCCGGAGCGCGATCTCGACCAGGTCGTCGTAGCCGGCATGGTCCGGCAGGGTGCGGACGTTGGAGTCGCCGGCGAGGAGTCCCGCGGAGTTGGCCCCGATCGAGAAGCCCGAGAACCGGTCCTCGTCGGGGTCGCTCTCGGCCCACGTGGTGATGCCCTCCACGCCGAAGACGTCAGGCTCGACGACGATCCGGTCGTCGAAGTGGGTGCGCCCGAAGTCCTTGTTCTTGAAGAGGACGTAGTCGTCGACTCCGAGTCGCACCACGCCGGTCGTGCACATGCCCGCTCCTCCACGCCACCTCCCCGAAGTGTACGCCTTCGGGCCTCGGCGTCCCGGGTCGGTAGAGTCGACGGGGATGACCGTTGCATCCGCCGGCGCCGTGGACCGGGCCCGTGTCGCGGCGCGGCTCGTCCGCTACGTGGCCATCCCGTCGGTCAACCCGGCGATCGACGGAGGCCCCGGGGAGGCCGCGCTGGCCGACGCCGTCTGCGCCGACCTCGCGGAGGTGGGCCTCGATCCCGTTCGCGAGCCGGTGGCCGACGGCGGGAGGGACAACGTCGTCGCTCGTCTGCCGGGAGCCCCCGACGCGCCGCTGGTCATGTTCCATGCCCACATGGACACCGTCGGGATCTCCGGGAGCGCCACCACCGAGGCGGTCGAGCGCGACGGCCGGGTCTACGGACGGGGCGCCTGCGACACGAAAGGGTCGCTCGTGGCCGCGCTCGAGGCGGTGACCGCGCTCCGGTCGGTGCCGGCGGAGCGGCGCGCCTCGGTGCTCCTCGTCGCCGGCGTCGACGAGGAGGTCGGGGCCACCGGCGCCGAGGCGATCGTCCGCTCCCATCCGGAGATCGACATGGCGGTCGTGGGCGAGCCGACCGGGTTGGAGACGGTGACGGCGCACAAGGGCGTGCTGCGCTTCGAGATCCGTACGACCGGCGTCTCGGCGCACTCCTCGAAGCCACACCTGGGGGTGAACGCCATCCACCGCATGGCGCGGGTGATCGAGGCGCTGGAGACGAGGTACCTGCCGGACCTGGATCGCCGGCGGCATCCCCTCGTGGGATCGCCGACGCTCAACGTCTCGACGATCCGCGGCGGCAGCGGCCTCAACGTGGTCCCCGCGGCGTGTGTCATCGCCCTCGACCGCCGGCTCGTTCCCGGCGAGGACCCCGAGGAGGTCCTCGCCGGATTCGACGCACTCCTCGAGGAGGTCCGGGCGGAGGGCGTCGTCGTCGAACGGAGCGAGCCGATGCTGCTGACGTCCCCGCTGGACACCCCTCCCGAGCATCCCCTCGTCCGGGCCCTCGGCCGGGCGCGCCGGGCCGTGGCCGGGCGGCCCGGGCAGCCGGTGGGGGTCACCTTCGGGACCGACGCGTCGATCCTCGCCCCCGCCGGCATCCCCTGTGTGGTCTTCGGGCCGGGCAGCATCGACCAGGCCCACTCCGACGAGGAGTGGGTGTCGGTCGAGGAGACCGCTCAGGCGGCGGAGATCCTCACGCGCCTGGCGCTGGAGCTCGCCGGCTGACGACGCCCGGTCGGCGTCGGCCTGGCCCGTCTCACGACTCCGGCACGTCGTACGTCTGGGCGGTGAGGGCCCCGTCGACGACGAGGTTGATGCCGCTGACGTACGAGGCGGCGTCCGAGGCCAGGTAGAGGAACGCCTCGGCGATGTCGAGATCGGAGGCCAGCCGGTTCATGGGGACCACCGGGAATCCCTCCCGACGCCACTTCTCCATGAGCTCCTCACCGACGAGATCCACCGACTGCTGCGTGTCCGCCGGTCCGGGGCTCACGCAGTTGCACCGGATGTTGTAGGGGGCGCACTCGACGGCGATGGCCTTCGCCAGCGCCACGAGTCCGGCCTTGGCCACGCAGTAGGCGGTGAAGCCCCGTCCATGACCCAGGGAGCTGATGGAGGACGTGAAGAGGATGACCCCGCCCCCGGTGTCCTTCATGGCCCGGGCGGCACGGTTGGCGAGGACGTAGTAGGCGTCGAGGTCGACCGCCAGCACCCGGCGCCACGACTCGTCCTTGTGCTCGAGGAACGGCTCGTCGACCCACGCCGCCGCGTTCGAGACGAGCACGTCGAGCCGGGGATCGACCGCCAGGGCCTCGGCGACGGCCCGGTCGCAGTTCTCCATGACGGAGAGGTCCGCGTTGATGACGACCGGGCGCGCCCCTCGCTCCGCGATGGTCGGAGCGACGGCGTCGAGACGGTCCTGGTCGTAGTCGACGAGGTGGACGATGCCGGCGCCCTCCTCGGCGAAACGCTGCGCCGTCCTCCTCCCCAGACCACTGCCGGCACCGGTGACGAGGACGTGCCGGCCTTCGAAGCGGCGGCTCACGGTCGCTCCTGCCAGCGGTCGGCGAGGCCCGGGCCCCGCTGGGGAGGCGGGATGATGATGTGCTCCTTCACCAGCCAGAACGTTCCCGTGGTCTTGGCGTACCGGGGGACGTCCTCCCACGCCGCGGCCACCTCGGGGGAGCGGCCGGCGGCCTCGAAGGCCGCCTCGTCGTCGAACCACTGCTCCACGAACGCCTCGGTCTCCAGCTCGCCCTGGAGCTTCCGGACGACCTCCGAGACGACGTACCCCCTGAGACCGGGAGCCCGGGCCGAGATGGGGCCGTGGACCTCCAGCCAGTAGCGGAAGAACTCCTCGGTGGTGAAGTCGTCGCGCTTGTACGCGGTGCCGATCGCCTTGATCATGGACTGCCTCCTCCGTCGCCGCTCGCGCGATGATATATCACGCGCGCGAGCGCGGCGGGTGTGGTGGGATAGGCTCGATCGTCACGGACGGCCGCGGGGCCGCGGGAGATCAGGTGCCGGCATGGGCTCGCTGAGCGTGGACACGGGCGTCGTCGTCCCCGGCGGGGACGGGACCCCGCTGGTCGCCGACATCCTGCGCCCGTCGGGCCCCGGGCGATTCCCGGCCGTGGTCATGCGGACCGCCTACGACCGGACGACGTACGCCTCGGTGAGCCTCCAGGTCCACGCCCTCCGCCTCGCCGCCGCCGGGTACGCCGTCGTCCTCCAGGACGTGCGCGGCCGAGGAGCCTCGGGCGGGACCTTCGCGCCCTTCGTGAACGAGCAGCAGGACGGCGTCGCCCTGGTGCACTGGGTCGCCGAGCAGCCCTGGTGCGACGGGAAGGTGGGCATGGCGGGCGTCAGCTACAACGCGTTCTGCCAACTCGCCACCGCGGTGTCCGCGCCCGAGCCGCTGGCGGCCTGGGTGCCGGGCCTGAGCCCTCTCGACGTGCGGACGAGCTGGATCCGGGAAGGCGGGGCCTTCAACTTCGGCTTCCATCTCGCCTGGGGACTCGGCGCCGTGCTCCCCGGGGACCCGTGGTCCGCCACGCTGCCGGCGCGGCGCGCCTTCGCCCGGCCCCTGGAGACGGCGCGGCGGGGCATCGAGGGGCAGCGGGAGCTGGCGGCCTCGCCCGCCGGGCGGTGGTTCGCCCGGTGGGCCGCGGCCGAGGATCCGTACCCGGGCGACCCGCGGGTTCCGGCGACGTCGGACGTGGCACGGGTGCGGGCGCCGGCGCTCGTCGTGGCGGGGTGGTTCGACCTGTTCGGTCCGGCCAGCCTGGCGCTCCACGACGCGCTCGCGAAGCGCACCGGGGCTCGGCACGGCCTGGTGGCGGGACCCTGGGATCACACCGGGCTCCCCCTGGGGCGGCGGTCGGGGGCGGTCGATTTCGGACCGGAGGCCGCCATGGACCTCCACCAGGTGCAGCAGGAGTGGTTCGACGCGTACCTGCGCGGCGCCGAGGAACCGGCGGCGACGACGAGGATCTTCGTCACCGGCCGCCGCGTGTGGGAGACGCTTCCCTCCTGGCCACCCGAGACCCGCCGCAGCGAGTGGTATCCGACGGGAACGGGGGGTCTCGATCGGGAGCCGCCCGGCGCCGCGACCGTCGCCGTTGAGCTGGATGCCGAGGATCCGACCCCGGCGCACGGAGGGAGGGTGTACCCGTGGGAGCCGGCGCTCCGGCCCGGACCTTGGGGCCGGGCCCGGCTGCGTGCCCGGCGCGACGTCGCCTCGTTCGACTCGGCGCCGCTGGCGAGACCGATGACGGTGATGGGGGAGGCGCGGGTGGAGGTCACCGTCGCCACCGAGGGGGAGGGGACGGACGTGGTGGCCGTGCTCGTGGACGTGGCGCCCGACGGCACGGCGGTGAACGTCGCCGACGGCGTCGCCCGGGTGGCGATGCCGTCCGACGGCGTGGCGGTGGCGCACGTCGAGATGGGGTGCGTGGCCCACGAGTTCCTGGCCGGGCACCGCCTCGGGCTCGACCTGGCCCCCGCCGCCTTCCCTCGCCTCGACCTGCGCCACGGTGGTGGTCGGCGTCGGTGGTGGCTCGGCGCAGGAGCCACGAGGCTCCTCCTCGAGGAGCCGGTCTGAGGCGCCGGCGGTGGGGTGATCCCGTCCCACGGGCCGGCCGGGCCTCGGCCCCGGCGCGACTCAGCGCCGGATGACGGGCAGGCGGATCCGGGTCGGGTGGGACGCGTCGTGCAGCACCGTCTGGGTGGCGGGACGTGCGACCTCGGGCCCCTCGTGGAAGAGCGGACCGCCCGTGTTGAGGTTCCGGTCCCACTGGGGGAAGTCGGAGCTGGAGACGTCGAGGCGCAGCCGCGAGCCCGCCGGCACGCGGGCGCCCACCGGCCCGAGCTCGATCGTGAGCTCGACGACCTCGCCCGGGGGGAGCGGCATGGGTTCGGTCGCCGAGCTCCGGTACCGGGTGCGCAGGATCCCCTCCTGGAGATTCACGCTGACCCCCGTGTTCGCGACGACGCAGAGACGGGCGGTGAAGTCGGTGTCCGTCGCCGTCGAGGCGGCGTACAGCGTGACCGAGACGTCGCCGAGGATCTCGACGTCCGCGGTGAGGGGCTCGGAGGTGTAGACGAGCATCATCCGGGAGCACTCTGCGGCGTGCTGGTCGGCGGGACCCATGGGGGTGATGGCGTCGAAGCAGCAGGAGTGTCCACCCATCGAGATGATCGGCACGCCGGGGTCGTAGACGAAGATGTCGGGAGGCTCGGATCCCGGCGGCGTGCGGTCCAGGGTCCCGTCCCCGAACTTGGAGTTGGCCCGCCCGCCGGAGTGCGCGTACCAGTCCTCGGGAACCGCCTCCGGTGGGGGCCAGTCGTCCAGGTGCACCGTGTCCCCGTCGAGGACGTACGCGGTGACGGCGTGGTCGAACACGCCGCGCTCGCTGCCCTTGAGCACCTCGTCGAAGAACCGGAGGTGCCAGTCGTCGATCTCGTTCGTGGAGGGCCCGCCGGCCGTGAGCCTCCCCAGGGGCGTCCACGGCATGTGCGCCCACGGGCCGACGACGAGCTTCTGCCTCCGGCGGGCGTCGGCGCTCCCGGCCCGGCCGCGCAGGCCGAGGAAGTTCCGGACCGTCCCCGAGAGGAACACGTCGTACCACCCCCCGACGTGCAGGGCCGGCACGTCGATCCGGTCGTACCGCTCGTCGATGCTCCAGCGTGACCAGTACTCGTCGTAGGTGGGATGCGTCAGCCATTCGAAGAAGTACGGGGCGTGTCCGGACCGCAGCGGCGGGTACTCGGCGAGCGGAAGCGTCCAGAACCAGTCGGGGGCGCTCCCCAACGCGGCGAGGAGCGCGCCCATGGCGGGAACGTCGTCGTGGCGCCGGGCGGTGTCGACGGCGAGGAGGGTCGCCCAGTAGGCGGTGAAGGCGAGGGCGAGGGCCCCGCCGTCGTAGGTCCACCCGTCGTGGTAGCGGGAGGCGGTGAACGCCGGGGCGATCGCGGCGAGCGCCGGAGGTCGCATGACCGCGGCGAGGAGTTGGGTCGCACCCAGGTACGAGAAACCCATCATCGCCACCCGACCGTCGCTTCCGGGGAGGGTGGCCGCCCACTCCACGGTGTCGTACCCGTCCTCCATCTCGTGGAGGAAGGGGGAGAACTCCCCTTCGGAGGCGAAACGTCCCCTCGTGTCCTGGACGACGACGACGTACCCGCGGGCGGCGAACCATGCCGGGTGGGCGTTGCCGAAGGTCGGTGCCCCCGCCCGCTTGTCGTAGGGGGTGCGGGTGAGGAGCACGGGCTGCGGGGAGTCGCCGGGGGGACGGTACACGTCGGCTCGCAGGACCGTACCGTCGCGCATGACCGCCGTGACGTCTCGTTCCACCGTCACCCCACCCATGGCCGGCACCCGATCGCGTGGCATGGCTCGCTCCCTTCTCCACGGTCCTCGTCGCAGGACAGCCCGCAGGGAATATGATATATTATTTGGAGGGTGGCCGCCCGAAGGCAACGGGTGAGGCGGTCGCCCGGCGGCAGGAGGGCGACGCCATGGGTGATTTCCGGCAGGAGCGGTACTACGAGGAGGGTTCGGACGCCGGGGGGCTCGGCCGGCGGGAGGTCGACGAGTTCCTGCGCGGACCCGACAGTCGATGGTTGTTGAAGCTGGCGTTCCTCAAGGAGGACGGGTGGCCCATGGTCGTGCCGTTGTGGTACCAGTGGGACGGGGAGTCCTTCTGGGTCGTGGGGCGGAAGCGGTCGGCGTGGGTGGCCGATCTCCGGCGTGAGCCGCGGTGCGCCGTCTGTGTCGAGGAGCCGGCCCACCCGCGGATCCGCAAGGTCCTCGCCCAGTGCACGGCCGAGATCGTCGAGGGGCCGGCACGAGGCGAGGGATCCCGGTGGGTGGAGGTCGCCAACGAGATGGCGTTGCGCTACTCCGGTCCCAGCGGACCCGAGCAGCTCCAGGCGTCGTACGGCTGGGAGCGGTACCTGGTGAAGCTGACGCCGCGCGACGACCGGCTCATCACCTGGCAGGGCGCCGACTGGGCGCTGCGCTACTTCGATCCCGGTCAGCGCCCCGACCTCGAGGCGAAGGCCCGGCGGCGCACCGCCGAGGCGGCGCCGTGAAGCCGGCCGCGGCGCGCGCCGGCGCGCTGCGCCGCTCCGAGATCCGGGTCCTGTTCGACGCGGCGCTCGCCACGCCGGGCGCGATCCGTCTCGAGGTCGGCGAGCCGAGCTTCACCACCCCCGAGCACATCATCGCGGCCGCGGCGGCGGCGGCACGCGCCGGGCACACCGGGTACGGACCCAACGGCGGTCTGCGAAGCCTCCGCGAGCTGCTCGTGGAGAAGATCCGGCGGGTCGACGGGTACGAGGTCGACGTCGACCAGGTCGTGGTGACCCCGGGCGCCATGAACGCCCTCTTCTCGACGTACCTGGCGCTTCTCGACGAGGGCGACGAGGTGCTGCTGCCCACGCCGGGATTCCCCAACATGGACGAGATGGTCCGTCTCGTAGGTGGAACGCCGAGGTTCTACACGCTCTCGGCCGAGGACGGGTTCCTCCCCGACGTGGAGGCCCTCGAGGCGCTCGTCGGCTCGCGGACGAAGGTGCTCTTCGTCAACACGCCCGCCAACCCGACCGGAGCCGTGTACCCGGCGGCGTCGATGGAGGCGCTCGTCGCACTGGCGCACCGCCACGACCTGTGGATGATCAGCGACGAGGTGTACGACGAGATGATCCTCGCTCCCGACCTGGTGCACACCGCCGCGGCGCGCTACGACAGCGACGGGCGGGTGATCTCGGTCTACAGCTTCTCGAAGGTGTACGCGATGACCGGCTGGCGGGTCGGGTACGCGGTGGCGCCACGGATCGTCGCCGACCTGCTGCGCACCCTCCAGGAGCCCGAGGTGTCGTGCCCGAGCACGATCTCGCAGAAGGCCGCCGAGGCCGCGCTGACGGGCCCCCGGGAGCCCATCGACGCCATGCTCGCCGCGTACCGGGAGCGTCGCGAGGCGGCACTGCGGGTGGCCGCCGAGGAGGGCCTGCGCGTCGTCGCCCCGGGTGGGACCCTGTACATGATGGTGGACGTGAGCCCGTCGGGCATGTCGGCGCTCGACTTCACGCTGGCACTGCTCGCCACCCACCGGGTCTCCGTCGCGCCCGGTTCGGTGTTCGGCCCGGCGGGGGAGGGTTGGGTGCGGATCTCGCTGGCGGCCGACGAGGAGGACGTCGTCCGCGGGCTCCGCCGTCTCTCCGCGGCGATGCGCTCACCCCGCGGGGTGCCCGCATGAGGTCCGGGCTCGAGAACCCGACGGAGCAGGCCGTGGTGGGGTTCCTCGCCGCCCGCGAGGAGGAGATCCTGGCGTTCGCCCGGGAGCTCGTCGCCACACCGAGCCCGAACCCGCCGGGTGACGAGCGGGCGGTCGCCGACCTCGTCGAGCGCGAGCTCGCCGGACTCGGCATCGACCAGGTGGAGCGCGTCGGCGCCCGTGAGGAGCGTCCCAACCTGCTCGTGAGGGTGCCGGGGTCGCGCGCGACCCCGGTGCTCATGCTCTCCGGCCACCTCGACACGAAACCGGCCGGCGACCGGGACGCCTGGGAGACGGATCCGTGGGATCCCGTGCTCCGGGACGGGGACCTCGTCGGTCTCGGCTCGGGAGACATGAAGGCGGCGGTGGCCGGCATGGTGTACGCCGCGGGAGCCCTCCGCGCCGTCGGGGGCGTCGCCGGCGACCTCGTGCTCGCCCTCACCGCCGACGAGGAGGCCGGCTCCCTCCTCGGCTCGAAGTGGCTCGCCGAGCAGGGGCTCCTCGCCGCGGACGTGGCCGTGATCGGCGAGCCGAGCGGGATCTTCGAGGAGTGGGAGGCGATCCACCTCGTCTCCCGGGGCGCGGCGCTCTTCAAGATCCACGTCGTGGGCACCCAGATGCACTCGTCGATCTCCGACCGGATCGAGGGCGTCAACGCCACGGTGCAGATGGCGCGCCTCATCGACCGGATGGACCGTGAGTTCGCCGGGTACCTCACCTACGTGCCGCATCCGCTGTGCCCGACGGGGCCCACGGTGAACGTCGGGGTGATGGCCGAGGCCGGGGTGTTCTACGGCGTGTACCCGGGTCACGCCCACTTCGCCTGCGACGTGAGGACGCTGCCGGGCATGGAGGAGGCGCAGCTACGGGCCGACGTCGAGCGGTTCCTCGCCGACGCCATGGCCGACGCCCCCGAGCTCGAGGCGTACCTGGAGTGGGAGCTCATGGTTCCCGCGACCGAGATCGGCCCCGACGAGCCGGTCGTCGGCTGCCTCCGGCGGGCGGCGCGGGACGTGCTGGGCCGGACCCCGCGTCTCGACGCCTTCCCCGGCGCCACCGACGCCCCGCACTTCCAGCTCACCGCCGGCATCCCGTGCGTCGCCGCGTTCGGTCCCGGGATGCTCCCCCGCGCCCACGGCCCCAACGAGTTCCTGGCGGCGACGGGAGCCGCCGAGGCGGCCAAGGTCTACGCCCTGGCGGCCGTCCGCTACCTGGGAGGTGAGCATGCCGATTCCGACCGCTGAGCTGTGTGCCCGGTACCGGCGGCTGTACGTGCCTGCGGTGTGCGACGCCCTCTACGAGCTGGGCCTGCCCGAGCCCGTGTTGCCGTCGACGCTGCGACCGCTCCACCCCGAGCGACGCATCGCCGGGGTCGCCTACACGCTGCTCGGTCGGGCCATCGCGCCGCCGGTGGGGTGGGAGGCCGGCATCGACCGGATCTCCAGCTACCTCGACCTCTTCCCCCGGCTCCCGGCGGACAGCATCCTCGTCTCGGTGAATCCCGGCAGCGACGTCGGCCACTTCGGTGAGCTCACCGCCACCTCCGCCCAGCGCCACGGGTGCGTCGGGGTGATCCTCGACGGCAACCTCAGGGACGTCGCCGGCCTGCGGGAGATCGGGTTCCAGGTGTTCTACCGGGACCTCTCGCCGCTCAACGCCATCGGACGCTGGGAGATGGCGGCGGTCCAGGTGCCCGTCACGATCGGTGACGTGACCGTCCGCCCCGGGGACGTGATCGTCGCCGAGTTCGACGGCATCGTCGTGGTCCCCGCGGGCGAGGCGGAGCGGGTGCTCGAGACCGCCGAGGCGATCGTCGGCTCCGAGGTCCACGTTCGCGCCGAGATGGCGGCGGGAGAGTCCCCCCTGGCCAGCCTGCAGCGTCATGGACACATCTGACGGTGAGTCCCGGGTGTCGATCGTCGTGCCACAGTTGGGTGTCGTCGAGGAGGTTCTCGTCGTGGAGTGGTTGGCGGCGGACGGAGACCGCGTGGCCAAGGGAGCTCCGCTCGTGGTGATCGACACCGACAAGGCCGTCACGGAGCTGCCGGCACCGGCGGCGGGGCTGCTCCGGATCGCCGTGCCGGCAGGGGGGGATGAGGTTCCCGTGGGCGCCGTGCTCGGGTACGTCATGGAGCGGTGATGGGTGGTCTCGACCGATTCTCGCTGCGCGGGCGCGTCGCCCTGGTGACGGGAGCGGCCAGCGGCCTCGGCGAGGCGATCGCCTACGGCCTGGCGGACGCGGGCGGCTTCGTGGCCTGCGTGGACCGGGCGGAGGCCGCCAACGAGGCGATCGCCGCGGCCATCGGGCCGGATCGGGCCATGGCGGTGGTGGCCGACGTCACCGACCGGGAGGCGGTCGAGCGGGCGGTCGCCGCGGTCGTCGCCCGGGCCGGATCCGTGGACGTGCTCGTGAACAGCGCCGGCATCGGCGGGAGAGGTCCCGCCGCGGCGTACCCGGACGACGTCTGGGCCGGGGTACTGGCGACCAACCTCACCGGATCGTTCCACGCCTGCCGCGCCGCGGCCAGGGTGATGATCGGCCGGGGCGGTGGCTCCATCGTGAACATCGCCTCCATCGGGGGTCTCGTCGGGTTCCCCGGCAGCGTCGGCTACCAGGCGAGCAAGGGAGGAGTGGTCCAGATGACGCGGACCCTGGCGGTGGAGTGGGCCCCCCACGGGGTCCGGGTCAACGCCATCGCGCCGGGCCACATCGGCACGGCCATCGTCCGCCGCCAGTGGGAGACCGAGCCGGAGCTGCGCGACTTCTTCCTGACGCGTACCCCGTTGGGGCGGCTGGGCGAGCCCGACGACGTGGTGGGCGCGGCGATCTTCCTGGCGTCGGACGCCGCGGCGATGGTCACGGGCCAGGTGGTCGTCGTCGACGGCGGCTACACCGCCCAGTGAGGAGGTGACGGGATGAACGCGGTCGCACCGAGGCTCGGCCTGCCGCGCGAGACGGCGCTGGCGATCCACCGGACGATGGTGCGCATCCGTGCCTTCGAGACCAGGGTCGAGGAGCTCTTCCTGGCCGGCGAGCTCCCCGGGTTCGTCCACACCTACGTGGGCGAGGAGGCGATCGCGGCGGGGGTGTGCGCCGCCCTGGAACCCGGCGACCAGATCACCTCGACGCACCGCGGCCACGGCCACGCCATCGCCAAGGGCGTGACGATGAGGGCGATCATGGCCGAGCTGTACGGCAGGGAGACGGGGGTCTGCCGGGGCAGGGGCGGATCCATGCACGTGGCGGACTTCTCGCGGGGGATGCTCGGGGCGAACGGCATCGTCGCCGGCGGGCTCGGCATCGCCGCCGGCGCGGCTCTCGCCGCGGTGCGGCTCGGCACGGGAGCGGTCGTGGCCGCCTTCTTCGGAGACGGGGCGGTCAACAAGGGGACGTTCCACGAGGCGTTGAACCTCGCCGCGGTCCATGCGTTGCCGGTGGTGTACGTCTGCGAGAACAACGAGTACGCCCAGTTCACCTCGCGCCGCCGCACCACGTCGGTCGAGGACCTCGCCTGCCGGGCCGTCGCCTACGGGATCCCCGGCGTGACCGTCGACGGGAACGACGCCGGTGCCGTCCACGGCGCCACCCGGGCGGCGGTCGCCCGTGCCCGAGGAGGCGAGGGCCCGACCCTGCTGAACCTCCTCACCTACCGGTTCGGTGGGCACTACGTCGGCGACGCGGAGGTGTACCGGGACCGTGACGAGGTGGCCGCCCGCCGGGCGGGGGACCCGATCCCCCGGTGGGAGGCGGCCCTCGAGGGCGAGGGGTGGCTGGACGACGCCGCCCGGACGGCGGTGTGGGGGGACGCGGAGCGCGAGGTGGAGGACGCGGTCGCCTTCGCCCGCCGCAGCGCCGATCCCGATCCGGACTCCGCCCTCGATCTCGTGTTCACGAGGCCGGACGATGCGTGAGGTGCGCATGACCTTCGGCCAGGCCACGGCCGAGGCCATGCGGTTCGCCATGCGGGAGGACCCCACGGTGATCGTCCTCGGCGAGGACATCAGCTGGGGTGGGAACTTCGGCCAGTTCCGCGGCCTCGTCGAGGAGTTCGGCCCGGCGCGGGTGATGGACATGCCCATCTCCGAGGCGGCGATCGTGGCCGTCTCGGTCGGGGCGGCGGTGGCGGGGCTGCGGCCGGTGGCGTCGATGAGCTTCGTCGAGTTCACCCTCGGCGCGATGGACGAGATCGTGAACCAGGCCGCCAAGTTCCGCTCCATGTTCGGCGGTCAGGTGTCCGTCCCCCTGGTCCTACGGGCCTCGGACGGGATCCTGCGATCGTCGGCGGCGCAGCACTCGTCGAGCCTCGAGGCCTTCTTCACCCACGTCCCCGGCCTGAAGGTGGTCGCACCGTCGAACCCGGCGGACGCCCAGGGTCTCCTCCGGGCCGCCATCGCGGACGACGATCCGGTGATCTACCTCGAGAACAAGCGGATCACCGCCAAGCGGGGCCTGGTGCCGCGTGGTGACCACCGCGTGCCGCTCGGGAAGGCGACGATCGTGCGGGAAGGCACCGACGTGACGGTCGTCGCCTACTCCGTCATGGTGCGCCACGGGGCGGCGGCGGCGGAGATCCTGGCCGGGCGGGGGATCTCGGTCGAGCTCGTCGACCTCAGGTCCCTCGTGCCCCTCGATCTCGACACGGTGGCGGCGTCGGTGGTCCACACGGGGCGGGCCGTGGTGGCGCACGAGGCCTGGCGTACCGGCGGATTCGGTGCCGAGGTGGCGGCCCGGCTCTCCGAGGAGCTCTGGGGGGACCTCGATGCGCCCGTCGTGAGGGTGGGAGCGCGCTCGGTGGCCATCCCGTTCAGTCCGGTCCTCGAGCGGGCCGTGGTGCCCGGAGTGGAGGAGGTCGTCGCGGCCGTGGAGCAGGTCCTCGCCTACTGAGGCGCGTTCCCGCCGCCGGAGAGGAAGAGCGACCCGGGCCCGCGCCCGAGCCGTCAACGACGACGGGTGGAGCCGGCGCGCTCGGCGACGAGACCGCCGGCACTCCCCGCCCGGAGTCCCTCGGCGAGCCCGGCGATCCCCGGCTCGACGCCCCCGGCCTCGATGGTCCCGAAGACGACGGCGGCGACGAGCGCCGAGGCGAGCACCCGGGCCGGGGGCCCGGACAGGATCGTGCCCTGGCGCCGGCCCTCCTCGATGGTGGCCGCGATCGGCTCGAGGAGCCGGGGGTCGATGCGGACCCCCTCGGTGTCGGCGATCTCGGTGGCGTGGGCGACGAAGAGCTCCGTCATCGCCGGGTCGTCGCCGACGAAACGGGCGAAGACGCGCAGCATCGCCACGAGGCGCGCCCCGGCGTCGCCGCTCGTCTCGCCTCCCAGCCGGGCGACGGCGCGCTCCACGGTGCGGTCGTGCACGAAGCGCAGCAGGTCCCGCCGGGTGGGGAAGTGGTAGTAGAGCGTGGCCCGGGCCACACCCGCGTGCCGGGCGATGTCCGCCATGCGCACCCCCTCGACTCCCCGTTCGGCGATCGCCGCCGCGGTCCCGCGCCGGAGCGCGTCGGCGAGATCGGTCGAGAGCGTGCGGAGGGGACCGGTGACCATGGGAACAGCTTAGCCGACCCGCACGTTTGGACACATGCGTCTATACTGTTCGTGGACCGAGGAGGTTTCCATGCCCGCCACCCACGAGGTGCTCAACCAACCACCACCGCTCGAGGGCTGGAACCCCTTCGAGCAGGATCCCGTCCTCGTCGACGCCGTGGCGCGCCACGGCATCGAATGGGCCCGCGGCCGATGCCGCGACTTCGGCGCCCTCGTCGGCTCCGCCGAGGTGCTCCGCTGGGCGGCCGACGCCAACCGTTTCGTCCCGGAGCTGCGAACCCACGACCGGTTCGGTCGTCGCGTCGACGAGGTGGAGTTCCATCCGGCCTGGCACCACCTCATGAGCCTGTCGTTCGGCTGGGGCCTCCACTCCCTGGGATGGGAGGAGGGCCCGCCCGGGGGGAACGTGGCGCGCACCGTCCTGTTCCTCCTCATGGCGCAGGTGGAGTTGGGTCACGGCTGTCCGGTCTCGATGGCGTGGTCGGTCATCCCCACGATCCGGCTGTCGCCCGGCCTCTCGGGGTGGTGGGAACCGAGGATCCTCTCGCGCTCCTACGACCCGCGGCCGGTACCGGCCGAGGAGAAGGAAGGCCTCGTCGTCGGCATGACCCTCACCGAGAAGCAGGGGGGTTCCGACCTGCGGGCGAACACGACCGTGGCGGTGCCCGTCGACGAGGAGGAGTACCGCCTCACCGGCCACAAGTGGTTCTGCTCGGCACCCATGTGCGACGCCTTCGTCGTCACCGCCCAGGCGCCGGAGGGGCTGTCGGTGTTCCTCGTTCCCCGCTGGGTCGCCGGCGTGCGCAACACGTTCCGTTTGCAGCGGCTCAAGGACAAGCTCGGCAACCGGTCGAACGCCTCCTCCGAGGTGGAGTTCGAGGACACCCGGGCCTTCCTCGTCGGGGAGCCCGGCGGCGGGGTGAAGGCGGTCCTCCCCATGCTCCATCGCACCCGCTTCGACTGCGTCGTGGGCGCCACGGCGCTCATGCGTCAGTCGGTGTCGCAGGCGGCATGGCACGTGCGTCATCGACAGGCGTTCGGGAAGCGGCTCGTCGACCAGCCGCTCATGGCCAACGTCGTCGCCGACCTGGCGCTCGAGTCCGAGGCCGCGCTGGCACTCACCCTCCGGCTCGCCGCCTCCTTCGACGCCTCCGGCGACCCGGAGGAGGACGCCTTCCGCCGCATCGCCCTCTCGGTGGCGAAGTACTGGGTGTGCAAGCGGAGCCCGGGGGTGGTGGGCGAGGCGCTCGAGTGCCACGGCGGCAACGGGTACGTGGAGGAGTGGCCCATGGCCCGCGCCTACCGGGAGGCCCCGCTGTACGGGATCTGGGAGGGTTCGGGGAACGTCATCGCCCTCGACGTGCTGCGGGCCCTCCACCGGGAACCGGAGACGCGGGCGGCGTTCCTCGCCGAGCTGGCCCGGGCCCGGGGCCGCGACGCCCGCTACGACGCCGCCGTCGCCGAGCTCGAGGAGCGGCTCGCCCACCCCGACGAGGCCGGTGCCCGCCGGCTCGTCGCGCGCATGGCCGTCACCCTGCAGGCGGGTCTCCTGCTGCGCAGTGCCCCGGAGGCGATCGCCGAGGCGTTCCTCGCCACGCGCCTCGCCGGCGAGCACGGCGGCGTCTACGGGGCCCTGCCGCCGGCGGTGGGGACCGCCCCCCTCCTGGAACGGGTCCCGTCGCTGCGAAGCTGAGTCACGGCGGACCGAGACCACGACGCGAAGGAGCCCGGGAGCGATCCCGGGCTCCTTCCTCGCGTGGTGGGTCGCGTCAGCGACGCGGCTTGGCGAGGTTGACTGTGAGCTGACGCCCGTCGAGGTCGGAGCCGTTCAGGCCGCTGATGGCGGCCTGGGTCTCCTCGGCGTTCGCCATCTCGACGAAGCCGAACCCACGGGAACGGCCGGTGTCGCGGTCGGAGATGACCACGGCGTCGAGGACCTCGCCGAACTTGCCGAAGACCGACCGGAGCTGGTTGGCGTCGGCGGAGAAGGGGAGGTTCCCCACGTAGAGCTTGCTGGACATGATGTGTGCTCCTTCGAGCTCGAACCGTCGTTGACAACGCCCCGTGGGTTGTGCACTGCGGCGTCGAACCGAGGGAGATCGGCGTGACGACGCAGCCCCACGGCGACTTCACCCGACGGAACGAAGGAGCGAAGAGGCGCCGCACGCTGAGCCGTGCGATGACCGCAGTGTACGCCGCCGGCGGGCGTACGCGCCCCCGTGCCGCGGCGCGGCTGCAAGGTTCTCGCAAGGTCGTCGCAAACCCGCCTCGATACAACGTGGGACGCGGGGAGCACCGGGCTCCCCACGGCGTCAGCACAGGAGGCCACGATGCGTTCCACACCGATCGACACCACCCGCGACGTCGCCGCCCTCGCGAGCGCCCGATGGCTGGAGGAGCACCTCGGCGACCCGAACCTGCGCGTCGTCGAGGTCGACGTGAGTCCCGCCGCCCACGAGGAGGGCCACATCCCCGGAGCGGTGTTGTGGAACATCTACCGCGACCTCAAGGACGAGGAGTACGCGCCGCGGCCCCTCGCGGCGATCGAGCGCCTCATCCGGGACTCGGGCATCGACGCGGACTCCCTGGTCGTGTTCTACGGGTACGCGCCGGCGCTGGGGTTCTGGCTCATGCAGCGCTGCGGCCACCGCGCGGCCCGAGTGCTCGACACCGGGCGGGACACCTGGCGGAGCGAGGGCCGACCCTGGACCGTCGAACCGTCCCGTCCCGAGCCCACGGCGTTCCGGGTTCCGGCCGAGGTGGACACGGTCCGGGCCTCCCGAGCCACGGTGGAGGCCGCCATCGGCAGCGCCGACCACACCATCCTCGACGTGCGCAGCGACCTCGAGTACGTCGGCGAGCGATTCTGGCCCTCGGGAGGCATCCCCGAGGGAGGGCGTGCCGGACGGATCCCCTCCGCGGTCCACGTGCCGATCGACGGTCTCGTCGGCCCCGACGGTGCCTTCCGGCCGCCCGCGCAGCTCGCCGAGATCCTCTCGCCCGTGGATCTCGCCGGGGACGGGCCGATCACGACGTACTGCACCGTCGGGGCACGGGCGGCGACCGCGTGGTTCGCCCTCACCGAGCTCCTCGGACGCGACAACGTCCGGGTGTACGACGGGTCGTGGGCGGAGTGGGGGATGAGCCCCACCACCCCCATCGAACGCGGGTGAGCGGCCCGACCCGACCCCCCGCGGCCCTCGGCCGGGGCGGACCCCCGGCTGCGGTCCTACCCGAGGAGCTCCTCGTAGAGCCGCTCGGTCGGCTCGCTGGGGCTCACGCCGAGCTCGTCGCGGAGCGTGACCCGCAGCTGCTCGTAGGCGCGCAGCGCCTCGGCCCGGTTCCCCTCGGCGGCGTAGGCCCGCATGAGGAGGCGGTGTCCGCTCTCCCGCAGCGGGGCGATCCGCACCAGGGTGCGTCCGGCCTCCCGGGCGGCGGCGATCTCCGTGCCGCCGAGGCCCAGACCGGCGGCCCCGTACGCCTCGAGCGCCCGGACGTGCATCGTCTCCAGGCGGCGGCGAACCTCGTCGACCCACTCGGCGTCCTCGCCCGGGAGGAAGCCCCGCCGGGCGGTGAACATGGCCGCCTGTGCCGCCGCCCAGGCCCGGGGCCAGTCCCGGCGGGTGACCGCCGACTCGGCACGATGGATGGCGTCGGTGGCGACCTCGATGTCGACCCAGGCGTCCTCGAGCACGAGCCGCACCGTTCCCCGACCGTCGAGTCGGGCGATCCCGAGCACCTTGCGGAGTCGGGACAACAGCACGCTGAGCGCGGCGTCGGCGGCGTCGGGACCTCCGGTCGACCACAGCGCCTCGATGATCTCGGATCGGGGGACCATCCGGTGGCGGTTCAGCACGAGCAGGGCGAACAGGAGCCTGCCCTGCCGGCCGGGGAGCGCCTTCTCGACGCGTACGTCCCCGATCTCGACCACAATCGGTCCACAGATCTGGATGCGCACGCTCGGCTGCACGGTCGCCTCAACCTAGGTGCGCCATCCACGGGGCACAACCGACGAAGGGAGGGGACGTGGACCGAGTCATCCGTTGCGAGTGTGGGTTCGTCGCCCGCGGCGACACCGACGAGGAGGTCATCGAGACGATCCGGCAGCACATGCGTGAGGACCACCCGGCGCTGCTCGAGCAGGTGGCGACAGAGGACCTGCGCGGTTGGATCGAGGTCGAGTAGCCGCCACCGGCGAGAGGGAGGGCGGAGATCATGACGGACACCCCGACGATGACCGTCGCCGCGGTGCAGGCGACACCGGCGTTCCTCGACCGTGAGGCCACCGTCGATCGGGTGGTGGCCCTCACGAAGGAGGCCACCGGCAACGGCGCGCAGCTCGTCGTCTTCCCGGAGGCGTTCGTCGCCGGGTATCCGGACTGGGTGTGGCGCACCACCCCGTGGGGCGGACCGTCGAGCGACCTCTACCGGCGGTTCCTCGACCAGGCGGTGACGGTCCCCGGTCCCGCCGTCGAGGTGCTCGCCGCCGCGGCCCGCGCCCACGGCGCCTTCCTGGCGGTGGGGATCAACGAGCGGGAGCCCGAAGGATCCACGGTGTACAACTCGATCCTCTACCTGGGTCCCGCCGGCGACGTCCTCGGCGTCCATCGCAAGCTCATGCCGACCGGCGGGGAGCGACTGGTGTGGGGCCAGGGTGACGGTTCGGGTCTCGTCAGCTTCGACACTCCGGGGGGACGGGTCGGCGGGCTCATCTGCTGGGAGAACTACATGCCTCTCGCCCGCGCCGCCATGTACGCGCAGGGGGTCGAGGTGTACCTGGCCCCGACCTGGGACAACGGCGAGGTCTGGGTGCCCACCCTGCAGCACATCGCCCGCGAGGGTCGCTGCTACGTGATCGGGGTGAACAGCCTGCTGCGGGGGAGCGACGTGCCCGCCGAGGAGCTCGGCGCCGCCGATCTCTACGGCGGTGAGGAGGATTGGATGAGCCGGGGCAACACCTGCATCGTGGCCCCCGGCGGGCGGATCCTCGCCGGCCCGCTCCGCGAGGAGACGGGGATCCTCTACGCCGAGGTGGACCGGGCCGCGGTGGGCCGTGCCCGGCTCCAGTTCGACGCCTGCGGACACTACGCCCGCCCCGATGTCCTGCGACTCCTCGTCGACGACCGGCCCCGCACCACCGTCGACACCATGCGGGACGCCTCCGGGCCACCGGGGGAGCAGCCGGTCGTCGCCGAGTAGGGCCGCGGCCGGCCGCCGGGGGAGCCCGCCGCCGGCGCCGACCCCCCTCTCCCCGCCATGGTGGAGCCTCACCGGCTACCCTCGGGGAGGAGACGGGGAGGAGCCGATGCCGACGACCGAGACCCAGGACGGGGCGACCATCCACTACGACGTGACGGGATCGGGGCCGCCGGTGGTGCTCGTCCACGGCATCACCGAGTCGGCCCGCACCTGGGATCCCATCGTGGAACGGCTCGAAGGCGACCACCGGGTGGTCACCCTCGACCTGCGGGGCCACGGCGCCTCGCCACCGGCGGCCGCCTACGACCTCGGCGCGCTCGCCGGCGACGTGGCCGCCGCGGCGACCGCGGCGGGTGTGGAGCGTCCCCACGTCCTCGGCCACTCCCTCGGCGGCGCCGTCGTCTCGGCCCTGGCCGGCGCGTTCCCCGTCGCCTCCGTCGTCAACGTCGACCAGCCCCTCAAGCTCGACGACTTCCAGGAACAGCTCCAGGGCGCCGCACCCGCGCTGCGCGACCCGGACATGTTCCCCACCGTCATCGCCGCGCTCTTCGACGACCTCGCCGGGGACGCCCTCGACCCGGCGGAGCGGGCCCGGATCGAATCCCATCGCCGGGCCGACCAGGACGTCGTCCTCGGCATCTGGGAACCCGTCCTGCAGGCTCCCCGCGAGGAGCTGGCCGCCATGGTCGCCGCAGCCGCTGCCGCGGTGACCTGCCCCTACCTGTCGCTCCACGGCATCGACCCGGGCCCCGAGTACCAGGAGTGGCTGCGGTCGCTCATCCCCCACGTGGAGATCGAGGTGTGGCCGGGCCGGGGGCACTACCCCCACCTCGTGGAGCCGGATCGCTTCGTCGCCCGCCTCGAGGAGTTCTGGGCCGGGTAGCCGCCGGTGCCCGGCCGGCGTCGTCGCGTCCCGGGAACCCGAGCGGTGAGGCGGAGCGTCCCACCCGGCGTGAGACCACTCCTCCTCGGGCTCGTCGTCGGCGCCGTGCTCCTCGCCGCCTGCGGCGAGGTGATCCCGGACGTCGGCGGGAACGACCCCGCCGGTTCTCCGGTCCCGGCGTCGACACGAACGACGATCGATGAGGCGTGCCGGCGCGTCGTCGGGGCCCTCCTCGACGGTGACACGGTGCGACTCGTCTCCTCCCTCGAGGACATCGACGCCGCCCTGTCCACCGACGGGGACGCCACGGCCCTCCGGGAGGATCTGCGGGCCGCGGCCGACGCCCTGGGGGTCGACGAGGACCTCTCCCCGACCGAGGCCGAGCTCGCCGCGGCCGCCCCGTCGCTCGTCGCGCTCTCCGACGCCCTCCACGCCGCCGGCATGCCCGACTGCGCCGGCATCGGGGAGGTCGCAGCCGGGTACGTGGGGCCGGTACCGGTCGACGCGGAGGTGGTGGCGGCGACGCTGGCGGCGCACCGGGAGAGATGGGCGGCGCAGGGTCTCGACACCTACGCCTTCGAGCTCAACTACCACTCGGAGCCCGAAGCCGGCGTACGGCCCTGTGGCGTCGACGGATTGCTGCTCGTCCAGGTCGTCGCGGCGCGGCCCACCGCGGCGAGCGACCGACTCTCGGGGTGCCGTCTCGACCTCGACGTCCCCGGGAGCGTGCCGCTCACCGTGGAGGCCCTCTTCGACCTCGTCGCCGCCGCCGAGGGGGCGGACGTCCTGGAGGTGGTGTACGACCCGGCGCTGGGGTACCCGCGGTCCATCTTCGTCCAGGGCGAGGGCGGAGTCGTCGAGGCGACCGTCCGCTCCCTCACGCCGGGGATCGTCGCCTCGCCGAAGGCGGACGCCGTGCTCGCCGAGTTGGAGACCCGCCGGCAGACGTGGGCGGCGGCCGCGATCGACGACTACACGATCACCGTTCGCATCGAGTGCTTCTGCCCCGAGGAGTACCGCGGTCCGTTCCGGGTCACCGTCACCGGCGGGGCCATCACCGCGGTGACCCGCAACGGGGTCGCGGTCGTCGCGCCCGTGGATCGGTCGCTGCTGACGGTCGAGGGGCTCTTCGCCACCATCGAGCGACACGCCGGCGCCGACGAGATCGACGTCACCTACGCCCCGGCGGGGTACCCGATCGCGATCCGGATCGATCCGGACCGGATGACGATGGACGAGGAGCTCGGGGTGCAGGTCCTCGAGCTCGTCCCCGGGTCCTGACGTCGCCGGAGGGTGCCGCCGCGATCGCACCCTCTGCCGCCGGGACGGGTGCGGGGTTCGGCGTGGTCCGAGCCTCCGTGCCGGGGAGTCGTGAGTTCCTCCCCCGACCCGCCCGCGGTATCGTGACGCCGATGGACGCCGACGCCCGCCTCCAGCGACTCACCCCCGGCATGCCGATCCCGTACGGCGGCGACCGCGTGACGTACGTCACCGAGGAGCTCGCCGCCGCCTTCACCCCCGGCGACGCCCTCATCGTCGTCCAGGAGACCGGGGAGCTCCTCCACGTGCCCGCCGCCGAGCGCGCCATCGCCACCGCCGCGGTCGACGCCGCCGTCGCCGCCTTCACCCGCATGGGGGCCGTCGGCGCCGACGCGATCTCCCGCTTCTACGAGCGGTTCGCCGCCGCCCTCGCCGACGACACCACCTTCGCCCCCATCGCCGCGGCGAACGCCGAGGACGTGCGCCGGGCCCGGGAGCGGGGCCGTTCCGTGACCCGACTCGTCCTCTCCGAGAAGATGCGGGCCGACATGGTGGCCGGACTGCGCACCTGGCGGGACGCCCCCTCGGGTCGAGGCGACGTCGTGGAGACGATCGAGCACGACGGCTGGCGCGTCGAGCAGGTCCGCGACGGTCTCGGCGTCGTCGCCTTCGTCTTCGAGGGACGACCGAACGTCTTCGCCGATGCCACCGGAGTGCTCCGCAGCGGCAACACCGTCGTGTTCCGTATCGGCTCCGACGCCCTGGGAACGGCACGAGCCATCGTCGAGCACGCCCTCACTCCCTCGCTGCGCGCCGCCGGCCTCCCCGAGGGCGCCGCCTCCCTGGTGGACAGTCCCGCGCACGCCGCCGCCTGGGCGATGTTCTCCGACCCGCGGCTCGCCCTCGCCGTGGCCCGGGGCTCGGGGGCGGCGACGAGCCAGCTCGGCGCCGTCGCCCGGCAGGCGGGGAACGCGGTGAGTCTCCATGGCACCGGAGGGGCCTGGATCGTCGCCGACGCCGCCGCCTCCGCCGAGGCGTTCGCCGCCGCGGTGTACCACTCCCTCGATCGCAAGGTGTGCAACACCCTCAACACCTGCTGCATCGTCGCCGAACGCGCCGGCGACCTCGTTCCCGTGTTCCTCGACGCGCTCGAACGCGCCGCGGCCCGCCGGGGCACCCACCCCAAGCTCCACGTGCTCGAGGCGAGCGCCGAGACGGTCCCGGAGGCCTGGTTCCGGCAGGTCGTCCCCATCGATCGGGCCGACGGCGTCCACCAGGAGCCACGGGCGGAGCCCATCGCCCTCGAGCGACTCGGCGAGGAGTGGGAGTGGGAGGAGAGCCCCGAGGTCACCCTCGCCGTCGTCTCCTCTACCGAGGAGGCGGCGGCGCTGTTCAACCGGTACAGCCCCCGTTTCGTGGCCTCGCTCGTCTCCGAGGACGCCGCGGCGCAGCGGCGGTTCTTCGACCTCGTCGACGCGCCGTTCGTCGGCAACGGCTTCACCCGCTGGGTGGACGGGCAGTACGCCCTGGGGAGGCCGGAGCTGGGACTGTCGAACTGGCAGCACGGGCGCCTGTTCGGTAGAGGCGGGATCCTCTCGGGGGACGCGGTGTTCACCATCCGCACCAGGGTCCACCAGGACGATCCCGACATCGGACGCTGACGCGCAACGAGGAGGACCGGACATGGCGGAGCGGCTCGTCGTCATCGGCGCGGACGCGGCGGGAATGACCGCCGCCTCCCTCGCCCGGCGGAGGAATCGGGACCTCGAGGTCGTTGCCTACGAGCGGACGGCCCACGCCAGCTACGCCGCCTGCGGCGAGCCCTATCACGTCGCCGGTCTCGTCGATCCGCTCGAGCGGCTCGTCGCCCGAACTCCGGAGCAGTTCGCCCGGGCCGGGATCGCCCTCCGGCTCCGGCACGAGGTCACCGCCATCGACGTCGAACGGGGCGTCGTCACCGTCCGCGACCTCGAGGAGGGGCGCTCCTTCGACACCGGCTACGACCGGCTCCTCGTGACGACCGGCGCCCGGGCGTTCGTGCCCCCCATCGAGGGTCGGGAGCTCCCGGGGGTCTTCACGCTCCGCACCCTCGACGACGCCGCGGCGCTACGGGCGATCGCTGCCGGAGGTACCGGCCGGGCCGTCGTCGTCGGCGGCGGATACATCGGCCTCGAGATCGCCGAGGCGTTCTCTCTTCGGAGCTGGCAGGTCACCATCCTCGAGGGCACCGACTCGCTGCTGCCCCGCACCCTCGATCCCGACCTCGGGAACCGGGTCGCCGAGGCGGTGCGGGCCATGGGGATCGAGGTGCGCACCGGAGCCATGGTGACCCGGATCGGCGGGAAGGACGCGGCCCGGTCGGTGGGGTTCGGCGACGAGGAGATCCCCGCCGACGTCGTCGTCCTCGGGCTGGGGAGCCGGCCGGTGGTGGAGCCGGCGGCGGCGGCCGGGATTCCCCTGGGAGAGACGGGAGCGATCGCGGTGGACGACCACCAGCGAACGAAGGTGGACGGCGTCTGGGCGGCGGGGGACTGCGCCGAGACGCGGCACCGGGTGAGCGGCGCCGCGGTGAACTACCACCTGGGGACCGTCGCCAACAAGACCGGGCGCATCGCCGGGATCAACCTCGGCGGCGGCGACGCCGCGTTCCTCGGGGTGCTCGGCACCGCCATCACGAAGATCCACGACCTGGAGATCGCCAGCACCGGGCTGCGGGAGGGCGACGCCGTCGCCGCCGGGTTCTCCACCGTCTCCGCGACGGTCGAGGGGATGACCGCGGCGCACTACTGGCCGGGCGCTACCGCCATGACGGTGCGGGTGACCGCAGAGCGGGGAAGCGGCCGGCTCCTCGGAGCCCAGATCGTCGGCGGTCCCGGGGCCGGCAAGCGTATCGACACCTTCGCCACCGCCATCTGGGCGGGGATGCGGGCCGACGAGCTGGCCTGGGTCGACCTCGCCTACGCGCCCCCCTTCTCTCCGGTGTGGGATCTCGTGGCGATCGCCGCCCGCAAGGCGGCCCAGGCGGCGCGCTGAGACGCGGGATCGACCCGGCGCGGCGGTCGTCGCACCCCGGGGCGCGCCATCCGGGATCGCTCGACCGGCGCCGTGGATCGGGGAACCGGACGCGCGTAACATGGTTGCACGATGCAATCACGAAGGAGGATGCGGTGAAGATCGTCGCCACCGAGAACGGGCCGGTCGTCGTTCCCACGGGTGGTTCCTACGTCGTCGACGGGGAGGAGAAGACGGGGAGCCGTGTCGCGCTGTGCCGCTGCGGCGCGTCGGACCGGAAGCCGTTCTGCTCCGGCGCGCACGCCAAGGTGGGGTTCACGGCGCCTGCCGCGGAGATCGAGCTGGAGGGCTGACCGGTCCTCGAGCGGATCGGCGTCTCAGCGGAGTGGCACCTCGGGCAGGTCGCCCGCCGGCGTGAAGCCGAGCACCAGGCCGTAGAAGGCCAGCTCGCTCTCCAGGCTGTGCACGATCGTCTCCGCGCGGCGAAACCCGTGCCCCTCGTTCTCGTAGGTGACGAGGGCGTGGGGGACGCCGCGCTCGGTGAGGGCGGCGGCGATCATCTCCGCCTGCTCGGGTGGCACCACGCGATCCTCCCGTCCCTGGAAGAGGATGACCGGGACGGTGATCCGATCCGCCGCATGGAGCGGGGAGCGTTCCCGGAGGACCGTGGGATCGGTGCCGGCGAGACGATCGACGTACCGGGACTCGAACTTGTGGGTGTGGGCGGCGAGGAGGGCGACGTCGGCCACACCGAAGTACGAGGCGCCGGCCCGGAAGCGATCGCGAAAGGCGAGGGCCGCCAGGGCGGTGAAACCGCCGGCGCTTCCCCCGGTGACGACGAGACGCTCGGGGTCGACCCGGCCCGTCCCGGCCAGGTGGTCGGCGGCCGCCACCGCGTCGTCGACGTCGACCACGCCCCAGCGGCCCTCCAGCCTGGCCCGGTAGGCGCGGCCGAACCCCGTCGACCCCCGGTAGTTCACCTCGACCAGGCCGAACCCCCGCGACGTCCAGAAGAGACGGTCGACCGCCAGACGTGGCACCGCCGCCGAGGTGGGACCGCCGTGGATCCTCACGAGCAGGGGCGGGCGCTCCCCGTCGGGTGCGGCGAAGACCGGGTTCGTCGGCGGGTAGTAGATGCCGTGGGCAACCTCTCCGTCGGTGGTGGGGAAGGTGATGGGCTCGGGCCGGGGGTGATACGACGCCGGGACTGGTGGCGGATTCGTCGCCACCGTCGAGGCGGCGAGGCGAGCGACGTCGAGCTCGACGAGGGCGGCCGGTCGTGACGGGTGGTACCCGACGAACCAGGCGGTGCCTTCCCCGTCGGTGACGAGATCGCTCTGATACGAGAAGGGGAGCGCCAGCCGGTGGAGGTCCCCCAGGGGGGAGACGACCCCCAGCCCCCACCTGCCGTCCTCGACGAAGGAGGCGAGGATGCGCCCCTCCGAGAGGAACCCGAAGGACCTCGTCCCGAGCCTCCACAGCGGCTCGGCGAACTCGGCCGCCATCTCGAGCACCGGGGTGACATCGCCGCCGTCGCACCGGTACAGGTTCCACCACCCGGTGCGGTCCGAGGCGAACACGAGGGTGCCGTCGGCGTCCCACACCGGCGACGCGACGGACTCGCCGACCCCTCCGGCGACGACCCGCCTCCGCAGGAGCCCGGATCCCCACGGGGCCACGACGAGGTCCGTGCCGTCCCACGGCATGTTGGGGTGATCCCACTCCAGCCAGGCGAGGAAGGCCCCGTCCGGCGAGGACGTCGGAGCCGCGTAGAAATCGCGTCCGGTGGCCAGCACCTCGACGGGACCGTCGCGGTCGAGGGGGACGGCGACGAGCTCGTTCACGGGCTCGCCGGAGGCGGCGTGGGTCTCCCGCACGCACACCACCCACCCGCCGCGGATGATCGGCTCGGCGTAGCGGAGACCCGCCGGTCGGTCGGGCGGCGGCGTGAGGGGACGGGTCGTGCCGTCGGGGTCACGCCGGTACAGGCGGTGGTCCTGCCGGTCCGAGTAGACGATCGTGCCGGCGGCCACCGCGTACGCCCGGCCCCCATACTCGTGCACGGTGGTGCGCACGTCGACCGGCGGTGGCGTCACGTCACCGGTGACGCCGTCGCCGCCGCGGCGGACGAGCACCTGGCGGCCCCCCTCCGCGGGGCGCCGCTCCACCCAGTAGAGGTCGTCCCCGTCGCGGGCGATCTGCTCGAAGGCGACGGCGCCGGCCGCGACATCGGCGGCGGAGACGGGGGACTCCCAGGAGCCGTACGGTGCGATGCGGGCCATGGAAGGGAAGGGTACGGCGTGGCTCCCGCCGGTGCGGTGTGAGCCGGCGCCTCCGGATGCTACGCCGGCAGGTAGCCGGTCTCCCCGTCGACCCACTCACGGGCCAGGTCGGCGTGACCGGCATGGCGGGCCGTCTCCTCGATCATGTGGGCGACGATCCAACGCAGCGAGAAACGCTCGCCGTGGCGGGTGCGCACCGACAGGTCGTCCAATTCGGCGTCGGCGACGATGGCCCGCGAGCGCGCCACGGCCTCGGTGTAGCGCGCGATCACGCCGGGGACGGTGTCGTCGTCCTCGATGCGGAAGTCGGCGTCCGGATCCCCCTCGCTCCAGGGATAGGTGACGTCGCTGCCGGCGAAGACGTCGTCGAACCACCAGCGCTCCACGTACGCCAGGTGCTTGACGAGGCCGAGCAGGCTGGTCCCGGACGGCACCACCGGCCGACGGGCCTCCTCCCGGGTCAACCCGGCGAGCTTCCACACCACGACCGCCCGGTTGTTGTCGAGCATCGCCGTCAGCGTCGCCTTCTCGGGACCGCGCGTCGGGACCGGTCGTGCCGTCATCGTCCCGAACCTAGCGCCCGGACGGGCCCGGTGTCGGATCGGGAGCCCCCGGGCGATCAGCGCACGACGAGGTTGACGAGACGGGGTGGGCGGGCGACGACCTTCACGAGGTCACCTCGCTCCAGCCACGGGCGGATGCGCGCCGAGGCCAGCGCCACCTCCTCGACGGCGGCCTCGTCGGCGTCGACGGGCACCTCGATGCGGTCGCGTACCTTTCCGTTCACCTGGACCACCAGGGTCACCGTCTCCTCCCGGGCGACCTCGGGATCCGCCTCCGGCCAGGCGGCGAGGTGGATGCTCGTGTCGTGACCGCGGCGGTGCCACAGCTCCTCGGTGACGTGGGGGGCGATGGGGGCGAGAAGCAGCAGCAGCGTCTCGACGGCCTCGCTCCAGGCCTCCGGGCTCACGCTCCCACGACGGCGCACCTCGCCGAGCTCGTTCCGGAGGGTCATGAGCGCCGCGACCGCCGTGTTCCACTTGAAGGCCGTCAGGTCCCGATCGACCTTCGCGATCGTCTGGTGCACCCGGCGGCGCAACGCCCGGGTCGCGTCGGGCGCCACCTCCCCGGGGACGTACTCGGTCGTCCCGATCTTCCAGACGTCCTCGATGAAGCGGCGGGCTCCGGCGATGCCGCGGCTGTCCCACGGCCCGCCCTTCTCCCAGTCGAAGGCGAACATGAGGTAGGTGCGGACCGTGTCGGCCCCGTACGTGGCGACGAGCTCGTCGGGGTTGACGACGTTCCCCTTCGACTTCGACATGCGCTGGATCTCGAGGTGATGCCGGATCTGGGTGATGTCGTTGTCGCCGGGGATCCCGGGGATCTCGACGACGGCGCCGGCGGGGACCTCGACGGTGACCGTTCCCGCCTCGGTCGCCACGAGGAGGATGTTCTCGGTGCGGCGCAGCACCTCGCCGACGATGGTGCCGTCTCCGGCGGCGGCGTGTGGGTCCACCCGGACCGAGGTCGCGACCACGACCTCGCCGCGACGCTCACCGACCACGACGACGCGATCGCCGGCCCGCTCCTCGCCGAGGATCTGCCCTTGGTTGCGGAGCTGGAGCATGGGCTCGTCGAAGAGCTCGTCGGGGTCGCGGCCGTGGGCCCGCATGACCGCGGCGGTCTCGGCGAACATCCCCAGGTCCCGCATCGCCTTCGTGAAGAACCGCGTGTAGAGGAGGTGCATGGTGGCGTGCTCCGCGCCGCCGGTGTAGGTGTCGACCGGCAGCCAGTACGCCGCCTCCTCCGGGTCGAACGGCCCGTCGTCGTACGCCGGCGACAGGTACCGATACTGGTACCAGGAGGAGCACATGAAGGTGTCCATGGTGTCCGTCTCCCGGCGCGCCGGGGTCCCATCGGCGGCGACGGCGTGGAGGAAGGCCTCGTGGTCGAGGAGGGGGTTGCGTCCCGAGGTGAACTCGACGTCCTCGGGGAGCAGCACCGGCAGCTCCTCCTCCGGCACCGGCTCGATGGTGCCGTCCTCGCGGTACAGGACGGGGATCGGCGCCCCCCAGTACCGCTGTCGCGAGATGAGCCAGTCCCGCATCCGGTACGCCACCGCACCGCGGCCGATGCCCTGCGCCTCGACCCAGTCGATCGCCGCGGCGACCGACGGGTTCGCCCGGCCCTTCGCCGTGGTCACCGCGACGCCGCCGATCGGGCCCGAGTTCACCATCACGCCCGGACCGACGTAGGCCTCCTCCATCGTCGCCCCGTCGAGCGGCTCGCCGCCGGCGGGCCTGATGACCGGCACCACCGGCAGGTCGTAGCTGCGGGCGAACGCCAGGTCGCGCTCGTCGTGGGCGGGGACCGCCATGATCGCCCCCGAGCCGTACGAGATGAGGACGTAGTCGGCGATCCAGATGGGGATCCGCTCCCCGTTGACGGGGTTGACCGCGAATCCCCCGGTGAACACGCCGGTCTTCTCCCGCTCCGCCTCCATCCGCTCCAGCTCGGTGCGGCGGGCCGTCTCCTCCCGGTACGCCTCCACCGCGGCGCGACGATCGGGGGTGGTCACCGCGGCGACGACGGGGTGCTCGGGAGCCAGCACCAGGAACGTCGCCCCCCAGAGCGTGTCGGGGCGGGTGGTGAAGACGGGGATCTCCCCCCCCGTCTCGGTCCGGAAGACCACCTCCGCCCCTTCCGAACGGCCGATCCAGTTCGTCTGCATCGTCTTCACCGGGTCGGGCCAGTCGACCTTGGAGAAGTCGAGCAGCTCGTCGGCGTAGCGGGTGATGGCGAAGAACCACTGCTCCATGAGCCGCTGCACCACCGGCTGGCCGGTGCGCTCGTCCCGCCCGTCGATCACCTGCTCGTTGGCGAGGACCGTCTGGAGGGTGGGCGACCAGTTCACCATGGCCTCGCCGCGGTAGGCGATGCCGGCCCGGTAGAAGCGGGCGAAGAACCACTCCGTCCAGCGGTAGTAGGAGGGGTCGCAGGAGACCGCCTCCCGTTCCCAGTCGAACATCGCCCCCATGGAGCGGAGCTGACGGCGCATCCGCTCGATGTTCTCCCAGGTCCAGCGGGCCGGATGGATGTTGCGCTGCACCGCGGCGTTCTCGGCGGGGAGCCCGAAGGCGTCGAACCCCATGGGGAAGAGAACGTTGTACCCCTTCATCCGCATCATCCGTGCCCGCGCGTCGGACGGCGTCATCGCGTACCAGTGCCCGATGTGGAGATCCCCCGACGGGTAGGGGAGCATGGTGAGGGCGTAGTGCTTGGGCCGGCTCCAGTCGACGCGGGAGCGGTACAGGCCGGCGCGCTCCCAACGCTCCTGCCAGGTTCGCTCGACGGCTCGATGATCGTATCGGGTGGCCATGATCCCCCGGGGTCGACGGATGGGGCACAATGGTAGGGACTCGCCGCGTGGCGTCCACCCCTCGGCGAGAAGACGCGGCGACGGTGGGGAATGCGACACGACACGAGCGAGTTGGGCGCCGCCGAGGCGGCGCGCCGGGCCGGGATCCCGATCCCCGACCCGGACGTGCCCGTCCGGGTCGCACCGGCCTGGCTCCGTGCCTGCTGGGGACGGGGGATCGTCGGGATCACCCTGCCCGGTCGCATCCTCCTCGATCCGGCGACCTTCGCCGCGGTGCGCGCCGGGGACGCCCCGGAGCTGCTCGCCCACGAGCTCGCCCACCTCCGGCAGTGGCGCCGGCTGGGTCGGGGACGGTTCCTCCGCAGCTACCTCGGGGACTACCTGCGGGCTCGCCTCGCCGGCCTCTCCCACGAGGCGGCGTATCGGACGATCCACCTGGAACGGGAGGCGGAGCGGGCGGCGCAGGGGATCGTGCCGTGAGCCGTCCGGTGGCCTGGACGCTCCCCGACGTCCTCGTGGTGGTCGTCGTCGGGATCCTCGGCAGCGTCCTCGGGAGCGTCGTCGTGCTGCTCGCCGCCGGCGACGTCCTCACCCCGGTCGGCTTCACCGTCGTCTTCGTCGCGCAGACGATCGCGAGCCTCCTCGCCATCGCCGTCCTCTCCCGGATCCGGGGCACGGGCAACCCCTTCGCCGACGTCGGGGTGGCGATTCACGGACGTGACCTGTGGGCGATCCTCGCCGGGGTCGGTCTCCAGCTCGGCGTGGGGGTGGTCATCGCCCCGCTGCTGCACCTGCTCTTCCCGCAGGGACCGCCCGAGCAGACCGTCGCCCGCATCGCCGGGGAGGCGAGAGGACCCGTCCAGATCGGTCTCATGCTCGCCGGCGTGGTCGTCCTCGCCCCGGTCGTCGAGGAGATGATCTACCGGGGGATGCTCCTCTCCCGTCTCCGTCGCTCCATGGGCACCGTCTGGGCGGTGCTCGCCGCGGCGGCGGTCTTCGCCGGGATGCACCTCCTCGATCCGAACGCCCTCGCCGTGGTTCCCGGGCTGTTCCTCATCGGTGTCGTCCTCGGGTTCCTCGCGGTCCGCCGCGACGATCTCAGCCTCGCCATCCTCACCCACGCCGGGGTCAACCTCACCGGGATCCTCTTCATCCTCTTCGGCGGGCCGCTGCTCGACTGGCTGCAACGCACCGCGGACCAGCTCCAGGCGATCATCCACCTCTGACGACCCTCTTCCCCCGCGGTGCCGGCTCTGGTAATCGTCGGGGCGTGGCGCCGCGACCGAGCCGGCTCGACCGGGAGGCGGTGTGCCCGATCTCGAGATCCGCGTGGGGTGGTGGCTCGCCGCGGCGGCGGTCGCCGCGGTGGCGCTCACCGCCGGGTGGTACACGCTCCGTCCCGGGCCGCAGGCGCCTGTCCCCATCGTCGAGCGGTCCGCGCCACCGGCCGCCGCCGAGCCCGCCCGCATCACCGTCCACGTCGCCGGAGCGGTGGTCCGTCCCGGGCTCGTGTCCGTCCCCGAGGGCGCCCGGGTGGCGGACGTCGTGATCGCCGCCGGCGGAGCCCGCCCGGAGGCGCTCCTCTCCGCGGTGAACCTCGCCGCCCCGGTGCGGGACGGCGACCGGATCGAGATCCCCACGCGGGAGACCGCGGGGCGCGGCGGGGCGTCGACCACGACAGGGGTCGACCTCAACCGCGACGGCCTCGAGGAGCTGCAGCGTCTCCCGGGCGTCGGTCCCGTCCTCGCCGCCCGCATCGTCGCCTACCGCGAGGCCCACGGACCGTTCGCCACCGTCGAGGACCTGCTCGACGTCCCCGGGATCGGCGAGGCGAAGCTCGCCCGCATGCGCGACGGGATCGCGGCGCCCTGACCCTCTCGCCGCCGACCGGCGCGGCGCGATCCGCCCTCGGGGTGGCCGCGGGCATCTGGCTCGGCTCGGCCCTCGGCCTCCACCTCGGCCCTGGCGCCCTCCTCGGGGTGGCCGCGACCCTCGGCGTGGCGGCGCTCGGGGGTGCCCGTCGTCGCCCCCTCGTCGCCCTCGGCGCCGTGGTGCTCCTCGTCGGCCTCCTCGCCGGTGCGCTCGGGGCCCGTCGCCAGGAGGCGGCGCAGCAGGTCCCGCTCCCCACCGGTTCCCTCCGGGTCCTCCTGCGCATCGAGACCGATCCGTTCGGCCGTGACGGCACGCGGGCCCTGGCGCGGGTCACGGCCCGGCGGGAGCGGGGGCGCTGGCTGTCGTGGGACGGGCCGGTGGTGCTCCTCGGCTTCGACACCTCCCCGGCCCTGCAGGTCGGCGACGTCGTCGTGGCGACGGGGGAGATGTCGGCCCACCCGGGCCGGCTCCGGGGCCGGCCCGTCGCCGGTCGCCTTCGGGTCCGGCGGTGGCGACGGGCGGGAACGGCGGCCGGGCCCTTCCTCACGTTGGGGAACCTCGTGCGCGGACGCGTCGCCGAGGTCCTCGCCACCGCGGAGGACCCCTCCCAGGCGCTGCTCTCCGGGTTCCTCGTCGGCGACGTCTCGGATCTCCCACCCCACGACGTCGAGGCGTTGCGGCGCTCCGGGTTGACCCACCTCGTCGCCGTCTCGGGCAGCAACGTGGCGCTCTTCCTCACGATGTGGTGGGTCGTCACGTTCCCACTGGCGACGCGGCCCCGCCCCCGGGCGGTGCTCGGCATCCTCGGATTGGCGGTCTTCGCCGCGGCGACGCGCTGGGAGCCGTCGGTGCTGCGCGCCTCCGTCATGGCGGGACTCGTCCTCGTGGGCCCGGTGCTCGGCGTGGCCCTCGACGCCTGGACCGCCCTCGGCGGGGCCGTCGCCCTCCTCCTCGTGGCGTCCCCCGAGCTCGGCGGCTCGGTGGGGTTCCAGCTCTCGGTCGCCGCCACCGCCGGCATCCTCCTGGGCGCCGGTGGCTTCGCCGGACACCGGCCCCGTCTCCTGTGGAGTGCCCTCGGCGCCGCCGTCGCCGCCCAGGTCGCGGTCGTGCCCGTGCTCCTCTGGCACTTCGGCACCGTCCCCCTCCTCTCGCCGGTGGCGAACCTCCTCGCCGCGCCGCTGGTGACGGTGGCGACGGCGACCGCGACCGTGGCGGTCGCCACCGGCGTGCCCCTCCTCGTCTCCCTGGCTCGGCTCCCCGCCGCCGGGGTCCTCCTCGTGGCCCGCACCGCCGCGGACTGGCCGCAACTCTCCCGCTCCGGGGTCGCGGCAGTGGCGGCCGGGGCGCTCCTGTCCCGCCACCGCCGCCTCCGGCCCCTGGGGGCGGTCGTGGTGGCCGTGGTCCTCGTCGGGGGCCTCGTCGCCCGGCCCGGCCCGCCGGACCGGCCCACGGCGATCTTCCCCGCCGGGGGGCGGGGGGGGGCGGGCCTCCTGCGCGCTCCGGGCGGGGGGACGGGCCCCGTCGACGGGGGCCGGGAGCCGGTCCGGCTCGGCGGGGCGCTGCGGCGGTGGGCCGGGTTGGACCTGCTGGCGAGTGTGGGTGCCCCGGGGGCCCGAGCCGGCCGTACCGCCCGGTCTGCGATAACCATCGTCGGGATGACGGCGATGGGAGGGGACCGGGCGATCATCACGGCCTTCCAGGTGGTGTGCGGTTCGATGTATAGATGGCTGGCTGCATTGTCCGGGTTGTTCATGGCCGGGGCCGCCTTAGGCTGCGCGGCGGCGGTCCGGTCGGGAGAAGATTCCCGGCGAAACGCCGCAGCCTCGGGTCGGGAGGATGGTGGGTCGGGGATCCCGTATGACGGCGCAGTGGGAAGCTCCTTGGCCAAGGTACATATCGGTATGGGAGCGGTTCTGGTCTCGGTCGTTTTGTTCCTGGAGGCGTATGAGCGGGGTTGGCTTGCGGTGACATTCATGCAAGCGGCGTTCGGGCTGCTCTCGCTCGGTCTGGGGACGGCCGCAGGCGCCGGCTACCTCGTGGCCTGCCGTCTTGCCGGCGATTCGCCGGGAATCGCGGCACGGGTATACGCCTTCGATCTCATTGGTGGATTCCTGGGCGCGTCCCTGTTCGCAGCGATCATCCTGCCCATGTCCGGGATGTACTATGCAATCC
>CAZPAV010000005.1:0-83309 GCA_964584755.1 uncultured Acidimicrobiaceae bacterium
CCCCCCCCGCCCCGGGTGCGGCGGGGCTGCTCCGGCCCGTGCCCCGCTGGCGTGGACCGGGCCGGGCCGACCGGTGCGCCGCGGCCCCGCGGGCCCGTTCCCGGAGCCGGTCGGGCCCCGCTGGGCCGAGCTCCGGCCGCCCCGTCACGGCTGTCGGGCCTTCGCCGCCCCGCTCGACGAGGAATGGGCCGGACTCGTCGTGAGGATCCGAGAGGACGGCGCCGAGCGCATCATCGGGGTCTCCGAGCTGGCACCACACCTCGAGGCCCTCGCCCTCGCCGCGGGAGCCGTCACCGTCGCCCGAGGCGCGTACCGGCCGGGCCTCCACCGGCCCGCCGACGCCGCGGACGCGTTCCTCGCCGCGGCGCTCGACGCGGGTCTCGACGTGGCGACGTACCGCTCCTGAGGCGCCCTCAGTCCCCGACGGCCGTCGGAAGCGGTCCCGTCGCCGGCACGGCAGGTTCGGTTCCGGCTCCGGTTCCGTTCGACACCGGTCGATGCACCGCCGGCCGCACCCGTGTGGGAACCGCGGCGGGGAGATCGAACCGTTCCTCGAGGACGATCACCTCGACCCCTCCGACCACGTCGGAGATGAGGTTGTAGAGCACGGCCGCCAGGGTGACGGACCCGCTGAAGAGGATGGTGGAGATGACCGCGACGAGCACCACGATGCGGAAGTACAGGGCACCGTCGGGGGTGAACGTCAGCGTGAGGTTGGCCGCCAGCTCGGAGAGCCGCTCCGGGATCCCCCGCTGCACGAGGATCGACCACATGACCCACGTCCCGAGCACGAAGAGGAGTGACGCGATCGCGTCGAACACCAGGGAGACCTTCAACACGGTCCAGGGATCGATCTTGCGGATGACCCTCCGCACCCGTCGCACGGCCATGACTGCCTCCTTCGGGTGCCCGAGTGTACCGCCGAGGTCCGTTATCGAGGTCCCCGGCCTGCGCCGTCGGTGTCTCAACGCTCCTCTGCAGGGACCTTCGCGGCCGCCGAGAGCTCGGCGCCCGGTTCGAGGTTGATCACCCGCACGCCGGTGGAATCCCTCCGCTGCCGGCTGATCTCCCGCACCGTCTCCCGGATGACGATCCCGTCCGAGGACGTGATGAAGACCTCGTCGTCCTGTCCCACGTCCACGGCCGCCACCAGCGTGCCGCGGCTCCGTGTGAGCTTCATGGCCTTCACCCCCATGCCGCCACGCCGCTGCCTGGGGAAATCGTCCATGCGGGTCCGCTTGCCGTACCCCCCCGACGTGAGGAGGAGGACGTCGCCCCCCGGCGCCGCGCACGCCGCCGAGACCACCTCGTCGCCCTCACGCAGCTTGATCCCACGAACACCCTCGGCCGCCCGCCCCATGGCGCGGACCTCCTCCTGGGGGAAGCGGATGCCCTGGGCGTTCCTCGTGAACATCATGAGGTCCCCGTCCCCCCCGGTGGCGTGCACCGCGACCACCTCGTCGTCGTCCCTCAGGTTGATGGCCACGAGTACCTGGTTGCGCGAGTCGTAGTCGGCGAACCGGGTCTTCTTCACCTTGCCGCGGCGGGTGAACATCACGAGGTAGCGATGCGTCTCGTAGTCGCGGGTGTCGATGATCGCCTCGACCCGCTCGTCGGGTTCCATGGGGAGGACCGACTGCACGAGCACGCCCTTCGCCGTTCGGTCCTTGCGGGGGATCTCGTGGGCGCGGATCCGGTACACCTTGCCCCGGTTCGTGAAGAAGAGGAGATAGGCGTGGGCACTGGTGTGCAGCACGTGGGTGACGACGTCGTCCTCGCGCAATGCGGCTCCGCGCACCCCGCGTCCGCCTCGTCCTTGCGTCCGGTACGCGCGCGCCAGGACGGACTTCACATACCCGGCCGCCGAGATCGTCACGACGAGCTCCTCGTCGGCGATGAGGTCCTCGAGGGAGAGGTCGCCCAGGTCGGGGATGATTCGTGAGCGACGCTCGTCACCGAACTTCTCCCGGATCGCGCCGAGCTCCTCCGCCACGATCGCCCGCCGCCGGCCTTCGTCCGCGAGGATCTCCTCCAGCTCGGCGATGAGCCGCTCCAGCTCGGCGTACTCCTCCCGCAACTTGCCGGTCTCGAGCGCGGTGAGCCGCCGGAGCGGCATGTCGAGGATGTGGTTCGTCTGGATCTCGGAGAGGTCGAAACGCTCCATCAGGGTCACCCGAGCCGCGGCGACGTCGGCAGAGGACCTGATGATCTCGACGACCTCGTCGATGTTGTCGAGCGCCACGAGGAGGCCGGCGACGATGTGGGCGCGGGCACGCGCCTTCTCGAGTCGGTGGCGCGTCCGTCGCTCGATCACCTCGAGCTGGTGCGCGATGTAGGCGTGGACCATCTGCGCCAGGTTGAGCGTCCGCGGCACGCCGTCGACGAGCGCCACCTGATTGACACCGAAGCTCTCCTCGAGCTGGGTGTACTTGAAGAGCTGGTTGAGGACCACTTGCGGATTGGCGTCGCGCTTCAACTCGATCACCAACCGGGTTCCGTCGCGGTCCGACTCGTCGCGCAGGTCCGCGATCCCCGTGATGGTCTTCGCCCGGACGAGGTCGGCGGTCTTCTCCATGATGCGATCCCGTGACACCTGATACGGGATCTCGGTGACGACGATCGCCATTCGCCCGCGTCTCATCTCCACGACGTCGGTCACGGCGCGCATTCGGATGGAGCCGCGTCCGGTGGCCAGCGCGGCCTTGATCCCCGCGGTCCCCACGATGTAGGCCCCGGTGGGGAAGTCCGGCCCCTGGACGAACCGCGCCAGGTCGTCGACCGTGGCGTCGGGATGATCCAGGGCGTACAGCACCGCCTCGACCACCTCGCCCAGGTTGTGCGGCGGGATGTTCGTCGCCATTCCCACCGCGATCCCCGTCGAGCCGTTGACGAGGAGGTTCGGAAACCGGGCCGGGAGGACCGCGGGCTCCTGCCGCTCCCCCGAGTAGTTGTCCACGAAGTCGACGGTGCTCTCGTCGATGCCCTCCATCATGTGGGCGGCGATGGGTGCCAGGCGGGCCTCCGTGTACCGCATGGCGGCCGGAGGATCGTCGACGGTCCCGAAGTTCCCCTGAGGCTCGACGAGCGGGTAGCGCGAGGCGAAGTCCTGACCAAGCCGCACCAGCGAGTCGTACACCGCCTCCGGCGAGTGTGGATGGAACCAGCCGACGACGTCGCCGACGACCCGGGCGCACTTCCGGAATGGTGTACCCGGGCGGATCCCGGCGTCGTGCATGGCGAAGAGGATCCTCCGATGCACCGGCTTCAACCCGTCGCGCACGTCGGGGAGCGCCCGTGACACGATGACGGACATCGCGTACTCCAGGAAGGACTCCTGCATCTCCCGTTCGATGTCGATGGGTTCGACCTGATCCCTGGGTTCTCGTTCCGGCATGGTCCTCGCTCGGGCTGGTGGTCAGAAATCCAGGAAGCGCACGTCCTTGGCGTTCTGCTGGATGAAGGTACGCCGGGCCTCGACGTCGGTGCCCATGAGGGTGGCGAATGTCTCCTCGGCGGCGAGCTCGTCGTCGAGTCGGACCTGCAGCAGGGCGCGTCGTTCCGGATCCATCGTCGTCTCCCAGAGCTGCTCGGCGTTCATCTCACCGAGGCCCTTGAAACGCTGGATGTTCACCCGTCTCCCGTCGAGCTCCGTCTTCACCGCCTCGAGGTCGGCGTCGTCCCGAACCCACCGGGTCTTCGTACCCACCTTGACGCTGTAGAGGGGAGGCTGGGCGATGTAGATGTAGCCGGCATCGATGAGGGGGACCATCTGCCGGAAGAAGAAGGTGAGGAGGAGGGTGCGAATGTGCGCACCGTCGACGTCGGCGTCGGTGAGGATGACGACCTTGTGATACCGGGCCTTGGTGAGGTTGAAGTCGTCCCCGATCCCGGTTCCGATCGCCGTGATGAGGGACTGGATCTCGTTGTTCTGGAGGACCCGCGCCAGCCGGTTCTTCTCCACGTTGATGATCTTCCCCCGAATGGGCAGGATCGCCTGGAACTCGCTGTTGCGCGCCTGCTTGGCCGATCCACCGGCGGAGTCGCCCTCGACGATGAAGAGCTCCGAGCGTTCCGGGTCCTTCGAGGAGCAATCCGAGAGCTTCCCCGGGAGCCCCGAGGACTCGAGGAGGCTCTTGCGCCTCGTGAGGTCCCGGGCCTGGCGGGCGGCGTGGCGAGCCCGCGCCGCGCTCAGCGCCTTCTCGGCGATGCGACGGCCCTCGCCCGGGTTCCGCTCGAGCCACTCCGGGATCCGCTGATTCAGCGCCTTCTCGACGAACGAACGCACCTCGGTGTTCCCCAGCTTCGTCTTCGTCTGTCCCTCGAACTGAGGGTGGCGAACCTTCGCCGAGACGACGGCGGTCAGGCCCTCCCGCACGTCCTCCCCGAGGAGGTTCGCGTCCTTCTCCTTGAGGACGTTCCGTCCTCGCGCGAAGTCGTTGATGGCCCTCGTGAGCGCCTTGCGGAACCCTTCCTCGTGCGTACCACCCTCGTGGGTGTTGATGTTGTTGGCGAAGGAGAGGATCGTCTCGTTGTACCCCGCCGTCCACTGCATCGCCACCGCGATCTCGGCGTCCTCCCCCTTCTCGTCGAAGGACGCGACCTGGGCATGGATGGGTTCACGACTGGCGTTGAGGTGGCGCACGAAGTCGACGAGGCCCCCCGTGTAGCGGAACCGCTCCTCGACGGGTTCCTCACCCCGCTCGTCGCGGAATCGGATCTCGAGCCCCTTGTTGAGGAACGCCATCTCCCGGAGCCGACTCGTCACGGTCTTCGCCGCGTACTCCACTCCCTCCACGAAGACGTCCGGGTCCGGCCAGAACGTGATCTGGGTGCCGCTCCGCTTGGCCGCCTTGCCCTTCCGCAACGGCGCGAGGGGCTTCCCGTACTCGAACGACTGCTCCCAGTGGAACCCGTCGCGGATGACCTCGATGTCGAGACGTCGCGACAGGGCGTTCACCACCGAGACGCCGACGCCGTGCAGGCCCCCGGAGACCGTGTAGGCACCCGAGTCGAACTTGCCTCCGGCATGGAGGGTGGTCAGCACGGTCGTCAAGGCCGGGAGCCTGGTCTTGGGGTGACGGTCGACCGGGATACCTCGACCGTTGTCCCGCACCCGCACCCCCCCGTCGGCTCGCAGGGTCACCTCGATCCTCGTGCAGAACCCCGCCATCGCCTCGTCCACGGCGTTGTCGACGACCTCCCAGATGAGGTGGTGGAGGCCGCGCGGTCCGGTCGAGCCGATGTACATGGCGGGGCGGCGGCGCACCGCTTCGAGCCCTTCGAGAACGGTGATGTCCTTCGCCTCGTAGGACGCGTTCGCGGCGCGTTCTCTCTTGCTCACAAGGCTCCTTCGAGTCGCCGTCGCGGCGGGAAGCGGGTACGCCGGGCGTACGCCGAAGTATACCGTCGCGGCGGTCGAATCCCCGTCAACCCTTCCCCTCCTCCCAGCCGTCCCGGGCCACGCGAACATGCACCGCGTGCACGAGGTCGGACCCCAGACGCTCCCCGATCCGGCGCACGAGCGCCGGGACCTCGTACCGGAGGAGCGCGGCCTCCGGACCCGACCGCACCTCCACCACCAGGACACCATCTCGCAGCACCACCGGTCGTACCGCCGCCCACCGTTCCCCCGCGATGTCCCGCCACGCCGAGAAGAGGCTTCCCGCCCGCAGGTTCATCCCACGTGCCGCCTGCTCCAGCACGGCGGCGAGGACCTCCCCGATCGGTGTCGGTTCTCGCGATCCTTCCCCGGGCCTCATCGCACGCTCCCTCCCTCCACGCTCCACCGCCGTCCTTCGAGAGGAACCCCATCGTCGCGCGTGGTGGTGACGAGAACCTGGCCGGTCGGCAGTTCGCGTACGACCCTCCTCACCCTTCCCGGGTCGAGTTCGGAGAAGACGTCGTCGAGCAGCAGCACCGGCGTGATCCCTCGCCGTTCGGTGAGCAGACGGTGTCCCGCCAGGCGTAGCGCGAGCGCCGCCGTGCGCTGCTCCCCTCGGCTCGCCGCGGTGCGAACGGGGCGCCCGTCCAGGAGCAGCGTCGGGTCGTCACGATGAGGCCCGACCGTCGTGGTCCGAACCTCGAGGTCCCGTTTCCGGCGCCGGGCCAGTGCTCGCCGCAGCGCGACCGCCGGCTCGGCGGTGTCGTCGTCGAGCCAGCCGGGCCGGTACGCCCAGCGGAGTGCCGCCCCACCACCGATGGCCCCGTACACCTCCTCCGTGACCGATCCCAGCGCCTCGAGGAGGCGCTCCCGTTCCCGGTACACGGCCGCTCCCCCGGTCGCGAGACGCTCGTCCCACACCTCGAGCGTCACCGGGTCGGCACGGCCCCCTTCCTGCCGGAGCAGCACGTTCCGCTGCCGCAGTGCCCGGTCGTACTCGGCCTGCACCGCCGCCGCCTCCGGGTGGAGCGTCGCGGCCAGGTCGTCGAGGTACTCACGCCGGAGCGCCGGTCCGCGCGCGACCACGTCGAGATCGTCGGGCTGGAAGGCCACCATCGGCACCGCGGCGAGCACGTCCCGGTGGCGAGGCGGACGCTTGCCGTCGAGCAGCACGCGGCGTCGCCCCTCACGACGGATCTCGATCTCCACCCGCGTCTCCGCCCCCCGTCCCCGGAATCCCCCCCGCAGGATGGCCGCGTCGGCCCCGACCCGCACGATCGCCTCGTCCGGCGCTCGCCGCAGCGAACGCAACGTCCCCAGGATCCCGATCGCCTCGAGGACGGTCGTCTTCCCCGCTCCGTTCCCGCCCACCAGGAGGTTCACGCCGGGATCCGGCCGGAACGACAGCTCCTCATAACAGCGAACGTCGCGTAGTGCGAGCCAGACGAGGAGCATGACCCCCGTCTCAGAGTCGAACCGGCATTAGGAGGTAGCGAAACCCGTCACCCTCGGTACCCGTGACGAGGCCCGGCTTGAGTGGATCCACCGCCTCCAGCACCACGTCCTCCCCCATGACGGCGGCCACGCCGTCGGTGAGGTAGCGCGTGTTGAACGCGATGGTCATCTCCTCGCCCTGATACTGTCCGTCGAGGTGCTCGGTCTCCTCGCCGACCTCTTGACGAATCACACTGAGTTCGACCCCTCCCTCGTGGAGATGGAGCCGAACCGGGATGTGATCCTCCGCGACGAGTGCGGCTCGTCCCACGGCCTCGAGGAGCTCCTCCTTCACGAGCTGAAGACGGTTCGGGTACCCGGCGGGCAGGAGCTGCCGGTAGCTGGGGAAAGAGCTGTCGATGATGCGCGCGGTGAGGCTTCCCCGCTCCGTCCGGAAGGCCGCCTCCCGCTCTCCGAGGGTCATCGTCAGCTTCCCCGCTCCGATCGTTCGACCAAGTTCGCGCAGCGCCCGATACGGCACGAGACGAGACCGCGTCGCCTCCACTCCCGGAACCTCCCGTACCGCGAGCCGGTAGGAGTCCGTGGCGACCAGCCGGAAACCCTCACCCTCCCCGTCGAACAGGATCCCGGTCAGGGTGGGCCGGGCCTCGTCGGTGGACGCCGCCACCCCCACCTGGGCGAGGGCGTGGACCAGCACTTCCCCGTCGATGTCGAGCGTCTCACCTCCGATCTCCTCGGGGATCGTGGGGAAATCGTCGGCGTTCATCTCGCGCAGACGAAAGCGCGGACCGTTCCCGGTGATCTCCACCTCCCCGTCCGCGGCGACGATCGACACCGCTCCCGGGGGCAGCTTCCGCACCGCCTCCGCGGTGAGCTTGGCGGGCACGACGGTCCTTCCCTCCTCGGTGCTCTCCACCTCGAGGTAGGTGCGGACCGTGACCTCGTTGTCGGTTCCGGTCACGGTAAGCCGGGAGCCGCGTACCTCACAGAGGAGACCCTGCAGGATCGGCAACGGGGAACGGGTTCCCACGGCCCGCCCGGCACGGGCGAGGACATCGGCGAGGTCGTCTCGTTCGGCTCGGATACGCACAGTCCTTCTTCCTCTGCTGCTGTCTTAGATGGATGAAGAGAGAAGTAGTAGTGGTAGTAGACGTTGTGGATTGTGGATGAGTGGGAGGAGGTGTGCAAGGGCACGGGTTCCTCGTCCACAGCCACCGGGGACGAAACCGGAGTTGCACCCAGGCGAACAGGACGAGGGAGCGGGGCTGTGGACGAGGGTCATGTTCTCCTCAGCCGTTGGGTCAGGAGAGTGACGTCGTCGAAGACCTGCTTGTCCTTCTGGATGAGACCCTTGATCTTCTCGACGGCGTGAATGACGGTCGTGTGGTCGCGACCACCGAACGCGGCGCCGATCTTGGGGAGGGAGAGGTCGGTGTGCTCTCGGCAGAGGTACATGGCGATCTGGCGGAACCTGGCGAGGGGTTGCTTGCGGCTCGGACCCAGGAGCTCGGTGCGCGACAGACCGTAGTGGGACGCGGTGACGTCGATGACGAGGTCGGCGGTGACCGGGGCGTCGTCCGGAGTCCGGATGATGTCGCGCAGGACCTCGTGGGCCATCTCGAGGGTGATCTGCTCGTGGGTCAGGGCGGCGTAGGCGGTCACGCGGGTGAGGGCGCCCTCCAGCTCGCGAATGTTGTCGTGAACGTTCTGCGCGATGAACTCCAGCACGTCCTCGGGCACGGGGAGAGGGGCGAACTCGGCGTTCTTCCGGAGGATGGCGAGGCGGGTCTCCACGTCCGGGCTCTGGATGTCGGTGAGGAGACCCCATTCGAAGCGGCTGCGGAGCCGGTCCTCGAGGGTGGCGAGGTGGCGGGGATGCCGGTCCGAGCTGATGACGAGCTGGCGGCCCGCCTCGTAGAGGCTGTTGAAGGTGTGGAAGAACTCCTCGAGGATCTGCTCCTTCCCCTCGAAGAACTGGACGTCGTCGAGGAGGAGGACGTCGATGGTGCGGTAGCGGTCCTTGAACTCGTCCATGCGCTTGCGCCGGATCCCGTTGATGAACTCGTTGAAGAACTGCTCCGAGGAGACGTACCGGACGACGGCGTGCGGGTCGATGGCGAGGCGGTGATGCCCGACGGCATGAAGCAGATGGGTCTTGCCGAGGCCGGCGTCGGCGTAGATGAAGAGGGGGTTGTACTGACTGCCGGGCTGTTCGGCGACGGCGAGCGCGGCGGCGTGGGCGAAGCGGTTGGACTGGCCGACGACGAAGTTCTCGAACGTGTACTTGGGAATCAGCCGGATCCCGCGTGAGGACACGGGAGGCCGGGGGGGCGTGACGTGGACCGGTGCCGGGGGCGGATCCGGGACGGCATTCGGCGCGGCGCTCAGACGCACCGTCATCTCCTCTCCGTAGATGGCGGCAACGGCCTCGGTGATCGTGGGGAGGTAGCGGTCACGCACCCAGCGGTAATGAAACTCGGTGGGAGCGCGGAGGCGAAGCTCCCCGTCGTCGAACTCGGGCGCGAGCGGCTCGATCCAGGTCTGGAGCGCGGCCGGGGAAATTCGGCCCTGCAGTTCTCGGCGGAGGTCGTTCCACCCCGTGCTCGAGGAGTTCGGCTGTGCCACGGTGCGACGCTCGCTCCCCGCTCCGACCCTTCGTGAATTTCCACACACCTGTCCACAACCTGTGGAGAACTGTGGCGTGGCCCCGCCCGGCTGGGGCGTGCCCCCGTGCTCCCTCCGGGGAAGTTGCGGTCACCCGCGTGATGAGCGGCGGCGAGTATATGGCGGGCGGAGCAGGACCGGCAAGAACGCCAAAAGCGCGACCTACGTCGGTGAGCTCCGCAGCGAGGGAGGGAGAGAGCCCTTGGCATACAAGGGTTTTCGGAGATCGCCGGCGCCGGCCGGCGATCTCCTTCGGCTTGGAGAGGCGCGTTCGGGGGGTGATCGATGTTTCGCGGGAGAGGAGCAGTTTTCGCGGCCGGGGTCCAGCGTGCCGGGACTCCTTTGACATAGCACACCACCCTCCGTAACCTTGCCCGCCGTACCGCGACCTCTCCCGTTCGGGAAGTTCCACCGCTCATGAAGCGCACCTATCAACCCAATGTGCGGCGACGCAAGAGGAAGCACGGGTTTCGTGCCCGGATGCGCACCCGAGCCGGTCGTGCCCTCGTCAAGCGCCGCCGGCAAAAGGGCCGTCACCGTCTCACCGCCTGAAGGGCGGCGGCCCTACGTCTCGTTGCGTTCCAGCTCGCGTTTCCGAGTCGTGCACCGCACGGGTGAGCGCCGACACGTGGGCGCGGTGACGGTGGTGCGCGCGCCGGGCCCAGCGGGGCCGCCCGAGGTGGGCATCGTCGCCGGGAGACGGGTGGGGAACGCGGTACGGCGAAACCGCGCCAAGCGCCGGCTGCGGGAGGCGATGGCACGTGTGCCTCTGGCGACGGGCACGACCTACGTCGTGGTCGCCGGACCGGGGGTGGTGGAGGCCGAGTTCTCCCGGCTCGTCGATTGGGTGCGGCGAGCCGTGGGCGGGGAAACGGAGGAACGGGAATGAGGACGAGTACGAAGAGGAGGCAGCCCAGCCGGGCGGCCACGGGGCTGGCGTGGGCCATTCGCGGCTACCGGCGCTTCGTGTCTCCTCTCCTCGGCACGAACTGCCGCTACCAGCCGACCTGCTCGGTGTACGCGCTCGACGCGATCGGTCGGTACGGCGCGGGCCGCGGCACGTGGCTGGCTCTCCGGCGGATCGGGCGGTGTCATCCGTTCCACGAGGGCGGGTACGACCCGGTCCCGCCTGCGGGAGCGACGCGAGGTGAGAGGCCGTGAACCCGTGGACGCTGCTACTCCAGGCGATCGGGAGCGTGCTTGCCATTTTCTACCAGATCATCCCCAACTACGGGGTGGCCATCATCCTGTTGACGTTGGGGATCAGCCTCATCCTGTTCCCCATGACGCTGAAACAGACGCGATCGATGCGATCGATGCAGGAGATCCAACCGGAGGTGAAGCGCCTACAGCGGGAGCTGAAGCACGACAAGGAGGAGCTGAACAAGCAGCTCATGGCGCTCTACAAGGAACGGGGCGTGAACCCGGCCGCGGGGTGCCTCCCGATGTTGGTGCAGATGCCGATCTGGTTCGCGTTGTTCCGCGTCTTGCGCAGCGGGGAGGGCATTCCGACCGACTCGGCCTTGTGGCGGGAGGCGGTGGGCCCCGCACGGGACGCCATCGAACAGGGCCTGTCGCTGGGTCACCAGGCGTTCGAAGGGGTCCGCTTCCTCGGCATGAACCTCCTCGCCAGCCCGTCGCAGGCGTTCTCGGGACAAGGCGTCCTCGCCGCGATCCCCTACGTGCTGCTCGTCGTCGTCATCGTTGCTGCCGGTTTCTACCAGCAGATGCAGACGATGCAGACGAAGAAGGACGATGGGCAGCAGGGGCAGGCGGCGCAAGGGATGCAGACCGCGATGAAGATCATGCCGCTCTTCTTCGGGTTCATCTCCTGGACGCTCCCCGCGGGCCTGGGGTTGTACTTCGGCACGAGCAACCTCTTCCGGATCGGGCAGCAGGCCCTGATCATCCGTCTCGAGAACGGGGGGGACGCCGAGGCCGGGGACACGCGACAGGGGCGACCCGCAGGTGGGCCGAGCAACGGAGAGGGAGGCGGCGGCAACGGGAAGCCACCCTCGGGGCCATCCCGGCATGCCAGCAAGAAGCGCAACCGGCGCAGGAGGAAGTGACCGTCATGGAGTGGGTGGAAGTCCAAGGCAAGACGGTGGAGATCGCGGTGGAGGCGGCACTCAAGGAGCTTGGGCTCGAGTCGGAGCAGCAGGCGGAGATCGAGGTGCTGCAGGAGCCGAAGTCCGGCTTTCTCGGAATCGGTGGACAGCCGGCGATCGTGAAGGTCACCCGGAAGCCGAAGCGGAGGCGGCGCCGGCGGCGGTCCCGGAAGGGGGCCAAGGGAGGCTCGAGTGCCGGGGCGCCAGCGGGTGAGCGGGAACGGAAGCCGCAACGGCCCGAAGGGCGGCCGCGAGCGGGGGGACGGAGGAACCAGGAGAAGGAGCGGCCGAACATGACCGAGTCGAGCGCGGAGCGGCCCGAGGCCGCGGGAATCACGGAGCAGGCCGAGGTCGCGCGCGCGTTCCTCGAGGGACTCCTCACGGCTTTCGGTCTCGAAGGTGACGTGACCACCCGGATCGAGGACGACATCCTCTTCATCGACGTGCAGGGCGAGCAGACCGAGGCGCTCGTGGGCCCGAAGGGGAGCGTGATGCAAGCGGTGCTCGAGCTGACGCGTACCGTGGTACAGCGCAAGACGTTCGGGGCACCCCGCATGCGACTCGATGTGGCGGGTTACGCCGAGCGCCGACGGGAGGCCCTGCGTATCTACGCCGGAAAGCTCGCGGAGCGCGTGCTCGAGCAGGGGGGCGAGATCATGCTGGAGCCCATGAACGCCGCGGACCGGAAGGTCGTCCACGATGCGGTCGTCGACATCGCCGGCGTGCGCTCCTACTCGGAGGGTGAGGAACCGCATCGCGCCGTCGTGATCGCTCCGGAGACGGAGACGGCCTCTGCCGGGGGAGACACGGACGACGAGGAAGACGGCGCCCCGGACGCCTGATGGCGCCGGATGTTTCACGGGAAACGCGCGAGGGTGGGGAGACGGCCCACCACACCCTGCTGAACCGGGTGGCGAGCTGGGCCGGGATCTCGGTTCGCCCCGAAGGGCCGGCGCTCCTGGAGCGGTACGTGGCCTGGCTGCAGACCGAGGCGTTGCCGGCCGGTGCGCTAGGACCGGCGGAGGCGCCGCGGCTGTGGGAGCGCCACATCGCCGACTCGATCACCTTCGCCGGGGCGTGGCGAGGTCGGTCCCCGACGCGACTCCTCGACGTGGGGAGCGGGGCCGGACTGCCCGGGCTGCCGCTCGCCGTCCTGCTTCCGGACGTCGAGGTCGTGCTGCTGGAGCGTTCCGGGCGCCGGGCCGCACTGCTGCGACGGGCGGTCCGTGTCCTCCGGCTCGAGAACGCGGCGGTCCAGCAGGGAACCGTGGACCGGGTCGCGGGTCGGGCGGACGCCGTGACCTTCCGGGGTGTCATGGCTCCGGTGCAGGCGTTCCGGCGGGCGGTCACCCTCCTCGAGAAGCAGGGCGTGGCCGTCGTCGGGTGGCGACGCAGCCCGGCTGTCGGGAGCGAGGACGTCCCCTCCCCACCACCGGGATGGGCCGTGGACGTCGTCGCCGTTCCGGCGGAGGTGCTTGACTCCGCGCCCCGCCTCCTTAGGATGAGGGCCGCCGGGCCCCCGCGGTCCGGTCCGGCCGACTGAGAGCGACTCCGTGCCACAGGCCCGCATCATCGTCATCGCCAACCAGAAGGGTGGGGTCGGCAAGTCGACGACCGCCATCAACCTCGGCGCGGGGCTGGCACTGCAGGGGGAGCGGGTCCTCGTCGTCGATCTCGATCCCCAGGGGAACACGACGTCGGGGTTGGGGATCGACCGGGCGGCCATCGACGGCTCGACGTATGAGCTCCTCGTCGAGGAACGGCCGCTCGAGGACGTCGTCGAGCCGACCTCCGTCCGGGACCTCTTCGTGATTCCGGCGACCATCGAGCTGGCCGGGGCGGAGATCGAGCTCGTGTCCCTCTTCTCCCGGGAATCACGGCTGCGGAACGCGCTGAAGGGCGCACGGGAGGAGTACGACTTCGTCTTCGTCGACTGCCCGCCCAGCCTGGGACTGCTCACCGTCAACGGGTTGGCGGCCGCGGACGAGGTGCTCATCCCCATCCAGTGCGAGTACTACGCCCTCGAAGGCGTCAGTCAGCTCATGCGGAACATCCAGCTCGTACGGCGCAACCTGAACCCTGAACTCGAGGTCGAGGGTGTCGTCCTCACCATGTACGACGGGCGGACGCGACTCGCCGCCGACGTCGTCGCCCAGGTTCGGGAGCACTTCGGGGACCGCACCTACCGCGCCGTCATTCCCCGTACCGTGCGGCTCTCCGAGGCCCCTTCCTACGGAGAGCCGATCGAGGCGTACGATCCCATGTCTCGGGGGGCCATCGCGTATCGCGAGCTGGCCCGGGAGTTCCGGAGGCGCCATGGCCGCGCGTAAGAGCGGGCTGGGCCGTGGTCTCGAGGCGTTGATCCCGACGGACCACCCCACGAGCGGGTTCGCCGAGGTCCCCCTCGAGCTGGTTCGTCCCAACCCGCGGCAGCCGCGGCGCCACTTCGACGACGGCGAGCTGGCGGGTCTCGCGGCCTCGATCCGGGAAGTAGGGGTCCTGCAGCCCATCGTCGTGCGGGCGGACGAGGAGGGGTACGCGCTCGTGGCGGGGGAGCGACGGCTGCGCGCCGCGGCGATGGCCGGGCTGGCGACCATACCGGCGATGATCCGTACCGGGGGTGGGGACGAGGAGGCGTTGACCGAGGCGCTCATCGAGAACGTGCAGCGGCAGGACCTCACACCTCTCGAGGAGGCGGCGGCGTACCGGCAATTACTGGAAGATTTTGGGATGCGACATGAGGACGTGGCGGCCCGGGTCGGGAAGAGTCGCAGCGCGGTGACGAACACGCTCCGCCTGCTCCAACTCCCGGCGGCGATCCAGGGCATGGTGGAGCGGGGCCTCCTCTCGGCGGGACACGCCCGTGCGCTCCTCGGGCTCGAGGACGAGGCGTACGCGATCCACGTGGCGGAACGGGCCGTGGCGGAGGGATGGTCGGTGCGGAGGACCGAGGAGGCCGTCCGGGCGCGCCGGGGGCGGGCGGAGACGACCCGGCGGCCGCGTCGGGTGCGACCGGCGGCGATCGTGGAGCTCGAGGAGCGGCTCTCGGAGCATCTCGGAACGAAGGTCGTCATCGACTACCGCGGGCGCGGGGGAAGGCTCGTCGTGCGCTTCGGCTCACCGGAGGATCTCGAGCGGATCTACCGGCGGTTCTTCGGCTGAAGCAGATCCTCACCGCCGAGCCGGTGGATCTCGACGAGGAGGAGCCCGAGCTCGCGGCCCGTCGCGGCGTCGGGATCGGGAACGGAGACCACGACGGCGGGGGCACGGGTCTCCTTGAGGATGGGTGTGGAGCGGCCCGCCGTGGGAAGACCCAGATGTGCGGCGATCGCTCCGGCGAGGGCCTCCCCGGCGGCGCTCCGGCTGTGCTCGGAGGCGAAGTACCACACCGCGGCCGACCCTCCGCCGGCACGGGCGAGCGAGACGACGAGGGTGACGTCGAGGCGGTTGGCCCGACGGGCGCGGAGACGTTCCGGAGGGGAGGTGTCGATGCTGCGCGAGAGCAGCGGATGGGCGCCGTGGACCCGGAGGACCTCGGTGAGACCGAGCGCCGCCTCCCAGGTGGACGCGGCCTCGGCGGTGTCCCGACAGGCGGGATCGACGTAGATGCGAGCGCCCGTGACCGAGCGTGGCAGCGTGTGCAGCCACTCCCGTTCTCGCACCACCTCCCGGCCCGGCTTCGCGGTGGCGCGGCGCATCCGCCGGAGCTCGAGCGCCACCTCCCGGCCCGCGATGCCGTCCTCGGCCATGCGACGGTTCTGTTGGAAGTCGAGCAGCGCCTGCAGGGTGGCGGAACCGAAGATGCCGTCGACCTTGCCGCAGTCGAAGCCGAGCGCGTTCAGACTCCGCTGCAGCTCGGCCACGTCGTCCCCGCGCATCATCGGTACCCGGCGGTAGAGGAGCCGGTCGCCGAGCCGGTAGCCGGCCTCGATGAGGTTCCGCCACGTCTCGGGGCCCACGATCCCGTCGGCCGGCAGGCCGCGGGAGGTCTGGAAGCGACGGACGGCGGCCTCGGTGTGCTCGCCGTAGATCCCCCGGGGATCAGGGGCCGGGTCGAACCCGAGCGCGAAGAGCCGGCCCTGGATGTCCCGGACCGGCTCACCTCGATCGCCGCGGTGGTAGAGCCTCACGGCATCATGTTCTCACAGCGACGCCGTCACCGGAGGTACTCGGCGAGCTCCGCCTCGAGCTGGGCCTTGCTGCGGGCTCCGACGAGGCGCTTCTTCTCCTGACCCTCCTGGAACACGATCATGGTCGGGATGCTCATCACGCCGTATTGCATCGCCGTGGCCTGGTTCTCGTCGACGTTGAGCTTGGCGACCTTCAGGCTCCCGGCCCGTTCCGCGGCGAGTTCCTCCAGCGGGCGCTCCATCATCTTGCACGGGCCGCACCACTCGGCCCAGAAGTCGACGAGCGTCGGCGTCTCGTCGTTGATGACCGCCGTGAAGGTGGCGTCGTCGACGGTGATCGTGTTCTTTCCCATCGTTCCTCCTCGGGTGTCGATCGCGGTGGTGCGTGGCCGCCGCGGGGTCACTCTCCCTCGTGCTCGAGCCAGCGTTCCGCGTCGATGGCGGCCTGGCACCCCATGCCCGCGGCGGTGATCGCCTGCCGGTACACCTTGTCGACGACGTCGCCTGCCGCGAACACGCCGTCGACCGAGGTACGCGTCCCGTCGTGGGTGACGATGTACCCGGCGGCGTCGAGCTCGAGCTGGTCCTGGAACACTTTGGTATTGGGCGTGTGGCCGATGGCGAGGAAGAGGCCGTCGACCGCGAACACGGACGTCTCCCCGGTGCGGCGGTTCCTCAACCGGAGGCCGGTGACGAGATCGTCACCCAGGACCTCCTCGACCACGGTGTCCCAGATGACGTCGATCTTGGGATGCTCGAGCGCCCGACGCCCCATGATCTTCGACGCCCGCAACTCGTCCCGGCGGTGGATGATCGTCACCTTGGAGGCGAACTTCGTCAGGAAGAGAGCCTCTTCCATAGCGCTGTCGCCGCCGCCGACGATCGCCAGCTCCTTGTCCCGGAAGAAGAAGCCGTCACAGGTGGCGCAGGCCGAGACGCCGTGGCCGCGCAGACGGTCCTCGCCGGGAACGCCGAGCCAGCGGGCCGACGCCCCCGTGGAGATGATGACCGTCCGGGCGGTGTGCTCGTCCTCGCCCACCCACACGCGGAACGGGGAGGCGGCGAAGTCCACTCGCGTCACGTCGGAGGAGACGATACGCGTCCCGAACCGCTCCGCCTGCTTGCGCATGTTGTCCATGAGCTCGGGACCCATGATCCCGTCGGGGAACCCGGGGTAGTTCTCCACCTCCGTCGTCAACATGAGCTGTCCTCCCCGCTCCATGCCCTCGATCATGAGGGGCGCGAGGTCGGCCCGAGCGGCGTAGATGGCCGCGGTGAGCCCGGCAGGGCCCGATCCGATGATGAGCACCTTCTCGGTCATGGTCACTCCTGAACGTCTTCCCGAAGAACCCGCTTTCGCCAGACCAACGCTCCGGCGAGGAGGAATATGCCGCCGGCGACCGCGTACGCGGCCTCGACGCCGATGAGCCGGCCCAGCGCACGGAAGGCACCGACCGCCAGCCAGAATCCGGCGAGGGTCACGAGGACGAGGAGGACGAGACCGAACGTGACCCAGGTGACGACGCCGGCGATCCGATCGATGCTCAGGGCACGGACCCGGGTCGCGAGGTCTTCGAGGAGGTCGGCGATCCTCGCCGGGTAGTCGGTGCGGTCGGCCATGGCGGCCGAGGTTAGTCGCCGGGGGGTGTGGTCCCGGTGACGGCGACGTCGCGCACCGTGCAGCCGTCGCGGGACACGACGACCACGGCGAGCGGCGCGCCGTTCGGATCCTCCGCCACCACGAACCACGACACGCCCTCGCTCCCCGAGGCGACACCGACGGGAACGAGCAGATCCGCCGGGACGTGGCGGTCGGCGAGCGCCGCGGAGACGGCCGAGGAACACGGCGCCGTCTCATCGGGCGGAAGGCGGGTCGGCTCCCCTCCGGGTTCGGGCCCGCGGCCCTCGAGCGCGGCGAGGACCTCGGCGGCGGAGGGGGCGGGCGCCTCGTAGGCCGTTGCGCCGACGGTGGCTCCCCGAGCGGTGGCGGTGGAGAGCTCCGTGGTGGCCGGCGCCGCGGTGGAAGGCACGGCGGCGTCCTCGGCCTCGCCGGCGGCCCGTTCCCGTGGCGTGGCCTGTGCGGCCGTGAGCGTCGTCTCGAGGGCGGCCTCGGAGGAGCCCACGGGGAGCCGGGTGCCGCCCCGGACGACGAAGACGACGGCGAGGAGGAGGACGCCGCCGGCGGCGAGGGCGGCCGCGAGCCGGTACCGAAGACGGGGCCGGGAGGGGACGGACCTCTCCGAACGGCCGGCGGGCAGGTCGACGTGGAGCTCACGGCGGAGGGTCGAGAGCAGACGCTCCCGCTCGGCGGAGGTGAGACGAGGCGAGGGGGCGGAGCGGAGGAGGTCGCGGGTCCGACGCTGCTCGGCGAGCAGCTCCCGGAGCGCGGGGGAGTCCGCCAGCCGGCGCTCGAACGCGGCCGCCTCTCCCGGGGGGAGGACCCCCTCCAGGTAGGCGAGGACGAGATCGGAGTCGGGGACGTTCATGGGTCGTTCGTTGGATGTTCGGTACCGGGCGCCAGGTTCCCCAGGAGCGCGGCGAGGCGTCGTCTTCCCCGAAAGAGCCGGCTCTTGACGGTCCCGGCGGGAACCCCCAGCGTATCGGCGGTCTCCTCCATCGAGAGACCCTCGAGATCGACCAGGACGAGCACCGCACGGAACTCGGCGGGCACGGCGGCGAGCGCGGCCTCGATCGAGGGACGGAGCTCGGCCGCCACGAACGCGTCCTGGGCAGCGGCATCCTCGGGATCGTGGTGGTCCGGCAGCGGATCGGTGGTCCGGCGTCCCGCACGCCGGAGGTGGTCGTAGCAGGTGTTCATCGTGACCCGGTAGAGCCACGTGGAGAACGCAGATCGCCCATCGAACCGGTCGGCCTTGCGGAAGAGCGTGAGGAAGGTGTCCTGCGTGGCGTCGAGCGCCGCCTCCCGGTCCCGGAGCATCCGCAGGCAGACCCCGAAGACGCGGTCCTCGTGCGCCCGGACGAGCTCCTCGAACGCGGCCGTCTCGCCGGCGAGGTAGCGGCGCAGGAGCTCGGCGTCGGTCGCGGCCCGATGGGTCATCGGGAGGGATTCTCGTCGGTCCTCAAGGCAGGAAGCGAACCTCGGAGAGCGCGGCCCGGTAGGAACCGTCGTCCTGGCGCGGGAGGTCGACGAACCAGAGCAGCCACACGCCTCCGTCGCGGTCGGGGAGCGTGAGGCGACTCGGGGCGGCGATGAGGAGCCCCGAGGCCACGTCCTCCCATGCCGCCGGGTCCTCCGGGACCTCGGGGGACCAGCCGATCCGGAAACGGGAGCCCGGGGTGCCCACGATCTCCATGGTGTGGGGGGTGCCCGCGACGGTGAGCACGACGCCGACTCCCGCCTTGATCTCGGTGAGCGGGCGGGAGTAGGTCTCGGTGTGCCACGCGGTGGCGGGATCGCCGTCGACCGCCAGCGGGGCGAGGGAGTCCTCCTCGATGCCGTCCCCGAGGGGGTCGTACACCGCGATCTCCGCGGGGAGCGGGGTGCCGTCGTCGACCGGGGACGGTGCCGGGGGCGGAGCGGCCCGGGCCGGAGGGGGTGTCGTGCCGAGTGCGGCGGGAAGGCGGAACGGGGCTCCGGCGTCGTCGCCGATGCCCAGTCCTGCCGCGGCGAGCCCGACGAGGAGGGCGGCGAGGGAGAGGAAGGCCAGGAGCCAACGGAGCGTTCCCGGACGGCGTGCGGAGGATCGGCGGGCGGCTGGGATCCCGCGGAGCGCCCCCGCCAGACCCGCGGCGTCGAGCCGTCCCTCCTCCGCCGCCACGAGGGCGTCGTCGAGGGAGGGGGGAACGCCCTCCACGACGTGGGAGGGCAGCACGTTGGCGTCGAGCGAGCCGGTGATCGCCTGGCGCAGGGCGACCGCGAGCGCCCGAGTGTCGTCCTCGGCCGTGGCCGGCGGGTGGAGGCGGCCGAACCCGCCGAGCTTGGCGGGGTGGGCGGCCGAGAAGTGGATCGTCGTCGCGTCGATGGCCCCGTGGACGCCTCCGATCGCGTGGAACGCGGCGAGGCCGTCGGCGAGGCCGGCCGCGTTGGGGAGGAACTCGGTGGCCGGGAACACCTCCCCGGCGCGAAGCCGGTCGGCGACCGACACCGCGCCGTCCCACTCCGAGATCGAGTACGTCGCCGCGGCCTCGGCACCGGCCGCGTACACCTGCTGGAGGTGGGGGTGACTCGTCGCCGCGGCGGCGCGCACCGGGGCGAGGAAGGCGGCGGCCCGCTCCGGGCCGGCGTCGGGGGGGAGGAACCGGACGAGCACCGGCCGGTCGAGCTCGGTGTCGGTCGCCAACCATTCCTCGATGTCTCCGTCGCGACCGAGCCGAACGTGGAGCCGGTAGCGGGCCGGGAGACGCGGCGGCATCGTCGGACCGTCGCGGAGTCAGTCGGCGCGGAGCAGCGTCAGGGATTCGGGGAGCGTCACGTAGCCTTCCCGTTCGTAGAGGTGGATGGCGATCGCGTTGTCGAGCTGGGTGTTGAGGAGCATCGCGTGGGAGCCGGCGTCGCGGGCGCTGCGGGCCGCGGCCCGCACCAGGGAGCGTCCCATGCCCTGCCCCTGCCAATCGGGGTGGACCGCCACCCGCTGCAGGTAGGAGATCGCATGCCCGTACCCGACGACGGCGTAGGCGACGGGATCACACTCGGGTCCACGGACGACGAACACCCGGCTCTTCGTGGTGGCGTCGAGAGCCTCCTGCAGGCCGAGGTGATCGAAGCGCCAGAAGCGGGGGAACGCGGCACGATCGATCCGAAGCAGGGGGTCGAGATCGTCGCGGGCCGCTTCGACGATGAGGTGGTCGGGGCAGGAGAGGGTGGCGTGGAGGTCGAGCCGCATGAGCGCCAGGCGCAGGAACTCCTCGTACCCGGCGGCCCGCCACGATCGCTGCGCCGAGCCGGGTAGTGGCGGGGAGATCACCGCGGGGGCACCGAGGGAGCGGAGCTTCACCGTGCACGCCTCGAGGAACCCGGCGCCGCCGCGCACGAGACGTAGCGAGGCGTCCGCCACGGCGTCGTTCCAGGGGCGAGCCTCGGCCCGGGCCCAGCCCCGGCGTAGGGTGAGGGGTCCCGGCCAGGACCCGCGCTGGAGCACGGGTAGTGGGCTCTCCGCAAGTGCCATCACATCTCCACTCGACGTCCGAGCGCTCCGATAGCGTACCGTCCCTCTCCCCTACCCGAAGCGACGAGGAGGTCGGAGGCGATGCGGGTGGCGTTGGTCTCCCATCCCACCATGGACGAACACCGTGGCCCCGCGGGACATCCGGAGCGGCCCGAGCGTACCGCCGCGGTCGTGGCGGGGATCCGCGCCACCGCTCCGGCGCTCGTGGAGATCGCGGCACCGCCGGTGTCACGCGCCGATCTCGAGCGCGTCCACGACCCCGGGTACGTCGCGAGCATCGCGAGCTTCTGCGCTTCCGGTGGTGGCGCCCTCGATGCCGACACGTACGCCGTCGCCGCGTCGTGGGAGGCGGCCCGGCGGGCCGCCGGAGCGGGGTGGGCCGGGGTGGAGGTGCTCCGTGGCGCGCGGGCCGACGTCGCGTTCTGTGCCGTCCGCCCACCGGGACACCACGCGGAGCGATCCCGAGCCATGGGGTTCTGCCTGTTCAACAACGTCGCGATCGTCGCGGCACGGCTGCGACGGGAAGGCGAGCGCGTCGCCATCGTCGACTGGGACGTGCATCACGGGAACGGGACGCAGCACGCGTTCTGGCGGGACGACGCGGTCCTGTACCTGTCGCTCCACGAGCATCCGTTCTATCCGGGAAGCGGCACGCGCGAGGAGACGGGCGAGGGCCCGGGCGCCGGGTACACGGTGAACGTCCCGCTCCCGCCGGGGAGCGGCGGCTCGGCATACCGGGACGCGTTCGCCCGACTCGTGGTCCCCGTCCTGACGAGGTTCGCCCCCGACTGGGTGCTCGTGAGCGCCGGATACGACGCGGAGCGGGTCGATCCGCTCGCCGACCAGCGCCTCGAGGCCGACGACTACCGGATGATGGCCGCCGCGGTGGCCGGGACGGTGCCGCGTCGGCGTCTCGTCTTCCTGCTCGAGGGCGGATACGACCTCGACGGGCTCAGGGCCGCCGCCGCGGCGACGATCCGAGGTGCGTGCTCGGACGGGACGGCGCCGCCGCCGCTCGCCGCGCCCGTCCCGGCGGTCGACGCCGCGATCGCCGTTCACCGGCGCAGGTGGGGCCTTCTCTGACGTCGTGCCCCGTCGCGGCGGCATCCCGGTCAAGATCCCCGCGTCCGGAGCCGATATCCCCCTTGGTCGGATCTCAGGGAGAACGGAACGTGGAAGAAGTGCCGCCGTCGCTCGACGAACTGCTCAAGAGACTCATGGAGGTCGAAGGCTCGGACCTCCACCTCAAGGTCGGGTCGCCCCCGGCCTTCCGCATCGACGGGGTCCTGCACCGGGCCAATCTACCGTCCCTCACCGCCCGGGACACCGAGCGCTTCCTCGAGGAGATCCTCCCGGGGCGACTGCGGGAGGCGTTCGACGAGACCGGCGAGGCAGACTTCGCCCACGGCGTTCCTGCCCTTGGACGGTTCCGCGTGAACTGCTACCGCCAGCGGGGCTCGGTGAACGTCGTCATCCGGGCCGTCCGCCCCGCCAGCCAGGGGTTCGTCGAGCTCGGGCTCCCGGCCGTGGTCGAGCGTCTCGCCGCGGAGCCGCGGGGGATCGTGCTGGTCACCGGACCCACCGGCTCGGGCAAGACGACGACGATCGGCGCGATGATCGACCACATCAACGCCACCCGTCGGGTGAACATCATCACCCTCGAGGACCCGATCGAGATCCTCCATCCCGACAAGCTCGCGATCGTGAGCCAGCGCGAGGTGGGCGTCGACACGCACTCGTTCCGGGAGGGCCTGCGGCGGATCCTTCGCCAGGACCCCGACGTGATCTTCATCGGCGAGATGCGGGATCGGGAGACCGTGGAGGCGGCGTTGCAGGCCGGAGAGACGGGTCACCTCGTGCTCTCCACCCTGCACACCGTCGATGCCACCGAGACGATCAATCGGGTAATCGATTTCTACCCCCCGTATCTGGAACGGCAGGTGAGGACGGTCCTGGCGACGACCCTGCGCGGGATCGTCAGCCTGCGGCTCCTGCCGCGGGCCGACGGCAAGGGGCGGATCCCGGCGGTCGAGGTGCTCGTCAACACCGAACGGGTCTTCGAGCGGATCGTCGACCCCGAGCAGACGCACACGATCCACGAGGTCATCGCCGAGGGCGCGTACTACGGGATGCAGACGTTCGACCAGGCGCTCTTGAAGCTGTACGCCGACGGGCTGGTCACCTTCCAGGACGCCCTCGCCTTCGCCTCCGAACCGACGAGCTTCAAGCTCGCGGTGCAGAACCGGGGCCTGCTGAGCGCGTAGGACGCCGCGAACGGGCACGCCCATTACCCTGGCGGCGATGCCCGCCTTCACCTGCCGGAACTGCGGCGCGACCTTCACCGTCCCGGAGCGGATCCTGAGCCGCTACCCGGGTTGGACGCCCGCGCGGTGTCGTTCCTGTCGGGAGGGGAAGGAGGGGAGGACGCGCTCCGGGGCCGGGCGGCGGGTGCGGAGCACCGAGGAGGTCCTCGCCACGCACACCGGCGGTCCGCATTCGGGTGTGTTCACCGACGGCGGGGCCTCCCCCAACCCGGGTCCGGGGGGATGGGGCGCGGTGTACGTGGTGGACGACGCGATCGTCGCCGAGGCGTACGGCCACGAGGGTGCGACCACGAACAACCGGATGGAGCTCACCGCGTTGCGCGAAGCGCTCGGATTGGTACCTCCGGGGACGCCGACCGTCGTGTACTCGGATTCGAACCTCGCGGTGCGCACGATCAACGAATGGGCCGCGGGCTGGGAGCGCCGCGGCTGGCGGCGGAGGACCGGCCCGGTCGAGAACCTCGATCTCGTCAAGGAGGTGTACGAGGGGTTCCGGCGGCGTCCCGAGCTGACGTTGCGCTGGATCAAGGCCCACGCGGGCTCACGCTGGAACGAGTACGCCGACGCCCTCGCCAACCGGTGGCGGAGGGGGGACGCGCCGTGACCGACGCCATCCCGCCACGACTCCGCACCATCCTCGCTCCCGGGACCCCGGCCCGGGAGCTCGCGGAACGCTTCGCGGCGGCCGGACACGTGCTCTACCTCGTGGGGGGATCGGTCCGGGACGCTCTCCTCGACCGCCCCGGGAAGGACCTCGACTTCGCCACCGACGCCCGCCCCGACGAGATCAGGGAGATCGTTCGACCCTGGGCCGAGGACCTGTACCTGGCGGGACAGGCCTTCGGGACGGTCGGCGCGATCCGGGACGGTCGGGTCCACGAGATCACGACCTTCCGCTCCGAGGTGTACCGGGACGAGAGCCGGAAGCCCCGGGTGACGTTCTCCGACGACATCGAGGAGGATCTGTCGCGACGGGACCTCACCGTCAACGCCATGGCCCTACGGATCCCGGTGGCCGCGGGAGAGGCTCCCCGGATGGTCGATCCCCACGGCGGCCTCGTCGACCTGCACGAGGGGATCCTGCGGACGCCGCTCGATCCGGAGGTGTCCTTCGGCGACGATCCATTGCGCATGCTGCGCCTGTTCCGGTTCGTGGCGACGCTCGGATTCACCCCCGATCCGGCCGCGGTGGACGCGGTGCGCCGGATGCACCCCCGGCTGGCGATCGTCTCGGCGGAACGGATCCGGGAGGAGTTCGACCGACTGCTCGTCGGGGGGTGGGTGGGGCCGGCCCTCTGGGGGCTCGTCGAGACCGGTCTCGGGGAGGAGTTCCTCCCGGAGCTCCCGGCCCTGGGGGCGGCCCACGACCCGATCCATCGACACAAGGACGTGCTCGCGCACACGATCGCCGTGGTGGAGAAGTGCTCGCCTCGGCTGGAGCTGCGCCTGGCCGCGGCGTTCCACGACGTCGGCAAGCCGGCGACACGCCGCTTCGAGGCGGGTGGCGTCACCTTCCATCATCACGAGGTGGTGGGGGCGCGGATGACGCGGGAACGGCTCGAGGCACTCCGCTATCCCCGTCACACGATCGAGCGGGTGTGCCGTCTCGTGTTCCTCCACATGCGTCCACACACCTACAAGATGGGATGGACGGACTCGGCGGTACGGCGGTACGTGCGTGACGCCGGCCCGCTCCTCGAGGATCTCAACGAGCTGGTCCGCTGCGACGTGACCACCCGGAACCGCCGGCGGGCCCGGGCCATCGCGCGGCGAATCGACGAGCTGGAGGAGCGCATCGCCGAGCTCCGGGCACGCGAGGAGCTCGATCGCCTCCGGCCACCGATCGACGGGAACCAGGTGATGGCGTACCTGGGCATCGAACCGGGCCCCACGGTGGGGGAGATCATGCGGATGCTGTACGAGCGACGCATCGAGGACGGTCCCTACGGGGAGGAGGAGGCGTACCGCATGCTCGACGCCTGGCGGGCGGCGCACCCAGACCGATCGGGGGGCCGTCGGGAGATCAGCCGCGACGCACCCGACTCCAAGGAAGGTCCTTGTCCACCCGAGGCTCGCCGGGGAGGCCCAGGACCCGCTCCCCGATGATGTTGCGCATGATCTCCGAGGTGCCGCCCTCGATGGAGTTCGCCCGGACCCTGAGGAAGCGACGCCTCACGTCGGTTCCCGACGGGCTTCCCGGCTCGGGACGGGTGAAGGCGTAGGTGTCGTACCCCATCCCGGCCGGGCCCATGAGGTCGGTGGCCAGCTCGTAGATGTGCTTGTTGAGCTCGGCGTAGACGAGCTTCACGATGGAACCCTCCGGTCCCGGGGTTCCCGCGGCGCGGTTGGCCTCGGCGCGGAGGTTCGTGAGGCGGAGGGTCTCCGCGGCCGCCCACAGGCGCATGAGCTCGTCGCGGCGCGCGGGGTCACGGTCCCCGGCCCGCCACACGGCGAGGAGGTCGGCGATGGCCCCCTCCCCCCGCTCCTCGGCACGGCCGCCGATGGCGACCCGCTCGTTCATCAGGGTGGTCATCGCCACCCGCCAACCGTCTCCGGGAGCACCGACCCGGGCGGAGTCGGGGATGCGCACGCCGGTGAGGTACACCTCGTTGAACTCGGCCTCTCCCGTGATCTGACGGAGGGGCCGCACCTCGACGCCGGGTGCCTCCATGTCGAGGATGAAGTACGTGAGTCCCCGGTGCTTCGGTACGTCGGGATCGGTACGGGCGACGAGCATGCCCCACTTGGCGACGTGGGCCACCGTCGTCCACACCTTCTGTCCGTCCACCACCCACTCGTCGCCGTCGGCGACCGCCCGTGTGGAGAGCCCGGCGAGATCCGAACCGGCACCCGGCTCCGAGAAGAGCTGGCACCAGACCTCCTCACCGGTGAACATGGGCCGGAGGTGGCGGCGCCGCTGCGCCTCGGTGCCGTGGGCGATGAGCATCGGCGCCCCCATGCCGTGGCCGAGGATGTCGAAGGTCCGTGGCCGGTGCTCGGTGGCCGCATCGAGACGCTCGTCGATCCTCCGTTGGAGCCGGGGGGCGAGGCCGAGCCCGCCGTGTCCCTCGGGGAACCAGACCCAGGCGAGTCCGAGATCGAACTGGGCTCCCATGAAGGCGAAACGGTCGCCGTGGGGGTCGTGCTCCGAGAGGAGACGGTCGAGGAGCTCGTCGACGCGCCGTTCCTCGTTCCCGGTCGTGCTCGTCATGGTGATCCTCTCCTCGGCCGTTCCGTCTCCGTTCGTCCTGCCGCGTGAGCCCGGCGGCCCTCCTCCCGGGCGGGCGACGAGGACGCCGGGAAACCGTGGTCTCGACGTCCCCCGGGAGTCTGGCGCGGCCGGGTCCCGGCGCCAAACTCTCGACGGGTTGCATAGATCGCTGCATATGCGTATGCTCGGGCTCGGCCCCAACCCAACGGCCCCCAACCCCCGCCGGCGCCGCCCGAGATGGGCGGCGCCGGGGCCCGGGGGCCTACTCTTCTCCCTCCCATGACCACACCACGGACCATCCCCGTCGCCGTCCTCGGCGCCTCCGGGTACGCCGGCGGCGAGCTCATCCGGCTGCTCGACGAGCATCCGCGCTTCTCGATCGTCCATCTCGGCGCCCACTCCCGTGCGGGACGCCGGCTCGGCAAGGTGCACCCGGCCCTGGCGGGCGGGGATCGGGTCCTGGGGACGCTCGATCCCGACGCCGTGGTCCTCTCCGGCGCCGAGATGGCCTTCCTGGCCCTCCCCCACGGAGCGTCGGCGGTGCCGGCCATGGCACTGCTGGCAGACGGCCTCCGGGTCGTCGATCTGGGGAGCGACTTCCGGCTCGACACCCCGGAGCGGTATCGCGAGGCGTACGGTGTGGAGCACCCCTTCCCCGAGGAGCTCGGACGCTGGTCCTACGGACTGCCCGAGCTCTTCGGGGAGGAGATCGCCGGGGGCGACCGCGTCGCCGCCCCCGGCTGCTACCCGACCTCGGCGATCCTCGCCGTCGCCCCGCTGCTCGCCGCGGGGCTCGTCGAGCCGGATGTCATCGTCGACTCGCTCTCGGGCGTGTCGGGTGCCGGCAGGGGGGTCCGCGAGGATCTCCAGTTCGCCGCCGTCGACGAGTCGGCCCGGGCGTACGGGGTACTCGAGCATCGACACCGGCCCGAGATGGAGCGCGCCCTCGACGCGCTCGCCGGCCCACCGGTGCGGGTGGCGTTCACGCCGCACCTCGTGCCCATGGCGCGAGGGATCCTCACCACCTGCTGGCTGCGGATGCGGGCGCACGCGACCCGCGAGGAGCTCGTGGAAGCGCTGCGCACCGCCTACGCGAAGGCTCCCTTCGTCATGGTGCAGGACGAGCCGCCGGCCACGGGATGGGTCGTGGGCTCCAACCGGTGCCTCCTCGCGGTGCGTCTCGATCGGCGGACGGGCACCGCGGTCGTGCTCTCCGCCATCGACAACCTCCTCAAGGGGGCCGCGGGTCAGGGGATCCAGTGCGCCAACCTCATGTACGGACTCGACGAGCGGACCGGGCTCCCAGTGGCGGGGTGGCTGCCGTGAGCGTCGTCGCACCAGGAGGCTTCCGGGCGGCCGGAGTGTCCGCCGGCATCAAGCGGAACGGCGTACCGGACCTGGCGCTCGTCGCCGCCGGAGAGGTCGTCCCCGCGGCGGCGGTGTTCACGGTCAACCGGGCGCCGGCGGCACCGGTGGTGGTCAGCCGGGAGCATCTCGCCGCGTCCCGGGAGGCGCGGGCGGTGGTGCTCAACTCGGGCTGCGCCAACGCCGGCACGGGAGAGCGGGGGATCGCCACCGCTCGCCACATGGCCGCCCTGGTCGGCAAGGAGCTCGGATGCGATTCCGGGGCGGTCATCGTCTGCTCGACCGGCCCCATCGGCGAGTACCTCGACGACGAGGCCGTCGCCGGAGGCATCGAGCGCGCCGCCGCCGCGCTGGAGACGGGAGAGACGGCCGGCCTCGCGGCCGCCCGGGCGATCATGACGACCGACAGCGTCCCCAAGACGACGGTGGTCACCGCCGGCGGTTTCACCGTCGGCGGCATGGCGAAGGGCGCCGGCATGGTTCGACCGGACCTGGCGACCATGCTCGTGGTCCTCACCACCGACGCGGTCGTGTCCCCGGAGGTGCTCGACGAGGCGCTCCGGGCCGCGGTCGACCGGAGCTTCCACGGCCTCGACATCGACGGGTGCTCCTCGACGAACGACACCGTCGCCGTGCTCGCCTCCGGCGTCTCCGGGGTGGAGCCCGACGCCCTCGACGTCGCCGGAGCCCTCACCGCGGCCTGCCTCCACCTCGCGGAGCAGCTCGCTGCCGACGCCGAGGGCGCCTCACGCGTCGTCACCATCGAGGTGGTGGGGGCACGCGACGACGCGCTGGCGCGTCGAGCCGGACGGGCCATGGCCGACTCGGCGCTCGTGCGTGCCGCCTTCTACGGCGGGGACCCGAACTGGGGCCGGCTCCTCGGAGCCCTCGGAGCCAGCGACGTCGCCTTCGATCCAGGACGGTTCGGCGTCTCCTTCGCCGGGGTGCCGGTCGCCGCCGACGGCGTCCCCGTCCCGTACGACGCCGCGACCCTCCGGGGACGACTCGCCGAGGGCGATCTCGAGGTGACGGTGCGGATCGGGGACGGCCCGGGCCGGGCGCGGGTCCTCACGACGGACCTCACGCCGGAGTACGTCCGCTTCAACGGGGAGCACTCGTGAGCACGGGACACACCAGCCCGGATTCGACCCGGTCGCGCATCGCCACCTCGATGGGGAAGGCGCGGATCTTCTCCGAGGCCCTGCCGTTCATCAAGGCGTACCGGGGCCGCACGGTCGTGGTGAAGTACGGCGGGTCGGCCATGGTGGACGAGGACCTGCGCAGCAGCTTCGCCGACGACGTGGCCATGCTGCACTACGTGGGGATCCGGCCCGTCATCGTGCACGGTGGAGGACCCCACATCTCCCGGGCGATGGGCCAGCGGGGGATCGAACCCCAGTGGATCGACGGCCTTCGGGTGACCGACGCCGAGACGATCCGGGTCGTACAGTCGACGCTCGCCGGAGAGATCAATCCCGACATCGTGCGACTGGTGAACACGCACGGGTCGGTCGCGACCGGGGTGAACGGACTCGACGCCAACCTCTTCCTCGCCCACCCGAAGGACGCCCGCCTCGGCTTCGTCGGTGAGGTGACGAAGATCGACCCGGGCATCATCGAGGGTCTCCAGGAGCGCGGGTACGTGCCGGTGGTGGCGCCGCTCGCCCGCGGCGAGGACGGCCGGACCTACAACCTCAACGCGGACACCGCGGCCGGGGCGCTCGCCGCCGCGCTCGGCGCCGCGAAGCTCGTGTACCTCACCGACGTCGAGGGCCTGTACCGCGACCTCGGAGACGAGGACAGCCTCATCTCCCAGATCGACGTCGCCGGACTCCGCGAGCTCATCGCGGCGGGGTCGGTGTCGGCCGGGATGCTCCCGAAGCTCGCCTCGTGCATCGACGCCATCGAGGGCGGCGTCGAGCGGGCCCACATCCTCGATGGCCGGGTCCAGCACGCCCTCCTCCTCGAGATCTTCACGCCCGAGGGCATCGGGACGATGGTGACGAGGGGGGAGTGACCATGCCGACGGCCACCGAGGCCCGCCGCCGGTTCATTCGCCGGATCCTCGCCGTGGAGGAGATCAGGAGCCAGCGGGAGCTCCGGGAGCGGCTGCGACGTGCGGGGTACGAGGTGACGCAGTCCACCGTGTCCCGGGACCTCGACGCCATCGGCGCCGAGAAGGTGCGCGGGGACGGCGCGGGCTGTTACCGCATCCGCCGGGGCGGGAATCCCGATGTCGCCCGCCGGGCGCTCCGTCAGACCGTCGACGAGTTCGTCCAGGCGATCGCCGTCTCGGGCACGCTCGTCGTGCTCCACGTGCCGCCGGGGGCGGCCCACCTCGTGGCGAGCCGGCTCGACGTCGCCGGTCTCGACGGCATCGTGGGAACCGTGGCGGGCGACGACACGGTGCTGGTCGTCGCCGGCGAGGACGTCGGGGCCGCGGCGGTCGCGCAGATGATCGAACAGGGAGCGTACTGATGAGCAACGGAATCAAGAAGGTCGTGTTGGCGTACTCGGGGGGGCTGGACACCTCGGTCATCCTGCGTTGGCTCATCGAGGAGTACGGGGCCGAGGTGGTGGCGTACACCGCCGACGTCGGTCAGGGCGAGGAGGTCGAGGCGGCTCGGGAGAAGGCCCTCGCCACCGGTGCGGTGGAGGCGGTCACCGAGGACCTCCGCGAGGAGTTCGTGCGCGACTTCGTGTTTCCCGCGGTGCGGGCGACGGCGCTGTACGAGGGGTACTACCTGCTGGGCACCGCGCTGGCGCGACCCGTCATCGCCCGCGGTCTCGTCCGGGCCGCGGAGGCCTCCGGTGCCGACGCCATCGCCCACGGCGCCACCGGGAAGGGGAACGACCAGGTACGGTTCGAGCTGTCGGCGTACGCCCTCAAGCCGGAGATCAAGGTCGTCGCGCCGTGGCGGGAGTGGAACCTGCGGGGCCGAGCCGACTGCGTCGCCTACGCCGAGCGGTTCGGGATCCCCGTCCCGGTGACCGCGGAGAAGCCGTACTCGATGGACGCGAACCTCCTCCACATCTCCTACGAGGGAGGGATCCTCGAGGATCCCTGGGCGGGTCCCCCGCCGGACATGTTCCGACTCACCGTGAACCCGGAGGACGCGCCCGACGAGCCCGAGTTCGTGACGATCGGCTTCCGGCGAGGCGACCCGGTCTCGGTGAACGGGGTGGCGATGGGACCGGTGGAGCTCCTCTCGACCCTCAACGAGATGGGCGGCCGCCACGGCGTGGGTCGGGTCGACATCGTGGAGAACCGCTTCGTGGGCATGAAGAGCCGGGGCGTGTACGAGACGCCGGGCGGGACGATCCTGTACCACGCCCACCGGGCCGTGGAGTCCATCACCCTCGACCGTGAGGTCGCCCATCTGCGCGACGAGCTGTCGAACCGCTACGCGGAGATGGTCTACAACGGGTTCTGGTACTCACCGGAGCGGGAGGCGCTGCAGGCGTTCATGGATCACGTCCAGGGTCGGGTGAACGGCGAGGCACGACTGAAGCTCTACAAGGGCCAGGCGATCGTCGAGGGCCGGCGCTCCGAGTCGCACGCCCTCTACGACGAGGCGACCGTGACCTTCGAGGCGGACGACGTCTACGACCAGGGGGACGCGTCGGGTTTCATCCGGCTCCAGTCGCTCCGCCTGCGGACCTTCGCCGAGAAGCGACTCGGGGAGGGCGAGTGAAGGGCATGGCCTCCTCCGCGCCGGCCGTGACCGTGGCGCCGGGAGGAGGGTGGCGACGGTGACCTTGTGGGGTGGGCGGTTCCAGGAACGTCCCGACGAGACGCTGTGGCACTTCACGGTGGACCGGAGCGACCGGCGCCTCCTCCGCTACGACGTGGCCGGGTCGCTCGCCCACGTCGGCATGCTCGGCGCCGTGGGGTTGCTCTCCGACGAGGAGGCGGCGACCCTGCGCGACGGCCTCGAGCGCATCCTCGAGGAGGCGAACGAGGGACGATTCGGGTTCCTCGAGTCCGACGAGGACGTCCACTCCGCCGTCGAGCGACGCCTTCACGAGCTCGTCGGGGACGTCGCCGGCAAGCTCCACACGGGCCGGTCGCGCAACGACCAGGTCTGTCTCGACCTGCGTCTCTACCTCCGCCGTGAGGCGGAGCAGCGCGCCGAGCAGCTCCGCGAGCTCGTGGGCATCCTCGTGACGAAGGCGGAGGAGACGGGGGAGACCGTCGTCGCCGCCTACACCCACCTCCAGCAGGCGCAGGCGGTCCCGCTGGCGCACCACCTCCTCGCCTACGCCTGGATGCTCCTGCGCGATGCGGACCGGTTCGTCGAGGCGAGGAGGCGCATCGACGTCTCCCCGCTCGGTGCCGGCGCCGCCGCCGGATCGTCGCTGCCGTTGGATCCGCAGCGGGTCGCCGCCGACCTGGGCTTCTCCGGCGTCTTCGCCAACAGCCTCGACGCCGTCGGCTCGCGGGACTTCGTCAGCGAGTACGTGGCGTGCTGCGCGCAGGCGATGATCCACCTCTCCCGGCTCGCCGAGGAGCTCGTCCTGTGGTGTACCGAGGAGTTCGGGTGGGCGACGTACGCCGACCGCTACACCACCGGCTCCTCGGCGCTCCCCCAGAAGAAGAACCCCGACATCGCCGAGCTCGTACGAGGACGCTCGGCGACCGTGATCGGGGACCTGACCACCCTCCTCGCGCTCGAGAAGGGCTTGCCCCTCGCCTACGACCGGGACCTCCAGGAGGACAAGAGGGCCGTGTTCCACGCCGACGACACGCTCACCGCCGCGCTCGCGGCGCTCTCCGGAATGGTGGCGACCGCCCGGTTCCACCCCCCGCCTCCGTCGCCGTGGGTGACCGCGCTCGACCTCGCCGAGGTGCTCGTCGCCCGCGGTGTTCCCTTCCGGGAGGCCCACCGCGTCGTGGGAGGCCTCGTGGCCCGGCTCCACGGCGAGGGTCGGACCCTCGGGGACGTCTCGCCCGAGGAGCTGGCCGCGACCCACCCGCGTCTCGCTGCCGAGGACGTGGCACTCCTCGACCCCCGTGGCTCGGTGGAGGCCCGGCGCACGCCGGGAGGGGGCTCGTTCGCCTCGGTGCGGAGCCAGATCGCGGCGCTGAGGGAGCTCCTCGGTTCCTGATGAGGCACGAGGACCCTGGGCGGTCCTGCGCGGAGGTTCTACGCTGGCGGGCGATGGAGCGTGACCTGGACCGTGTCGGTGCCGAGCTCGTCCGCATCGCCCGGCGCGCCATCGCCGGGAGGCTCGATGGCCGGGACGTGCCTCCCGACCTCGCCGCGGCCCCGGCCGTGCTGCGCGAACCCGGAGCGAGCTTCGTGACCCTCGAGCGACAGGGACGGCTGCGCGGCTGCATCGGATCGCTCGTACCCCGCCGGCCTCTGGCGGTCGACGTGCATGCCAACGCCATCGCCGCGGCGTTCTCCGATCCGCGGTTCCCGCCACTGACCCGCGAGGAGTGGCTCGACACCACCGTCGAGGTCTCGGTGCTCACCGAGCCGAAGCCGCTCTCCTTCCACGGCTCGGCCGACCTGCGGCGACGAATCGGCCCGGGGATGGGGCTCGTGCTCGAGCACCCGGACGGCCGGGCGACCCTCCTGCCGCAGGTGTGGGAGCAGATCTCCGACACCGAGGAGTTCCTCGCGGTCCTCGCCCGGAAGGCCGGCCTCTCCCCCGAGGTCTACGCCGACCCCAGGACGCGGGTCCGCGTGTACCGCGTCGTCGCGTTCGACGAGGAGGAACGGCCGGCCGGAGGACCCGAGCGGTGAGATAGAGTGCCGTCATGGAACTGGTACGACACGACGAGGCGAAGCCGTTCGCGTTCGCCGAGTTCACGATCCGCGAGCTGAGTCCGAAGGCGTTCGACCTCGGATCGATCGCCGAGGTCACCGTCCCCATCGGCGCCGACCGGCCGGAGCGGGTGAACGAGAAGACGCATCGCGTCTACGTCTGCCTGCGGGGAGACATCGAGTTCCGGGTGGAGGGGGAGACGATCCACCTCCGACCCGGGGACGTCCTGCACGTCGCCACGGGGGAGCGGTACGGTTTCCACAACGGAGGGTACGAGGAGGGGACGCTGCTCCTCGTGCGTGTTCCCGGACCGGCCCTCCCGGAGGGCCACTGAGCGGGCGCGGCCGGGGGATCTGTCGTGACCACCTTGCTCTTCGACCTCGATCGGACCCTCGTCGACGTGCAGAGCTTCACCGACTACGACGCGGCCGCCCGTGCGCTCGCGGAGCGGTTCGGACCGCTCCCCTCGGCGTCGGCGCCGGGGACCTACTGGCGCCCCGGCACGGTCGCCGCCATGGAGGCGCTGCTCGCCTGGAGCGGCGATGCCCGGTGGCAGGAGGCGTCCGACCTCGTGGAGCGGTTCGAGCTCGCCGCGGTGGCGCGGTCGGTCGCCATGCCCGGCCTCCCCGCGTTGCTGAACGGGGTCGGTGACCGGCCCTGGGGGGTGGTGACGCTCATGGGTCCGACGGCGGCCCGGGCCGTACTCGAGCGACACGGGATCGTCGCCGCGGTCGTCGTGGGCCGGGTGGCGGAGCTGCGGCCCAAGCCGGCACCCGATCAGCTCGTGGCGGCGCTCGACCGCCTGGGCGCCGACCCGGCGCAGGCCGTCATGGTGGGGGACAGCTCGTGGGACCGGGAGGCGGCGGAGGCGGCGGGGACCGCCTTCGTCGGCGTGTCCTCGTCGGACTTCGGCGACGACGTGCCCGTGGCGGCGGATCTCGAGGACCTGCTCCGGTTCCTCTGAGCCTTCCGGCCCGCGGCGGCGGGCGAGGGGCGCGTCAGCGGGACAGCGGTACCACGTAGCGCCACACCGCGACGAAGTGGACGGCGGTGGCGGCCACGACGAGCACGTGGAAGGCCTCGTGGTACGAGAACACGCGCGGCCACAACCGAGGCCGGTTCGTCACGAGGAAGACCATCCCCACCGTGTAGAGGACCCCGCCGACGACCACGAGGACGGTTCCGGCGAGCGCGAGGCGCTGGACGAGGGGCCAGGCGAAGAACACCGCCAGCCAGCCGAGGATCGTCGAGAGGGCCACGGAGAACCCTCCGGGGATCCGGGTGAGGAACGCCTTCTGGACGATCCCGAGCACGGCGATCCCCCACACGAGTGCCAGCAGCAGCCACCGCAGCGGAGGATCGAGCACGATGACGGTGAACGGCGTGTAGGTCCCGGCGATGAGGAGGTAGATCATCGAGTGGTCGAGTCGCTGCATGCGGCGCTTCGCCACCGCCCGCCACGGCACCGAGTGATAGAGCGAGCTCGTGGTGTAGAGCGCCACCATGGCGACGCCGAAGACGAGCACCGAGAAGCGGGCCGACCAGGAGTGTGCCTGGGCGACGAGGAACACGGACCCGGCGACGGCGGCGATCGCCGCGCCGCCGTGGAGGAAACCCCGGACGGGGTTCTGCATCCTGCCGATCGTCCAGCGCGGGAGGTTCATCGCGCGCAGGGTACCCCGCGCGGTGCGCTGCCGGCGGGAGACGCGATCCGAGCGGCGATAATCGGGGCATGGCGCGCCCCGTCCGCATCGCGAACGCCTCGGGTTTCCTCGGGGATCGGAGATCGGCGATGCGTGAGCAGGTGGAGGGTGGGCCCGTCGACGTCCTCACCGGCGACTACCTCGCCGAGCTCACGATGGCGATCCTCGCCCGGCAACGGATGAAGGACCCGGCGGCCGGGTACGCCCGGGTGTTCCTCGACCAGATGGAGGAGGTCCTCGGTACCTGCCTGGAGCGGGGGATCAAGGTGGTGGCGAACGCCGGGGGGCTCAACCCGGCCGGGCTCGCCCGGGCGCTCGAGGAGCTGGCGGCGCGTCTCGGGTTGGAGGCGACCGTCGCCACCGTCGCCGGCGACGATCTCATGGGCCGGCTCGAGGAGCTGGCCGCCGACGGCGTGGCGCTGCGGCATCCGACGCGGTCGGTACGACCGTTGACGGCGAACGCCTACCTCGGAGGCTGGGGGATCGCCACGGCCCTCGGCCGCGGGGCCGACGTGGTGGTCACGGGCCGGGTATCCGACGCCTCCCTGACGGTGGGCCCGGCCGCCTGGTGGCACGGTTGGGAGAGGGATGCCTGGGACCGGCTCGCCGGGGCGGTGGTCGCCGGGCACGTCATCGAGTGCGGCGCCCAGGCGACCGGCGGCAACTTCCCGTTCTTCGCCGAGATCCCGGGGCTCGAGGACCCCGGCTTCCCCATCGCCGAGGTGGCGGCCGACGGATCGGCGATCATCACGAAGCACCCCGGGACCGGAGGCGCGGTGACGCGGGGGACGGTGACCGCCCAGCTCCTCTACGAGATCGCGGGTCCCGCGTATCTCAACCCGGACGTCGTGGCCCGGCTCGACACCGTTCGGGTCGACGACCTGGGCGGAGATCGGGTCCGCCTCTCCGGGGTGCGGGGCGAACCGGCTCCGGAGACGACGAAGACGGCCATGGTGGGGGTGGAGGGCTACCGCAACGAGGTGACCTTCGTCATCCCGGGCCTCGACGTGGACGCGAAAGCGCGGCTCGTGGAGGAGGCCCTGTGGCGGCGGCTCGGGGGACCGGAACGGTTCACCCGGGTGGAGAGACGGCTGGTGCGCTCCGCGGCGGTCGACCCCGGCTGCAACGAGGCGGCGTTCGGTTTCCTCACCATCGCCGTGATCGATCCCGACGCGGCGCGGGTGGGACGCGCCTTCTCGAACGCGGCCGTGGAGCTCGCCCTCGCCAACTATCCGGGATTCTCCCTGACGAGTCCGCCCCGGGGGGAGCGACCGGCGATCGTGTACTGGTCGAGCCTCGTGCCGACGCGCCAGGTTCCCGCCGTCGTCACGGTGCGGGGGGAGACGGTCCGGGTTCCGGGAGAGGTCGCGACGGGACCGTGGACGGCACGACCCTCGCCGCGGCCACCGGAACCCGTCCCCTTCGGGGGTCGCCGGCGCCGGGTGCCGCTGGGCCGGGTCGCGGGGGCCCGATCGGGGGACAAGGGCGGGGACGCCAACCTCGGCGTGTGGGTACGGGACGAGGAGGCGTTCGCCTGGCTCGTCGGCTTCCTCACCGTCGATCGGTTGCGAGACCTCCTCCCCGAGACCCGGGAGCTCCCGATCGACCGCCACGTCCTGCCGAACCTCCGGGCGATGAACTTCCTCCTCCGCGGCTTCCTCGGGGAGGGTGTCGCCTCGTCGCTGCGGGCCGACCCCCAGGCGAAGACGCTGGGGGAGTACCTGCGGGCGAAGATCGTCGAGGTGCCGGAGCGGCTCCTCGGGAAGGTGAGCCGGCCCGGCTCAGCTCCGTGAGCGACGGATGCCGGCGCGCCGGAGCACCGACGCGGGGACTCCCGCCTCCCGCCAGGCGCCGTACGTGATCCCCTTCTTCTCGGAGTACGCGGCGGCGTGCTCCACGAATCCCGCCTCGAGGTCGGTGAGATCGGCGGTGGCGCGTGCCGACTCGAGGGCCTCCTCGGTGTCGAGACGCGCCTGGATGAGCTCGACGCGCTTGAGGGGATCGGGTTCGGCCCGAACCCGCTCGTCGAGCTGTGCGATCCGCGCCTCGAGGGTCTCCGGAGAGACAGGGCGCCCCCGTCGCTTCGGGGTGTCGAGTGCCGCGAGGTACGCCTTGATGGCCCTCGCCTGCCTCCGGCCCTCTGCGAGCGCCGCCTTGTGGGCTTCCGACATGGCCATGTGGTGTGCTCCTCCTCTCGGTGCGATCGACCCATGTTGGCAGGTCGCAGCCGGGAGGTGAAGCCGGTTCCGCAGGACGCGGCGATAGGATACGCGACGTATGCGGGTCGGTCACGTGCTCACCGCGCCGCTCTATCGCCTCTACGAGGAGCGGCTCCTCGCCGGCCTCGACCGGACCCGACTGCCGCGCCACATCGGGGTGATCCACGACGGGCACCGCCGCTACGCCCGCCGCGAGGGTCTGCCCGACTATCAGGCCTCCTACCGGGTCGGGATGTCGAAGTTCGTGGAGTTCCTGTCGTGGACCGCGGCGCTGCGGATCCCGGCGGTGACCTGCTGGCTGCTCTCGAAGGAGAACCTGGCACGACCGGCCGAGGAGCTCGAGCCGTACTACGAGGTGCTCGTCGAGCTCTTCGACCGGCTCCCGAGGGAGCCGGCCACACAGGACGTCGAGGTGCGCCTCATCGGGAGTCTCGATCTCCTCCCGACCCGGCTCGTCGAGGCGGCGAAGCGGCTCGAGGAGCGGTGTCCCGGCGGATCGCGGCGGGTGACCATCGCGCTCGCGTACGGAGGACGCCAGGAGATCGTCGATGCGGTCCGGGACCTCGTCGACGAGCTCGTCGCCGGGGGCGTCGCGCCGGAGGCGATGGCGGCGCACGTGGATGCGGCCGGGATCGCCTCCCACCTCTACACGTCCGACCTGCCGGACCCCGACCTCGTGATCCGCACCTCGGGGGAGGCGCGGCTCTCGGGGTTCCTGCTCTGGCAGTCGGCGTACGCCGAGTACTCGTTCGTCGACGTCTACTGGCCCGCCTTCCGTCGGGTCGACTTCCTCCGTTCGTTGCGCGACTTCACGAAGCGGGAGCGGCGGTACGGGCGCTGAAGGGGACGGCGCGCCGGTCGGTCACCGGGTGCGCAGGTCCGAGGGGAGATGCTCGCGATCGTTGCACGCTCGCAGGGAGAACGCCCAGGCGCTGGCGAGGGGGACGGCGCGTACCCGGGCCAGGGAGGCGTGGGAGAGAACGAACCGCTCCCACTCCCAGGGGGTGGGGTCGAGTCCGAGGAGTACGCCCATGGCGACGGCGTTCGCCCCGGCGTGGGCGACGACGGCGATGCGGTGATGGTCCTCCTCGACCTGCCACAGGAGGGGATGCTCCGGATGGGGACGGGTGCCCCGGGCGGCGAGGAGACGGAGGAGCGCGCCACGGATACGCTCGTGGAAGTCGGCGAACGACTCTCCTCCGGGGAGGCCGGCCCACCACGCCTCGGGGGGGCGGTGTCGAGAGGAGGCGAGGAGATCGGCGACCGCCTCCGCCGGCTTCCCCGACCAGTCGGGGGTGCGGATCTCGACGAGGTCGGGCACGATGTGGGCGGGGAGGCCGGTGGCGGCGATCAGGGGATCGGCCGTCTCTCGGGCCCGGCGTGCCGGGGAGACGAGGATCTCCGTGAGCTCCGGGGAGCGGGAGGCGAGGCGGTCGGCGACGAGGCGGGCCTGGCGGCGACCCCGGCCGGTGAGACCGGCATCGCCCTGGGCGATCCCGTCGACGATCCAGGCGGGCTCGCCGTGGCGCACGAAGATGAGCTCCATCGCACCAGGGTACCCGGGGGCGGGGTCGAGACGGTGGGCGAGAGACCCGGAACGAACCGACGGCCGCCGGGGAGGCGGCCGCTCGGTTCGGGCATAGACGGGAGGTAGGAAGGCATCCTGTCTGAGTAACGTATCGTCCCCGGGGGTCGACGACTTGAGAGGTTTCTTCCCGTGGCGAGACCAGCGCAGGACGGCACGGCCGCCCACGCGGCCCTCGTGGCCCACCTTCGGGCTCACGCCCTCCGCACCGACGGTCCCTTCACGCTCCGTTCCGGGGCCGTGTCCACCTGGTACCTCGACGCCCGGCAGACGACGTTCCACGGGGAGGGTGCGGGCGTCGTGGCGCGATCCGTCCTGGGAGTCCTCGTCGCAGGGGTCGAGGCGGTGGGCGGCATGACGCTGGGAGCGGATCCCATCGCCGTCGCGACGGCTCTGGTGGGAACCGCCGCGGGCCGGCCCCTGCGGGCGTTCTCGATCCGCAAGGCGGAGAAGGAACACGGCGCCGGAGGCCGGCTCGTCGGTCCCGTCGCTCCCGGCGATCGGGTGGCGGTGGTGGAGGACACGACGACGACCGGTGGCGCGTTGCTGGAGGCGATCGACGTCCTGGAGGCGGCGGGGGTGGAGGTGCTGCAGGCGGTGGCGCTCGTGGACCGGAGCGGCGGGTCGGTGGCCTCCCGGCTGCGGGCGCGCCACATCCCCTACGTGGCGCTCGTCCTGCCCGAGCACCTCGGGGTGGAGCCGTGAGCCTCCTCCGGGTCGAGCGGTCGCCGCTGCGCGAGTTCCTCGTGGGCGTGGTGGGGCTGGTCCTCCTGTTCGCCGCGGTGGACGTCCTGTGGGGCCACTGGATCTCCACCGCCCCCGAGACGACGGGGCCGGGACAGGTGACGACGCGCGGTCGCGCCATGCAGCGGGCCGACATCGTCTGGGGCGCCGCGTTCCTCCTCGGCGGCGGTGCCGCGTTCTTGTTCGCGCTCGACGGGCTCGTGCGGCGGCGGGCCGTCCTGACGGTCGAGGAGGACGGCCTGGAGGTCGACGTCGGTGGAACGGGCGACCGCCGGTTCGTTCCCTGGGAGGACGTCCGGTCGCTGCGATGCGGGCTCGACGAGGGCGAGCTGAGCGGGGGCCGTCCTCTCCCGGTGTTGCGGTTGGAGGTCGTTCGTCGTGGTGCGCTCCCCGCCGAGCCGCGTGGTGCCGTCTGGGACGGGGCGGTGCTGGTGGTCGATGCCGACGGGTGGTCCATGCCGGTCGAGGAGGTCGTGGTTCACGCCGAGCTGGCCCGGGAACGCCACCGGCACCTCGAGGACGGCCGGGGGGAGGCGGGATGACGGCGATGCCGGTCGGTGCGCACGTCCCGGCGGCCGATCCTCTCGGGGAGGCGGCGGCGCGAGGGGCGGAGGTGGTCCAGCTCTTCCTCTCTAGCCCCCAGACCTGGAAGGCGCCTCGGGCGCGGGAGGACGCCGACCGGCTCGCGACCTCGGGCATGCCGATCTACGTCCACGCCCCGTACCTGGTGAACGTCGCCTCTCCGAACAACCGGGTGCGGATCCCCTCCCGCAAGATCCTGGCCCAGACCGTGGCTGCGGCGGCCGACATCGGGGCGCGGGGGGTCGTGGTCCACGGGGGGAGCGTGGGGCCCGACGAGGACCTGGCCGTGGCCTGCACCCGGTGGCGCAAGGCGCTCGACAGCTTCGAGCTCGCCGTTCCGGTCCTCGTGGAGAACACCGCGGGACGGGGCAACACCGTCGTGCAGGACCTCGCCAACTACGGGCCGCTGTGGGAGGCGATCGGCGGATACGACGTGGGCGTGTGCTTCGACACCTGTCACGCCTGGGCGGCGGGGTTCGAGCTCGGTGCCGCGGTCGACCTCCTGCGGGGTCTCGTCGGCGGGATCGCGCTCGTGCACGGGAACGACTCCCGCGACCCGCAGGGATCCCACCGCGACCGGCACGCCAACCTCGGTGCCGGGGAGATCCCCGAGGATCGGCTCGTCGCCGCGATCCGGGCGGCGGAGGCCCCGGTCGTCGTGGAGACGCCGGGCGGGGCGGAGGACCAGGCGAGAGACGTCGCCTGGCTCAGGGAGCGGCTCGGGTGACGTTCTCCATCGTCGCCTGGGATCCGGAGGGGCCGGAGTGGGGGGTCGCCGTGGCGTCGAAGTTCCTCGCCGCCGGCGCGGTGGTGCCCTGGGCCCGGGCCGGTGCCGGGGCGCTGGCCACCCAGGCCTTCGCCAACGTCGCCTACGGTCCCGACGGGCTCGCGTACCTGGCGACCGGCAGGACCGGCGCCGACGTCGTCGCTACGCTCACCGCCGTCGATCCGGACCGCGACCAACGCCAGCTCGGTGTGGTGGATCGGGCCGGTCGAGGCGCGAGCTTCACGGGGAGCCGGTGCCTTCCCTGGGCGGGGGATCGGAGCGGCGACGGCTTCGCGGCCCAGGGGAACGTCCTCCTCGGCCCCGGGGTGCTCGATGCCATGGTCGAGGCGTTCCTCGGCGTGGCAGGTGACCTCCCCGGGCGGCTCCTCGCGGCGCTCGCCGCGGGAGACGCCGCCGGGGGGGACCGCAGGGGGCGGCAGTCGGCCGCGCTCCTCGTCGTGCGAGCGGGCGGCGGGTACCTCGCGGGTGGTGACGTCGCCGTCGACCTGCGTGTCGACGACCACGTCCGGCCGGTGGAGGAGCTGGGCCGCCTCCTGGAGATCCACCGACTCCTGTTCCCTCGGCCCGAGGAGCTCGAGTTCCTGGCGATCGACGCGGCCCTCGCCGCCGAGCTGCGCGCCCGCCTGCGGCGACTCGGCCGTGACCCCGGTGCGGGCGACGGCTGGGACGCGGACCTGGCCGCGGCGCTGGCGGCGTGGGTGGGCGAGGAGAACCTCGAGGCACGCTGGCGCGACGGCGCCGAGGTGGAGCGGGGTGTCCTCGCGATGCTCCGTCGGCGGAGCGGCTGAGACGGCCGCCGGCCGTCTCCCCGTCGCCGCGGCCGGCGGTTCGAGGGGGTGACGGGCGCGCGAGCCGGGGTCAGTGGAGGACCCCGGTGGCGGCGACGAGGTCGGCCACGCCGAAGCGCGGATCGAGGAGCCGGTCGCCGAACGAGGAGACGTCGACGCGGCGCACCATGAGGGAGTGCAGTCCCCCGGCGCCGGAGACGTCCCCGACGAGTCGGAACCCGACGATGCGGCCGTCCTCGAGGAAGATCTTGCGGAGATACTCGCCGCGCCGCTCCCGGAGGACGACGCTCCCCTCGGCGCGGCCCACGGCCATCACCGGGAGCCCGAGGTGCTTGAGGCTGTTCATCGTCTCCGCGCCCTCGTAGCGGCGATCCAGCCCGGCGAGGTTCTCGGCGACGATCCTCCCCTGGGCGACGGCGTTCGGGAAGATGGCGTGGACGTACCGTTCTCCGGTCATGCGGTCGAAGGTCGCCGCCACGTCGCCCGCCGCGAAGACGTGGGGCTGGCTCGTGCGGAGGTGATCGTCGACGAGGACGCCCCAGTCGACGGCGATGCCGGAGCCGGAGAGGAACGTCGTGTTCGGCTCGACCCCGGTGGCGGCGACGGCCGCGTCGGCGGCGAGGAGCTCGCCGGAGTCGAGTTCCACCCCGGCGGCGCCGTCCCTGCCGGCGAAGCCCTGCGCCCTGGTCCCCAGTCGGACCCGCACACCCCGCCGTCGCAGCTCGGCGAGGACGAGCTCGGCCGTCTCGGCGTCGAGCATCCGGCCCATGACCCGGTCGGTCATCTCGATCATCGTGACCGAGACCTCGAGGTCGGCGAGGAGGAGGGCCACCTCGACGCCGATGAAACCCGCGCCCACGATGACGACGCGCCGTACCCGACCGGAGCGGACGGAGGCGACGAGCGCGTCGGCGGCCGTCAGGGACTTGAAGTCGTAGACGCCGGGGAGGTCGCGGCCCGGGATGGGCGCGTAGAGACGGCTGCCGCTGGCGACGACGAGGCGGTCGTACTCGAGCACCTCGTCCGACGTGAGGACCACCTCGTGATCCGCCGGGTGGACCGCGGTCGCCCGGGTGGCCGGCCGGAAGTCGACGCCGAGCCGTTCGCACACGTCCTCGCCCCTCCAGAACAGGGAGGCACGGCGTCCGGTGAGGAACGCGTCGACCATGGCCGGAGGGGCGTAGGGCGGGTAGGGCTCGCCGGAGAGCATGACGATCTCGTCGTCGCGACCCAGCTCGCGCAGCCGCTCGGCGACGGTGAGGCCGGCCGGTCCGGCGCCGATGACGAGGATCCGCATCAGGCGAGTGCCTCCTCCCCGGCGACGAGGGCCCCGTGCAGCGCCGTCAGCGCGGTGACGAGGGGGGTCGGGCCTCCCTCGAGGAGCGGGAGCACCGACGGTTCCGCCTCGAGGGCGCGCTCGTCGTACGGCAGGACGGTGAGCGACGTCAGGTCGAGACCGCCGCCGTCGGCGAGCCGCTTCGCGGCCCGCTCCTCCTCGGTCGCGCCGCGGACCCGGTTGAGGACGAGGTGGACGGCGGGGATGCCGAGATCGTGAGCGAGGCGAATGGTCTGGAGTGCCACCTGGATGCCGTTGAAGGTGGGGTCGGTGACGACGACCGCGTGATGGAACCCCCGGGCGATCGCCCGCCCGAAGTGCTCGACGCCGGCCTGCGTGTCCATGACGATCGCCTCGCCGTCGCGCAGCGCCAGGTTCCCGACGACGGCCTCGAGGAGCGAGTTCTCGGGGCAGAGACACCCGGCGGCAGGTCGGACGACGCTCCCCATGACGAGGATCCTGACCCGGTCGGGCCCCGACACCGCGAAGCGGTCTACGACGTCTCGCACGTCCGGGTTGAGACGGAAGAAGACCCCCCAACCCTCCCCGGGTCGGGCGCCGGTCTTCTCCTCCACGTAGTCGGCGTTGCGGCTCAGCGGGACGATGGCCGCGGCGCGCTCCGGCGGGAGGCCGAGCGTGTGGGGGAGGTTCATCTGCGGGTCGGCGTCCACGGCGAGCACCGCGCGACCCTCCTGGGCGAGGAGCGTCGCGAGGAGCGCCGTGAGCGTGGACTTCCCGACTCCGCCCTTGCCGGTCACCACCACGCGGAAGCCGTCGTGGGGGCGGCCCGGCACCACGCCGTGGCCGTGGTCGGCGCTCACGCGCCGACCCCCATGGGTTCCGGCATGGGGATCGCGTCCGGCTCGACGTAGGGGAGTCCGAGGGCGCGGCGCTTCGCCTCGATGTGGCGGCGGATGAGCACCGCGGCCCGCTGCGGGTCGGGCTCGACGGCGAAGCGGGCTCCGACGACGTCCTCGAGATCCTGCGTGAGGAGCCTGACGACGTTCGGGCTCCCCAGGATCGGGGGTTGGACCCCGAGCACGGTGAAGATGCCGCTCGCCACCACGTAGGCACCGATGGCGATCGCCTTCTCCGAGTACCACTCGGGGGCCGCCCCCGCCAGGGGCAGGTCGGCGATGTCGACACCGAGGTGCTCGGCGAGGGCCGCGGCGAGGGTGATGATGCGGGTGTTGTCGACGCAGGATCCCATGTGGAGCACGGGCGGGATCTCCAGGGCCCGGCAGACGCTCCCGAGACCCTCTCCCGCCGTCGCCGCCGCCTCGAGGATCATGTGGCCGGCCTTTCCGTTCGCCACCGCCGCGCAGCCGGTGACGAGAACGAGCACGTCGTTCTCGATGAGCCGTTGGGAGAGGGTGACGTGGCCGAGGTCCTGGGGCACCTTCGGGTTGTTGCAACCCACGATCCCGACCGCGCCGCGGATCCGTCCCTCCACGATGGCGTCCACCAGCGGCTCGGGGGTGCCGCCGAGGGCGGCGAGGATGGACTCGACGGAGAACCCGGCCATCATCGGCACGGGTGTCCCGGGGATCTGGACCCGTTCGGGGTTGCGGTCGGCGAAGGCCTCCACCGCGGCGCGGACGATCTCGCGACCGATCTCGAGTCCGTGGTGGGGATCGAAGGAGATGTGGGTCGCACCGGGGAACTTCGCCTTGTCGGAGGTGGAGATCACCCTCGTGTGGAAGCATCGGGCCACGTCGACGATGGCCGGCATGATGCACTGGTAGTCGACGACCATCGCCTCGAGGGCGCCGGTCATGATCACGAGCTCCTGGACGAGGTGGTTTCCCGCCATGGGGATGCCGCGTCGCATGAGGAGCTCGTTCCCGGTGCAGCAGAGACCGACGAGGTTGATGCCGGTCGCGCCCTTCTCGTCGGCGAGGGCGAGGAGGTCGGGATCGGAGGCGGCCTGGACGATCACGTCCGAGAGGAGCGGGTTGTGGCCGTGCAAGGCGATGTTCACCTGATCGGCGCGGAGGGTCCCCAGGTTGATCTGTGCGCTCACCGGTCGGGGCGTTCCGAACATGACGTCGGAGAGCTCGGTGGCGACCATGGAGCCGCCCCAGCCGTCGGAGAGGCTCGTGCGGAGGCCGTGGAGGAGGAGGTTCGTGGCGTCGTTGTCGACGCCCATGTGGGTGCGGTGGAGCATCTCCACGTTCTCACGGTCGATCCCGCGGGGAACGATGCCGAGCTCCTCCCATCGGGCGAGACGGGCGGCGGGGACGCGGTCGAGGAAGCCGAGCCGGTCTCGTCGCGTGCCGTACTCCTCCATGAGGGCGTCGGCGAGCTCCGCGGCGACCTCGGGTGCGGGTCGCCCGTCGGTGGCCACGCCGTACTCGGTGGCGAGGGCGTGGAGCTTCTCCTCGTCCGCGATGCCGTACCCCGTCGTCTCCCCCCGGGCGGTGGCGAGGAACACCTCGAGGATGTCCCGCCCGTGGTCGGAGTGCGATGCCGCTCCCGCGGCGATGGCACGGCCCAGGTTGCGGGCGACGATGGTGTCGGCATCGGCGCCGCAGACGCCCTTCTGGGGACCCTCGCCGAAGGGGTCGATCCGGCACGGTCCCATGGCGCAGTTTCGACAGCTCACCCCGAGCGAGCAGTACCCGCACTGGGGCTGTTGCGCGGCGAGACGCTCCCAGACGGTGTCGATGCCCTCGAGGTGCGCCCGACGGATCATCTCTTGGGCATCGGCGTCGATGCTCCTCCTCGCCGGATCGAAGGCCGTCGTCATCGTGCACCTCCTCGAATCAGGCTCAGCTCTCGGCCGAACTCGCGCCATGCGGCCACGGGTGCCGTCTCCTCGTGACCGTCGCCGGGCGCGGCCGCGGCCGCGAGCGCGGCGGCCGCGGTGTGGACGCGCCGTTCCCGGACGAGGTCGTTGCGATCGCCGTAGCGGAGCGCGCCGACCTTGCACACCTCCACACAGGCGGGCTCCCCTCCGGCGACGACCCGGGCTCGACACCCGTCACACTTCGTGGAGACGACGCGCTCTTCGCCGTCGACCCGGGCCGGATGGAACGTGATGACGTCGAACGGGCACACCATGGCGCACATCGCGCAGGCGATGCACCGGGTCTCGTCGACGAGGACGAGCTCGAGATCGGCGTCTCGATACATCGCCCCGGTGGGGCAGACCTGGACACAGGGTGCCGGATCACAGTGGTGGCACCGACCGGGGAACGAGGTCCCGGGCGTGGGGCCGGCATCCACGTGGATCCGGGTGCGGGGCGGCGGGTCCTCGAAGACCGCCAGGAAGGGGTCCTTGCTCCGAGAGTGCTCGACGGCGCACGCGTACTCGCACTGGCGACATCCGATGCACCGCTCCGGCTCGATGAACACCGCCTTCACCGCTCCACCTCCTCGCGTCCGGGCGGGACGGGAGCGGAACCGTCGGGGCGGCCGTCGGGCCGGGCACCGGCCGTCGCCGTGGATCCTCCGGTCCCGGGGAGGAGTCCCGGCGGCGAGAGCCGTTCGCGGTCCGGCAGGGCCCCGGCGGGGTCCCTGCCCCCTCCGGATCTACGCTCGCACCGGATGGCGGACGCGCTAGGGTCCTTCGTCCCGAAATCCCCTCCGGATCGCCGGGGGGATCAGCGCCGGAGGAACGCGGCGAGGGCGTCGGCGGTGGGATCCTGCCCGGCGATGAACGCCTCGACGTTGGCGAGGGCCTCGGTGTCCCGGTACTGGACCGGCGGGGTCTTCATGAAGTACGAGGCGGGGGCGAGGAGCGGTCCTCCGACGCCCCGGTCTCGGGCGAGCTTCGCACAACGCACGGCGTCGATGATGACCCCGGCGGAGTTGGGCGAGTCCCAGACCTCGAGCTTCACCTCCGCGGTGAGGGGCACGTCGCCGAAGGCGCGTCCCTCGATGCGGATGTACGCCCACTTCCGGTCGGTGAGCCAGGGAACGTGGTCGGAGGGGCCGATGTGGACGTCCCCGGCGGCGATGCCGCGATCGATCTGGGAGGTGACGGCACCGGTCTTCGAGATCTTCTTCGACTCGAGGCGCTCCCGCTCGAGCATGTTCATGAAGTCCATGTTCCCGCCCACGTTGAGCTGGAACGTCCGGTCGATGACGACGCCGCGGTCCTCGAAGAGTCGAGCGAGGTTCCGGTGGAGGATGGTGGCGCCCACCTGGGACTTGATGTCGTCGCCGATGATGGGGACGCCCGCGTCGCGGAAGCGGCGTGCCCACACTGGATCCGACGCGATGAAGACCGGGATGGCGTTGACGAACGCGACCCCGGCGTCGAGCGCGGCCTCGGCGTAGGAGCGGGTCGCGGCCTCGGAGCCGACCGGCAGGTAGGAGACGAGCACGTCCACCGCCTGCTCGCGCAGGACCCGGGCGACGTCGACCGGTTCCTCCGGCGACTCGGCGATGGTCTCCCGGTAGTACTTGCCGAGACCGTCCAGCGTCGGCCCCCGGCGCACCGTGACGCCGAGCTCGGGGACGTCGGTGAAGCGCACGGTGTTGTTCTGTCCGGCCCACATCGCCTTCGCCACGTCGTGGCCGACTTTCGTCGCGTCCACGTCGAAGGCGGCGACGATCCGCACGTCGCGCACGTGGTAGCCGCCGAGATCCACGTGCATGAGTCCCGGGATCCCGACACCGGGATCGGCGTCCCGGTAGTAGTGGATCCCTTGGACGAGGGAGTTGGCGCAGTTTCCCACGCCCGCGATGGCGACTCGAACTTCCGGCATCTCGTTCCTCCTCGGTTCAGACGCCGGCGCCACGGCGCTCGGCGGCGATGAGTTCATCCAGCCAGGCGATGTCCGCCTCGGTGGCGCGGACTCGCCGTTGTGCGAGGGAGCGTCGGTACCGGTCGCGGCCGGGGACGCCCCGGAAGGAGGCGCGGACCGCTCGCAACCGATCGGTGAGGCCGTGCCGTCTCGCCGCCAGGATGGCGAGCCGCTGTTCGCGCCCGACCGACCCGAGGAAGGCGATGCGCATGTGGAAGGCACGGTCGCTCTCGTGGGGGTCGGCGGCGAGGAGGAGACGGTGGAGCTCCTCGATGCCGGCGGGCGTGATCTGGTAGGCCCGGCGCCGGCCCGTCCCGGGACGGGCGGCGATCGCTCCTCGTCGCTCCAGGCGCCGGAGCGCCGGGTAGAGCGATCCGAAGGACACCTGACGAAAGCCGAGTTCGCCGAGCGCGCGCCGCAGCTCGTAGCCGTGGCGGGGCTCTTCGCGGAGGAGGCCGAGGATGGCGAGATCGAGCACGACGGGCGACTGCTCCTATATCGATTCGATATGAGTATATCGAATCGATAGAACAACGCCGCGGGGAGACCGCTCAACGCGTCGGGGAGCGGAACCGATAGAGGGGGAACAGGAGAGAGACATGATCGGATCGCCGACGACCCCCGAGCTCGACCGAGGCGCCCCCGCTCGTCAGTACGAGCGGATGTTCGCCCTGGCCGAGCTCGTCCTCGCCGGCAGCTCCCTCGAGGACGTCCTCGAGCAGGTGGCTCGAGCGGCCACGGCGCTGCTCCCGGCGGACCGTGGGGCGTCGGTCCTCCTCTGGGATCCCGTCACCGAGTCGTTCGCCGCGGCCGCCACCACGATCGCGGGCCAGGACCCGGGGACCGTGGCGCGTCGGACGCGGGTCGAGGGCGGGGCGAGCCGGTGGGTCGTGGACGAGCACCGTCAGCTCGCCGTCGCCGACGTGGCCGAGGATCCGTTCGGACCGAGCGGTCGGGTCGCCGCGTTCGGGATCGGCGCCTACGTGGCGACCCCGATCCTCGCCGGGGACCACGCCCTGGGGGTCCTGTACGCCCTCGCCGGACGGCCGCGGAGGTGGGCCGAGGAGGACCTCGCCTTCCTCCGGATCCTCGCCGCGCGCGCCGCCGCGGCCATCGAGGCGAGGCGACTGGCCGACGAGGCGGGTCACCAGCGGGATCGGGCCGAGGTGCTGAGCTTCGTCGCCAACGCCCTCGTGGGGGTGGCGGAGCGGACCGAGGTCCTCGGGACGATCGTCGACGCGGTGGCGGCCGGCGTGGCGGCCGACCACGTCGAGCTCCGGACCGACGGTCTCCGGGTCGGGGACGCGACGCGCGTGGTCGAGGGACCGATGGGTCCGGGGACGGCCGAGATCCGCGCGGCGCTCGAGGTGGCGCGGCGCCACGCGGTCGGGGCCGTGTTCGGTCTCGCCCTCTCGCCCGAGACGCTCGAGGCGGAGCTGGGACACCCCGGGGGGGCGGCCGTCGTGGCCCCGTTGCGCTACGGAGAGCGCACCATCGGTTTCCTCACCGCGCTCCGCTCACCGGGGAGACCGGCCTTCACCGGAGAGGACGCCGCGCTCCTCAGCTCCATCGCCAACCAGGCCGTGGTGGCGATCGAGAACGTGAGCCTGCTCGAGGAGACCGAGGAGGCGCTCGCCGAGCTGAGTGCCCACTACGAGATCGTCCAGGTCCAGAACCGGGAGGTGGAGCTCGAGGAGATGCTGCGCGCCGTCTGCGGCGTGGTGGCCTCGGCCATCCCCGCGGCACGGGTCGCCGTCGGGGTCCGGAGGGCCGGCCGGGAGCCGGACCCCGTGGTGAGCGGAGGGCCGGATCGGGCGCCGTGGGACGGTGCCCTCGTCGCCGACCTGGCCAGGATCCTCGCCGCCGGACTCCCCGAGGGACCTCGGGCGGAACCCGGCTCCGACGAGCGCGGCCCCCGGCTCGTCGTCCCCCTCCGGCACCGGGGACGCGAGGTCGGCGTCCTCGTCGCCGAGAATCCTCCGGGCGCGGCGGCGTTCACGTCGCGGGCGGAGGGCATCGCCGCGATGATGGGGAACCAGGTCGCCGTCGCCGTGGCGAACGCGCTGCTCATGGAGGAGACGCGACGGCTCGCCCTCACCGACCCGCTGACCGGGCTCGACAACCGGCGCCAGCTCTTCGCCTTGGGGTCGCGGGCGCTCGCCGCGGCGCGTCGCTACGGCAGACCCTTGACGTGCATCATGCTCGACATCGACCACTTCAAGCGGATCAACGACACGTACGGGCACGGCGTCGGCGACGAGGTCCTCCGGACCGTGGCGCGGCGGTGCCGTGCGAGCGTTCGGGACGTGGACGTCCTCGGGCGGTACGGGGGGGAGGAGTTCGCCGTCGTCCTTCCCGAGATCGACCGGGAGCTCGGGGCGATCGTGGCGGAGCGGCTGCGGACGGCGATCGGCGGGAGCCCGGTGGCGACGAGCGCCGGCCCGGTGCAGGTGACCGTCTCCGCCGGCGTGGCGGAGCTCGACGAGGACACCGAGGACCTCGGCGCCCTCGTTGCCGCGGCCGACGATGCGCTGTACGTGGCCAAGCGGTCCGGCCGGGACCGTGTCGAGGTGGCGCCCCGCTCCGGGCACGGGCCGCGCACCTGAGCGGCCGGGCCGCGGCGGCGGCCCTTGCCGGTGCCCGGTGCGTCCGGCGGGAAGGCCCTTCGCTCCGGCTAGGTTGGGAGTCGCGGAGGCGCGGACACGAGCGACCCCACGGCGGCCGAGGTCCGAGGCGCCCCGTCCGAGCGAACGCGACATCCCCCAACCCCCGGGGTGGGGAGAGAGGAGCGATCATGCCCGCCAAGACCACCGCGCCGAAGGTGCTCGCCCGCAAGGGTGGCGCCAAGCTCAGGATGGTGACGGCGTACGACTTCCCCACTGCCCGGATCGCCGACCGGGCCGGCGCCGACATCATCCTCGTCGGGGACTCCCTCACGAACGTCGTCCTGGGGTACGAGGACACCCTCGCGGCGACGATCGAGGTCATGGTGCACCACACCGCCGCGGTCGCTCGGGCGAAGCCGAGGGCGCTCGTCGTGGGCGACATGCCCTGGCTCTCGTTCCACGTCTCTCTCGAGGAGGCGGTGCGCAACGCGGGACGGCTCGTCCAGGAGGGCGGGGCCGAGGCCGTGAAGATCGAGGGGGGTCGGAAGCGGCTCCCCGTCGTCCGGGCCATCCTCGACGCCGAGATCCCGGTCATGGGACATCTCGGTCTCACTCCCCAGTCCGTGCACGCCATGGGTGGATATCGTGTGCAGGGGAAGCGGGCGCACGCCGCGTACGAGCTCATCACCGATGCTCGCGCCCTCGCCGACGCAGGGGTCTTCGCGATCGTCCTCGAAGGAGTGCCCGACGTGGTAGCCGAGATCGTCACCCGGGAGGTCCCGGTCCCGACCATCGGGATCGGAGCCGGTGCCGGCTGTGACGGTCAGGTGCTCGTCTTCCACGACGTCCTGGGCCTGGGCGGGGGAGAGTACCTGCCGAAGTTCGTGCGCCAGTACGCCCATCTCGCCGACGAGGCGGTCGCCGCGCTCGAGCGGTTCTTCGCCGACGTCGAGACGGGAGCGTTCCCCGGCGACGCCGAGACGTATCACATGCCGGCGGAGTCGGCGGAGATCCTCGCCGATCTCCGGAGGGCACGCGGTGACCACATCCTCGCCGACGAGGCGATGGAGACCTGAGCCCGGGGTGGACCCGCCGGCGACGGGGCGGCCTCGGGGCTCCGGGTGGTGTCTGGGCCTCCTCGTGGTCGTCGCCGCGTTGGTGACCTCCTGTGGTGCCGCCGGCGGTGCGGCCGCACCGACGTCGGTCCCGGAGGCGCTCGCGTCCCTCGAGATGCGTCGGATCTGGATCGACGGCGTGGAGCTCTCGGTGGCGATCGCCGCCGACCCCGCGCGACGGGCCCGAGGTCTCACGGGGATCACCCACCTGGGAGGCCTCGACGGCATGCTCTTCGTCTTCGAGGAGGACACCGCCGGGGGGTTCTGGATGAAGGACACGCTCATCCCTCTCGACATCGCGTTCTACGCCGCCGACGGCCGGTACGTGGACGGCTTCCGCATGGAGCCCTGCACGACCGATCCCTGTCCGGTCTTCACCCCGTCGGCGCCGTACCGCTACGCGCTCGAGACGCCGGCGGGGAGCCTGGAGGGGGGAGGACGCGGGTCCCGGTTGCGGGTGACGCCACGCCTGTGGGGGTCGGCGGGTCCCGACCTTCGGGGCCGGGGCTGAGGAGACCTCCGGGGACGCTCCCCTGTCGTCGGCCACCGCCCTCCGCTACACTGCCGGCGTCCACCGTCCTGTCCCCGTGGGGACCGCCCGCCGCGGCGGGTGTCCGAAGGAGGTACCGCGAGTGCGCTCGTACGAGCTGATGATCATCCACCGACCCGAGTTGCCCGAGACGGCGGTCCGCGCCGCCGTGGGCGACGTCGAGAACGCCATCGCCGAGGCCGGCGCGGTGACCTCGACCGACTTCTGGGGGAAGCGTCGCTTCGCCTACGAGATCGACCATCTCACCGAGGGGTACTACTCCGTGGTCGAGTTCGAGGGCGACAACCCGCTCGTCGAGCGTCTCGACCGTGCCCTCTCGCTCTCGGATGCGGTCATCCGGCACAAGATCCTGCGGCGGTCCGAGCGGTGAGACCGGTTTCTGTCACGGTGCCCCCACACACTGTGAGGGTACGCGAAGAGAGAGAAGAGCGATGAGCAACTCCGTGACCCTGGTCGGCAATCTCGTCGACGACCCCGAGCTCCGTTTCACCCCCAGCGGCACCGCCATGGCGAAGATCCGACTGGCGGTCAACCGCCGGTACCGGAGTCGCGACGGCGAGTGGCAGGAGGAGACGAGCTTCTTCACCGGGACCTGCTGGACCGACATGGCCGAGAACGTGGCCGAGTCGCTCACGAAGGGCGCCCGCGTGATCGTGACCGGTCGTCTCGAGCAGCGCACGTGGGAGACGCAGGACGGCGACCGGCGTTCCGTCGTCGAGATCCGGATCGACGACATCGGCCCGTCGCTGCGATGGGCCACCGCCTCGGTGACGAAGACGCCCCGGACCGGCGGCGGCGACTGGAGTGGTGGGAAGCCCGCCGCACCGGCTCCGGCACCCGTCGCCCGAACCGAGTACGGACCCGACGAGGCACCGTTCTAGAGCACATCGAGGAGGAGGACGAGCATCATGCCCCCCACGAGGAACTCGCGCCGTCGCACGCGTCGCCGCCCCGCGGCCGACGGTCGCAAGAAGAAGAAGGTCTGCTACTTCTGCAAGGAGAAGATCGACGAGGTCGACTACAAGGACGTCGCGGTCCTGCGCAAGTTCATGTCCGACCGCGGCAAGATCCGCGCCCGCCGCGTGACCGGTTCCTGCGCCATCCACCAGCGGAAGGTCGCGGCGGCGATCAAGAACGCCCGCGAGATGGCGCTGCTGCCCTACACGATGACGCGCTCATGACGACGAAGGTCATCCTCACCAAGGACGTGCCCGACCTGGGCCGGAAGGGGGAGCTCGTCGAGGTGGCCGACGGCTACGCGCGGAACTACCTCGTGCCGCGGTCCCTGGCGGTGAAGGCCACCGCGGGGGCACTGCGGCAGGCCGAGGCCATGCGTCAGGCCCGCGAGGAGGCGGAGCGCCGGGTGCGGCAGGAGGCCGAGCAGCTCGCCCGGACCCTGTCGGGGGCGCGGATCGTCGTCGCGGCGCGCTCCGGTGACGAGGGGAAGCTCTTCGGCTCCATCGGCACGGCCGACGTCGTGGCGGCGATCGCGAAGTTCACCGGGATCCAGGTCGACCGGAAGATCGTGTCCATGGCCGGGCCCATCAAGGACATCGGTCTCCACGAGGTCGGGCTCCGGCCCCATCCCGAGGTGGAGTTCAAGGTGATCCTCGACGTCATCCCGGCCTGACGACGCGAAAAGCCGGCCCGGATCGCGAGAAATAACGGCGCCGGGCGACGTCGGGCAGGGTCGGGTGGACCGTACACTCGATCCGCTTCCCCGGGGAGGGTCTCCGAGCAGGCCCCGGTTCCCGTCGTACCCGACGGCGATCCTGGTCGAGAGGAAACCCGGACACGAGGGAGGACGCCGGTGACCACGACGGTCGGAGCGTCAGGATCACGATCGTTGCACACGCCTCCGCACAGCGCCGAGGCGGAGCAGTCGGTGCTCGGCGCGGTGCTCATGTCGTCGGAGGCGGCGAACGTCGCGCTGGAGCGGCTGCACCCCGAGGACTTCTACCGTCCCGCGCATCAGCAGGTCTTCGAGGCCATCCGGCGCCTCTTCGACACGAACCAACCCATCGACGCCATCACGGTGGCGGAGATCCTCCGCAAGGAGGGCGCCCTCGAGCGCGTCGGCGGTGTCGCCTTCCTCACCGGCCTCCTCGACGTGGTGCCGGCGGCGGCGAACGTCGAGTACTACGCGAGCATCGTCGAGGAGCACGCCGTCCGGCGCCGGCTGATGCGCGTCGGAGGCGAGATCGGGATGCTGGCCGTCGAGATGGCGAAGCCCATCGCCGACGTCGTCGACCGCGCCGAACAGGCCGTCTTCGCCGTCTCCGACCGGCGTGTCGGCGACGGCCTGGCGCCGATCGACGAGTTGCTCGGGCCTGCGATCGAAAAGGCCGAGGAGCTGCAGCGGCGAGGGGCGGAGGTCACCGGGATCCCCACCGGCTACCGCGACCTCGACCGGAAGCTCGCCGGCCTGCACCCGACGAACCTCGTGGTCATCGCAGCCCGTCCCGGCATGGGGAAGACGGCGCTGGCCCTGAACATCGCCCAGAACGTGGCGATCCGGGACCATCCGGTGGCCATCTTCTCCCTCGAGATGAGTCGCGAGGAGGTGGTGAGCCGGATGCTGTGCGCGCAGGGCCGGATCGACTCGCAGCGGCTCCGCACGGGGCGACTCTCGGAGGGCGACTTCGCCAAGCTCTCCCACGCCGCCAGCGCCCTCTACAAGAAACCCATCTTCGTCGACGACTCGCCGGGCCTCACCGTCACCGAGATCCGCGCCAAGAGTCGCCGCCTCCGCCGGCGGCCGGGTCTCGACCTCGTCGTGGTCGACTACCTGCAGCTCATGAACGGCTCGGGTGGGGAGAACCGCCAGCAGGAGATCGCGCTCATCTCCCGCTCCCTCAAGAGCCTCGCCCGGGAGTTGCACGTTCCCGTGATCGCGCTCTCCCAGCTCAACCGGGCGGTGGAGCAGCGTGAGGACCGCAGGCCGCGGCTCGGGGATCTTCGCGAGTCGGGCGCCGTGGAGCAGGACGCCGACGTCGTCATGTTCATCTACCGGGACGAGTACTACCACCCGGAGCGGGTGGAGGCGAAGGGGGTGGCCGAGGTCGTCATCGCCAAGCACCGTCAGGGGGCGGTGGGGAAGATCGAGATGACGTTCCTGCCCGAGTTCACGCTCTTCGCCGACATGGGGCGGGACGTGCCCGTGGCGTGACGCCGGGACCCGCCGGGACGCGAGGAGGGCCCCCGGGTCGGGGGCCCTCCTCGCGTCCCGGACGGCCACTCTGAGGAGGAGTCGGAGGGAAGGGGGACCTCCGTTCGTGTTCCGGTGGAGTCGGGAACACCGTCCAGGTTCTCCCCTTCCCTATCGGCCGGGCGGCCCCCCACTCGAGGACCATTCCTGGGCCGCACCGATGGACTAGTCCCTCGAATCGAGGTGGGGGGACCGCGCGGTGGGCGGTACCATCGTCCCGGTGAGGTCTGCCGTCCCCCGTCGTGCCGGTCCGTCCGCCGCGCTCGCCCTCGCCGCCCTCGCCGTGGTCTGGGGAACCATCCCCCTGCTGGTCCGCAGTGCCGTCCCGGCGAGTCATCTCGTGGCCATGCGGATCACCCTGGGTGCCCTGGTCCTCGTGCCCGTCGCGCTCCTCCGAGGGGGAGGAGCGCTCGACCGGCGCCTGCGGCCGCGACTCGCCGTCCTGGGGATGCTCCTCATCCTCCACTGGCTCGCGTTCTTCCTCGCCATCAAGCTGACGACGGTGGCGGTCGCCCTCGCCCTCGTGTACTTGGGCCCGGTTCTCGCGGCGGTGCTCTCCGGCCCGGTCCTCGGGGAGCGGGTGGGCCGTCGTGCCGCGATCGGCCTGCTCCTCGCCGTCGCCGGCCTCGTTCTCGTCGTCCGGCCCGGGGGTGGGGCCGCGCCGGCGGGGCTCGGCGTGGGGTTGCTCGCGGGAGTCCTCCTCGCGTTGCTCATGCTCGCCGGCCGGCCGGTGGCCAAGAACGTCGGCGGCCTCACGGTCGCGGCGTGGGAGCTCGGCACGGCCGCGGTGTTCCTCCTCCCCTTCACCGTGCAGGCCGTCCGGTTCTCGGCGGCGGCATGGCCCGAGTTCCTCGTCCTCGGAGCCCTCTACACGGGCGTCGGGAGTGTCGTGTACTGGCGGGCGCTGGGCCGGCTCGATGTCGCGATCGTGGGCATCGTCATGTACCTCGAACCCGCCTCTGCGATGGTGTGGGCGGCACTGTTGCTCGGCGAGCGTCCCGGGGCCGCGGCGTGGATCGGGGTGGCCCTCGTCGTCGCCGGCGGGGTGCTCGCCGCGCTCGAGAGCGTCGGGGAGGAGGTCCTGGGGGCGCCGGCCGCGTTGTGAGCACCCCACCCGAGCGGCGGGCGGGTCTCGTCAGCCGGTGCCGGTCCCGAAGTCCCGGTGGACCCGGGAGGGTGTCGGACCGGACTGACCCTGGTACTTGGAGCCGAGCTCGGGAGACCCGTAGGGACGGTCCGCCGGGGTGGAGAGCGCGTAGAAGCTCACCTGTCCGATGCGCATCCCCGGGTAGATGGCGATCGGGAGGTTGGCGACATTCGACAGCTCGAGCGTGACCTGTCCGGTGAAGCCCGGATCGATGAACCCCGCCGTCGAGTGGATGAGGAGACCGAGACGGCCGAGCGAGGACTTGCCCTCGAGGCGGGCGACCACGTCGTCGGCGAGTCCCACCGTCTCGAGCGTGGACCCGAGGACGAACTCCCCGGGGTGGAGCACGAAGGGCGCGGTGGGGGTCGCCTCGACGGCCTCGGTGAGGTCCTCCTGCGGGGCCTTCGGGTCGATGACGGCGTAGCGATGGTTCACGAACACCCGGAACCAGCGATCGCAGCGGAGATCGACGCTCGAAGGCTGCACCATCGCCTCGTCGAAGGGATCGATGCGGATCCGCCCCGAGGCGATCGCCTCCCGGATGGTGCGGTCGGAGAAGATCATCCCCGACGATGGTAGCCGTCGACCCCGCGGGGAGGACCCGGGTGCTGGGGCGGAGCGCCGGCCGCCCCGAGACGCTGGGGAGGCGATCACCGCCGCCGGTGACGCGGAGCGGGTGAGGGGAATCGAACCCCCGTATTCAGCTTGGGAAGCTGATGTTCTGCCATTGAACTACACCCGCGTACCGGGGCGATTGTAACGCCGCCGGGGCTCACGTGAGGAGGCTCGCGCCCGCCCAGAGCGTGATGAGGGTGCCGACGAGGAGGAGCCACCAGGCGCGAGCGGCCCGGAACTCCCCGGGGGCGGCCTTCGGTCGGCGTCCGCGGCGTTCCTGGACGATGGCGAATCCGTTGCCGAGCACCATGGCGACCCCGACGGCGAGGATGAGCTGGGCCAGGAGGCCGTCGAGGTCGAGGAGTTGGGAGGCACTCACGAGGGGAACGGTAGCGCCGCGGTCTACCGGTCGTTCCCCCGCATCGAGTCACGGTGGACGCCCGAGCCGGTGACGATCGGCGGTCCGCCGTGAGCAGGTGCGCGTCCGCGACCCCTGAAGCGCGCCCGCGCCCGGAGATACAATCGGCGCACGGTCGCCAACGGCGAGGAGCACCATGCAGACGTACACGACCCCGGGCGAGGTGACGGTCACCCCGGACGACAACCTCATCGCGGCACTGCTCTCCCGCATGGGGTCGGACCCCGAGCAGGCGGCGCTCGCCTATCGGGACGGCGATCGATTCGTCGACGTGACGGTTCGGGAGCTCGTACAGACCGTCGAGGAGCTGGCCGCCGGTCTCGTCGCGCTCGGGATCGAACCGGGCTCGCGGATCGCGCTGTTCAGCGCGACGCGGATGGAGTTCACGCTGCTCGACTACGCCATCTGGGCGGCGGGGTGCGCCACCGTCACGATCTACGAGACCTCCTCCGAGGAGCAGGTGCGGTGGATCCTGGGGGACAGCGGGGCGGTCGCCCTCATCTGCGAGAACGCCGCCCTCCGGGGCGTGTACGAGGCGGTCGCGGACGATCTGCCGGCGTGCCGGCACGTGCTCGTCATCGACGATGGCGCGCTCGAGAGGCTCCGATCCCTCGCCGACGACGCCACCCGGGCCGAGGTGGCCCGCCGGATCGCCGCCATCGATCACGGCGACCTCGCCACCCTCGTCTACACGTCGGGGACCACGGGCCGCCCCAAGGGGTGTGTGATCACCCACGGGAACTTCATCTGGACGGTCCGTCAGGTCGAGGCCGCGCTCCCCGATCTCATCGGGCCGGGCGAGCGTCAGCTCATGTTCCTGCCGCTCGCCCACATCTTCGCCCGGATCGTCCAGGTGTCCTGTGTCTCGGGTGGGGTACAGATCGGCTACTCCACGGGCATCCCCCAGCTCACCGAGGAACTCCAGATGTTCCGCCCCACCTGGGTCTTCTCGGTCCCTCGGGTGTTCGAGAAGATCTACAACGGCGCGAAGCAGAAGGCCGACGCCGAGGGGAAGGGACGCATCTTCGATCGGGCCGCCGCGGTCGCCATCGCCTTCTCGCGGGGTCGGGAGCGGGGCCGCATCGGTCTCGGCACGAAGCTGCAGCACGCCCTCTTCGATCGTCTCGTCTACGGGAAGATCCGGGCGATCTTCGGCGGGCGCCTCCGCTACGCGATCTCGGGTGGCGCGGCGCTCGGGGCGCGACTGGGTCACTTCTTCCGGGGGGTCGGGCTCACCGCCCTCGAGGGGTACGGGCTGACGGAGACGACCTCGGTGGCGACCGTCAACACCCCGGAGGCGATCCGGGTGGGGTCGGTGGGGCGGCCCCTGCCGGGGATCACGGTGGCGATCGCCGAGGATGGGGAGATCCTCATCAGGGGGAGGAACGTCTTCTCCGGGTACTGGAACAACGAGGAGGCCACCGCGGAGGCCATCGACGCCGACGGCTGGTTCCACAGCGGCGACGTGGGCGAGCTCGATGCCGAGGGCTTCCTGGCGATCACCGGCCGGAAGAAGGAGCTCATCGTCACCGCCGGAGGCAAGAACGTGGCCCCGGCCGTCCTCGAGGATCGACTGCGGGCGCATCCCCTCGTCAGTCAGGCGATGGTCGTCGGCGACGGGAAGCCGTTCGTCGCCGCGCTCGTCGCCCTCGACGAGGAGGGTCTCGCCGCGTGGGCGGCGATGCGAGGCAAGCCGAACGACGGACTCGACGGGTTGCGCGACGACCCGGATCTGCGCGCCGCGATCCAGGCCGCGATCGACGACGCGAACCGGGCCGTCTCCAAGGCGGAGTCGATCCGGGCCTACCGCATCCTGCCCCACGACCTCACCGTCGAGGGCGGTGAGCTCACCCCCACCCTCAAGGTGAAGCGCGCCGTCGTCGCCGAGAAGTACGGCGACCTCATCGCCGCCATCTACGGCTGAGATCCGGCTCCTGCTCCCTGGTCGGCGATCTCGAGGATCCGGTCCGGGGCGAAGACCGCTCCCACGTCGATGCCCAGCCGACGCCACAGTGCCCGGGGGAGGCCGAGGTCGGCGAGGAGGAGGGGCCGTAGCGACCGGAGCCCCTCCTTCGGGAGCGCCAAGGTGACGGTGACGTCCGGGACCACCGCCCCGGCGTGGCCGTGTCCCGAGGGGAAATCGAGCGAGACGACGTAGCGCCCGCGACTCCACGCGGCGAGGGCCGCGGGACGGCCCCGCAGGGGGCCGGTGAGGCCGTACCCGACGAGCGCGTCGACGACGACCGGGGCGTCCGGAGGCTCCTCGATCGGGGCGAGGCCCATCACCCGCAGCGTGTGGAGATGATGCCAGGCCGCCGGGCCGGGGAGGTCGCTCGCCATCACGACGTGGACCTCCCGGCCGCGACCGGCGAGGTGACGCGCCGCGCAGAGCCCGCCTCCGCCGTTGTTGCCTCCACCGGCGAGGAGGACCACCGGACCTGCGGGCGCGGTCCGGCAGACGACCTCGGCGAGCGCGGATCCGGCGTGCTCCATCATCTGGAGGAGATCGATGCCGAACTCCTCGACGGCGAGACGATCGGCTACCCGCATCTGGGCGACGGAGAGCCAGGGAAGCTCGCTCGCCGGCACCCGGGGGTATCCGGTCATGTGCCCACCTCCCTGTTGCGGAACAACGGAACGGCGATCCCGACGAGGAGCAACCCCACGCCGAGCAGCGCCGGCTGCTCCCAGCCGAGATGCTGCGAGAGCGGGTTCGTCCCACCCTGATACCACGCGAACGGCGAGAGGACGCGGAAGGGTTCCAGCCAGGTCACGAAGGACCCGAACCCGTTGAGGAGGTAACCGGCGAGGGCCGCGGCGATGGCGGCGCCCTGGGCGGGACCGGGCCGTCCCGTCGCGGCGCCGACGGTGAGGGCGACGGCGCCGTGGAGGAAGGCGAGGAGCGCCATGCCGAGGCTGCCGGCGAGGAGACCCTCGCCGGAGACCTCGAGTCCGGCGAGCGGGTTGCCCACCGCCACGACGGCGGCGATCGCGGCCGCGACGATCCCGACGGCGGTGAGGAGGGCGGCGGCCTGCTCCAGGACGACGCGGTCGCGACTCACGGGCGCGGTCCAGAGGAGGTCGGCGGTGCCGCGACGCTCCTCCCCGGCGAGCGCGGCGGCACCGAAGCCGATCGCGAACGCGACGAGGGCGAGGAGACCGATGCTGCCGTGGATCCGCGACGAGACGAACCCCGGGCCGGTGAGCACCGAGGCGGGGTCGGTGACCCCGAAGATGGCGAGGATCTCCCTCGGGTAGGCCGCGACGAGGGCCCGTAGGGCCTCCCCGTCGGTGCGGCGGATGGACGGGTAGAAGGCGACGACGAGCGCCGTCAGCGTCGCGATCCCTCCCGCCCACCACCCCAGGGAGGCCCGACGTTCCCACAGTGCCTCGCCGTAGATGCGGCGGGGTGCCCGCCGGCTCGCTCGGCGGGAGCTGCGCCGGAGACGGCGCCACGACCGGAGAAGCCGACGGGGCGGGGTGAAGACCCCCAGGTCCCGTCTCCCGAAGGCCGCCACGGCCGCGGCGGTCCCCAGCGCGGCTCCGGCGAGGAGCGGCAACTCCCACATGGAGGGTCCGCTGCGGAGCGGTTCGCCGCGGAGGTACCAGGCGAAGGGGGTCCACCCCCGCAGCCAGGCGAGACCGTGGACGAGGGGGGCGAGACCGTGGAGCAGGAAGGTGAGCATCGCCACCCCGCCCGCGCCGGCCGCGGCGAAGCGGCGCCGGCCGGTGGCGGCGCCCAGGAGGAGGGCGAGCGCTCCGAAGAAGACCCCGAGGAGGAAGAGCGAGAGGTGGATGCCGACGATGCCCGCCACCGGGATGGCGAGGCCGGCGGCGGGATCGCCGAGGACGAGGGCGGTCGCGAAGGTCGCCACGACCCCGGCGAGGAGCCCCGCGATGCCGAGGGCCTTGCCGAGGAGCACGCCGGTGCGGCTCACCGGGGCGGTGAGGAGGAGGTCGGCGGTGCCGGTCTCCTCCTCACCGGCGGTGGCGCCCGCGCCGAGGAGCACCGCGTACGCGATCACGAGGATCGGGCCGAGGAAGCCGTAGAGCTGGGTCTCGAGGTAGCCGCGGGCGGTCGTGAAGATGTCGGGATCGACGTTGAAGAGCGAGAGGAGGCCCGACGGCATCTGCTCCAGGAGTGCCCCGAGCTCCGCGGAGCCGCGGTGGATCGTGGGATACAGGGCGATGGCGAGGGTCGCCACCGCGGCCGCGCCGCCGGCCCAGCCGAGGAAGCCGCGGCGGCGCGCCCGGAGCGTCCGGCGCACGACCTCACGCATCGGGCGCCTCGTAGAAGGTGAGGAAGGCCGCCTCGAGGTCCGCCTCGTGGGAGATGACGTTCTCGATCGGATGGGCCGTGGCCTGCCGGAGGAGGGCATCGACCGTTCCCACGACGAGGACGTCGAGGACGCGTCCGTCGGGAGAGACGGTGGCGCTGCGCACGTCGGGCAGCCGGGCGAACTCGGCGGCGTCGACCGGTTCCGCGAAGAGGATCTGGAGCCGGCGTCCGGCCTTCGCCTTCAGGTTCGCCACCGTCTCCACGGCCACGAGGTGTCCGTCGCGGACGATCGCCACGCGATCGGCGACGCGTTCGACCTCGGGGAGGACGTGGGAGGAGAGGAAGACGGTGCCGCCCGCGGCGCGGGCCTCCCCGATCATGTGGGAGAACTCCTGCTGCATGAGCGGGTCCAGGCCGGTGGAGGGCTCGTCGAGGACGAGGAGCTCGGGTTCGTGCATGAAGGCCTGGACGATGGCGACCTTCTTCCGGTTCCCCGAGGAGAGGTCCGCGATGCGCCGGTCGAGGTCGAGATGGAGTCGTGCCGCGAGCTCGGCCGTACGGCGCCCGGCGTCGACACCGCGCAGGTTGGCGAGGAACCCGATGAACTCGCGGGCGGTCATCCGCGGGTACATGGCCACCTCGCCGGGCACGTACCCGATCCGGCGGTGGATCGCCACGGCGTCCCGGTGGCTGTCGAGGCCGAGGATCGTCGCCCGCCCCCGGGTCGGGTGGAGGAGATCGAGGAGGGTGCGGATCGTCGTGCTCTTCCCGGCGCCGTTGGGGCCCAGGAACCCGAAGACCTCGCCCCGGCGCACCTCGAGGTCGAGGTCGACGATGCCGGGGGTCGAGCCGTAGTACTTCGTGAGGCCTTCGGTCGTGATCGCGGCGTCCATGGGCCCCTTCCGATCCGGTGTCGTGACGATACCCGAAGGGACACCGGCGTCCCCCGCTCGCGGCGGGGGCGACGCCCGGTACCCTGCCGTTCCATGTCCACCGGATCACGACGTCTCGTCGTTCTCGCCCTGCTGGCGAACCTCGGCATCGCGGTGACGAAGTTCGTGGCCGCCGGCATCTCGGGCAGCGCGGCCATGCTCGCCGAGGCGTTCCACTCCGTGGCGGACACCGGGAACCAGGTCTTCGTCCTCCGCGGCGAGCACGCCTCCCGATTCGGCCCCGACCCCCAGCATCCCTTCGGGCGGGGCAAGGAGATCTACTTCTGGAGCTTCCTCGTCGCCGTCGTCCTCTTCGTCGGCGGTGCCGTCCTCTCCGTCGGAACCGGGATCGGGAGGATCCGGAACCCCGCCGCCCACGAGGGGGTCGGTCTGGCGTTCTCCCTCGTCGTCCTGGCCATCGCCGCCTTCTTCGAGCTGTTCGTGGCGTTTCGTCCGGCCCTCAAGGAGTTCAACCGGCTCCGGGCAGGCAGGTCGATCCCGGTGACGATCCGGGAGGCCAAGGATCCCGCCCTCCTCATCGTGCTCTTCGAGGACAGCGCGGCGGTGACGGGGATCGGGTTGGCGGCCGCGGGGTTGCTCCTCGCCGCGGCGACCGGCGATACCCGGTGGGACGGCGTGGCCTCGGTCCTCATCGGGCTACTCCTCGGCACCGTGGCGGCCGTGCTCGCCGTGGAGATGAAGTCCCTCCTCATCGGCGAGGCGGCCTCGCGCGAGGCCCGCTCGGGTATCCTCGCCGCCGTCTACGGGATCCCCGAGGTGAACCACGTGGACCGGCTCCTCACGATGCAGCTCTCCCCGGAGGAGATCCTGGTGAACATGGACGTGGCCTTCGACGAGGGTCTCAGCGAGGAACGGCTCGCGGCGGCCATCGTCGCCACCGAAGCCGCGATCCGTGCCGCGGTCCCGGCGGCCACCCGGATCTTCGTCGAGCCGGTGGCGCGATGATCGGTCGTGCCTCGGCTCCGGCCTCCTCGGGAAACCTCGGTCCGGGATTCGACGTGCTGGCCCTCGCGCTCGAGCTCCGCTGTCGGGTCACCGCCGAGCCCGCCGCGGAGATGGTCATCGTCCAGGACGGGGTGACCGTCGCCGTGGGCGACGACGACATGGTGGCGGCGGCGGCCCTCGCCGCCGCCGGCCGGCCGATGCGGCTCGCCATCGAGAACGACATCCCGCGAGCCCGCGGCCTGGGCTCGTCCTCGGCGGTGACCGCGGCCGCCGCGACCGCGGCGGCACGGGCGCTGGGACGTGAGCCGGAGCCCGCGGAGGTGTTCCGCATCGTGGCTGGGCTCGAGGGGCACGGTGACAACGCCGCGGCCGCGGTGTACGGCGGTCTCGTCGCCGTGTGCGGAGCCGCGGTGCGACGGCTCGAGCTGCACCCGGGCATCCTGCCGGTGGTCGCCGTCCCCGACTTCGAGCTCCGCACCGGAGAGGCCCGGTCGGCCCTGCCGAGTCTCGTTCCGCTGACGAGCGCGGCGGCCGGGATCGCCCGGTCGGTGTTCCTCGTCGAGGGGCTTCGCAGTGGCGACCCGGCGGTCCTCTGCGAGGCGCGCGGCGACGAGCTCCACGAGGCCCCGCGGGCGGCGCTCTCACCGCTCACCGCCCGGCTCGTGACCGCGGCGCTGGATGCGGGTGCTCTCCACGCGGCCTGGTCGGGGGCGGGGCCGAGCGCGATCGCGTTCGTGACCGGCGAGACCTCGAGGGCGGTCACGGAGGCGCTGCGGCGTGTCCTCGGGCCCGTGGGGGAGGTCCGGACGGTGGCGGTCGACCGTGCCGGGGTGCGGTGAGGAGGACCGCGGCCGGTCAGGCGGCGCGACGGGCGCGGGCGGCCTCGACGAGACCCTGGAACAGGGCGCGAGAGGCGGGGTCCTCGCGGGCGCTCAGGTACTCGGGGTGCCACTGGACGGCGAGGAGGGGCCAACCCGCGTCGTCGTGCTGGATCGCCTCCACCACGCCGTCGCCCGCCCACCCGACGGCGCGGAAGCCCGGGGCGAGGTCCTTGACGGCCTGGTGGTGGATCGAGTTCACGAGGAGGTCGGTCGTTCCGACGACCTCGGCCACCCGGCAACCCGGCGTGAGGTGCACCGGCTGGTGGCCGTCGTAGACGGCGTGCCCGACCACCGTGTGGTCGAGCGAGCCGACCTCGCTGGGGATGTCCTGGATGAGGGTTCCCCCGAAGGCCACGTTCACGAGCTGGAGACCACGGCAGATGGCGAGCACGGGGAGCCGGCGGTGCTGCGCCTCGTGGATGAGCGCGATCTCGAACTCGTCCCGGTCGGCGTCCATGTGGCGCATGGTCTCGTGGTTCGTCGCCCCGTAGCGGTGGGCCTCGATGTCGCCGCCTCCGGTGAGGACGAGTCCGTCGAGGCGATCGGCGATGGAGCCCACGGCGCCGTTGGGGACCGGCGGGAGGAGCACCGGGATCCCGCCGGCGCGCAGGACCGAGTCGGTGTAGGTGTGGGCGATGACGTGGGACTCGATGGATCCGGAGGCGCTCTCGGCGCACTTCGGCTGGGTGGTGATGCCGATGATCGGGCGCATCCGGGAATGTTAGGGAAGGACGTGGCGACAGTGGGGATGTTCGCCGGGTTGCACAACGCCGTATCCTCCGCGAACCTACCGCTCTCCGGCGCGGCCGTGCCGCGGCCGGAGCGGTTCCCGATCCCGAGACGAGGTCCTGCATGGGTTCGCTGATCAAGAAGCGGCGGAAGAAGATGAGCAAGCACAAGTACCGGAAGCGCCTCAAGGCGAACCGGCACAAGCGACGCAAGTAGCTCGTCACGCCGTCCGCGCTCCGGCGCGGACGGAGGGGAGTCCCATGACCCTGCTCGGACCGCAGCGGGAACGTTTCCAGATCCCCGAGTCGGTCGCGTACCTCAACTGCGCCTACATGGCCCCGCGCCTGAGAGCGGTGACGGAGGCGGGTACCGCGGCCGTCGTCGCCGGGGAGCACCCCTGGACGTTCACGACCGAGGACTTCTTCGCCCCGGCCGAGCGGCTGCGCGTCCTCTTCGCGCGGATCGTCGGGGCCGACGCCGACGGGGTCGCCCTCGTCCCCGCGGTGAGCTACGGCATGGCGGTGGCCGCGGCGAACGTCGAGCTCGGGGAGGGTCGGCGGGTCGTGGTGCTCGCCGAGCAGTTCCCCTCCCACGTGTATCCGTGGCGGGCCGCGGTCGACGCCCGCGGGGGGGAGATCGTCACGGTCCCCGCCGAGGCGCGGCGCTCCTGGACGGACGGCGTCCTCGCCGCCATCGACGAGCGGACCGCGGTCGTCGCGGTGCCCAACGTGCACTGGACCGACGGCTCGCTCCTCGACCTGGAACGGGTGGGGACGGCGGCGCGGGCCGTGGGTGCGGCCCTCGTCGTGGACGGGACCCAGTCGCTCGGGGCCATGCCCTTCGCGGTGGAGCGGATCCGCCCCGACTTCGTCGTCGCCGCGGCGTACAAGTGGCTGCTGGGGCCCTACTCGGTGGGCTTCCTCTGGGCGGCTCCGCACCGGAGGGAGGGAGTGCCCCTCGAGGAGAACTGGATCACCCGCGAGGGAGCGGAGGACTTCTCGGGGCTCGTCGCGTACCGGGACGCGTATCAGCCCGGGGCGCGACGATACGACGTCGGTGAGCGGAGCAACTTCGTCCTCCTGCCGATGGCCATCGCGGCCCTCGAGCAGATCGTCTCCTGGGAGGTGGAGTCCGTCGCGGCGACGATCGGCCGGTTGACGGACCGGGTCGAGCGACTCGCCGTCGAGCAGGGGATCGGGGCCGTTCCGGCGGGGCGGCGGGGGCCCCACATGATCGGGCTCCGGCCGCCGGGCGGTCTCCCCGAGGGGGTCGCGGCGCGGCTCGCCGCCGCCGGGGTGTTCGTCAGCGTGCGCGGGGACGCCATCCGGGTCTCCCCCCACGTCTACAACGACGACCGGGACATCGACCGGCTGTTCGCGGTCCTCGACGCGCTGGGCTGATCCGTCAGTGGAAGAGGCGCACGGCCTCGCCGAAGACGAGGATGCTCACGAGGAGGATCGCTCCCTGGAGGGCACCCCGCCAGGCCGGTGGGGTGCGCTTGGCGGTGAGTTGATGGAACAGCGCCAGGCCTGCGGCGAGCGCGACGAGCCAGAGCTTGGGGGCGAGGTACGACCAGGTGTACCCGATCACGTCGACCTGCCAGATGCCGGTCGCCACCGCAACGGCCAGCGCCGTCCACGAGAGAGTTCCGAAGCGGCGGGCGGCCGCCTGGAGGTGCTCCCGGGTGGCGCCGGCCCGGCGAAGGGCCGGGACCAGGGACGCCAGCGTGATGAGGCCGCCGGTCCACACGGCCACGGCGAGGAGATGCACCCACTTGAGCAGGACCTCGATCGTCATGGCCTCACCGCTGGTCTCGGAGGAACCGCTCGATCTCGGTGACGAGCTCCCGCGTCAGGTCGGGGTCGATGCCGTCGCCACTCTCCTCCTCGCCGATCTCGGCGATGTAGTCGGCGAGCTGGCCCGACGACCCCACGGCTTCGTCGACCCGGGCCCGGAACTCCGTCGCGGTCCGGGCGAGGGAGGAGTCGTCGAGGCGGAGTCCGAGGACGTCGGCCGTCTTGCGGAGGAGGGCCAGTGCCGCCGCGGGGTTCTCGCTGGCGGCCAGGTAGTGCGGCGTCGCCGCCCAGACGGAGAGGGCGGGGAGGCCCACCTCGCGACATGCCTCGAGCAGGACACCGACGATGCCCGTCGGTCCCTCGTAGGCGACGGTGTCGAGTCCGGCTGCGGTCACCAGGGACGGTTCGGTGGCGACACCGGAGAGGGGCACCGGCTGCCGGTGGGTCACCGGTCCGATGTAGGCGCCGAGGAGCACGACCTCCTCCACGTCGGCCTCGTGGAGCACACGAGCGACGGTGCGGGAGAAGGTCTTCCATCGGAAGCTCGGCTCCTCGCCGAGGACGACGACGAGGTCGCGGTCGGCCTGGGGGCGGAGGACCGCGTAGAACCGGGTCTCGGGCCAAGAGAGACGCCGTGTCCCTCCGTCTCCCACGCTGACGACGGGCCGGTGCTCCTGGAAGTCGAAGAACTCCTCCGGTTCGACGACCGCGAAGGGCTCGGTGACCCCGTGGTACTCGAGGAGGTGCGCCACCGCGCCGGAGGCGGCCTCGCAGGCGTCGTTCCATCCCGTGAAAGCCACGACGGCCTGGGGACGGCGGAGGTGGGGCCGGGTGCGTCGATGGACGGCATCCATGGCGGCAAGGGTACCGAGCTGCGGTCCTTGACGGCCCTCGACTTGGATCGTCCGGTCTCCGACAGGCCGGCGAGGAGTCCCAGGGCGGGAGCGTTGGCACGGGCACGCCGCACGGGAGGACGCCGATGGACCTCGTCACCGCGATCGTCATCACTGCAGCCCTCATGGGGATCGGCTGGGTGCTCATCCGCGCCGTCCTGCCCGCCGAGGATCCCTCGGAGGAGGGGAGGATGCGACGCCCCGCCTGGGTCCCCGAGCTCCGTCCCGGTGTGGTGCGGCCGGCGCTGGCCGTGGCGGGGGTGACGGTGGCGGGGCTGGCGACGACGGCACTCCCGTTCCTTCCCCCGTGGATCCCCGGCGTCGTGTTGGGGAGTGGCTACGTGGTGGCCGCCGGCCTGCTCGTGGCGCGGGCGGTCGCGGGCGCCGGTGCCACGGCGGGCACGGCCGAGATCCGGGATCGTTTCGAGGCGATCGTCGCCCCTCTTCGTGACGAGCTGCGCACCTGAGCGCCGCGGCGGCTCACCCGGAGACGGCGCGGAGGACCCGGAGGGCGTTGCCGCCGAGGATCCGCAGGACCTCCTCCTCCGCCCAGCCGCGGTCGAGGAGCTCGCGGGTGAGGTTCGGGTAGGCGGCCACGTCCTCGAGTCCCTCCGGCGTCAGGTCGATGCCGTCGAAGTCCGAGCCGATCCCCACGTGGTCGACACCGGCCACGCGGGCGATGTGCTCGACGTGGTCGGCGACGTCGGCGACCGTGCCGCGGTCCATGGGGCGTGCCTCCCGACGGCGACGCAGCTCCTCCTCGAAGGCGGCCTCGTCGGCGAAGGAGGGCCGGAGGCGGCGGGCTTCGGCGAACATCGCGAGGGACGTTCGAGCCGCGGAGGCGACGACGAAACCGGGGTAGAAGTTCACCATGACGACGCCCCCGTTCGCCGCCACCCGCTCCAGGACGTCGTCGGGGACGTTTCGGGGGTGGGGGGCGATCGCCGCGGCGCTCGAGTGGGAGAAGACGACGGGTGCCTCGGTGAGGTCGAGGACCCGGTGCATGGTGGCGGTCGACACGTGGGAGAGGTCGACGAGCATGCCGAGGCGGTTCATCTCGGCGACGACCGCCACGCCGAACGCGGTGAGGCCCCCGTGACGCGGCTCGTCGGTGGCCGAGTCGGCCCAGTCGATCGTGTCCGCGTGGGTGAGGGTGAGGTAGCGCACCCCCCGGGCGTGGAGCTCGCGGAGCTTCCCCAGGTCGTTCTCGATCGCGTGGCCGCCCTCGGCACCGATGAGGCAGGCGACCCGACCGGCGGCGCGGACCGCCGCCACCTCCGTGGCCGTCGTCGCCGGCGCGAGGTGGACGGGATCGCGGTCGACGAGCGCGGTGACGAGCGCGATCTGGTCGAGGACGGCCGTGAAGGGCGCTCGGGTCCAGGAGGGGACGAACACCGACCAGAACTGGGCGCCGACGCCACCGGCGAGGAGCCGGGGGACGTCCGTGTGGTACCCGGGGAGGGGACCCGTGGGATCCGCCAGGTCGAGGTCGCCGCGGGCGCGAACCCGGAGGGCCCAGGGCAGGTCGTTGTGGCCGTCGATCACCGGGCGGGCGGAGTGGAGCTCGTGGGCCCGGGCGAGGTTCCTGCTCATCGGGGGGATCCTCCCACGCGGGGCGTCATCGGCGGGCGGCGAGCCGCTCGAGCTCGCCGAGGATGTCGGTGGTGCCTCCGTCGGTGACGACGACGGGGGAGTGACCGGCGGCCTCGAGGAGGCCGACGGAGAGGTGGGCGCGGTATCCGGTGGCGCACACGACGTACACCTCGCGACGCGGATCGAGGTCCTCGGGCGGGCCGTCGGTGGCGAGCTCGGGGAGGTATCTCCACGCGGATCCCGGAACGTGGGCGGCGCGCCGTTCCCCGGGAGCACGGACGTCGAGGAGCTGGAGCCGATCCCCGGCGGCGAGGCGGGCGGCGACGTCGCGGGCGGGAACGAGACCGTTGCGTCGCAGCGGACCGCGCCGGGCGGCGAGGCCGGCGACGTCGGTGACGACGCCGAGGGTGTGATCGAAGCCGATGCGGGCGAGTTGCCGGACGATCTCGGCGACGTCCTGGTTCGGTTCGGCCACGAGCACGAGGGGCGCGTCGAAGGGGAGCAGCCAGCCGGCCCAGACGCCGACCCGGTCGGAGAACTCGATGCCGTGGGACCCGGCGACGTGGCTGGCGGCGAAGGCGGCCCGGGGACGGACGTCGAGGAGGACCACGTCCGCGGGCACCGCGACGGGATCGAGACGGGGCGCGGCGAACGGGGGAGCGGGCGTGGGACCGGCGAGGTTCGTCGACCCCATGTGCCGGTAGTACGCCGGCCACGGCTCGAGAGGAGCGAGGAGCGCCTCGGTGAAGGCGCGCTCGTCCTCGAGGGCCATCAGGGGGTTCTCCCGCCGTTCCCGGCCGATGGTCGAGGTGGTGGCCCCGGCGCCCGAGGCGGCGCAGAAGGATCCCTCGCCGTGGGTCGGGTAGAGGCGAACGTCGTCGGGCAGCGCGGCGAGACGCCGCATCGTGAGGAACTGGAGCTTGGCGAGGCCGCGGGCCCGGTCGACGCCGAGAAGGTCGGGACGGCCGAAGGACCCGACGAGGAGGCTGCCACCCGAGAACAGCGCCAGGGGGAGCCCGTCGGCGACGAGGAGGTAGCTCATGTGCTCGGGCGTGTGCCCCGGCGTGTGGATGGGCCGGATGGCGAAGGGCCCGACGGGGAGGTCCTCGCCGTGGAAGGCGGGCAGGTACTCGGTCCAGGCCACGGCGCCGGCGGCCGGGACGACCAGCCGGGAACCGGTCCGACGGGCGAGATCCCGGCCCCCCGAGACGTAGTCGTTGTGGAGGTGGGTCTCGAGGACCAGGCGCAGCTCGGCGTCGGAGGCCTCGAGCACGGCGAGGAACCGGTCCACGTCGCGTTGCGGGTCGACGACGACGGCGACGCCCTCGTGGGTGACGACGTACGTGGAGTCACCGAGTCCCGGCGTACGGATCTGCTCCACGTGCATGGCGGTCCTCCTCCCCGGGGAACGCGGCGTTCCGGCGTGCCCGACCGAGGGTACGGTCGTCGGCGCCGGCAACGCGTCCGGTTCCCCGGACGATCACCGGAACCGTCGGAGGCGGACCGAGTTCGTGACCACCGACACCGAGGAGAACGCCATCGCGCCGGCGGCGATGGCCGGGTTGAGGAACCCGAGGGCCGCCAGCGGGATGGCCGCGGTGTTGTATCCGAACGCCCAGAAGAGGTTCTGGATGATCGTCCGGAAGGTGCGTCGCGCCAGGCGCAGCGAGGTGACGACCAGCATGGGGTCGCCGCTCATGAGCACGACGCCGCCGGCCTCGATGGCGACGTCGGTGCCGGAGCCGACGGCCATGCCCAGGTCGGCCTGGGTGAGGGCGGGTGCGTCGTTGATGCCGTCGCCGACGAAGCCGACCGAGCGACCCTCCGCCTGGAGACGCCGGACCTCCTCGGCCTTGTCGGCGGGGAGGACCTCGGCGATGACGCGGCGGATCCCGATCTGGGCGGCGATGGTCTCGGCGGTGCGCCGGTTGTCCCCGGTGAGCATGGCGACCTCGAGGCCGAGGGCCTGGAGTGCGGCGATCGCCGCCGGCGCGGAATCACGGATGGTGTCGGCGACTCCGAGGGTCCCGCGGACCTCCCCACCCCATCCGGCGAGGAACGCGGTGTTGCCGGCCCGCTCGATCTCCTCCATCGCGTCGAGGAACCGCTCGGGGACGTAGAGGCCCCGGTCGGCCATGAGCTTCGCCTTGCCCACGACGACCTCGATCCCGTCGACCACACCGACCGCCCCGAGCCCCCGCAGGGAGGAGAACTCGACGGCGGGAGCGAGGACGACGTCGTGCTCCTCGGCACCGAGCGCCACGGCCTTGCCGATCGGGTGCTCGCTCGACGCCTCGACGGACCCGACGAGGTAGAGGAAGCGGTCCTCGGGTTCCGAGGTGATCACGTCGGTGAGGGTCATGGCGCCCCGGGTGAGCGTTCCCGTCTTGTCGAAGACGACGGTGTCGATCGCCTTGGTTCGCTCGAACACCTCGGCGTTCTTGAAGAGCACCCCGAGCTCCGCGCCGCGTCCCGACCCAACCATGATGGCGGTCGGGGTCGCCAGTCCCATGGCGCACGGGCAGGCGATGATGAGGACGGCGACGGCGTTGCGGACGGAGGTGCCGAGGTCGCTGCTGACGGCGAGCCACACGAAGAACGTGACGAGGGCGAGGCCGATGACGGCGGGGACGAAGACGCCGCTCACCTTGTCGGCGAGCTTCTGGACGGGAGCCTTCGTGGCCTGCGCCTCCTGGACGAGCCGCACGATCTGGGCGAGCGCGGTGTCCTGGCCCAGCTTCGTGACGCGGATCTCGAGACGGCCCTGCTGGTTGACGGTGGCGCCGAAGACGGTGTCCCCCACGGTGCGGTCGACGGGCACCGACTCTCCGGTGAGCATCGACTCGTCGATGGAGGACGCCCCGGCGACGATGACGCCGTCGGTGGGGATCTTCTCCCCGGGAAGCACGACGGCGACGTCGCCGATGACGAGGTCGGTGACGTCGACCATCTCCTCGCGGCCGTCGCGCAGCACGCGGGCCTGCTTGGCACCGAGCTCGAGGAGCTTGGTGATGGCGTTCGAGGCTCGGCCCTTCGCCTTCGCCTCGAAGTAGCGGCCCAGGAGGATGAGGGTGACGATGATCGCCGCGGTCTCGAAGAAGAGGTCACCTCCAGTGGCGAGCGACCACAGCGAGAACGCCCAGGCGGAGATCGTGCCCACGGAGACGAGCGTGTCCATGGCCGGGCTCAAGCTCTTGAGCTGTTTCCAGGTGGCGCGGTGGAACTGGATGCCGAATCCGAACAGGACGATCGTGGCGAGGATCGCCTCGGTGAGGTGGGACCAGAGCGCGTCCGGTCCGAGCTCGGCGAGGAGGAGGACCGGGATGGAGAGCGCGGCGGCGGCGAGCACGTTGCGTCGCTGGTACCGCACCTCCTCGGCGTACCGCTCGGTCACCGACTCCCGCTCCTCGCCCTCGGCGATCGGGCTGATCTCGTACCCGATCTTCGCCACGGCCTCCCGCAGCGCGGAGACGTCGACGACGCCGGGGTCGACGACGGCACGGGCCTCCTGGCCGGCGAAGTTCACCACGGCCCGTTCCACGCCCTCCTGCTTTCCGAGGACGCGCTCGATGCGCAGGGCGCACGAGGCGCACGTCATCCCCTCCACGTCGAACACGACGGTCTCGGTCTTCTCGCTCATCACATGCTTCCCATCTCGGGGCCTGGGCCCCTGATTCCGGACGCCCGGCTCAGCCGCGGGCCACCTCGTATCCCTGTTCCTCGATGGCGGTGACGATGGCCGCGAAGGTGGCGTCGGTGCCGTCGTACTCGACCTCCACGGTGCGCTCCGGCACCTGGACCTCGACGCGCCGTACCCCGTCGAGCGGAGCGACCGCGCCTTCGATGGACATCTTGCAGTGGTCGCAGGAGATGTCGGGAACCGACAGCGTCTTCGTCGTCATGGGAGGTCTCCTTTCGGTCCGACGACCCCCGGCGCGTACCGGAGGGTCTCCATCAGCTCGTCGACCACCTGCTCGGACCGGCCTTCCTCGACCGCGTGGAGGACACAGGTCTCCACGTGGTTCTGGAGGAGGATCCGGTTCACCTTCTCCAGGGAGCCCTGGAGCGCCGAGACCTGCTTCATGATCTCGGGGCAGTACCGTTCCTCCTCGACCATGCCGATGACCGCCTCGAGGTGACCGCGTACGGTCTTGAGGCGGTTGAGGGCCGACCGCTTGTGCTCGGGTTTCATGGGGCGAGTATACCACCCCACCGGGGGTGGGGTCGACCCTTTTCTTTCCGGCTCCCCGCGATGGCACGAGGCGGGCCGGCTCCCCGGTGCGCGGAGACGGTCGTCTAGGGTCTGCGCATCATGCCGGTCACGTACTTCGACGGGCGCTGGGTCGAGGACGGCGCCGCGACGGTGAGCGTCCGCTCCCGGGCGCTCAACTACGGGCTGGGGTGCTTCGGCGGCATCCGCGGCTACCTCGCCGACGACGGGGCGCAGGTGTACGTCTTCCGGCTCGACGCACACGTGGCACGGCTGGGGCGCTCGGCGAAGATCCTCCATCTGCGGATGCCGGACCCCGAGGAGGTCTTCCAGGTCCACCTCGAGATCCTGCGCCGCAACGGCGTGCACCACGACGTGTATCTGCGGCCGATGCTCATCCACGACACCGCGGAGCTCGCGCCCCTGCTCGACGAGGCGTCGACCCGGTTCATCGTGTGGACGATGCCCCTCGCCAAGTACCTGAGCGCCGACCCCATCGACGTCGCGGTCTCCTCGTGGCGCCGCGTGGCGGACAACGCCATCCCGACCCGGGCGAAACCGACGGGGGTCTACCTCAACAGCGCCCTGGCGCGTCGGGAGGCCCGCGACAACGGCTTCGACGAGGCCATCCTCCTCACCGAGGCGGGGAAGGTCTCCGAGGGGAGCGCCGAGCACGTCTTCATCGTGCGGGACGGGGTGCTCGTGTCCCCTCCCGGCACCGAGGACAACCTCGACGGCATCACCCGCCGGAGCCTCATCACCCTCGCCACCGAGGACCTGGGATTCGTCTTCGAGGAGCGGCAGATCGGGCGCAGCGAGCTGTACGTCGCCGACGAGATGTTCCTCTGCGGGACCGGCGCCGAGGTGACGCCGGTGCGGTCGGTCGATCGACGGATCGTGGGCGACGGCGGCGTGGGGCCGGTGACCGAGGCGCTGCGGCGCCACTTCGAGGACGTGGTGCGGGGGCGGGTCGACCACCGGAGGGGGTGGCTGACCCCCGTCTGGGCGTGAGGCGAGCGCCCGGCGGCGGCCCGAGCGGTAGCCTCGTGTCGTGACCGTCGATCGGCACCTTCGGATGGCGACGGTGTTCGTCCCCGGACTCCTCGCCGTCCACGGCTGGTGGGTGCTCGCCTTCGCCGGGGGCGCGCCGTGGCAGTGGCTCGCCGTGAGCGCGGTGGGTGTCGGCGGCGTGGCGGTGGCGGTCGTCTCGCTGTTCCACGGTGATCTTCCCGGGTGGGTCTCGTCGCTGGAGGCGGGCCTGCTCGGGATCCTGGCGATGGTGCTCATCGTCACGACGGGTGGGACGGCGAGCTTCTTCCTGCTCTGGTTCTTCGCGATCGTGGCGCTGTACCCGGCGGTGGTGGGCCGCGGGCTCGGGGCCGCCCTCGCCGTCCTCCCGGCGACGGCGTACGCGACGTTGCCCCTCTGGCAGGTGTCACGGCTCCCCGCGCCCGTCGTCTGGAGTCGGGCGGCCCTCCTGGCGGGCATCGGCGTGATCGGGGTGACCATGGCGGGGATGCGGCGACGAGCCCGGCACGTCCAGGCCAGGTTCGAGCGGCTCGTCGAGGCGGCGGGCGACGCCATCGTCCTCGTCGACCGGCGGCAGCGGATCCTCCTGATGAACGCCCGCGCCGAGCAGCTCTTCGGATACGACCGCGAGGAGCTGATCGGTGGACCGCTCGACGTGCTCCTCCCCGCCCGGTTCCGGGCGAGCCATGGCGACCTGTGCCGCGGGTTCATCGACGGGGACGAGCCGAGCCGGCTCATGGATCGCCGTCCCGAGCCGTTCGGGCGTCGCAAGGACGGGAGCGAGTTCCCGGTGGAGGTCGTCCTCTCCCAACTCGACGGCGCCGACGGGGCGCAGGTCGTGGCGGTGGTGCGTGACGTCAGCCCGCGCAAGGAGTGGGAGCGGATGCTGCGGGAGCGCCAGGCGGAGCTGGAGGAGCTGGTGCGGTCCAAGGACGAGCTCATCGCCTCGGTCTCGCACGAGATCCGCACGCCGCTCACCGCGCTCGTGGGCTTCGCCCAGCTCCTCGGGGAGGAGGGCGGCCTCACCGAGGAGGAGCGGCGGGAGATGATCCACGCCATGGTCCGCCAGGGCACCGACCTGGCGAACATCGTCGACGACCTCGTCGTGGCGGCCCGGGCCGAGACCGGGAGTCTCGTGGTGGTGCGGACGGAGGTGGACCTGCGTGTCCAGGCGGAGCAGGTGCTCGAGGAGCTCGCTCCGCGCCGCCGGGAGGCGCCGCGGCTCACCGGTGGGCCGGCACGCTGCTGGGGCGATCCCGCCCGCGTCCGTCAGGTGATCCGCAACCTCGTGGAGAACGCGCTCCGATACGGTGGCGAGCAGGTCCGGATCGAGACGGGGATCGAGGGGGATCACGCCTACGTGCGGGTCGTCGACGACGGGCCCGGGGTCGACGCCGCCGACCGCGAGCTCATCTTCCAGCCGTACCGCCGGGCCCATGCCACCCCCGGGCAGCCCGAGGCCCTGGGACTGGGCCTGCACATCTCGCGGCGGCTCGCCGGGCTCATGGAGGGGCGCCTCGTGTACCGGCGGGAAGACGGCGAGAGCGTCTTCGAGCTCACGCTGCCGGTCGCCGCGGACGCCACCGCGGAGACCTGAGTCGGGTCGGCTGGACTCAGCGGAGCAGCATGGCGGCCATCCGTCGCGCCGCGAGGGCTCCCCCGAGGAGGCCGAGCGCGAGGAGGAAGGCGGCGTGGACCAGGAGGACGGGCGTGATCGCCCCGAGGGTGAGGCCGCGCACGAGGGCGACCCCGTGGTACAGGGGCGAGGCCTGGGTGAGGACGCGCAGCACCGGCGGGTAGATGTCGAGCGGGTAGAACGTCGCGGAGAAGAGGAAGAGCGGCAAGGTGACGAGGGTGACGATGTCGAGGTCCTGCCAGGTGCGCATGAAGCTCGAGGCGGCCATGCCCATGGCCGAGAAGGAGAAGCCGATGAGGAGGGCCGCGGGGAGGGCGAGCACGCCCCAGGGCGAGGTGACGAGCCCCATGGCGACCATGACGAGCAGGAAGGCGAGCGCGTAGATCCCTCCCCGGATGAGCGACCAACCGATCTCGCCGGCGGCGACGTCGCCGGGGCGCATCGGTGTGGAGAGGATCGCGTCGTAGATCTTGCCGTAGCGGAGCTTGAAGAAGATGTTGATCGTCGACTCGAAGACGGCGCCGTTCATGGCCGAGGACGCGAGCATCGCCGGTGCCACGAAGGCCTCGTAGGGAACCTCCGCCCCCCCGGGACCGACGACCGCGCCGGCGAGACGCCCGATCCCGATGCCGATGGCGAAGAGGTAGAACACCGGCTCGAAGAAGCCGGAGGCGATGACCGGCCAGAAGGACTTGGCGACGAGGAGATTCCGCTCGAGGAGGTGCACGGCCCGCCACGGGCCGACCGGCAGGGCAGGGACCACGCGCGCCACCAGGGTCCGGCCCGTCACGTCGCCAGTCTCCGTCGGAAGGTGAGGAACGCCAGGAGCGTTCCTGCGATCGTCCAGGCGAGCAGGTAGGCGATCGAGGCCGCCGGGGCGACCGCCGGGGTCGTCCCGAGCGCGACGGCCCGGGCGAGCTCCACGCCGTGGAAGAGCGGGGTGGCGTAGGCGACCGGATGGAGCCATCCGGGGAGCTGGCGAATCGGGAAGAACGTGCCGGAGAAGAGGAACATGGGCACGACGCCGAACCGGAAGAGGTTGCTCAGCCCCTGGTCGTGCTCGAGGGCGGCGGTGTACGCGGTGACGGGGGCCACGGTGGCCACCCCCACGAGGACCGCGGGGAGAACGGCGATCAGGGCCGGCCCCGGGGGGGTCACGCCGAAGGCGGCCATGACGCCGGCGAACACCACCGAGACGAGGAGCACGCGGGCCGTGGACCACAGGAGGTGTCCGAGGACGAGGCCCTCGATCGACACGGGGGTGGCCAGGACGGCCTGGTACGTCTTGCGCCACTTGAACCCGGCCATCACCTTCCACGCGCCTTCGCCCGCTCCCGTCTGCATGGCGGTCGCGGCGAGGAGGCCCGGAGCGAGGAACGTCAGGTACGAGGCCCCCTCGAGTCCGCCGGGGAGGTTGCGGTCGACGAGGGTTCCCAGGCCGAGCCCCATGGCGAGGAGGTAGAGGACCGGGTTGAGGAAGCTCGTGACGACGCTGCCCCGCCAGACCCGCCGGTACACGCGGGCCTCGCCCTCGAAGACGCGGAGGAAGAGAGGCGTCGCCATCAGTCGACGAGCCGGCGGCCGGTGAGGTGGAGGAAGACGTCCTCGAGCGTGGCACGTCGCACGAGGAAACCGTCGAGGTCGACGTCCATCGCCTCGACCTTCGCCACGGTGGCGTCGGCGTCGACCGTGTAGAGGAGGACGCGGTCGGGGAGCACCTCCACGCGCTCGGCCACGCCGGCGAAGCGGGACTCGCCGGCCGGAGCGACGTCGGCCCGGAAGCGGAGCTCCACCACCTCGGGCGTGGAGTACCGCGCGATGAGCTCCCGGGGGGAGCCCTCCGCGACGATGCGGGCCTTGTCCATGACGACGAGGCGGTTGCAGAGCTGCTCCGCCTCGTCCATGTAGTGGGTGGTGATGATGAGGGTGACCCCACGACGGCGGAGCCGGTAGAGCCGGTCCCACAGGGCGTGGCGGGCCTGCGGGTCGAGGCCGGTGGTGGGCTCGTCGAGGAGGAGGAGCTCGGGCGCGTTGATGAGGCCCCGGGCGATGGTGAGACGGCGCTTCATGCCTCCCGAGAGCGCGTCCACCTTCACGTCGCGCTTCTCCTGGAGTTGGGCGAAATCGAGGAGCTCCGCGATGCGCTCCCGGATGACCGGTCGCGGCAGGTCGAAGTACCTCCCGTAGATGAAGAGGTTCTCGGCCACGGTGAGCTCCATGTCGAGATTGTCCTCCTGGGGGACGACCCCGATGCGGGCTCGGATCCGTGATCCGTCCCGGGCCGGATCGAGCCCGAGGACACGGAGGCTCCCGGCGGTGATGGGACTCACCGCGGCGATCATCTTCATCGTCGACGTCTTCCCGGCGCCGTTGGGGCCGAGGAAGCCGAAGGCCTCGCCACGGCCGATGGCGAAGTCGATGGCGTCCACCGCGGTGAGATCGCCGAAGCGCTTGGTGAGACCCCGTGCGAGGACGAGGGGTTCCGGCATGGGACGCGAGCCTACCGGTCGACGGACCGCTCCCCCACCGGGGCGGGGCCGATCGCGAACCGATACCCTGCGGGCCATGGAGATCCACGACACGATCGTCGACGCCATCGGGGAGACGCCGCTGGTGCGGCTCTCCCGGCTCCATCCGCCGGGGAACCTCGTGGCGAAGTGCGAATGGATGAACCCCGGCGGATCGATCAAGGACCGGATCGGCCTCGCCATGATCGCCCGCGCCGAGCGGCATGGCTGGCTCCGACCCGGCGGGACGATCGTCGAGCCGACGAGCGGGAACACCGGGGTCGGGCTGGCCATGGCGGCGGCGTTGAAGGGGTACCGCCTCGTCTGCGTGATGGCCGACAAGCAGTCGAAGGAGAAGCAGGACCTGCTCCGCGCCTACGGGGCGGAGGTCGTGGTCTGCCCCACCGACGTGCCGCCGGAGGATCCCCGGTCCTACTACTCGGTGGCCGATCGGCTCACCCGGGAGATCCCCGGCGCCTACCGGCCCGACCAGTACTCCAACCCGGCGAACCCACGGGCGCAGTACGCCACGACCGGTCCCGAGATCTGGCGGCAGACCGACGGGGCGATCGACGTCCTCGCGGTCGGCATCGGCACGGGAGGGACGGTCACCGGCGTGGGACGGTACCTCAGGGAACGGAAGCCCGAGCTCGTGATCGTCGGGGTCGACCCCGAGGGGTCGATCTACACGGCCGCCAACGCCGACGACGTTCGGACCTACCTCACCGAGGGGGTGGGTGAGGACTTCTGGCCCGAGACCTTCGATCGGACCCTCGTCGATCGCTACGAGGTCGTCACGGATCGCGAGGCCTTCCTCATGACCCGGGAGTTGGCCCGGGTGGAGGGCATGCTCGTCGGGGGCTCGGGGGGAATGGCGGTGGTGGGCGCGCGCCGGGTGGCCGAGGAGTTCCCCGACCGACTCGTCGTCGTCATCATCCCCGACTCGGGTCGCAACTACCTGTCGAAGATCTTCGACGACGCCTGGATGCGGGAGCACGGGTTCCTCGACTGAGATCCGGGTCGGGATCCTCCCTCACCCGCCGAAGAACGCCGGGAGCATCGTGTCGAGGCCGACGAGGAACAACCCGCCGATGACGATGCTGAAGATCGCGGTGAGCCCTCCGAAGACGAGCTGCACCGTCTGACGGCGGGTCACCGTGGCGAACCCGAGGGTCGACGCCGCGGTGATCGCGGAGTTCGAGACGACGAGCCCGACGACGAAGGCGAGGAGCACGGCGAGACCGGAGGTGAGTCCCCCGGCACTCGCTGCGGCCAGGAAGACGACGACCTGGGTGGGCGTCTCGGCCCCGACCCCGTGGATCATCCCGATACCGAGCGACGTGACCTTCCCGTACTCGGCGAACGCGTCGTCGTGGGTGTGGGGGTGGTGGTGGATCGGTGCCCGGAGCCGACTGCCCGACGTCGCCACGTTCGGCGTCTCGTCGTGGTCGTGGTGGGCCGTCTCCACCGCGGCGTGCGGGTGGGTGTGGCGGAGCCCGGTCGGACGGTGGAACCGGGTCCCGAGTGCCCGTCGGGCCCGCCGGAGCGCACCGAAGAGGATCATCCACCGACTCCGGGCCCGGAAGCCGCGGCCCTCCCGGAGGAGGGTGATCCCGACGAGCAGGCCGAGGAGGATGAGGGTGATGCCGACGACCCGGCCCATGACGGCATCCACCCACTCGGGGACGGTGGCGCCGAGGGCGATGGCCCCGAGGCCGAGAACGAGGATGACCGAGGCGTGGCCGAGTGCGTAGATGGTCCCGAAGAGCGCGCCGCGACGGCGCGAGTCGCTCGTCGCGACGATGTCGGTGATGGCGACGATGTGGTCCCAGTCGATCCCGTGACGGAGCCCGAGGAGGAGACCGGCCGCGACGAGCCCGATGGTCACTCCGCTCACTCCCAACGCGTGCCCCTCCTCTTGCGACGGCGTTGCAGGAAGAAGTGTAGTGGATTCGCCGTCGTGTGCCGGGCCGGCGTCGGGAGAGGAGCGCTCAGGCGCGCTCGAGGGCCTGGGCGAGGTCGTCGACGAGGTCCGCGACGTCCTCGAGGCCCACCGAGAGGCGCACGAGCCCGTCGGTGATCCCGACGCGACGTCGCTCGGCCTCCTCGACGTCGGCGTGGGTCATCGTCACCGGATGGGTGACGAGGGACTCGACGGATCCCAGGTTCTCGGCGAGGGTCCACAGCGCGACGGCGTCCATGATCCGCTTCCCCGCCTCCATGCCGCCCCGGACCTCGAACCAGAGCATGGCTCCGTAGCCGGTGGCTTGGCGGCTCGCCAGTTCGTGTTGGGGGAACGTGGGCAGGCCCGGGTACCGGACCGTGGTCACCTTGGGGTGGTCCTCGAGGAAACGCGCGATCTCGAGGGCGTTCGCCGCCTGACGGTCCATGCGCTCGGAGAGCGTCTTCACGCCTTGGAGGGTGAGCCAGGCCACCTGGGGGGACATGATCGTCCCGGTCGCGTTCTGGACGAACGTGATCTGCTCGTGGAGGTCCCCCGCCGCGCTCACCACCGAGCCCCCGACGGTGGCGTTGTGCCCGTCGAGGTACTTCGTGGTGGAGTGCACGACGAGGTCGGCGCCGAGCTCGAGCGGTCGCTGGTAGTACGGGGTCAGGAACGTGTTGTCGACCGCGTGGGGGATTCCGTGCTCGTGGGCCACGCGGGACACCGCGGCGATGTCGGTGTACTTCAGCGTCGGGTTCGCCGGCGTCTCGGTGAAGACGAGGCGGGTGGACGGGCGGATGGCGGCGGCCACCGCCGCCGCGTCGGAGGTGTCGACGAAGGAGAACTCCACGCCGAAGCGGGTGTAGATCCTCGTGGCCAGCCGGTAGGTGCCGCCGTAGGCGACGTCGGAGACGACGGCGTGATCCCCGGCGCCGAGGAACGCCATGAACACCGCGTTGATCGCCGCCATGCCGGTGGCGAACGCGGCGGCCCCGGCGCCACCTTCGAGGTCGTTGATCTTCGTCTCCCAGGCGCGCACCGTGGGATTCCCGGTGCGGGAGTAGGAGTACCCCTTGGCGAGGTACTCCTCGACCGACGGCTGCACGAACGTCGTCGTCTGGTGGATCGGGGTGAGGATCGCCCCGGTGGTGGGATCCGGGGTGACCCCGGCGTGGATCTGTCGGGTGCGGAAGCGCATTCGGTCCTCTCGGCTCGTCACGAGCCGGGACGATACCCGGGTGCGGGGGTGGGGCGTTCGCCGGCGGTCGGCTCCGCGCCGTTCGCCGCGCAGCGGGCGCAGAGACCTCCCATGGCGAAGTGGGCGACGTCGGGGGCGAATCCGGTGAGGAGGACGACCCGATCGAGGAGCTCGGCGAGCTCGGTCTCGGGGATCGCCGCGGTCCGACCGCAACGCAGACAGACGAGATGCTGGTGGGGTACCTCGTCGGCGAGGTGGTACACGGTCGGCCCGTGACCGATGTGGCCGTGGCGGACGAGCCCCGCCGCCTCGAGCGTGTCGAGGGTGCGGTACACGGTGGACCGGTCGAGCCCGAGGTCCTCGGGAAGGCGTTCGAGGATCGCGTCCGCGGTGAGGTGCTCGTCGTGGGCCGCGGCGAGGACCGCGCAGACGGAGCGCCGGGCCTGGGTGATGCGGTACCCCGCGGCGCGCAGCGCGGCGACGAGCGAGCCGGTCGAGACGTGCACGAGCCGAGGGTACCCGGACGCCGGATCCTCCTCGGCGAGGCCGGACCTCCGCAGCTCCCGGTGGCGAGGAGGTCGAGGACGCCGCGTCTGATCTCGATTCCGGTCGATCGCCGCCGCCGGCGCCCGTCGCGCGGGTCACCCCTGGTAGCAGACCTCGGGGGAGCGAGGGCTGGTGTGGGCGGCGACGTCGACGGCGGCCACCTGGTAGCAGTGCTTGCCGGGTGTCTGGGTACGGGGGAAGTCGACGTACCCGAGGCGTCCGTCGACCCAGTAGCTCGTGCCGGCGGCGAGGGTGGTCAGGAGGGTCTTGGTGGCGCTCGGGTCGTCGCTGTACCAGAGCTCGTAGTGGTCGAGGTCGGGCTCGGTGTTGCGGTCCCACTCGGCGATGATCTCGCCGCTGCCGCCTCCGATGCCGACGGTGAGCCCGGTGGGCGTGGCCGGGGGCGGATCGGCGGGGAGGCAGACCTCGGGGGAGCGAGGGCTGGTGTGGGCGGCGACGTCGACGGCGGCCACC
>CAZPAV010000005.1:83409-83516 GCA_964584755.1 uncultured Acidimicrobiaceae bacterium
GTCGACGTACCCGAGGCGTCCGTCGACCCAGTAGCTCGTGCCGGCGGCGAGGGTGAGGTTGTCCCAGAGTTCGTAGATTTTGGGGTGGCGGTCCTCCGTCCCGAGCC
>CAZPAV010000006.1:0-77776 GCA_964584755.1 uncultured Acidimicrobiaceae bacterium
TCGGTAGATTCACCCTCTCCGAACGAGGAAGGGTCATGAACCACACCGTCATCCCCGACGTGCGCGCCGAGGTCGAGATCCCGCGGGACGGGACCCTGAGTCGGGTCCTCCATCGGGACGACCGGCTCCGGGTCGTCGTGTTCGGCTTCGACGCCGGTCAGGAGCTCACCGAGCACACCGCCGCGGTCCCGGCGGTCCTGCAGATCGTCTCGGGGCGGTTCCGGGTCACCCTCGGCGAGGAGACCGTGGAGTTGGGGGAGGGTGCCTGGGTCCACATGCCGGCGGCCCTCCCACACTCCCTCGAGGCGCTGGAGCCCGGCGTCCTCCTCCTCACCCTCCTGCGCGACGTCGCCGTCTGAGGCGGGCCGCGGCGTCCACTCCCCCCGGAATCAGGCGCGGTCGCCCTTCTCCACCCAGAAGCGGAAGGTCCCGGCGGTCTCCTCGGTGGCGAGCAGGGTGTCGCCGAGCTGACGGGCCATCGCCGGGATGTCGGACGCCGCGCCCGGATCCGTGCAGATGAGCTCGAGCACCTCGCCCGGGGCGAGGGACTTGAGTGCCACCGACGCCTTGTACACGGGGAGCGGGCAGAGGAGCCCGCTGCAGTCGAGCACCGTGGTCGCCTGCCGATCGCCGATCGGGGATCCTGCGGTCATCGTTCCTCCTCGCGTCTCGTCGTCATCGGATCCGGGGGAGGCCCTCGTCGCCGAGCACCTCCGCGAAGTAGGACGTGTACTTGAGCGACGAGTCGGGGGAGACCACGACCGCCGGCTCGTCGGGAGCGTCGAGCCCGGCGACGGCGTGGAGCACGGCTCCGGTGGACGGTCCGGCGAGCAGGCCCTCCTCCCGGTGGAGGCGCAGGGTCATGGCGTAGGCGTCCTCGTCGCCCACCACCACGACGTCGTCGATCACGGAGCGGTCGAGGATCCCCGGCTCCGCCGCCTCGGCGAAGCTCTTCAGCCCCGGGAGCCGGTGCCCCGGCCGGGGCTCGACGCCCACGATCCGGATCGACGGGTCGCGTTCCTTGAGGTAGCGGCCCACCCCGGTGATGGTGCCGCACGTCCCGAGTCCGGCGGCGAAGATCCGCACCCTCCCCTCGGTCTGGCGCCAGATCTCGGGACCGGTGGTCTCGTAGTGGGCGCGGACGTTGTCCTCGTTCTCGTACTGGTTCGGCCAGACCCGGCCCGGCTCGCCGGCGGCGATGGACCGGGCGAGGGCGATGGCGCCGTCCTTCGGATGGTCGATGGGGCAGAGGTCGTCGGGGGTGGGCCACACCTCGGCACCGAGCATGCGCAGCAGGAGCTGCTTCTCCTGGGGGACGCCTTCGGGGATGGTGACCACGAGGTGGAGTCCCTCGATGGCGGCGAGGGCGGCGAGCGCGATCGCCGTATTCCCGGAGGAGGCCTCCACGAGCCGGCCGCTCTCGAGCTCGCCGCGGGCCCGGAGACCGGCGAGCATGGCGACCGCGGCGCGGTCCTTGATGGACCCGAAGGGGTTCATCCACTCGAGCTTGAGGTACACGGTCGGGGCGGTCTCCGGCAGGACGCGGCGAACCCGCACGAGCGGGGTCGGCGCGTCGACGTCGGGCAGGAGCTCGCGGACGTCCTCGTAGCGACGGAGGTGGGGGTCGGAGCCGGTCCCGACCTCCGGGGATCTGGTGTCGATGGTCACGGTCCCTCCTCGGAGAAGAGCGACCCGCCGCCGGCGGGGCCGGTGGCGGGTCGTGGAGTGGATCTGGGATTCGATGTGCGACTACCCGCGAACCTCCACGCCCGGCACCGGGCCGAGACACCGACAACACATGCCGTGGGGGGCGAGCGGGCTCATCACCCGTCACTCTAGGCCGTCGCGGGAGCGACGGAGACGGTTCCTCCTCCCCGGGGGGACGAACCGGCCGTCCCCCACGATCGGCGGGCGGTCAGTTCCCCAGTGGGGCGTCGCTGCTCTTCACCTGCTCGAGGATGAGCTTGCCGAAGTCGCCCTTCGCGGTGAGCCGGTCGAGACGCGCGGCGACGAGATCGTTCATCTCGCTGTCGCTGCACCCGAGGTCCTTCGCCTGCTGTTCGAGCTCCGACATCTTCTGGTCGATCTCCTGGAACTGGGGCGCGTTGTCGCCGAGGTCGGCGAGCTCCTGGGGGCTCATCGCGTCGAACTGGTCGATCATGTTCTGGATCGCGGCGACGGCGTCGTCGGCCACCTTGTCGCAGCTCCCCGCGGACGAGCCGCTGCTGCAGGCCGCGGCGACCACGGCGAGCGCCACGACCAGCATCGTCATCTTGCGCACGGTGTACTCCCTGCGTTCACCGGCCGCGTCTCCTTCGCGGCCGTTCGGTCGAGACACCCTATCGGCACGGAACCGTGGTTGCTCGAGGAGAACCGCCGAGGCCTCCGGTGTCTCAGGCGCCGGCCGCGGGCACACGGACCCGGCGACCCACCGTGGCGATGGCGATCGCCGCCACGAGCAGCGAGGCGGCGACCGTCAGCCACACCTCGGTGAAGGACCTCCGGTCGGCGATCCAGCCCACGAGGAGGGGCCCGGCCCCCGCGCCCAGGAAGACCCCGGCCTGGGTGACTCCGGACGCCGCGGCCGGCGTGCCGAGGTTGGCGTTCACCACGGTGAACGTGAGGAGGCCGGGCCACCCCCAGCCGGTGGCGAAGGCGAGGAGCACGAGGACCGGGAAGACGGGTCCCCGGCTCAGGGGAATCGTCGCGAACGCCGCGGCGCCGAGTCCGAGGAGGAGGGCCACCTCGAGGAACCCCGCGGTGCGGCGGCGATCGGCCAGCGACCCCACGACGATGCGGCCGGTGATGCTCGCCAGGGAACCGGCGAAGAGGAGGAGGCCTGCGGCCGACTCGGAGAAGCCCGCGGCCACCGCGGCGGCGACGAGGTAGGTGCCGAGGGCGACGGCCGACAGCGTGGCGAACATGCCGCCCGCGGCGAGGGCGACGAGCTGGTGGGGTGTCATGGCGCCGGGTCGGGGCGCCTCGCCGGTCACGGGATGGGCCGCGGCGTGGTCTCGGGGCACGAGCGCCACGACCAGCGGCGTGAGGAGGGACGCCCCGACGAACGCCCAGCGCCAGCCGACGGTGACGACGACGAGGGGGACGGCGAGGCCGGCCAGCAGCGTGGACGTCGGGATGCCGGCGTGCTTGAGACCGAACACGAGGGCCCGCCGGCGTGGGTCGATGTGCTCGGCGAGGGCCTTGTTCGCCGCCGGATTCGCCATCCCGTACACGGCTCCGGCGGCGAGGACGAGGGTTCCGAGGAGCCAGCGGGAGTGGGCGAACACCGCGATGGCGAGGAGCAGGCTCCCCGACGCCACCGCGTTGGCGCGGACGGCGCGTCGCCAGCCCACGCGCTCGACGATCCGACCCAGGGGCGTGGAGGTCAGCGCCGCGCTGAGGAAGAAGACCGCGGCGAATCCGCCGAGACCGGTGGCGCCGAAGCCCAGCTCGCCGCCGACCCGGAGGAAGGCGGCGCCGAGCAGGAAGAGCGGTTGGGAGGAGAGGGCGATGAGGAGGACGGCGACGGCGAGGAGACGCCAGGGTGGCCGGAGGGGGGCGGCGGAGGCCGCCGGCGCCCCGCTCATGCGTGGGGGAACCGGTCGAGATGGAGCGTCGCGACGAGATCCGCCGCCTGGGCCCGGCGGGCCCGACCCACGGGGATGCCGACGCCGTCGGCGATCCGGTTCATCATCTCGAAGTTGCCGACGATCGCCGCGGTGTCGACCAGCGCCGCGGGTCCGAGCTCTCCGGCGACGGCGTTGCGAGCCGGTGCGACGGCGTCACCGGTGATGGTGGCCGTGGCGAGGGCGACGAGGGCCCGCCCCCCGGGAAGTCGCGGATCGACCTCGGGATCGACGACGGCGCGGACGTCCACCTCCCGGCCCGTCTCCTCGGCGCTCCACCTGAGCATGCCCGCGTGCGCCAGCGTTCAGTAGAAGCACTCGTTGCACGCCGAGGTCCGGGCGGCGACGAGCTCCATCTGGGTGCGGTGGAGGGCCCGCCGCACGTCGGGCTCGCCCATCTCGTCGTACGCGAGGTACAGGGCGCCGTGCAACGCGGCCACGGCGGCGCTCTCGTCGGGAACCGCGGAGAGCGCGCGGGGGATGGTCGGAGGGCCGACGGTGGGCACCCACGCCCGACCGGGGCGGGCGGGCGGTCGGGGATGCTCACGGCGCGGTGAGCCCGGTCGAGCCGCGGGGAGGGGCTCGAGGGGGAGATCGAGGGCCCGATGGAAGCCGTCGACGGCGGTCACGCGGGCGACGACCCCGACGAGCTCCACGTACGCCGCGACGTCGAGGCCGTCTCGGAGGAGACCCTCGAGCCAGGCGCGGCTCGTCCGGCTCGGGGCGGAGCCGAGGAGGGCGGCGGCCTCGGTCGCCGCCGGCGCCGGCCCTTCCGGGAGGGGGTCCCCGGACCGCGCCGCACGGGCCACCGCGGCGATCGCGACGCGCTCGGATCCCGTCCACCACGTCCCGGGGGTCGCGAGGTGCTCCCAGACCGCGGTGAAGGCGGCGCCGAGGTCGGCGCGGACGGGAACCGGAGCGGCGGCGAGGTCGAACACGGCGTCCACGGTACTGCCTCGCGGCGGCCGCTCAGACGAACTCGAGCTCGGTGGTGATCGCCACGCACCCGCCGATGGTGCGTGCCACCGGACACGAGGCGGCGTGATGCTCGTGGGCGCGTTCCGCCGCCTCCCGCCGTTCCTCGGGGACGTCCGCCAGCCGGTAGCGGACATGGATCGCCCGCACGACGAGGACCTTCCCCTCTTTCGCCACCGCTCCGGTCACCTCGGCGGTGAGCCGTCCCTCACTTGCATCGATGCCACGCGCCTCCAGCGCGCCTCCCAGGGTGCCGGTCAGTCAGCCGCCGGCGGCGGCGATGAGGTAGTCGATGGTCGTGGCGTCGGGGGGGAACTCGTCGGGTCGTACCCCGTAGTGGTCGGCGATGGCGCCGTGCACCCCGAACGTGAGGGGCTCCTCCCGTGCGGGGAGCCAGGCGCGGCGCATGGGCCCACGGACCCGCTCGATCCTGATCGTCGGCGTGTACACGGCGTTCGTGTCGGACACGAGACCTCCTCTCCGCGTTCGCCCGACCCTACCGCGTCGCCGCAGGACGTCCGACGCTCAGCCCCGCGGCCGGTCCGCGATCTGCCAGTCGAAGCCCTTGCCGCCGGCGGTGAGCCGGGAGATGTCGATCGTGATGTCCCACACCACGCCGTCGGGATCGGTGATGGCGCAGACGACCTCCCCGGACTCGTCGGCGAGGAGCGTCTCCTCTCCGCAGTCGACGGCGTCGTCGGCGACGTCCACCTTCGTGGCCTCCGCGACGGAACGGACGACGGCGGCCTCGAAGGCGGGGATCTTCTCGGCACGCAGGACGTTCGTCGTCTCGACGGAGGCCCCCGACTCGGTGATGACCGCCATGAACTCGACGACCCGGCCGTCGGGGGTCTCGGCGGTGCACCGGAACTTCGTGCCGACGTCCTCGGTGGCGGGAGCGTTGCACCGGGCGGTGAGCGCTCCGAGGCCGAGCTGGTCGGCGAGCTGGTCCTCGATGGCCGTCTCGGCCGACTTCTCCACCGGCGGGCTGCCGATGTGGACCTCCGCCGAGGCGTTGCAGGCGGCGGCGAAGACCGCGAGCGATGTCCCCAGGAGGAGGATCGTGTGCGGTCGAGCTCCGCGCATGGTCTCCGCTCCCTCCTTCGTTCCCGCGGACGATCGTACCCGAGGCGAGCGGCGCGAGCGGGTCGTGAGGGGGGTCAGGATCCGGCGACGAGTCGCCGTGCCGCCCGGTCGTGGCGCTCGAGGAGCCGGCCGGTGTCGAGACGGACGTGGTGGCCGTCGCGGATGACGGCCGCACCGTGCACGTAGGTGTGGTCGACGTCCCCCGGGGCGCAGAGGAGGAGGGCGGCGACCGGGTCGTGCACCGCACCGGCGTAGCGGAGGCGGCGAAGGTCCATCGCGAAGAAGTCGGCGGCCTTGCCGCGTTCGAGGCTCCCGAGGTCCTGACGGCCCAGGACGGCGGCACCGCCGCGGGTGGCGAGCTCGAGGGCGGCGCGGGCGGGGAGGAGGGAACCGGCGCGAGCGGAGGAGGCGGAGGCGAGGCGGGCCAGGAGCATGGCCTGTCGGGCCTCGGCGAGGAGGTGCCCGGCGTCGTTGGAGGACGCGCCGTCGACGCCGAGCCCGACGCGGACCCCGGCGGAGCGGTACGCGGTCAGGGGGGCGATGCCGGAGGCGAGACGCATGTTCGAGGAGGGACAGTGGGCGATGCCCGTGTCGGAGGCGGCGATACGGGCGACGTCCTCGGGGGCGGCGTGGACCCCGTGGGCGAACCAGACGTCGGGCCCGAGCCACCCCACCGTCTCGGCGTACTCGAGGGGGGAGCGTCCCCAGCGCTCCCGACAGAAGCGAACCTCGTCGGCGGTCTCGAGGAGATGGGTGTGGAGCATCACCCCGCGGCAGCGGGCGAGCTCGGCGGCGCGACGCATGGCGTCGGTGGTGACCGAGAACGGGGAGCAGGGCGCCACGACGACCCGGACCGTGGCGCCGGGGGAGGGATCGTGGAAGGCGTCGATGCAGCGGAGCGTGTCGTCGAGGACCTCGTCCTCGTCCTCCACGAGCTCGTCGGGGGGAAGGCCTCCCGAGGAGGCGCCGAGGCTCATGGACCCCCGTGCCGCGTGCAGACGGAGGCCCACGTCGGCCGCCGCCGCGATCGTGTCGTCGAGGCGGCATCCGTTGGGGAAGAGGTAGAGATGATCGGCGGCGGTGGTGCAGCCGGAGTGGGCTAGCTCGAGGAGGCCGACCGTCGTGGCGAGCCGCAGCGCCTCGGGGTCGAGACGTGCCCAGATCGGGTACAGCGTCCGTAGCCAGTCGAAGAGCGCGACGTCCTGGGCGGCGGGTAGGGCCCGGGTGAGCGACTGGTAGAGGTGATGATGCGTGTTCACGAGCCCGGGGGCGACGAGGTGCCCCCGGAGGTCGAGGACCTCGTCGGCGGTCTCGGGCAGGTCCCCGGTGGGACCGACACGCTCGATCCAACCGTCACGGGCGAAGAGTCCTCCGTCGGCGATCTCGCGGCGGGCGTCGTCCATGGTCACGAGGACCGCGGCGTGACGTACGAGGAGCGTTCCCATCTCGTCTCGGCTCCGACCCGGCCGCCTCAGAGGGTCCCGCCGTCGAGCCATCGCAGGAACGCCTCGGCGTGAGCGACCGACGCCGCCGAGTCGGGCCTGCCGAGATCGGAGAGTACCTGTCCGTACTCGACGAGCGCGGCCTGGAGCTGTTCGCTCGACCAGGGACCACCGGTACGGCCTCCGCCACGCAGGAGGCGGACGGCCTCCTCGACGGTGAAGCGCCCCGAGGTGACCTCCCGCCCCACGACGACCCCGGTGAGGTGCCGGCCCTCCGCCTCGAGGGCCATGAGCCGGCGGATGTCGTCGAGGTTGCGGACCCCGCCGGCGGCGATCACCTCCTGGTCGACGATGGACAGGGCGGTGCGCAGCGCGGCGAAGTTGGGCGGGTCGGTGAGTGCGTCCCGTCCCACCTCGGAGATCATGAAGCCGGCGGCGCCGGCCGAGGAGAGGGCGATGAGCGTCTCCTCGAGGTGATGGCCGCTGCCCTGGGTCCACCCGCGGATGGCGAGCTCCTCGCCCTCGCCGACGTCGAGGCTGACGACGATCCGATCCGGGTACTCGCGACAGATCTCCCAGAAGAGCACCTGGTCGATGATCGCCAACGTGCCCATCCCGATCCGCCAGGCCCCGGCCTCGAGGAGGCGTTCGATCTCGGACTTCGAGCGAACCCCGCCGGCCACCTGGACGGGGACGCCGGCGGACTGGATGATCTGGCCGACGAGGGTCCGGTTGCGGTAGTCGCCGTTGATGGCCGCGTCGAGGTCGACGACGAGGAGTCGGTCGGCACCCTTGGCCACCCATCCGTGGGCCCGCTCCACGGGGTCGGCGTCGAGGAAGATGACGTCGTCGATCCGACCCCGGGGGAGCCGCACCGCCTTGCCGTCGAGGACGTTCACCCGGGCGTAGAGATCCACGACCCCACCCTACCCGGTCCCTCGCCGGTGCGAGCCGCCGGGGGGTGCGGTGCGGCCCCCGGAGATCGGCGTGGCGACGACAGTCGCGCCATGGCGCCGTTCCCGGTCGGTGTTCCCGTGACGACCGTCCCGGGAGGCTCCCGTGACCTCGGATCTGGATCGCTCCACCGGTGGCGACGTCCCGTCGGTCGCCGGACCGGTACCGGAGGGCGGTGGCCGCGATCGCCCACCTCTCCCAGGGTCTGCCCCACTACACCCATCTCCTCGGCCTGTGGGCGGCCCGAGGCCCGGTACGCCGAGGTGCTCCTCGCCTGTGCGCTCTGTCCGATCGGCGATCGCGGGTTCCTCCCCACCGACGCGGTTCGGGTGCCGCGGCGACTCCTCACCGGACGGCACGCCGCGGGCGCGGCCGTTCAGCGCGAGTAGTGCCCGACGAGCGTGGCCTCGGCGAGCACGTGGCCCGCCGCGGCGTCCAGCACCGCCGCCTTGGTCGCGCCGGGCGCCAGGCCGAGCCGAGTGTCGAGGGCGAGGAGCCGGAACACGTAGCGATGCGTGCCGTGCGGCGGGCACGGACCTCCGTACCCGGTGCGGCCCCAGGAGTTGGTTCCCGGGGTTCCATCGGGCTCGGCACCCTCGGGGAGCGCGGAGGTGGGGGTGATGTCGTAGACGGTCCAGTGATCCCACGTCCCTCCGGGCGCGTCCGGGTCCTCCACGACGAGGACGAGACTCGCCGTCCCCGGGGGGAGCTCCTCGATGCGGAGCGGCGGGGAGACGTTCTCCCCGTCACACGTGTAGCGGGTGGGGATCCAGGCGTGATGGGAGAACGCGGGCGAGCTCAGTCGCATGCTGCACCTCAGGGGATCAGGAGGACGGGACACGGCGCCTCGTGGGCGACCCGATTGGCCACCGAGCCGAGGAGGATGCGCCGGAGGAGTCCGGCGCCCTGCCGGCCGACGACGAGCACGTCGGCCTCCTCCCGTTCGCAGACGGCGACGAGACGGGCGGCCGGGTCGCCGATCTCCTCGACGGTGCGATGGGCGACGCCCTCGAGGTCGAGGTCGTCGACGGTCGCGTCGAGCACGTCGCGCTGGGCTCCGGCGAGCGCGTCGCCGAGTGCCTCGGCGGGGGGAGGCGAGCCCACGACGCCCCACCATCCCTCCGGAGGCCGGACGACGGTGACGACGAGGAGACGGGCCCCGGTCGTCCGGCAGAGACCGGCCGCGGCGCGTGCGGCACGCGCCGCCGGCTCGGAGCCGTCGACGCCCACGACGACCACGGCGGGATTCCACACGCTCACCGGCACCTCCTCGTCGGTTCCCTCGAAGATACCGCGTCCCGGGGTGCGAGGGCGGGCGGACGCCGCGGTTCGGCGGCGGTCCCCGACCCGGGGCGCTAAGCTCCGCCCCGCACCGGCGCGTCGACCGCGCGCGGAGGATGCTCCTGCGGCCACCGGACCGAGCGGCCACCGTCGGTTCCCAGCGGAGCGGGAAGGCCCGTTCTCCGGTTCCAGAAAGGCAGCGTCAGTGAACATCTACGTCGGCAACCTCCCCTTCCGCCACACCAACGCGGATCTCGAGGCGCTCTTCACGCGGTTCGGCACCGTGGCCTCGGCGCAGGTCATCCTCGACCGCGACACCGGCCGTTCCCGCGGGTTCGGGTTCGTCGAGATGCCCGACGCGGCCGAGGCACAGCGCGCCATCGACGAGCTCAACGGGTCCTCGATCGACGGGCGGCGGTTGACGGTCAACGAGGCTCGGGCCAGGAGAGAACGTTCCCGCGGCTACGAGCGCTGATGGCAGGCAAGGACGACTACGTCCGGGTCTCCGCCACCGTCGTGGAGGTGCTGCGCGACGCCACCTTCCGGGTCCGCCTGGAGAACGGCCTCGAGGTGATGGCGAAGGCATCGGGGCGGATGCGGAAGGGACGGCTCATCCGGATCCTCCCCGGTGACCGGGTCGACGTGGAGGTGTCCACCTACGACCCCACCCGCGGACGAATCGTCTGGCGCTACCGCTGACCCACGTCGCGTCCACACCGAACCGGGCCCCTCGGCCCGGTTCGTCGCGTCCACGGCCGTTCGGGGCCGGCGTGGGGTCCTTTGGCCCTGGTCGTCGGGACCGGCGCCGGCGGAGGCTGGAGGGGACGAAGGGAAGGCGGCATGCACGAAGGGGTCATCCTCGACGTCACGCCCGGCGATGCGAGCTTCGACCAGCAGTTCCTCGAGCGGCTCGGTCACCCGGTGCTCGTCTGTCACGGGCCCGACGTGGGACGGAGCTGTCCGATCCTGCGCGACCGGTGCGACCTCGTCGCCCAGGCGCACGGGGTCGTCTTCCAGCTCGACCTCGATCGTCCCCAACATCGGGCCATCCTGCGGCGGTACGAGGAGGTGCTCCCCGAGGACGTTCCCATCCGGGTGGTCGTTCCGCCGGGACAGGACGTTCGCTACGCGGAGCTCCTCGCGGGAGTGCAGACGTGGACCCACGAGCCGACCGCCGGCGAGCTCGACGGCTTCGCCGCGGAGGTGGAGGCGGCCGACCGGACGCGCGAGGTGACGGGCTGAGGCGAGCGCGCCGGCGCCGTTCGGCGGCCGAGTCGGCGGCCGGGGTGGTGCCGCGTCGACGGCGCGGGCGGTAACCTGCGCGCCGTGAGCACCTCCGGGTCCGACCGCGGCGACGGGTCCCCGCTCGACGAGCGGTTCCTCGAGTACCTTCCTCCCGAGACCGATCCCCGGCGAGCCGCCGCGCTCGCCGCCTTCGCCCAGGCCTACGTGCGGCGGGCTCCCGCCGAGGAGCTCGAGGACATCCCCCCGGGAGAGCTCTTCGCCGAGATCGAGGCGGCGTTCCGGTTCCTCGAGGCTCGCGGGAACGCTCCCGTCGCGTTGCGCGTCTTCGACCCCGATCCGGTCGAGCACGGCTACGAGAGCCCGGGAACGGTCGTGGAGGTCGCCATCGACGACATGCCGTTCCTCGTGGACTCGGTCACGAACGCGCTCGAGGCACGTGGCCACGAGGTGATGCGGGTCCTCCACCCGGTGCTCGGCACCCGGCGTGACGAGGCCGGGCGTCTCCTCGACGTCTTCCCGGCCCGGGACGCGGGCCGGCGTGAGTCCTTCCAGCACTACCTGCTGGAGCGCCATCTCGACGCCGGGGAGCGAGAGGAGCTCGCCGCGGTCCTCGACGGGGTCCTCGGCGACGTGCGGCGGGTGGTGCGGGACTTCGAGCCCATGCAGGCTGCGGTGGGGAGGATGATCGAGCTCGCCCGAGAGGCGACGGCTCGCTACTCCTCGGAGGAGATCGAGGAGGCGGTGGCCTTCCTCACCTGGCTCCTCGACCTGAACTTCGTCTTCCTCGGCTACCGGGAGTACCGGATCGAGGGTACGGGAGAAGGGCGGACCGTGCGCGCCGTGCCCGACTCCGGTCTGGGGCTGCTTGCCGACGTGACCTCCTCGCGGTTCGCGGCTCCGGTCCCCATCTCGGCGCTGCCGGCCGAGCTCGCCTCCCGCTACGAGGAGGGCGACCTCATCGTCGTCACCAAGACGAACCGCTTCGCGACGGTCCACCGGCGCGCCCGCATGGACTACGTGGGGATCCGGCACGTGGGGCCGGACGGGTCGGTGCTCGGCGAGGCGCGGCTCATCGGGCTCTTCACCTCGAAGGCGTACATGGCGGAGGCGGCCGACGTCCCGATCCTGCGACGGAAGCTCGCCGCGATCCTCGAGGCGGAGGACGTCATCGAGGGTACGCACGACTACAAGCTCCTCGTCCAGCTCTTCGACAGCTTCCCCAAGGACGACCTCTTCGCCTCCTCGGTGCCGGATCTGCGTCGGAGTCTCGTGGGGCTCCTGGGGATGGAGGAGCGCCAGCACGTGCGGCTCTTCATCCGGCGGGACCTCCTCCTCCGGAGCGTCTCGCTCGTGGTCGTCCTCCCCCGGGACGTCTTCAACCCCGAGCTGCGCCAGCGCCTCCAGGCGCTGTTCCTCGAGCGATTCGGCGGATCGGCGATCGACTACCGGCTCTCCTTGGGAGAGACCGGCGACGCGCGGCTCCACTTCACCGTGTGGATCGAGGGCCACGCCGTCCCCGACGTCCCCATCGAGGCGTTGGAGGCCGAGGTCCTCGAGCTGGCCCGCACCTGGGAGGACCGGGTCGCCGAGGTGCTGTCGCTGCGGGTCGGCGAGGACGAGGCCCGGCGTCTTGCCGAACGGTGGTGCCGGCGCTTCCCCGCCTACTACCGATCGTCGATCGCGCTCCCGCTCGTGGCGGGTGACATCCTCGGCCTGGAGCGCCTCGTGTCGGGGAAGGCCCGGGTGCTCGTCGGGTTGCAGAACGAGAGCGGCGAGGGGGAGCGTCTCACCCGCGTCGCCGTCTACCGCCTCGACGGCAAGCTCGATCTCTCCGCCATGCTGCCCGTCCTCGAGGACCTGGGACTGCGCGTCGTGGAGGAGGTGCCCACCCGCCTCCTCGGTGACGACGGGGAGACCTTCATCCACGATTTCGGGGTGCTCGGCCCCGACGGGGCGCCCCTCGACGTGGCCCGCTGCGGCGGCAGGGTCGCCGAGGCCATCGTCGCCGTCCTCGAGGGGCGCGCCGAGTCGGACTCGCTGAATCGCCTCGTCGTGAGCTCGGGACTGGACCATGACCAGGTGGGGGTGCTGCGTGCCTACCGCACCTACTGGCGACTCGTCACGCCCGCGTTCAGCGTCCGCTACGTCGACGACGCCTTCGCCGCGCACCCCGAGATCGCCCACAACCTCGTGCGGCTCTTCGCGGCACGTTTCGGACCCGACGGCGACGAGGGCCAGGAGGCCGCGGTCCGGGCCGATATCCTCCACGACCTCGAGGGGGTCGCCTCCCTCGACGAGGACCGCATCCTGCGCGCCTTCGTCGGACTCGTCGACGCCACGGTTCGCACGAACGCGTTCCTCGCCGAACGCTCGTGCCTGAGCTTCAAGCTGCGCTCCGATCGGGTGCCCGAGATGCCGGAGCCTCGCCCCCGGTACGAGATCTTCGTGTACGCGCCCGACGTCGAGGGCATCCACCTGCGCGGCGGTCCCGTGGCCCGCGGCGGGATCCGCTGGTCGACCCGGCGCGAGGACTACCGGACCGAGGTGCTCGGCCTCATGAAGGCGCAGATGACGAAGAACGCCGTCATCGTGCCCACCGGCGCCAAAGGCGGCTTCGTCCTTCGCTCCGGACCACGGGGCGGCCCCACCCCGGAGCTCGTGGAACGGGCGTACGCGACCTTCATCCGGGGTCTCCTCGACCTCACCGACAACCTCGTCGGGGGCGAGGTGCGGCACCCGCCCGGGGTCCGGCTGCACGACGGGCCCGATCCGTACCTCGTCGTCGCCGCCGACCGAGGCACGGCCCGATTCTCCGACACGGCCAACGCCATCGCTGCCGAGTACGGCTACTGGTTGGGGGACGCGTTCGCCTCGGGGGGATCCGCAGGGTACGACCACAAGGCACTGGGGATCACGGCGCGAGGGGCGTGGGAGTCGGTCCGGCGGCACTTCCTCGAGCTCGGTGTCGACGTCGATGCCGAGGAGATCACCGTCGTGGGCATCGGGGACATGTCCGGCGACGTGTTCGGGAACGGGATGCTGCGGTCCCGGAAGCTCCGTCTCGTCGCCGCCTTCGACCATCGGCACGTCTTCATCGACCCGGATCCCGACCCGGAGGTCGCGTATCGGGAGCGCGAGCGGCTCGCGGCGCTCGCGGCCTCGTCGTGGGCCGAGTACGAGCGATCGCTGCTCTCCGCGGGAGGAGGGGTGTGGCCGAGGGGTGCCAAGCACATCGAGCTCTCGGCCGAGGCACGGCGGGCCCTCGGCACCGACCTCACCGGCGGGACTCCCGCAGAGGTCATCCAGGCCATCCTCCGTGCCCCGGTCGATCTCCTGTGGAACGGGGGCATCGGCACGTACGTGAAGGCCTCGGACGAGCCGAACGAGGCGGTGCAGGATCGAGCCAACGACGCGGTGCGGGTGAACGGCAGGGAGCTGCGCTGCCGGGTGGTGGGCGAGGGCGGGAACCTCGGGTTCACCCAGCGGGGCCGGATCGAGTACGACCGTCACGGCGGCCGGATCTTCACCGACTTCATCGACAACTCCGCCGGCGTCCACACCTCCGACCGCGAGGTGAACCTGAAGATCCTCCTCGGCCTCGCCGTGGAGCGGGGGGAGATCGACCGTCGCGAGCGGGATGCGATCGTGGCCTCCGTCGCCGGCGCGGTGACCGAGAAGGTGGTTCTCAGCAATTTCCTCCAGGCACAGATCCTCGCCCAGGAGGCGGCCCGCTCGGCGACGCAGATCGACGCCTACGAGGACCTCATGGTGCAGCTCGAGGACGAGGGGCTGCTCGACCGGACGCTCGAGGACCTGCCGGGGACGGAGGAGATGACCGAACGGCTGCGGACCCGGATCGGGATGGCCCGCCCGGAGCTCGCCGTGCTCCTCGCCTACGCCAAGCGGAGTCTGACCGCGGCGCTGCTCGCCTCGGACCTCCCCGATGCGCCCGCCTTCGCCGCCGATCTCCGCGACTACTTCCCGGCCGCGGTCTCGGAGCGGCTCGGGGACCTCGTGCAGGAGCACCCGCTGCGCCGGGAGCTCGTCGCCACGATCGTCGCCAACGAGATCGTCGACTCCGAGGGGATCACCTTCGTATCCCGGCTCCAGGCCGAGACGGGGGCGGAGCCGGCACGGATCGCCCGGGCGTACCGCCTGGCACGGGGGATCACCGACGCTCTCGAGCGGTGGCGGGCGATCGAGGCCCTCGGGATCTCGGTCCCCGCCGACGTCGTTCGCACGCTCCTCGACGGTGTGGACACGCTCGTCGAGTCGGTGACCCGCTGGTACCTGGTGCGGGGCGACGGGAGGGCCTTCGGCGAGGACGTCGCGGAGACACGGGCCGCCTTCACCACGCTCGCCGACCGGATCGCCGCGGTGGGACCCGAGGAGTGGCGCCGGGAACGGGAGGAGATCGCTGCCGGGCTCGTCGATGCGGGGGTCCCGCCGGCGATCGCGCGCCGGCACGCCTACCAGCCCGAGCTGGTGCACGCTCCCGACATCATCGACGTGGCGCGACGGGCCGGGCGTCCTGTGGAGGACGTGGCCCGGGCCTTCTTCCGGGTGGGGCGTGCCTTTCGGATCGACTGGCTCGAGGAGGAGCTCGGCCGGCTCCCCGCGGTGACCCGGTGGCAGCGCTACGCCGTCCAGGCCCTCGAGGACGACCTCCTGCTCCTCCGGCGGGAGCTCGCCGAGCGCGCCCTCGCCGACGCGGGGACGGTCCCTGCCGACGAGGCGGTGGACCGGTACGTCGCCCGGCACGGAAGCGGCGAGCGACGTCTCCTGCGGTTCATGCGCATGCTGGCGCGGGACGGCATCACCGACGCGGCGGGGGTCGTCGTGGCGATCCGCCAGGTCCGGACCCTCGTCGGGTGAGGAGACCCCCGGCTTCCCGGCTCAGGCCCGGATCTCCTGGCGCATGAAGGTCACGTAGGCGGCGCCGAAACAGACGATGGTCAGGGCGACGAGCCCGACGAGCTGCGGCCACACGAGCAGGAGCGACTGTACGAGCGTCAGGTTCGAGGTCACGGCCCGGTCGAGCTGCGCGAAGGTCACGAGGCCGAAGGTCCGGACGCTCGGGTTGAGGAGGGCCGCGGTGGCCTCGTCGTACAGCGTCGTGGGGGAGAGGCGGGCCAGCGCATCGGAGAGATGTGCGTTCCGGAGGATCTCGGCAGGCGGCGAGGCGGCCGTGACCGGCGCGACGGCGTTGGCGACGACCTGGGCGAGGAGGGCGGCGAAGAGCGCCAGGACGAGCCAGGCCGCGATGGCCACCAGTGCCGACGTGGAGGCTCGCCGCAGCACCACCGAGCAGAGCGTGGCGAAACCGAGCCAGAACCCGACGTACACGATCGAGGTGGCGAGCCACACGACGAGTCGGGTCGTCTCGGCCGCCGTGGGAACCACGCCGAGGCGCACGATCCCGATCCCGCCCACGACGAGGACGAGGGTGGTCATGGTGAGGCCGATCGCCCCGATCCCGGCGGCGAACTTCCCGTTGATGACGTCGTCTCGGTAGATGGGCTGCGACACGAGGGCGGGGAGCGTGCCCTGGGCGCGCTCCCCGTTGATCGCGTCGAACCCGAACCCGATCCCGACGAGCGGGGCGAGGAACCCGACGAAGACGACGAAGGAGAAGGGGAGGGGCTTCGCCGAGACCGTGAAGAGCTGGAGGAAGAGGGCCGGGGTGCCGGCGACCTGCTGCGCCGCGGAGGTGAGGCCGCCCGCCGCGGCGTACACGGCCCCCGCGGCGGCGAGCCCGAGGATCGCCATGAGGGCGAAGAATCGCACCGAGCGGAGGTGGTCGGCGAGCTCCTTGGCGGCGACGATGCGCCACCCTCCGGAGCGAGGGACGTTCCTGCTGGCCACGGTCATGCCGATGCCTCCTCCCGGAAGTAGCTGCGGTAGACCTCGTCGAGGTCGGCGGCGACGGACCGGAAGTCGCGGACGATGACGCCACGCTCCACGAGGTCACGAAGGAGGTCGGGTCCGATGTCGTCGGCGGCCCGCACCTCCCAGTGGTCCAGGTGTCGCGTCGCCTCCGCGCCGCGCGCCGACGCCGCCTCCGTGACGGCCGATCCCGGATCGTCGACCCGGAGCTCGTAGACGAATCCCCCGGCCGCGGTGGCGAGCTCCTCACGGGTTCCGGAGGCGATGAGCCGCCCGGCGACGAAGATCCCCACCCGGTCGCAGACCGACTGCATCTGGTGGAGGAGGTGGCTCGAGAGGAGCACGGCGGTCCCCGAGTCCGCCATCCTCCGGATGAGCACCTGGATCTCCAGGACGCCCTCGGGATCGATGGCGATGGTGGGCTCGTCGAGGACGGCCACCGCGGGTTGCTTGACGCGGACCGCGGCGATGCCCAGGCGCTGCCGCATCCCCCGCGAGTACGTTCCGACCGGATCGTCCGCCGCGGCGGTGAGCCCCACCTCCTCGAGGACGGCCTCGATCCGGCGTCCCGTCTCGCTCGGCGCCACCCGGTTGAGGCGGGCCGTGTACGTGAGGTTCTCCCGGCCGGTGAGGCGCTCGTAGAAACCCACGTTGTCGGGGAGGTACCCGACGATGCTCTTCACGCCGATGGGATCACGGGTGGGGTCGAGACCGGCGACGCGAGCCTGGCCCCCGCTGGGCTCGGAGAGTCCGAGGAGCATGAGGATCGTCGTGGTCTTGCCCGCGCCGTTGGGGCCGAGGAGCCCGTACACCTCCCCTGCGGCGACCTGGAGGTCGAGGCGGTCGACGACGGTGCGATCCCCGTACCGCTTGGTGAGGGCTCGGGTCTCGATGAGCACGTCCCGGGGCACGGGTCACCTCCGACCGAAGCGACGGAACACCACGGCGAGCCCGATGACGGCGAGGAGGATGATCCCGATCCCCACCAGGCCCCAGACACGGGAGGTCGACACCGTCACCCGGATGTCGGTCGAGTCGTTCGTCTCCTGGGTGCGGGCGCGGAGCGTGACGACGTAGTCGCCGGCGATCGCGTCGGGAGCGGGCTCGATCGTCGCGGTGACGTCGGCGGACTCCCCCGGACCGAGGCGGGCGATGTGATCGGGCGTGAAGGTGACCTTCCAGTTCTGGGGGGAGACGTCGGAGAGGGCGATGTCGTCGAGCTCGGCCGATCCGAGGTTCGTCACGACGAGGGGAAGATCCGTGGTCCCGCCGGTGGCGACCTCGGCGTTGAGTCGCTGGTCGGGCGGTGCGATCCCGATGGAGAAGTTCCCCGTGATCTCCGTCGTCAACTCGATGCTCGCCTCCTGGCCCCCGCCGACGGCCCGCACGACGACCGGGTAGCTCCCGGCCGTGGTGGCGTCGGGCGGGTCGACCTCGGCGGTGATCCGAGTCGAGTCTCCGGGACCGAGGGTGATGGTCGAGGCGCGGCGCTCCCCGGAGGGCCGGACGTCGACGACCCATCCCGGCGGCGCCTGCGCGTCGAGACCGAACTGGATCTCCGCCGGGGTGTCGTTCGACAGCTTCAGGTCGTAGCTGAACTTCACGTCGGCGGGCCCGCGCAGCGCCGGGAAGTCGGTCGTCAGGGCGACGCCACCGGAGGCCGCCACGTCCACGTCGACGCCGAGGAGGAGGCTCGCGGTCCCGGAGGGGGCCTTCGCCGTCACCGTCACGGTCTGTTCGCCGAGGGGAGCGCTCGCCGGCACCTCCACCTCCACCTGGAGACGGAGCGTCTGGTCGGGCGGGACCATGACCTCCTTCACGACGTGGCCGCCGCCGCGGATCGTCGTCTTCCACCCCTCGGGGGCGTCGCTCACCGCCACCTGAATCCGCTCACCGGGGGGCGCGGCGAGGTCGAGGTCGAAGGAGGCGGTGTCTCCCGGCTTCGTCGCGATGGTCACCCACCGCGTGCTGAGGCCCACGGAGGCGGCATCCGGCTGTGGTGCCTCCTGTGCCAGTCCGGGGGCGGGGGCCGCGGCGAGGAACAGCACCGCGGCCGCGAGCGACGCGAGCCATCGTCTCATGGTCACCTTCCCACTCTTCTCGGGCCCGGTCGGAGCCGTGGCCGACCGTGTCGGTCCGGTGCCCCGAGGGGCGCGGTTACGTTCGGTCGTGCGCACGCCACGCTACGGCGGCGGGGGTTAAGGGGGCGTAAACGCCGGAACCGAGAAACGAACGAACGTTCGTTTGCAGACCCGGCTATGATGGCCCCGTGCGGAGACGAGGAGCGTGGCGATGACCCCCGAGGAGCGCTTCGCGGCCATCATCGCGGCCGACGAGAAGATCGAGCCTCACGACTGGATGCCGGACGGGTATCGACGAACGCTCATCCGGCAGATCGCGCAGCACGCCCACTCCGAGGTGATCGGGATGCAGCCGGAGGGCAACTGGATCACCCGGGCGCCCACGTTGCGGCGCAAGGCGATCCTCATGGCGAAGGTCCAGGACGAGGCCGGTCACGGCCTGTACCTCTACTCGGCGTGCGAGACGCTGGGGGTGGGTCGGGACGCCCTGGTGCGTCTCCTCCACGAGGGGCGACAGAAGTACTCCTCGATCTTCAACTACCCGACCCTGACCTGGGCCGACGTGGGGGCGATCGGCTGGCTCGTGGACGGGGCGGCGATCACGAACCAGGTGATGCTCACGCGGACGTCGTACGGGCCGTACGCCCGGGCGATGGTGCGGATCTGCCGTGAGGAGAGCTTCCACCAGCGTCAGGGGTACGAGATCATGCTCGCGCTGGCGCGAGGCAGTGCCGCCCAGCGGGCCATGGCCCAGGACGCCCTCGACCGGTGGTGGTGGCCCACCCTGATGATGTTCGGGCCTCACGACGCCGAGTCGGCCCACTCGAGCCGCTCCATGGGATGGAAGATCAAGCGCGTGTCCAACGACGACCTTCGACAGCAGTTCGTCGACGCCACCGTGCCGCAGGCGGAGTACCTGGGCCTCACCATCCCCGACCCCGACCTCCGCTGGAACGAGGAGCGGGGACACTACGACTTCGGCGAGATCGACTGGGACGAGTTCCGGCGGGTCCTCGCCGGCGACGGACCCATGAACCGGGATCGGCTCGACCACAAGGTGCGGGCCTGGGAGGAGGGCGCCTGGGTACGGGAGGCCGCCGCCGTCCACGCCGAGCGGCGACGGGCCCGGAGTGCGTGAGGGGCCCATGACGCGTCCCACGATGCCCGGTCCCGCCGACCCGTCCCCCGCCGGGGAGGTGGTGGCGTCCCCGTCCTGGCCGCGATGGGAGGTCTTCGTGCGTCAGCGCGGAGCCCTGGCACACGTGGCCTCCGAGTCGGTGCACGCGCCCGACGCCGAGACCGCCCTCCAGAACGCCCGGGACACCTACCTGCGGCGGGTGGAGGGCGTGAGCATCTGGGTGGTGCGGAGCGACGACGTCGTCGTCTGGGAGCCGGAGGCCGGGGACGGCGCCGCCGAGGAGCCCCGGCCGGGAGTCGGACCCGCCGGGTTGTGGGAGGTGTTCGTCCGCCACCGCCGCGGGCTGAGTCACGTCCACGCGGGATCGGTGCCCGCAGCCGACGCGGCCGCGGCCCTCGCCCGGGCTCGCGCCGCGTACCTCCCCGAGCACGGCGGTGCCGGGATCTGGCTCGTGCCGGCCGCGGCGGTCGTCGCCGCCGATCCCGAGGACGCGGAGTCCCTCTTCGCCCCCTTCGCCGACAAGGGGTACCGGCACCCGGCCGCGTACGACATCCCCGAGGAAGTGGGGTACATGTGACGTCCACGCTCACGACGCGCGACCCGCTCGCCACGTACCTCGTTCGGTTCGGGGACGACAACCTCGTCCTCGCCCAGCGACTCGCCGAGTACGTCTCGTGGGCTCCGGAGCTCGAGGAGGACCTCGCCGTCGCGAACATCGCTCTCGACCACCTCGGCCTGGCGACGAGCCTCCTGGCGTACGCGGCCCGCGTCGAGGGCGACGGTCGGGACGAGGACGATCTCGCCTTCCTGCGCACGGAGCGGGAGTACACGAATCTCCTCCTCGTCGAGCGACCGAACCGGGACTTCGCCCACGTCATGGCCCGCCAGTTCCTCTTCGACGCCTTCCAGCTTCCCCTCTGGGAGGCGCTGTCGACCTCGACCGACGTCACCCTGGCGGGGATCGCCGCCAAGGCGACGAAGGAGGCCCGCTATCACCTCCGACACTCCTCGGGATGGGTGGTGCGCCTGGGCGACGGCACCGAGGAGAGCCACCGACGGATGCAGGCCGCCGTCGACGACCTCTGGCGCTTCGTCACGGAGCCGTTCCGCGGCGACGACCTCGACCGGCTCATGACCGAGCGGGGTGTCGGGGTCGATCCCGCCGGCCTGGAGGGCGCCTGGCGTCGACGGGTCGACACCGTGCTCGCGGATGCCACGCTCCGGCGACCCGAGGGCGTTCCGCAGCGGGAGGGCGGCCGACGGGGACTCCACACCGAGGAGCTCGGGCACCTGCTCGGCGAGTTGCAGTGGATGCAGCGCACCTACCCGGGGCTGGCGTGGTGACGGTGCCGCCGACGACGCCGGAAGGGGTGCGAGCCCTCCTCGATCGGGTGGTCGACCCCGAGATCCCGGTGCTGACGATCGCCGAGATGGGGATCCTCCGGGACGTCGCCGTCGGCGCGGAGGGCGAGGTCGTCGTGTCGATCACTCCCACCTACTCGGGATGTCCCGCGCTGGCGGCGATCGGCGACCGGATCGTGGCGGTCCTGCGCGACGCCGGCATCGACGCGGTGGAGGTCCGGACCGTGTACGCGCCGGCCTGGAGCAGCGACTGGCTCACCGCCGGCGCCCGCGCCAAGCTCCGCGCCGTCGGGATCGCCCCGCCCCGGCCGGGGAGTGAGCGGGAGGATCCGGTGCGGTGTCCCCGGTGCCGCGCCGCGCGGACGCGAACCGTGGCCGAGTTCGGGTCCACCGCCTGCAAGGCCCTCATGGTGTGTGAGAGCTGCGGCGAGCCGTTCGACCGGTTCAAGGAGCTGTGAGATGGGGGCCGTCGTCTTCCATCCCCTCACCGTGGCGAAGGTCGACCGGCTGACCGAGGACGCGGTCGCGCTCACCTTCGCCGTGCCCGACGCGTTGCGGGGGACGTACCGGCATCGTCCCGGCCAGCACGTGACCGTGCGGGCGATCCTCGACGGCGAGGACGTGCGCCGGAGCTACTCGATCTGCACCACCCCCGACGACGAGACCTTCCGCATCGGGATCCGCCGGATCGAGGGAGGACGGTTCTCGACCTTCGCCACGGGGGTGCTACGTGCCGGCGACGTGCTCGAGGTGAGTCCGCCCACGGGGGAGTTCGTGCTCGATCCCGACCCGACGCGGACGGGCCGCTACGGGGCCGTCGCCGCCGGGAGTGGCGTCACCCCGATCCTCTCCATGATCGCCACGGCGCTGGCGGTGGAGCGGGGCAGCCGGTTCACGCTCCTGCTCGGCAACCGGGAGACCCGATCCATCATGTTCCTCGAGGAGCTGCAGGGCCTCAAGGATCGGTATCCGGACCGGTTCCACCTCGTCCACGTCCTGTCTCGTGAGCCGTCGCTCGTGCCCCTCTTCGCCGGCCGGATCGACGGGCCCAGGCTCGGCGCCCTCCTCGCCTCGGTGGTGGACCCCGCCATCGAGGAGTGGTTCCTCTGCGGACCGCTCGGTCTGGTGGAGGAGGCCCGCGCCGTCCTACGCGCCCGGGGCCGGCCCGACGCCCGGATCCACGACGAGCTCTTCTTCTCCGGTCCACGACCCGAGCGCCGTCCGCCGGTCGAGGTGGCCGGCGGCGTCCCCGTCCGTTTCACCCTCGACGGACGGAGCTCCTCGGTGCGTGTCGACCCGGCGGGACCCCCGATCCTCGAGTACGCGCTCCGGGTTCGTCCCGACACGCCCTTCTCCTGTCGGGGCGGGATGTGCACGACGTGCAAGGCCCGGGTCGTCGTCGGGGAGGTCCGCCTCGACCGGAACTTCGCGCTCACCGCCGACGACCTGGCCCGGGGGCTCGTCCTCGCCTGCCAGGCGCACCCGGTCTCCGACGAGCTCGAGATCACCTTCGACGTATGAGCACGACCCGCGAGGACGTGGTGCGGGCCGCCGGGCGGCTGTTCGCCAGCCGTGGCTACCACGGGACCTCGATGCGGGACCTGGGCCGCGAGCTCGGGCTGCTCGGGTCCTCCCTCTACTCGCACGTGGGTGGGAAGCAGGAGCTCCTCGTCGAGGTGGTGGAGCGGGGCGCGCGGCTCTTCCAGGCGGCCGCGGAGGAGGCGCTGGGCGTCCCGGGGACCGCGGCCGATCGCCTGCGGGCGCTCGTCGCCGGCCACGTGCGGGTGGTGCTCGACCATCGGGACGAGGCCCGGACGTTCCTCAACGAGGCCGCCGCACTCGACGCCCCCACCCGGTCACGGATCGTCGCCGCCCGGGACCGATACGAGGAGGCGTTCCGGGGCGTTCTCGCCGCCGGCGTGGTGGACGGCTCCCTCCGTCCCGATCTCGATCCGAAGGTGGACGCCATCTTCGTCCTCTCCATCCTCAACGCGGTCGAGCGTTGGTTCCGGGAGGACGGGGAGATCGACCGCGCCGAGCTCGTGGCGCGTATCGACCGGTTCGTCCGCGACGGGATCGGTCCCTGATCACGCCCGTGCCGGGGCCTGACCGGCGCCTCCTCCGCGGCGACCGCGGTGGACCGTCAGCGGGGAGCCGGCGTGGCGAGCGGCTCCCCGGCCGGGTGCGGTGCCTCGCGCACGTTCGGCAGCCGCAGGCTCAGGAGGAGGCCGAGGAACACGAAGGCGTCGGCCACGAGCGCGGCGCGGGTGGCCGCGGTGCCGAACGCGTCGGAGACGGCGGCGACGACCGGTTCCGTCCCGGGACGCCGGGCGATCTCCGCCAGGGCCTGGCCGCCGGACGCGGAGACGGCCTCGGTGATGGCGTCCGCCGCAGGGGCCGGGAGGTCCGGGATCCGGCGGAGGTTGGTCGCGGTGAGTGACGAGAGGTTCACCGTCAGGACCGTGCCGACGATGGCGATCCCCAGCGCCGAGCCGACCTGCCGGAAGGCCGTGCGCGCGCCCGAGGCCATTCCCGAGGCCCGGGCGGGGACCTCGACGAGGATGACGTTCGTGAGTTGGGCGGTGGCGAGCCCGACGCCGATGCCGTAGACGAACAACACCGGCACGATCTGGACGGTGCGCATGTCCGGCCCGAGGAGGAGCGCCACCGCGAGGATGGCGACCGCCTCCACCGCCATGCCGATCGTGACCACCCACCGGGGTCCGTGACGGTGGGCCATGCCGGCGGCGAAGGGGCCACCGAGGAAGGCGCCGAGGGCGAGGGACATGAGGAGGAGGCCCACCCGGAAGGCGGTGAACCCCATGACGGCCTGGAGGAACAGGGGGAGGACGAAGATCACCCCGAACTCCCCCAGTCCGAGGACGGCCGAGGTGAGGTTGCCGTCGCGGAAACTGCCGAGCCGGAACAGGCCGAGGTCGAGGAGCACCTCGCGTCCGGTGCTCGCCCTCCGTGGCTCGACGACGGCGAAGAGCGCCAGCGACCCCGCGCCGAGGGCGAGCGCGACCGGTACCGGGGAGAGGAGGCCGGACGGCCACTGCCAGCCGGCGAGGTGGAACGTCCTGACCGGAGTCCACCAGCCGTAGCGGGCTCCCTCGATGAGGGCGAACACGATCCCGCCGAGGCCCACGACCGAGGTGGCCGTCCCTGCCCAGTCGAGACCGGGGAGACGGCGGGGATCTCGCGTCTCGTCGACGAGGACGGTGGCGGCGAGGACGGCGGCGACGATGGGGACGTTGACGTAGAAGGCCCAACGCCACGTGTGCGCGGTCGTCAGCCATCCTCCCAGCAGCGGGCCGAAGGCCGCCATCCCCCCGACGATGGAGCCCCAGATGCCGAAGGCGATCGCCCGGTCCCGCCCCCGGAAGAGCGCGTTCACCGAGGCCAGGGTCGCGGGGAGGATCGCCGCCGCACCCACTCCCTGGACGACCCGGGCCGCGATGAGCGCCCCACCCGTGGGGCTGCCGCCGGCGGCGACGCTGGCGAGCACGAAGACCACGAGGCCGACGCGGAACATCCGGCGGCGGCCGATCACGTCGCCGAGGCGCCCGAACGGGAGGAGGAGGGCGGCGAACAGCACCGAGTAGATGGTCACGATCCACTCGGCGTCGGCGATCTCGAGACGGAGGTCCTGGATGATGGAGGGGACGACGACGTTGGCGATCGTGGCGTCGACGATGATGATCGAGACCCCGAGGGCGAGGACGGCCAGCCCGAGCCAGTGACGACGAGGGGTTCGGGTGGGGGACGGGGGGACGGTCTCCGGCACGGGGTGCTCCCGAGTTTCCGACAACGTGTCGGTATCAGGATATCCGACACCGTGTCGATAACGGGAGGCCGTCCGCCCCGGGGGCGGGGGAATACGCGTCGGCACGCCTACGGTTGTCGTGGCGAGGCGCCGAGAGGAGGACGGGATGGCCGCGTCACGAGGCCGGGTGAGGATCGAGGACGGGCAGAAGCGGGTCCGTACCTATCTGGCCGGAGAGCCCGTCGCCGACTCCACGCGAGTGCGGCTCGTCTGGGAGAAGCCCTACTACCCCGTCTACTACTTCCCGCCGCAGGACGTTCGCATGGACCTCCTCGTGCCCACCGGCGCGACGAAGCGCTCCCCGAGCCGGGGCGTCGCGGCGGTGCACACGGTGAAGGTGGGCGACCGTGAGGCGCCCGACGCGGCGCGGGTGTGGAACGAGGCGGCGATCCCCGAGATCGCCGGATACGTCTCCTTCTCGTGGCAGGCCATGGACTCCTGGTTCGAGGAGGACGAGGAGGTGTTCGTCCACGCCCGGGACCCGTACACCCGCATCGACGTCCTCCAGAGCTCCCGTCACGTGGAGGTGTTCGTGGGGGGCACCAAGGTGGCGGACTCGCGGCAGCCGCGCCTGCTCTTCGAGACCGGGCTCCCGGTCCGGTACTACCTGCCCAAGACGGACGTGCGGCTCGACCTCCTCGTTCCCTCCGCCACGAGGACCCACTGCCCCTACAAGGGGACGGCGTCGTACTGGTCGGTGCGGACCGAGGACGGTCTCGTCGCCGACGTCGTCTGGGGGTACCCGACGCCGGTCCTCGAGTCGGTGAAGATCGCCGGGTACGTCTGCTTCTACAACGAGAAGGTGGACATCGTCGTCGACGGAGAGCTCCAGGAGCGGCCGCGGACGGTGTTCGGGTGAGGGCGCCGGTGCCCCGGCGCGAGGGAAAGGTCGAATACCCTCCCCCGTGGCGGGGTTGTCGGGGGCGGGCCCGGCACATGGCGACTCACGAGGAGGGAGACACACCGTGACGACATCGTTCGACATCGCCATGCTCGTGTTGAGGGTCGGCGTGGGTGCCGTCATCCTCGCCCACGGGGTGAAGCACGCCCGGGGTCGGGTGAAGACGAGCAACTGGTTCGGGAGTATCGGCTTCCGTCAGGCACCGTTGCAGTGGTTCTTCAGCACGGCCACCGAGATCGGCGTCGGTGTGCTCCTCATCGCAGGGCTGCTCACCGCGCTCGCCGCGGCCGGGCTCGTCGGCGTCATGACGGTCGCCTTCTGGAGCGTGCACCGCAAGGTGGGGTTCTGGGTGACGGCGCGTCCCGACGAGGGATGGGAGTACGTGTTCGTGCTCACCCTCACCGCGTTCACGCTCGGCGTAGCGGGACCCGGGGAGCTCTCCCTCGACGGCGCGCTCTCGATCGCCGGCCGGCTCGACGGATGGGTGGGGTTCGCGCTCGTCGCCGCCGGTGTCGTCCTCGCCGCGGCCCAGATGGCAGTCTTCTACCGACCGGGAGCGATCACCGGGACGGACTGACGCGGGCCGGGGCGCCTACTCGCGGTTCGTCCCGTAGTTGAGGTTCCGGAGCCGGGCCTCGACCTCGGCGGCGTCCTGCTCGTGGTCGATGCCGCGCTCGGCGAGTCCCCGGAGTCGCTTCCGTGTCGTCTCCCCGTAGACGGAGGCGTCCTCCTTCGACCGCCGCCGTCTCCTCAGCCAGCGCATGGGACGCCATCGGCATGACGTGGGATGCTCTTGAGACGTTCGCGTCTCGGCTCGGCCGGGCCGGTCTCGTCCCGCGGCCCCGGACTCAGCGCCGGGCGCCGAGGAGTCGGCGGAGGAACCCGAGCTGCGCCGGAACGACGGGGTTGGGCAGGCTCTCCCGGTCGAGGCTCCAGGTGGCGTCGTCGGAGAGGTGGGGCAGGTCGCGGGAGCGACGCTCGTACCGCGTCGCGCCGTCGAAGATCCGCAGGTCGACGATGATCTCCGCCTCCGGCGGCGCCCCATGGCGGTCCTCACCTCGGTCGGACCCGCCCCCCGCCGCCGGTGGGACCTGCCTCCGGACCGGGGCGACGTCCTCGCTCATGGGGCCTCCTTCGCGCGCCGTCGGCGCTCCGCGGTGTCAGCGTACCGCGATACGGGGTCCGCACAAGCGCCAATTCGCCGCGCACCACGGAACCACTCCCTCACCGACCCATCGCGTAGAACTCCGGGTTGGGCATCATCGAGGTGAGGTTGGCCATGCGGTTCGAGTACGCGAAGAGGGCGGCGATGGCACCGATGTCCCAGATGTCCTCGTCGGAGAAGCCGACGGCGCGCAGGGCGGCGAAGTCCGCCTCCTCGAGCTCCGCCGAGCGGGCGGCGACCTTCCGGGCGAAGGCGAGCATGGTCCGCCGACGGTCGTCGAGAGGGGCCTTCCGGTAGTTCGTGGCCACCTGGTCGGCGACGAGGGGGTCCTTGGTGCGGATCCTGAGGATGGCACCGTGGGCGACGACGCAGTAGAGGCAGTCGTTCAGCGCGGAGGTGGCCACCACGATCATCTCCCGCTCCGCCTTGGTGAGTCCGCTCTCGCGCTCCATCAGCGCCTCGTGGAGCGCGAGGAACGCGCGCAGCTCGTCGGGTCGATGCGCCATGACCAGGAACACGTTCGGTACGAACCCCGTGCGCTCCTGCACGGCGAGGATGGTGTCTCGCAGGTCGTCGGGGAGCTCGTCGATCTCGGGGACGGGGAACCGGCTGATCGGGCGGTCGGTCATGGGGCCTCCTGGGCGGGTCGTCCCGGCGAGAATACCCGGGCCCCGTCGGGGCCGGACCGGGCCGTCCGTCGGCTATGTTGGCGGCCATGGATACCGTGAGACGAGCCGGCCGACACGTGTTCAAGCTGGCCTCCGTACAGTTCCTCTGGGGGAACCCGCACGTCGCGGCGATCTTCGACGAGCTCGGGGTGGATGCCAACCGCGGCTACTTCGCCCTGCGGGCCGCGCCCATGGGTCGGGCGACCCCGTTGCTGATCGGCAACGCGTTCGCCTTCTTCCCGCCGGCGATGGTCGCCAAGCTCGTGCAACGGAGCTGGGATCGCAATCCGCCGGAGCGGGTCCTCGCCGTCGCCGTTCCCCACCTCGCCGAGGCGGCTCGCTCGGTGTTCGGCTCCCTGGAGGACGTCGTCGAGCTGGCCGATCGCATGGGCGAGGCGGCCGAGGCGGCCTGGTGCGAGGGGCGGATGCTGGCCACGGCCTGGCGCACGGTCTCGTGGCCCGACGAGCCGGCGGCGAGGCTGTTCGGCGCGGCCACCGTGCTCCGGGAGCACCGCGGCGACGGTCACATCCTCGCCCTCGCCGAGCACGGCCTGAGTCCCCTCCAGGGGATGCTCCTCGCCGCGGCGAGGCGGGGGAAGGACCCCGTCGCGGTGGCCACGACGCGGGGATGGCGTCCCGACGACGTCGCCGCGGCCCGGGCCGGCCTCGAGGCGCGAGGCGCCCTCGACGACGACGGGATCACGGCGACGGGGCGGGACCTCTGGGAGTGGGCGGAGACGACGACCGATCGTCTGGCGGCACAGCCGTGGGGCGTCCTCGGCGATGCGGTCGAGGACGTCGTGGCGGCGGCGGGCCGCCTCATCGAGACCGCCCGCTGGTGAGCCTCACGCGGCGCGGGGAGGAGGGCCGCAGCGAAAGCCCGCCACCAGGTGCTCCAGCCGGCCGAGCGCGTCCTCGGGCGCGGCCCCGTTCTGGAGGAACACCGTGAAGAGGAGCGACCGCTGGCAGGCAGGGAGCCAGGCACCCGCCAGCGCGTAGGCGCCGGACGGCCGGAGGAAGCCGCCCTCGGAGGTGAAGAGGCGGTACGGCACGGCCTTCCCCACGATGGTGACGGTCCCCGTCCCGGCCGGGGTCGCCTCCAGTCCGTCGATCCCGGTGAGGTCGCCCAGCCAGAGACCCACCTCCCCCGCGTCGAGCGTCCAGGCGATCGGGTGCTCCACCCAGTAGACGGCGAAGCCCTCGAGGCCGGTGAAGGAGGCGTGCCGGGCGGAGAAGAGCCCTCCCGCGGCGTCGGGCGTGGCGCCGTCGCGTCCCCGGACGCTCGTGCGGTCGCCGGCCGGGTAGGGGATCTCCAGGCCGAAGGCCACGTATCGGGACTCCTCGCCGGAGGCGATCGGCGTCGCCGACGGGAACTCGACCCCCAGCGATCCGACGAGGATTCCGCCGGTCAGGGCGAGGGCGGTCGCCACCTGCCACCAGGGGCGAGACCGCGCCGAGCCGGGCTCCGGCGATCCCGCGAGGCGAGCCGCCCGGTGCTCCTGGCGGCGGGAGAGGCGCGTCACGAGCACCTGTCCCAGGAGAGCGGCGGCCACGCCGGCGACGCCGGAGCCGATGCCGCTCGCGGCGACGAGGCCACGGCTCGCGACGGCGTCGGCGACGCTTCCGACGACGCCGGTGAACGATCCGGCGAGCATGGCGACCCACCAGGCGTGGAGGAACCACGGCACCGGTCCGCGGCGCCAGGCCCGGCCGGCCACGGCGGGGAGGTCGGGATCGGCGGCGCGCCAGGCGTCGTCGAGGATCTGCTTGGGACGCCAGAGGTTGAGGAGGGGCACGAACCACCCGCCGATCGCCCAGCCCGGTCCGAAGCGGGGGTCCGTCGCGCCGAGCCCCGGGAGGTTCCCGTACACCCGCCGGGTCCACACCACGAGGGAGAGGGTGGCGCCGAGCTGGGCGAAGGCGGCCATGGCGTACGGCAGGATCGCCTCGGAGGGATCCATGACGGCGACGGTGCTCCGCAGGTTCGCGGCGAGGGCCGCGGCCGCGCCGGCGAGCCAGAGGAGGAGCATGGCGCGGGCGACCAACGCCACGTCCGCCGGCGAGGTGAAGCGTCCCCGGGGAGGGGTCTCCGAGTTGGTCGGCTGCGGGACGGGCACGGTACCTCCACGGGCCGGGGCGGGCGCCCGGAACGGCCGGGAGATGGTAGGCGCGAGCGGCCGGGGGCGGCTCGGGGAGGCGGCTACGGCGGGGTGGGCGTCTCGGGTCGGCGGGGAGGGCGGTGGAGCGCGGACGGAGACCGCGCCACGACCGAGCGGGTACCCTCGTGACGACCACCCGGGAGGTATCCATGGAGAAGCGGCGGATCGAGGTGCTCGGGTCCGAGATGGCGTACGTGGAGGTGGGACGGGGCGACCCCATCGTCTTCCTCCACGGGAACCCGACCTCGTCCTACCTGTGGAGGAACGTCATCCCCCACGTCTCGGACCTCGGGCGCTGCCTCGCCCCCGACCTCATCGGCATGGGCGACAGCGCCAAGCTCGCACCGTCGGGACCGGCGCGGTACCGTTTCGTCGAGCACCGTCGCTACCTCGACGCCCTCCTCGACGCCCTCGAGGCTCGCGAGCGCGTCACCTTCGTGGTCCACGACTGGGGGAGTGCCCTCGGCTTCGACTGGGCGAACCGGCATCGTGACGCCGTGGCCGGGATCGCCTACATGGAGGCGATCGTGCAGCCGGTGGGTTGGGAGGACTGGCCGGAGGCGGCGCGAGGGATCTTCCAGGCGATGCGCTCCCCCGCCGGAGAGGAGATGGTGCTCGAGAGGAACCTGTTCGTGGAGCGGATCCTCCCGGCCTCGGTCATCCGGCGGCTCACCGAGGAGGAGATGGCCGAGTACCGGCGACCGTTCCTCGAGCCGGGGGAGGGGAGACGCCCGACGTTGACCTGGCCCCGGGAGATCCCCATCGACGGATCGCCCTCCGACGTGCACGAGATCGTCGCCGCCTACGCGGCGTGGCTGGCGGAGAGCCCGATCCCGAAGCTCTTCGTCGACGCCGACCCGGGGACGATCCTCACCGGCCGCCAGCGCGAGTTCTGTCGGTCCTGGCCCAACCAGACGGAGGTCACGGTTCCCGGCATCCACTTCATCCAGGAGGACGCGCCCGACGCCATCGGCCGGGCCCTGCGGGCCTGGCTGTCGGAGCGCTGAGCCGCCCCGCCCGGACCCCCCCCGGGGCGACCCCGCCGGCGAGCGGCGACGAGAGGGGTGCAGACGAGCAGATGATCGGACACGTGTGGCGGGCCGTGCGGCTCGATCCCACCTTCTACGAGGGCGTCGAACACGACGAGTCGGCCACGATCCCGGCGTTCCTCGTGGTGCTGGCGGCGGGGCTCCTGTCGGGAACCGGGAACTGGCTCGCCTTCCCGGAGCGGGCCTTCGTCGGGACCGTCGCGGCGTCGGTCGCGGGGGCGATCGTGGGGTGGGCCGTGTGGTCCGCCCTCGCCGCGTTCCTCGGGACCTGCTGTTTCTCGGGAACCGCCGACACCGGGGAGATGCTCCGGGTTCTCGGGTTCGCGCAGGCACCCCGGGCCCTCGGCATCATCCCCTTCCTCGGCCCGGTGGGTGCCGTCTGGGCGCTCGTGGCCTCCGTCGTGGCGATCCGCGTCGGACTCGACGTCGACCTGCGGCACGCGCTGGGCACGCTCGTCGTGGGCTGGCTGGTGTGGATGAGCGCGCCGTACCTCGCCACGGTGCTGCTCGGGTTGTTCGTCTGAGGCGGGGCGGTGTGCCGCCGGTCACGGGGTCGTGCGCGGCCGCGGACGACGCCGGGTCCGATGTCGCTCCCGACGGCGCGTCCCCTCGGTGCGCCACACGATCCACGAGCCGAGCCCGACCGGGATGGGCGGGAGGAAGCTCAGGGCCCGGAAGAGGAGGACGGCGGCGGCGAGGAGGTCGGTGTCGGGGGGCGTCGTCGGGTTGGTCACCTGCCATCCCAGGGTGAGGAGACCGAGGTAGCCGAGGTCGACGAGCCCGAGGCCGCCGGGGCTCACCGGGACGACGACGAGGAGGCGGCCCAGGGCGAACGCCAGGAGGACCCAGGGCCAGGCGATCTCCGACCGCGCCACGCCGGCGGCGCGGATCGCGGCGAGGAACAGTGCCGCCATGGCCACGTGGTTGAGGAAGGTGGCGGCGACCGCGGCCTTCCATCGATGCACGATCACGGCGAGGAGATCGCGGCGGAAACGGAGCACCGTCCCGGTGACGTCGAGGGGGTCCCGTCGGACGGCGCGCCGGAGCGGGGTCGTGAGGCGCTCCAGGAACCCTCCCACCCGGCGGGCGAACTCCTCGGAGCGGACCGCGAGGAGGAGGAGCACCGCCATCGTGCCCGCCGCGGCCGTTCCCACCGCGGCGACCGTCCACATCCACCCCGCGGCCTCCCCCAGGAGGGCGATGCCGGCGACCGCGACCACGGGGAGGACGAGGCGGGCCATCTGATCGAACATGCCGGCGGCGACGAGCCCGGACGTCACCATCTCCGGGGAGAGTCCCCACGACAGGTAGATGGCGTACTGCAGGGGGAGCGAGAACGCTCCTCCGGCGGGGACCGCGTTGTTGACGGCGGTGGCGGTGGTCTGGGCGACGAGCGCCTCGTCGAGGCGCAGGGTCGGGATGACGGCGACGAGGACGAGCGGGTACGCCACGAGGAAGGCCGCGGCGAGGAGGAGGAGCACGGCCCACCCCGCCGGGCCGACGTCGCCGACGATGCCGAGCACGGCGCGGTAGTCGGCGAGCTTGGGGATGACGAGTCCGAACACGACGCCGACGACCACGAAGGTGACCGTCGCCCGGAGGATCAGTCGCGCCACGGAGCGGGGGAGAGCGGGCGGCTCCACGGGCCGGTGATCGGCGGGCATCACCGGATTCTCGCCCTCCTCGGCCGCTCCCGCCACCGGACCGTGCGGCGGCGTCAGATGGGACGCCGACGGCGCGACGAGATGACCCCCGTGTCGAAGCCGCCGAGGTGGAGGCCTCCGGCGAAGCGGGCGTGCTCGATCTTCAGGCAGCGATCCTGCACGACCCGGAGGCCCGCCGCGACGGCACGGCGGGCGGCGTCGTCGTGACGGAGGCCGAGCTGGAACCAGACCACCTTGGCGCCGACCGCGATCGCCTCCTCGACGACGCCGGGCAGCTCCTCGGCGCGCCGAAACACGTCGACGATGTCGGGCACCTCGGGGAGGTCCTGCAGGGAGGGGTAGCAGCGCAACCCGAGGACCTCCTCGTAGCGGGGGTTCACCGGGTAGACGCGCAGCGAGGTGCGGACGAGGTAGGTGGCCACGAAGTTGGAGGACCGCAACGGATTCGCCGAGACCCCGACCAGCGCGACCGAGGCCGCCTCGCGCAGGATCCGGAGCCGCTCCCCGGCCGTCGCCACCGGCACGATCGCCGTCATGTCACGCCTCCTCCCAGGGCGCGGTCCAGGTCCCACAGGATGTCCTCGACGTCCTCGAGCCCCACCGAGATGCGGATGACGTCGTCGCCGACCCCGGCGGCCGCACGCTCCGCGGCGGGCACCTGCTGGTGGGTCGTCGACGCCGGGTGGATGACGAGGGTCTTGGCGTCGCCGATGTTCGCCAGATGCGAGGCGAGCTCGACCCCCTCGATGAAGCGCACGCCGGCTTCGAACCCCCCTTCCAGGCCGAAGGTGAAGACGGCGCCGGGTCCTTCGGGGACGTAGCGTCGCGCCAACGGTGTCCAGGGGTTGTCGGGGAAGATCGGGTAGGACACCCAGGACACCGCGGGGTGTCCGGCGAGGAACTCGGCGACGCGGCGCGCGTTCTCCACGTGGCGGCGCATCCGCAGCGGCAACGTCTCGAGACCGAGGAGGAGGAGGAACGCGTTGAACGGCGAGAGGCTCGCGCCGATGTCGCGCAGCAACTCGACCCGCGCCTTGGTGAGGTAGGCGTACTCCCGGAAGTTCTCCCAGAACCTGAGATCGTGGTACGCCGGTGAGGGCTCCGTGATCACGGGGAAGTTCCCGTTGTCCCAGGGGAAGCGCCCGCTCTCCACGATCACGCCGGCGATGACGGTGCCGTGGCCGCCGATGAACTTCGTCGCCGAGTGGACCACGATGTCGGCGCCGTGCTCGATGGGACGGCAGAGGTAGGGCGTGGCGAAGGTGTTGTCGACGACGAGCGGGATGCCCGCCTCGTGGGCGATGCGCGCGGCGAGATCGAGATCGAGGATGTCGGCGCGGGGGTTGCCGATGGTCTCCCCGTAGAGGAGCCTCGTGCGGTCGGTGATCGCCGCCCGAACGGCGGCCTCGTCGTCGAAGTCGACGAAGGTGGCGTCGATCCCGAGGCGCCTGAGGGTCACGTCGAACTGCGTGTAGGTGCCGCCGTAGAGGGAGCGGGAGGCGACGATCGCGTCGCCGGCGCGGCAGATGGTGAGGATGGCGATGAGCTGGGCGGCCTGACCGGACGCGGTGGCCACCGCTCCCAGACCGCCCTCGAGGGAGGCCATGCGCTCCTCGAAGGCGGCGGTCGTCGGGTTGCCGATGCGGGTGTAGATGTTGCCGTAGGTCTGGAGGGCGAAGAGGTCGGCCGCCTGCCGGGGGTCCTCGAAGACGAAGGAGGTCGTGGCGTAGATGGGCTGGGCCCGAGCACCCGTCTCCGGGTCGGGGCGCTGGCCGGCGTGGATCGACCGCGTGTGGAAACCGAACTCGTGATGTTCCTGATTCATCGTCGTTGCACTGTATCGGGGTGCGGGGTCGAGGGCGACGGCGGGGTCCGGGCCGTGCCGGCCCGGACCCCGGGCTCCGTCACGCGGCGGCGCTGCGGAACCCCCGCTCCAGGTCCTCCTTCAGATCGTCGAGGTGCTCGAGGCCGACGGAGAGCCGGAGCTGGTCCGGCAGGACCCCGGCGGCCCGCCGCTCGTGCTCGGCGAGTTGCCGATGCGTCGTCGAGGCCGGGTGGATGACGAGTGTCTTCGCGTCACCGACGTTGGCGAGATGCGAGACGAGGCGGAGGCCGTCGATGAAGGCGCGGGCCGCCGCGGCGCCGCCGACGATGCCGAAGCTCAGCACCGCCCCGAATCCGTTGCGGAGGTAGCGTCGGGCGGTCGCGTGGGAAGGGTGGGACTCCAGTCCCGGATAGCCGACCCACGCCACGTCGGGCTGCGTCTCCAGCCAGCGGGCGAGACCGAGGGCGTTGTCGCAGTGCCGCTGCATCCGCAGGGAGAGGGTCTCCAGTCCCTGGAGGAGCAGGAAGCTGTTGAAGGGGGACGGCGCCGCCCCGAGGTCCCGCAGCCCCTCCACGCGAGCCCGGACGGCGAAGGCGACGTTCCCGAAGGGTCCGTCCGGCCCGAAGACGTCGGTGAAGACGAGGCCGTGGTACCCGGGCGCGGGCTCGGTGAAGTGGGGGAACCGCGGGGTACGCCAGTCGAAGGTCCCCGCGTCGACGACGACGCCGCCGATGGACGTGCCATGCCCTCCGATCCACTTCGTCGTGGAGGCGACGACGACGTCGGCGCCGTGCTCGATGGGACGGCACAGGTAGCCGGCGGCACCGAAGGTGTTGTCCACGACGAGGGGGATCCCCGCCTCGTGGGCGATCTCGGCGAGACGCTCGAGGTCGGGGACGTCGCCGCGAGGGTTCCCGATCGTCTCCACGTAGAGGGCCTTGGTGCGTGCTCCGATCGCCGCGGCGAACGCGTCGGGGTCGTCGCCGTCGACGAACCGGACGTCGATCCCGAGGCGGGGGAGCGCCACCTTGAACTGGTTGTAGGTGCCGCCGTAGAGGGAGGACGCGGAGACGATCTCGTCGCCGGCGACGGCGAGGGTGGTGAGGGCCAGGACCTGGGCCGCCTGCCCCGAGGCCGTGGCCACCGCGGCCACACCGCCCTCGAGGGCGGCGATCCGGCGCTCGAAGACGTCCGTCGTCGGGTTCATGATCCGGGTGTAGATGTTCCCGAGCTCCTCGAGACCGAAGAGCCGGCCGGCGTGGTCGGCATCCTCGAACACGTACGACGTCGTCTGGTAGATGGGGACCGCCCGCGCTCCGGTGACGGGATCGGGGGCCTGGCCGGCGTGGAGCTGGAGCGTCTCGTACCGGTAGGTCGTCATCGTTCCCCCTCCACGAGCGTGATCTCCACCGGGACGGGGCGGGCCAGGGTGTGGCCCACGGGGGAGGTGGCCACGACCCGCCGATGGAGGGCCGCCACCTCCTCGGGAGGGGCGTCGGTGTCGAGACGGACGTTGACCCGGATGCCGCGGTATCCGGCGTGACCCTCGTCGAGGCCGAGGAAGGTGTGGAGATCGAGATCTCCCTCGAGCTCGATGCGGAGGCCGTCGAGGGTGATCCCCGCCGCCGACGCTCCCGCGGCGTACCCCACGGCGAGGCAGTTCCCGAGGGCGGCGAGCACCTGCTCGACCGGATTGGGTGCGGTGTCGGTCCCGCCGAGAGAGGACGGCTCGTCCGAGGGGACGGGCGGGAAGGCGCGGATGTGGGCCTCCGAGCGGAAGCCGCCGCGCCAGACGACCTCGGCGTCGAAGCGCGCCCGGGCCTTCTCCGGGTCGGTCTGGATGGCGGTGACGAGGGTCTTCACGGCATCGAGGTCGACGTCGTTGCGAATGGTGCCGTCGGTCATGGTTCCTCCTGTGGATGGAAGCGGCGGTGAACGCCGGGGATCCTCCCGGGTGGGGGCGTTCGTCAGGAGCGGTGGGAGACCGGTCCCGGGCGGACCACCCGGGAGCCGGTCATCGCACATCGCCGCGACCGCGTCGGAGGAACGGGGGGTCGTCGTCTCCACATGGCGGGCCTCCTCGTCTCGTCCGTGCGCTCCGTGAGCGCCTCGGGCGGGGTCCCGCCGTCGGCGTCTCATCGATCAGGCATTGGCACCGTGCGCTACGCCGGTTGCCGCGGTTTCACAGGGCCTGTCCCTCCACCGCTCTGGATGAGCGCGTTGTGAGGCCGGGAGTTCAGCACACCTCGTGGCCGGTGTCAAGATCGGCGGGCGATGGGTAGCGACATCCGACGAGCTCCTCGCTCGTCGCCCAGAGACGCGCCGCCGTGTCGTCGTCGCGCCCGGTCCGGCCGGGACGCACCGGGACGGCGTCTGCGAAGTACCCCCCGCCCAGGGGCTCGATCCCCGGTTCGGTGGCGAGATACACGGCGGTGCGGGCCCCCTCCGTCGGGGAGCGCATCCAGCGTGCGCCCAGCCTCCAGAAGAGCCCGGCGAGGCGGCTGTCCCCGTCCTGGGCGATGCGGGTGGCGACCACGCCGGGGTGGAGGGAGTAGGCGGTGATGCCGCGACCGTGGTAGCGGCGATGGAGCTCTCGGGCGAACAGGACGTTGGCGAGCTTGGAGCGGGCGTAGGCCCGGTACCCGCGGCCGGTCCGGGCGGCGCGGGGGTCGGTGAGTCGACGTCCGCCGACGGCGTGGCGGTGGGCCGCCGACGCCACCACCACGACGCGGGCCGGCGCGGAGGCGGCGAGGTGATCGAAGAGCAGGCACCCGAGGAGGAAGTGGCCGAGATGGTTGATGCCGAACGTCGCCTCGAATCCGTCCGCGGTCCTGCGGCGGGATCCGAGGAAGACCCCGGCGTTGCACACGAGCACCGCCAGGTCGTCGTGGCGGGAACGGAAGCGCTCGGCGGCGGCGTGGATCGACGCGAAGGAGGCGAGGTCGAGGTCGAGCACCGCGACGGGATGTCCGCCGCGGGTCCCGATCCCGGCGGCGGCGGCCTCGCCGCGGGCACGATCCCGGACCGCGATGACCACGTGGGCGCCGTGGGCGGCGAGGGCGGCGGCGGTCGCGGCCCCGATGCCGGAGTTGCCCCCGGTGACGAGGACGGTACGGCCGGTGACGCTCCATGCGGACACGGGGACAGTCTGGCAGGGGGCCGCGCCTCGGGGCGCGTCGGACACCGCCTCACAGGGAGCGGAGCGCCTCGGTGGGACTCACCCGGGATGCCCGGATCGCCGGGTACAGCCCGGCCGCGGTGCCGATGAGGAGGGCCGCGACGGCACCTCCGACGATCGCCACCGCCGGCACGAGGATCCCCCAACCTCGGTACGACGCGTAGGCGGCCGTCACCGCCACGCCCAACGCCACGCCGCCGACCCCGCCGATGCCCGACAGGAGGAGCGACTCGCCGAGGAACTGGACGGCGATGTGGCCGCGCGTCGCCCCCAGGGCGCGGCGCAGGCCGATCTCGCCCCGGCGCTCGAGCACCGAGATGACCATGACGTTGGCGATGCCGACCCCGCCGACGAGGAGCGCCACCGCGCCGAGGCCGAGGAAGAGGTTCGTCAGGGCGGACTCGGCGGCGTTGCGCGCCTCGAGGGTGTCGCTGGGTCGCGTCACCTCCACCTGGTCGGGGTTCTCCGGGTTCACCGTCGCGGCGAGGACGTTGCGGACGTCCTCGACGAAACGGGGGTTCGTCCGTACGTACAGGGTCGTGGGGATGGCGTCGTCTCCGAGGACGTCACGCGCCGTGTCGTAGGAGACGAGCGCCGCCCGGTCCAGGTCCGGGGAGAGGGGGAGCTCGTCCATGACGCCGGCCACGACGAACCAGCGATCCCCCAGCCAGACGACCGGGACGGGGTCGAGGCCGCGGACACCGAGGCGGGCCGCGGTCACCGCGCCGAGGACCGTGGCGGGGTACCCGTCCGGCACCTCGTCGAGGAACACCCCGGAGCGCATCGTTCCCTGCAACGTCGTCAGGAGTCGGGAGTCCGCGCCGAACACGGTGATGCCACCGGTTCGCCCCGGCGGCATCACGTCGGTGCGGTACACCTTCGCTCCCTCGACCATGCCGACCGAGGCCACCGTCTCCACCGGGGCGATGCGCCGCACCATCGCCGCGGCCTCGTCGGGGAGCTCAGCCGGGCCGAGACCGACGCCCTGGCCCGCCTGCACCTGGAGCATGTTCGTCCCGAGGCGGTCGAGCTGGGCGAGCAGGTCCGACTTCGACGACTCGGAGAGGCCGAGGACCGCGACCATCGCGCCGATACCGATGACGATCCCGAGCGCGGAGAGAAGGCTGCGCAGTCGTCGCGTGCGAAGACCGATCCCCGCGGCGCGCAGGACGTCGGCGAGGGCGAGGCGCGACGGCTGGGGGGCGGCGTCGTTCACGGTCCCCCTCCGATCGGCCGCACGGCGTCGCCCTCGATGCGACCGTCCCGGATGGTGACGATCCGGGGGAACCTTCCCCCCACCTCGGGGTCGTGCGTGACGACGACGATCGTCGTGCCCTCGCGGTTGAGGTCGGTGAGCAGGTGGACGATCCCGGCGCCGGTGGCGGTGTCGAGGTTCCCGGTGGGCTCGTCGGCGAGGACGATCCGGGGGGTCCCGACGATGGCCCGGGCGATCGCCACCCGCTGGCGCTCCCCACCGCTGAGCTTCGTGACGAGATGCCCGGCGCGTGCGGCGAGCCCCACCTTGGCGAGGGCGATCTCGGCGTGCTCGCGTCGCCGCGAGCGGGCCATGCCGGTGTAGAGGAGACCGTCGGCGACGTTGTCGAGCGCGTTCTCCCCGGCGAGGAGGAAGAACTGCTGGAACACGAACCCGATGGCACGGGCCCGCAGGGCCGACAGCCGCCGATCCGACAGCCCGGCGGTGTCGTGGCCGGCGACGATCACCCGTCCCGAGGTGGGCCGGTCGAGGGTCCCCATGATGTGCAGGAGGGTCGACTTGCCCGATCCCGACGGGCCCATCACCGCGAGGAGCTCGCCGGGCCGCACGACGAGGTCGACGCCGCCGAGGGCCACGACCGGCGGCGTACCCGGGTACACCTTCGTCACCCTCCGGAGGGAGAGGACCGGGCCGGGATCCTCCGCCGGGGCGGTCACGGCACGACGACCTCCATGCCGGCGTCGAGGTCCGTTCCGGTCAGTTCCACCAGACCGTCGGCGTAGAGGCCGGGCTCGACCCCGACGAGGTGTGTTCGGTTCGGCCCGTCGATCACCTCGACCGCGTACCCGCCCTCGGCGAGGGCGAGGAGGGCGGTGACCGGGGCGGCGAGTACCCCGTCGGCGCGGTCGGTGACGATGTCGACGTCGACGGGGGCCTCGTCGAGTCCGGCGCCCGCCGTGGGGTCGTCGAGGGTGATCTCGAGCTCGAAGACGCTGCTGCCGTCCGGACGGGGGACCGCCACGGCACCGCGGTCGGTCACGGTCCCGGGGACGTCCGTCCCGTCGGGGAGCTCGACGGTGACCGCGTCGCCGACGGCGACGAGATCCTGATCCGCCGCGTCGAGCTCGGCGGTGACGAGCGTCGTCGCCGTCGAGACCTCGAGGACGGGGAGACCGTCACGGGCGACGGCGCCCACGGCGACGGCCCGGGCGGCGACGCGCAGCGAGTCGGGCCGGAAGACGACCTCACCGAGGTCGACGACCCCGTCGGCCGGGGCGCCGGAGGCCGTCTGCCAGGCGACGACCGCCGCCCGGGTCCGGGCGTCGAAGACGCCGTCCACCGGTCCGGGGTCGAACCCGAACGCGACGAGGTTCTCCTCGAGCTGGCGGACGTCGGGACCCGGCGTCGTTCCGGTGGCCAGGCTGCGCCACGCCGGGATCGGGCCGGCGAGGAGCACCACCGGCTCCTCGTCGATCCGGTAGAGGAGGTCGCCGGGGACGAGGACGGTTCCCTCCTCGGGGAGGGCCGTGATCGTGCCCTGGGGGCTGGCGTTCGCGACGAGGACCGGCTCACCCCCCTGCACGGGCGTACCCCGCCTCACGAGCACCTCGGCGACGACGAGCGGATCCTCGTGGAAGAGGACGTCCCCCAGACGGACCACGCCGGTGTCGTCGACTCCGAGGTCCTCCTGCCACCGCTCGACCATGCGGCGGGTCGCCGCGGTGAAATCCTCGTCGACGGTCACCTCGCCGTCCGGGTCGTACCCGAGCGCGACGAGGGCCGTCTCGAGTTGCCTCACGTCGGGGCCGTCGGCGCTACGGGTGCTCAGGGTGCGATGGCTCGGGAGCTCGCCGGCGAGGAGGACGACGGGACGGTCGTCGACCCGGTAGACCACGTCACCGGAGTGGAGGACGTCTCCCGCCACGGGAGCGCTCGTCACCGTGCCCGTCGCCCATCCGGTGAGGGTGTCCCGATCGGGGCCGATCCGGACGAGCACCGGGTCGTCGGAGGTGAAACCGAGCGTGCCGTCGATCGTCTTCGTGGCGACGAGGTCGGTCCGGACGATCCGGGCCCGGTGGAGGCCGGGAGCGGCGGTGTCGGGGCTCGACCCGTCCTGCCGGCGGACCACGCCGAACCCGAGGCCGGCGACGACGATCGCGCCGAGGAGCACCGTCACCGCCACGACGGTGCGCCTGCCGCCGACCGCCATCAGCCCCCTCCTCCACGGCCGGGACCGCCCCGGCCCCGTGGCGGCGCTCCCGGGAAGCCGTGGGCGGTGAAGACGTCCTGACAGACGTCGAGGGCCGCCTGGAACGCCGGATCGTTGCGATCGATCTCCCCGAAGGGGCCGCTGCCGCCGGGTCCGAGCTGCGAGAAGTCCGGATCGGGGAGGTCGTATCCATGGTCACGCATGCAGGCGGCGAACTCGACGAGCGTGTCCTCGATCTCCGTCCGGTCGATGCGGTCGAGACCGAAGGACGTCCCCTCGAGGAGGGGAACGCAGGCGTCGAACGCGGTGCGCAGCACGTCCCGGTCCACGTCGCCGAGGACGTCGCGGGGGAGACGGCCGCCGAAGATCCGCACGTTCCCCTGGGCGTCGACGGTCGGGTCGGGGAAGGCGGTGACCCCCTCGTCGCGCATGCACTGGGCGAAGGCCAGGGCCGCCTCCTCGTCGCTGCGGACGGTGTCGGCGGCGGTGGTCGTGGTCTCCTCGGAGAGGGACGCCACGCCCGATCCGTCGTCGCGGCCACCGCCACAGGCGGCGAGGACGAGCGCGAGGACGACGGCGACGACGCCGGTGCGTCCGATGCCGGTCATGGACGTGCTCCTCTCGCCGGCGGGCGTGGTCCTCCGCGTGCCGGGCCGGGCGTGGTCGCCGAGCCGGCGACGTCGGGACGCGATGCCGAGGGTACCGGGCAGGTCGTCATCCTCCCATCACCGCATGCGGGGGTGAGGCTCCGGTGAGACGGAGGTGAGGAACCGCTGAGAATCTCTCAGGAGGGTCTCAGGTGGGGTTCACACGCTTCTCAAGCTCCTCCCGTATCGTGGCGGCATGGAGTCCTCGCCCCGCACGGTCCTCGTCGTCGAGGACGATCCCGGCGTCCGGGAGGCCCTCGAGCGCGTGCTCGCCTACGAGGGGTACCGGGTGGTCGTCGCCCGCGACGGGGCGGAGGCCCTGGAGCGGGTCGGTGACGACCACCCGGCCCTCGTCCTCCTGGACCTCATGATGCCCTTCGTGGACGGCCTCGAGTTCTGCCGGCGGCTGCGTGCCCGGGGGGACGACACCCCGATCCTCGTCCTCACCGCGCTCGGTGGCGTGAGCGACCGGGTGGCCGGACTCGACGCCGGCGCCGACGACTACATGGCGAAGCCGTTCGCGCTGGAGGAGCTGCTCGCCCGGGTCCGGGCCCTGCTGCGCCGCGCGGCGGGCACCGTCACCGAGGTGCTCCGCGTGGGCGACCTCGTCATGGACGTGGGGACGCGGATCGTGACTCGGGGCGGAGACGAGATCCGTCTCACGAAGACCGAGTTCGACCTGCTCGAGCTGCTCGTGCGCAACGCGGGGATCGTCGTGACCCGGGAGCGCATCTACGAGGAGATCTGGGGGATCGATTTCACGACCTCCTCGAACCCTCTCGAGGTGTACGTCGGGTATCTGCGCAGGAAGACCGAGCGCGACGGGCGCCCCCGGCTCATCCACACGGTCCGCGGCGTCGGGTACGTGGCGCGGGAGGGACCGTGACCGACGGCGCGACGGTCCCGCCGTGAGGTTGCGAACCCGGCTCGCGCTCATCGCGGCCGTCGCCGTCGCCGTGGCGGTGGTCCTCGTGTCCACCGCGGCGTATCTCGGTGCCCGGCGTGAGCTGCGGGCGGAGGTGGACGCGAGTCTGCTGGAGCGGATGGAGCTCGTGCGGCGCGCCGCGGCGGACGTGCGACCCGCGCTGGGCCGGGAGTTCCCCGGGCGCCCCTTCCTCGGGCCGCCGGGGGGGCGCCCCACCTTCGACACCCTCTACTACCAGCTCGTCCCTCCCCAGGGACCGCCGCTGATCCCGCCGAACCAGGACGCCCTCCTCCCGGTGTTCCCCGTCGGGCCCGAACCCGAGCTGCGCGACGTGCTCGTCGACGACGTCCATCTCCGGCTCGTGGCGGCCCGGATCGACCCCTTCGGGATCGTCGAGATCGGTCGGCCGCTGGCGGAGACCGACGCCACGCTGGCCCGGTTGCGCATCGTGCTCCTCGGAGTGGGGATCGTGGGCACGGTCCTGGCGGGTCTCGCCGGCCTCCTCGTCGCCCGGGCCGCGCTCCGCCCCATCGACGACCTGGCGGGGGCGGCCGAGCGGGTCGCCGCCACCCAGGACCTCGAGGAGCGCATCGCGGTGGAGCGAGCCGACGAGGTGGGACGACTGGCGGCGAGCTTCAACACCATGCTGGCCGCCCTCGACGAGTCTCGAGATCAACAGCGTCGCCTCGTCCGGGACGCCGGCCACGAGCTCCGAACCCCCCTCACCGCCCTCCGGACGAACGTCGAGCTGCTCGCGCGCGCCGAGGACCTGGATGCGGAGGCCCGGCGCGAGCTCCTCGACGCGCTCGAGGACGAGGTCCTCGCCTTGAGCGACCTCGTCGCCGAGGTGATCGACCTCGCCTCGGATCGGTTCGTGCGGGAGCGAACGGTCGCGGTTCGCCTCGACGAGATCGTGGAGGAGGCGGTCCGCCGGTGGCGCCGCCGATCCGGTCGCACCATCGAGACGGCGACGCGGCCGGTCCTCGTCGAGGGCCGTCCGGCGGCGCTGCGGCGCGCCATCGACAACCTCCTCGACAACGCCGTCGCCTGGGGCCCGCCCGACGCGCCCATCGAGGTCTGCGTCGCCGACGGCGAGGTGACGGTCCGTGACCACGGACCCGGGATCGCTCCCGAGGACGCGTCGCGGATCTTCGATCGCTTCTACCGGGCCCCCGAGGCGCGTTCACGCACCGGTTCGGGTCTCGGACTCGCCATCGTGCGCCAGATCGTGCTCGAGCACGGTGGCACGGTCTCCGCCGGAGTCGCACCCGGGGGGGGAGCCGTCGTCGGCTTCCAGCTGCCGACCCTTCACGGGTGAGGCGACTCTCACCGGGTTCTCAGCTCCGCTTCACCTCGCCCTGACGTGCCGCGCCGATGCTGGACGGCAGCGATGGCGACAGGAAGGAGAATCATGAAGAGGCTCATCGCATCGCTCCTCGCCGCAGGTGTCCTCGTGGGAGGCGCCGCCACCACGGCGTTCCTCACCGGGACGACGTACGCCCTGGCCGAGGAGTCGACGACCGGGACCGTCTCCGCCGACGCCCCGCGGCGCCCCGGGGCGCTCCTCGACGAGGTGCTCGGAGGTCTCGTCACCGACGGCGTGATCACCGACGAGCAACGACAGGCGATCGAGGATGCCATGGGGGCGAGGATCGAGGAGATCCGGGCGGCGCACCCCGGCTTCCCCGGTGGGCGTCACCGCGGCCCCCGCGTGCCCGGCGGGTTCCTCGACGACGGCGTGATCACCGCCGACGAGATCGCCCAGCTCCCCGAGGGGCACCCCTTCCGTCAGGGGAAGGGGCCGGCGGCGCAGTTCCTCGACGACGGACAGATCACCGCGGAGGAGCTGCAGCAGATGGGTGAGCTCGTGCGGGAGCAGCGGGACCTCGTCCGGGAGTTCCTCGCGGACGACGTCATCACCGCCGACGAGCTGGCGCAGCTCGCCGAGTGGAACGTACTGCGGGACCCCGACGGACCCGCCGCGCGCTTCCTCGAGGACGGCCAGATCACGCGGGAGGAGCTCATGCAGCTTCGTTCCCCGCGACCCGGCCTTCGTCCCCCGCTCCGGGGTGCCGGCGGCTGAGGTCGATCCGCCTCCTCCCGGGCCCCGCGTTCCGTTCTCGGGCGCGGGGCCCGGCCGCGTCCCGGCGGCGGCGACGCCCCGCGTCACGGGGCGGCCGGAGAGGCGCCCGCCGGCGCCGGGTAGGGTGGCGGCGATGGAGGCCCGCGAGCTCCTCGGCGCCGTCTTCGCGGCGGGGGTGGCCGCCGTCGAGCCGGCCGCGGCGGTACGGCGGGCGGTGCGGGTCGTCGACGGGGTGCTCGTGGCGGGGGACCTGCGGTTCCCGCTCCAGGGCCCCGGCCGGATCGTCGTGATCGGGTTCGGGAAGGCCGCGGTGCCGATGGCGTGGGGGCTCGTCTCCCGGCTCCCTCCGGGCCGTGCGGAGGGGATCCTCGCCGCGCCGGAGGCGCGGGCGGCTCCCTTCCCGGTGATCGCCGCCGGCCATCCCCTCCCGGACGAGGGGAGCGTTCGCGCCGGGCGTGAGGCGCTGCGGCTCGCCGCGGCCGCTCGCGCCGAGGACCTCGTCGTCGTCCTCGTCTCCGGCGGGGGATCGGCGCTCCTCGAGGTCCCCGTCGCGGGCGTCACCCTCGAGGACCTCGCCGCCACGACCGAGGCCCTGTCGCGCGCCGGGGCCGACATCACCGCGCTGAACACCGTCCGCAAGCACCTCTCGGAGGTGAAGGGGGGGCGGCTGGGCCGGGCGGCGCGCCGGGCACGGATGCTGACGCTCGTCGTCTCCGACGTGGTCGGTGACCCGCTGGAGGTGATCGCCTCGGGACCGACCGTCCCCGACGCGACGACCCCGGGCGACGCGTTGCGGGTACTCGAGCGCCACGGACTCCGGGAGCGCGTCCCGGGTGCCGTCCTCGCCGCGCTCGAGGCGGCGGCACGGCGTCGGGACGGGGAGAGCGGCGCGGGACATCCCCGCCAGGTGGTGCGTGTGGTGGCGAACGGCGCGCGTGCGGCGGAGGCGGCCGTCGCGGCGGCGCGTCGACGCGGGATGGCCGCCGAGGTCGTCACCACCCGGCTCGTCGGCGAGGCCCGTGTCCGCGGCGTCGCCGCGGTACGGACCCGGCGACCGGGCGATCCGCTGCTCGTGTTCGCCGGAGAGACGACGGTCACCGTTCACGGTCGGGGCCGGGGCGGACGCAACCAGGAGGCGGCCCTCGCCGCCGCGGCGGAGATCGCCGAGAGCGACGTCGTCTTCCTCGCCGCCGGCACGGACGGGATCGACGGACCCACCGAGGCGGCCGGGGCGGTCGTCGACGGGACGACGATCCGGCGCGGCCGTGCGCTGGGGCTCGATGCGGACGACCACCTGTCCCGCAACGACGCCCATGCCTTCCTCGCCGCCACCGGTGACCTGCTCGTGACCGGGCCCACCGGCACGAACGTGGGGGACCTCTGGCTCGTCCTGCGGGAGGGCCGCCTCCTCAGCGTCCGATCCGGTCGAGGAGACGCCACCAGCGCGCCCCGACGGGGAGGAACCACGGAGAGCCCCGGTGGTACCAACGGGTCGGGTGGGAGATCTCGGCGAAGGGGCTCGTCGCCGCCGTTCCCGCGATGAGCCGGGCCACGTCACGACCGAGGACGAAGGACAGCCCCACGCCGTGTCCGCCGTAGCCGAGGGCGTACCAGATCCCGTCGATCCGTCCGATGTGGGGGAGGAGATCGAATGTCGCCCCGAGCCGGCCTCCCCAGCTGTGGGTGATGGCGACTCCCTCGAGCTGCGGGAAGACCCCGATCATCGTCCTGCGCAGGGCCGCCGCGTTCTCCACCAGGTCGAGGGAGGGGGAGAGGTCCTGGCGGCCACCGAAGAGCAGCCGGTCGTCGGCGCTCCGCCGGAAGTAGTTGAGGAGCCGACGGGAGGTCCACATGACCCGGCGTCCGGGCACGAGCCGCTCGGCGAGGTCGGCGGGGAGCGGCTCGGTGGCGATCATGTACGAGCCGATGGGGACGACGCGCCGACCCAGGCCGGGTGGGACGTCGGCGGTGTAGCCGTTCGTGGCGACGAGCACGTCCCGTGCCGCGACGGTCCCCCGGGTCGATCCGACGCGATACCCGGTCCGGGTGGGCACGATGTCGGTGACCCGGGCGTGCTCGACGAGGGGCACGCCCCGACGGGCCACGGCGGCGGCGAGACCGTAGACGAGCTTCGCCGGGTGGACCGCGGCGCCGGCGTCGTCGAGGAGGGCGCACGCGTAGGCGTCGCTTCCCACCACCCGGCGCATCTCCTCCGGCGGCACGGGTCGCGTCACGAAGCCGAGCTCCTCCTCGAGCCAGCGTGACTCCGCGGCGAGCCGGGCCAGGTCACGCCGCCGGTACGCCAGCTCGGCCGCGCCGACCCGGGCGAAGTCGCAGTCGAAGCCCTCGGCCCGGGCGGTCTCCTCGACGAGGTCGATCGCCTCCAGCGAGGCATCCCACAGACGGCGGCCCAGCTCGGGTCCGTGACGGCGGAAGAGCGTCGTCGTGGCGGCCTTGAGACCGTAGTTGATCTGGCCGCCGTTGCGGCTGCTGGCGCCGGCGCCGACCGTCTCGGCGTCGAGGACGGCGACGGAGCGACCCGCCGCGGCGAGCTCCCGGGCGGCGACGAGGCCGGTGTACCCGGCGCCGACGACGAGGACCTCCACGGAGGACGGGAGGGAGGCGGTCGGAAGGTCCGTGGGACGCGGGAAGTCGTCGGTCCAGAAGGGTCGCGTCTCCATGGGCGCGCCAGCCTAGGAGGGAGCCGAGGGCGCGGGATCCTGGGCCGTGCCGCCTCCTCGCCGTCCGCGGCGATCTCCGCGCCGAGCGGCCACGCCGGTGCCGGTTCGCCCCGGCCGGACGTCCCGGCGCGGCCCCGTGGCGACGGCGGCCGTCACCTCCGGGGTGCGCCCCAGGTGAGCCGCCGCCAGCGGAGCCGGTTCACGCTCTCCCGGCCGCCGTCGGTGGGTGTCGGGACGGTGCTGAGCACGAGATCCCGGGTGCCGTCCTCGTTTGCGATCCAGGCGATGCGCCGCACCTCGTCGGTCCCGACCCAGTTCGGCAGGAGGCTGAGCTCGACGTGATGGACGACCTCGTCGCCCTGGACGGTGTAGTGCCCGGTGTAGGTGAGATACCCGGCGGCCACGGCGGCCCGGATGGGTGCCGGGGCGGCGCTGAGCGTCCGGGTGGGGACGTGCTCGCGGTCCGGGTCCATGAGGGCGGCCCACATCATGCCGTCCGCCGTGTAGGTGAGGCGTCCCACGGCCCGCCCCTTCCAGGGGTGGACGCTGCGGCGTCCCGCCACCGAGAAGGTCCACTCGACGAGCTCCCAGGTGCCGATGATCTCCTCCACGGTTCCCGGAGCGTAGCGAGGCGCGCACCGATGCGATCCGCGCGCCGCCGGCACGGTGGGTCACCTCCCGGAGCGACCCACCGCGTCTCGGCCGCGTCGACCGCCGCTCAGCTCTTCGCCGCGGTGAAGGCGTCGGCGTACTCGGTCGCCATGTCACCGACGTCGGCGATGAACTCGAGGCGCTGCATGACCTCCTCGGGCGGGTAGATCGAGGGATCGCCGAGCATCTCGGGGTCGATGAGCGCGTTCGCCGCCGCGTTGGGGCTGGCGTAGAAGTTCCACTCGCTCAACTTGGCGCCGTTCGCGGCGTCGAGGAGGAAGTCGATGAACGTGTGGGCCGTGCACACGTGCTCCGCCGTGATCGGGATCGCCATGTTGTCGACCCAGGCGATACCGCCCTCCTTCGGGATGCCGTAGCCGAACTGATCCCACACGTCGTTCTCGTCGAACGTCTGGAAGAAGTCCCCGTTCCAGCCGTGGGCGATGACCACCTCGCCGGAGACGAGGAGGTCGTCGAACGCGTCGGAGTCGAAGGTCGCGATGCGGTCCTTCGCCTGCTTGATGAGGTTCGCCGCCTCGTCGATCTGTGCCTTGTCGGTGCTGTTCACCGAGTACCCCAGGTACTTGAGGGCCGCGCCGAGGGCCTCGCGCTCGTCGTTGAGCATCGAGATCCTCCCGGCGAAGGGGGCGCTCATCTCCGGATCGAAGATCAGGCCCCAGGACAGGTCCGCCGCGTCGGCGACCGCGTCGTAGCTGAAGCCGATCCCCGACGTCCCCCACTGGTAGGGCACCGAGTAGTCGCCCGCGGGGTCGAACGGCAGGTTCGTGAACTGCGGATCGATGTTCCCCAGGTTCGGGATGGCGTCCTTCTGCAGCGGGACGAGGAGGCCCTCCTCCCGCATCGTGTTCACCATGTAGTCGGAGGGGACGACGAGATCGTACGGCGCGCCCCCCGCCTCGACCTGGGCGAGCATCTCCTCGTTCGATTCGAAGTACGTCTCGACGACCTTCACCCCGTACTGGTCCTGGAACGCCTGGACGAGGTCGGGGTCGATGTACTCGGTCCAGTTGTAGAGGTTGAGATCGCCGTCCGTCTCGCCGGGCCGGCAGGTCCCGGCGGCGCTCGTCGTCGCCGGCGCCGCCGTCGTCGTGGGGGCGTTGGCGGCGGTCGTCGCCACGCTCCCCGTCGGCGGAGGGGCCGCCGCGGTGGTCGAGCTGCTCGACGCTCCGCTACAGGCCGCGGCGACGAGGGCCAGCACCCCCGCCATGATCGTGATCCTGCTCATCTCACGTCCTCCTCTCCTCAGGGCTCCTCCGCCTTGCGCTGGAACGTCAGCGACATGAGGAGGACCAACACCGACGCTACCAACATGAGGGTCGAGACGGCGTTGATCTCCGGGGTGACCTGGCGCTTGATGAGCCCGAAGACGTACACCGGGAGGGTGGAGGAGCCGGGCCCCTGGACGAGACTCGTGATGACGACGTCGTCGAGGGAGAGGGTGAGGGCGAGGAGGGCTCCGCCGAGGACCCCCGGCATGATGAGGGGGAGCGTGACGCGACGGAACGTCTGCCAGCCGTTGGCGTACAGGTCGGTGGCCGCCTCCTCCAGGGCGGGATCGAGGTGGGCCAGGCGAGAGCGCACGACGATGGCGACGAAGGAGATGTCGAAGGCGACGTGGGAGAGGACGATCGTCGTCAGGCTGAGATGCCAGCCGAGCGGCGTGAAGACCGTGGTGAACCAGAGGAGGAGCATGATCCCCATGGTGACGTCGGGGATGATGACGGGCATGTAGAGGAGGGCGTCGAAGGTCCGCTTCCCCAGCCAGCGGCGGTGCCGGTCGAGGGCGAGCGCCGCCGCCGTGCCGAGGATCGTCGACGCCACGGTCGAGATGCCGGCGACGATGACCGTGTTCCGCAGGGAGTGGAGCAGGGGCGCGTTCGCCGCGAGCTTCCCGTACCACCGCAGGCTCATGCCGCCCCAGGTGGAGAGGTTGGGGCTCCCCGAGAAGGAGAACACGACGAGCACGACGATCGGGGCGTAGAGGAACAGGAAGACGAGGACCCCGAGGAGGACGAGGAGACGGTCGACCCGACGCGAGGCGGCGATCGTGCCGTCCGAGGGACTCACAGGGTCTTGCCTCCGGTGCGGAAGTAGATGAGCGTGGCGACGAGCATCGCGGCGAGGATGACGAACGAGAGCGCGGCCCCGAACGGCCAGTTCCGGGCCGCGGTGAACTGGGTGACGATGTAGTCGCCGAGCAGGGGGACCTTGCCGCCGCCGAGGATGACCGGGGTCACGTAGGCGCCGAGGCTGGGGATGAACACGAGGATCGAGCCGGCCACGATCCCGGGTCTGGAGAGGGGGAGGGTGACCCGCCGAAAGGCTCCCCATCCCGACGCGTAGAGGTCGCGGGCGCTCTCGACGAGGCTCCAGTCCATGCGCTCGAGGGCCGCGTACAGCGGCAGGACCATGAAGGGGAGGTACCCGTACAGGAGCCCGATGAAGATCGCCGGTTCGGTGAAGAGCAGCTTGCCCCACAGGCCGGTGGCCTCGCCGATCCGGGTGACGAGACCGTTGTGGCCCAGCAGGACCCTCCAGGCGTAGGTGCGGACGAGGAAGTTCGACCAGAAGGGGATGAGCACGAGGACGAGGAGGACCCCCCTGGTCCGACGATCACGGCGGGTGGCGAGCCAGTAGGCGAAGGGGTACCCGATGGCGAGGCAGATGACGGTGTTGAGCACCGCCAGCCAGACGCTGCGTCCGGCGATCCCGCGCACGACCGGGGTGAGGAGCTTGGCGTAGGAGGCGAGATTCCAGTCGCCGAGGATGGGGCGTCCCGTGCGGGACCGGCTGGCGAAGGAGAACACGAAGACGATGACGAGCGGCAGGGCGAAGAAGAACACGAGGTAGGCGAAGGACGGGAGCGCATGGAGGAAACCGCGCCACGACTCGGCACGCGCGGCGCGTCGCTCCAGCCCGGGATCGACGCCGCGGCGGCCTTCGGTGCGTCGGGTCATTCGGTGAGTGCCTCCGCGGCCTCGTGGTGGAAGGAGACGTCGACGCGGTCGCCCGGTACGAAGCGGGGCAGGGAGGGCACGTTCTCCACCCTGACGTCGATCCGCGATCCTTGATCCAGGTCCACCTCGTAGTAGCGGGCCTCACCGAAGTAGATGTGGCGACGTACCGTGCCGGCGAGCCGGTTCCGCCGCTGCGGGACGGGTTCCCCGGGGACGTGGAGATGGAGCTTCTCGGGGCGGAGGGTGAGGGTCACCGGCGTCCCCGGGGCGGCGCGGGTCCGGGCGTGCACCGCCACGCCGCCGACGTCGACGATCCCCTCGGCGACGATGACACCGTCGAGGAAGTTCGTCTCACCGATGAAGTCGGCGACGAACCGGTTCGCCGGCCGCTCGTAGATCTCCTCCGCCGGTCCCACCTGGAGGAGACGTCCCTCGCTCATGACGCCGATGCGGTCGGACATCGTGAGCGCCTCCTCCTGGTCGTGCGTGACGTACACGAAGGTGATCCCCACCTCCTCCTGGATCTCCTTCAACTCGAGTTGCATGGCCTGCCGCAACTTGAGGTCCAGCGCGCCGAGCGGCTCGTCGAGGAGCAGGACCTTGGGGCGGTTGACGAGGGCCCGGGCGAGGGCGACGCGCTGCTGCTGACCTCCCGAGAGCTGCTTGGGGAGGCGGTTCCCCATGCCGGTGAGGCGCACGAGCTCGATCGCCTCCGCCACGCGGCGGCCGACCTCGGCGTGCGCGACCCCCTGCATCTCGAGTCCGAAGGCGACGTTCTTGGCGACGGTCATGTGGGGGAAGAGCGCGTAGGACTGGAAGACGGTGTTGACGGGACGCCGGTTCGCCGGACGGAGCCCCATCTCCTCCCCGAAGATCTCGATGCTCCCCGTCGTGGGGTACTCGAGCCCGGCGATCATCCGCAGCGTCGTGGTCTTGCCACAGCCGGAGGGTCCGAGGAGGGAGAAGAACTCTCCGTCCCGGATCTCCAGGTCGAGCTCGTCCACGGCGACGACGTCGCCGCCGAAGCGCTTGGTCACGCCGTACATGCCCACCGCGACGTCGCTCATCGAGCGCTCCCCAGATCGACGACCATGGTCTGGAGGTCGGTGAACTCCTCGATCGACCCTCGGCCCCATCCGGTGTCGGTCCCGGCGGCGCCTCCGAAGGGCTGGAAGGTCTCCCAGAAGTCCGTGGAGTCGTTCACGACGAGCGTCCCGGCGCGGATGCGATCTGCGTACCAGAAGGCGCGGTGGAGGCTCGTGGTGAAGACCGCCGCCTGGAGACCCAGCCGGCTCCGGTTGGCGATGGCGACCGCGTCCTCGTCGTCGCGGGCGGTGAGGATGGGGAGGATGGGGCCGAAGGTCTCCTCCCGGGCGGCGAGACTCTCCTCGGGAACCCGGTCGAGGACGGTGAGACGGTAGTAGAGGTCGGTGGGGAAGCCCTCGGCCCGACCTCCCCCGGCGAGGACGTCCGCGCCCCGGGCCACCGCGTCGGCGACGTGACGGTCCATCTTCTCGGCCGTCGCGGCGTTGTTCATGGGGCCGAGGGTCGTCGCCGGGTCGAAGGGATCGCCGAGGCGCACCGCGGCCGCGGCTCGTGCGACCGCGGCGACGAACGCGTCGTGCACCTCCTCGACGACGATGACGCGCTCGGTGGCGCAACACACCTGTCCGGCGTTGTAGTGGGCGCCGTAGACGGCGAGCCGGGCCGCGGCGGGGACGTCGGCGTCGGCGGCGACGATCGTGGGCCCGTTCCCGGACATCTCCATGATGGAGCGCTTGATGCCCATCCGGGAGATGATGCGCCTCCCGGTCGCGGAGGAACCGGTGAACCCGATCCCGTCGATCCCCTCGTGGGTCACGAGCGCCTCGCCGATCTCGGCGCCGCCCGGGAGGATCGAGACGAGCCCCGGGGGGAGGCCCGCCTCGTCGAAGGCTTTGGCGAGCTCGAGCAGTGCCCAGCACGTCGAGACCGGCGGTTTCACGATGACGGCGTTGCCGGTGGCGAGCGCGGGCCCCACGTACTCGAGGGGGATCGTCACCGGGAAGTTCCACGGCGTGATGGCCGCCCAGACGCCGACGGGGCGCCGGAAGGTGAACATGCGCTTGTTGCGGTCGGTCGTGGGGATGACGTCGCCGGTGAGTCGCTTGGCGTCCTCGGCCGCCTCGGCGAAGTACGTGTTCGCCTCGGCGACGTCGTCGAGGGACTCGGCGTGATACGGCTTGCCCTGCTCGAGCGTCTGGAGACGGGCGATCTCCGCCACGTTGCCGGCGACCGCCTCGGCGATGCGATGCAGGAGCTCGGCCCGCTCGAACGGCGACCAGTGTCGGTACTCCTCCTGGGCGGCGCGGGCGGCGGCGACGGCGCGATCGACGTCGGCGGCGGAGGGGATCGGGACGGTGGCGATCGTCTCGCCGGTCACCGGGCTGACGAGCTCGTGGGTCCTGTCCCCGGTGCCGGTCGTCCAAGTGCCGGCGAGATACATGCGCAAGGTCGCGGGCATGCGGCGTCCCTTCCGGTCCCGTGGGGCCAGCACGATAAACGCGGCGGCGCCGGCGCGCACGGCGACCGGGCCGCGTGTCGGGTCGGGGGACATCGCCGCCGGAGAAGGGCCGTTCGCCCCTACCGAAGAGATCAGGTCACCCTCACGATCATGGCGTGATGATGAGGTGAGCCTGTGAAACGGAGAGGAACGTCGGAGGCCGAGGAGATGTACCTCGTCACCGTGGCGCGGGCCGCCGCCACCGGCGCCGGCGAGCCCGTGCCGATGCGGCGTCTCGTCGGGGATCTCGCCGTGTCGCCCGCGGCCGCCGGGGAGATGGTGCACAAGCTGGAGACACGGGGTCTCCTCGTGTACGAGCCGTATCGGGGGATCCGCCTCACCGCCACCGGGCAGGAGGTCGCGCGAGGGATCCTGCGGAGTCGACGGCTGTGGAGCCGGTTCCTCGCCGAGCATCTGCGGGTGGACGCGGACGCGGCCGAGGCGATCGCGTGCGACATGGAGCATCTCACGCCTGCCACGGTCGCCGACCGGCTCGAGGCGTACCTGGAGACCGTGTCTCCTCCCGGGAGCGGCCGGGCGGGGAGTCGCCTCGGGGCGGCCACGGTGGGTGACCGGGTTCGGGTGGAGCGACTCGTCACCGACGCCACCACCGGCGGATTCCTCGAGCGGGCCGGGATCCGGCCCGGCTCCGAGCTCGTCGTCACCGCAGTGGGCCCGGACGGCTCGGTCCTCCTCGAGGTGGAGGGGCGGCCGGTCGCGCTCGCCGGTGTCGTGGCCGACGGCGTGATCGTGGAGACGGCCCCGTGACGACCGGAACGCTGGCGGGGTTGCCGATCGGGGGTGCCGCGACGGTGGTCGGATACCGGGTGGGGGGCCGGAGGAGACGCCGGTGGCTCGACATGGGGATCGTGCCGGGGACGGTCGTCGTCGCGGTGCGGGCCGCGCCCATGGGCGATCCCGTCGAGTACCGGGTCCGCGGCACGCGTCTGGCGATCCGGCGGGAGGCGGCCGCCGACGTCCTCGTGGTCGAGGCGCGGCGATGAGCCACTGCCACGGCGCGGGTCCGGTCCTCGACCCGGGGGACGGCGCGGAGATCGCACTCGTGGGGAACCCCAACACGGGGAAGTCCACGCTGTTCAACGTCCTCACCGGGTCGCGTCAGCATGTCGGGAACTGGCCGGGGAAGACGGTCGAGCGCCGCCAGGGGGAGCTGTACCTGGGGACGCGGCGGCTCGTCGTCGTCGATCTCCCCGGGACGTACGCGCTCGCCGCCGTCTCCCCCGAGGAGGCGATCACCCGGGATCATCTCCTCGGCGGAGCGGTGGTCGCGGTCGTCCTCGTGCTCGACGCCACCCACCTCGAGCGGAACCTCTTCCTCGGCGTGCAGGTCCTCGAGCTGGGGCTCCCCACCGTCGTCGCGCTGAACATGGTCGACGTGCTGCGCCGCCGCGGGATCAGGGTGGACCGGGAGCACCTCGCCGAGCGCCTCGGGGTCCCGGTCGTGGAGACGGTCGCACGACGCGGCATCGGCGTGGACCGCCTGGCCGCGACGCTCGGGGAGGTGCTCGGCATCGTGGAGGCCGTGTGAGCGAGGCCCGGATCCTCGCGTACGGGGAGGACCTGGAGGCGGAGATCGCCGGGCTGGCGGCGCTGCTGGGGCGGGACGGGAGCGAGGGTGTTGCCGTCGGGGCTCGCTGGGTGGCGATCGCCCTGCTCGAGGGAGACCGGGAGGTGGAGTGTCGTTGGGGCGATCCGGGAGGGGACGGGCGGGTCGGGGCCGCGGTGGCGGCCGCCCGCCGGCGGCTCGCCGAGCGTGGTGTCGACGACGTCGAGCTCGCCGTCGTCGCCGCCCGCTACGGCTGGGCCAACGAGGTGGCGCGGGCGACCGTCGCCACGGACGGGCGGCGGGAGCTGCGGGACCGGGTCGACGGGCTCCTCCTGAGCCGTGGGATCGGGATCCCGCTCTTCCTGCTCGGCATGTACCTCGTCTTCTCCGTCACGACGGGGGTGTCGGGGGCCTTCCTCGACTGGATCGACGCGACGATGGGCGGACCCGTCACCCATCTGGCCCGCGCCCTGCTGGGGGCGGTGGGGCTCGGAGGGACGTGGGTGGAGGGGCTCGTCGTCGATGGCGTGCTGGTGGGAGTGGGAACGGTCCTCGCCTTCCTCCCCGTGCTGCTCTCCCTGTACGTCGCGCTGGGGATCCTCGAGGACTCCGGCTACATGGCTCGTGCCGCGTTCGTCATGGACCGGGCCATGAGGGCGGTGGGGTTGCCCGGCAAGAGCTTCCTCCCCCTGCTGGTGGGGTTCGGCTGCAACGTCCCGGGGGTGTACGCGACCCGCACCATCGACGGGGAACGGAGCCGGCTCCGCACCGGTCTCCTCGTGCCCTTCATGAGCTGCGGGGCGCGACTCCCCGTCTACGTGCTCGTCGCCGCGGCGCTCTTCCCGCGGCGCGGAGGGCTCGTCGTGCTCGCCATGTACCTGCTCGGCCTGCTCGTCGCGCTGGGCATCGGCGCGCTCCTCCGCCACGTCGTGCCGTCACGGGACGCCGACGCCGTCGTCGTCCTGGAGCTCCCGCCGTACCGGCTCCCCTCGCTGCGGGCCGTGTGGCGCTCCGCGTGGAACCGCACCCGCGCCTTCCTGCGGGACGCCGGGACGATCATCCTGGCGACGACCCTCGTCGTGTGGGTCCTCATGGCGGTCCCGCGCGACGGGGGCGCCTTCGGGTCGGCGGTCCCGGACGACTCGGCGTTCGGCGTGCTGGCCGGCGGCGTGGCGCCGCTCCTGCGGCCGCTGGGGTTCGGTACGCCGGAGGCGGCGGGTGCGCTCCTGTCGGGCTTCGTCGCCAAGGAGGTCGTCGTGTCGACCCTCGCCCAGGCCTACGGCGTCGGGCCGGGACCCGTCGACGACGGCGGCTCGCCGGGGCGGCAGTTCGTGGACACGGTGCGGGGGCTCGGTCGCGCCGTGACGGACGCCGCCTTGGCGATCCCGGCCGTCGTGGGCCTGGGATCGCCGAGGCCGGCGGGGACCGGTGCGCCGCCGCGCCTCGTCGGACCCCTCCGGGCCGGGCTCGGTGCGGAGGGGGGTCACGGCGCGCTCGCCGGATTGGCCTTCATGATCTTCGTCCTCCTCTACACGCCGTGCATGGCGACGGTGGCCGCGGAGCGTCGGGAGTTCGGGTGGCGCTGGGCGGCGACGAGCATCGTCGGCCAGACCCTGCTCGCCTGGGGTGTGGCCTTCGTCGTGTACCGGGTCGGTCTCCTCCTGGGGTGGGGATGACCGGGATCGTCGCACGCCTCGTCGCGGAACTGGCCGGACGACGGGGGCCGATCCGGCTCGGGGAGCTCGCGGCGCGAGTGGACATGGACGTCGCGGCGCTGCGCGCCCTGCTCCTCCGTCTCGGGACGCCGGGAGCGGGATCGTCGTGTCCCGAGGGCGAGAGCCCGTGTCGTGTCGGGAGCTGCGGCTCCCGCCGCCGCGGGGAGTGTCCGTTCCCGACGCGACCGGGTTGGGTGGTCGTCGCCGGCTCGGAGGAGATCGCCGCCCTCCGCTCGCGCCGTCCCGGCTGGCGCGACGTGCCCAGCCCTCGGTGACCTCGCTCGCGCGCCGGCGTCTCAGCGGCGACGCGCCGCCTGCGGCGGAGCGGCTCGTCCGGCGAGGAGGAGGAGGAGCCCGGCGACGGCGACCGCACCTGTCACCAGGACCATGGGCGCCGCGTACCCGGCGGTGCGGTCGTGGAGGATGCCAACGGCCGCGGGACCCGCGGCGCCGGCCACGGCGATGAAGGTGCGCTGCACCCCCATCGTGCGGCCGTACCGGGCGCCGGAGTACCAGTCGGCCATCGCCATGGCGCGCAGCGGGGCCAGCGCCCCGAAGGCGGTCCCGAACAGGACGAAGTGGCCGACCATCTCCCAGGAGGTCCTTCCGGCGATGGTGAGCGCCGCGGAGATCGTGATGACCACGGTGGCGGCGGCCTGGACCGTGGTCGTCGTCGAGCGATGGGCGACGTGGGGGAGCAGCCATCGACCCGGCAGGCTGAGGAGCGAGGCGGCGGCCGCCCAGGCGGCGACCGCAGAGACGGCGAAGCCGGCCTCCTCGAAACGCGCCACCCGCTGCGAGATGAGCGCCTGGGCGGCGGCGAAGGTGAGCATCATCGCCGCCGTGTAGAAGAGGAAGCGCCGGTCGGCCGAGAGGCGTCGGATCGAGAAGGGGGAAGCGTCCTCCTCGGCGCGGCGGGAGACAGGGAACCGGGGCGGGATGGCGAACAGGGCGGTCGTCCCTCCGACGACGAGGAGGAGGCCGCCGAGGGCGGTGACGGCGTGCCGCCAGCCCCACAGCGTCACGAGTCGGGCGATGCCGGGCAGGAACGCCACGCCGGCGAGCCCCCCGACGAGGGTGAGCACGGCGAGCGCCGCGGGACGCTGGTCAGGAGCGCACCACTGGTCGATGGCGATGTAGGCGGGTTCGTAGAGGATCATGGCGCTCGCCGGCCCCACGAGGAGCCACCACGCCGCGACCACCTGCCATGGCTCGAGCGCGGCGGCGAAGGCCACCAATCCGGCGCTCCCGAGGAGCGCGCCGAGGCCCACGATGGCGCGGACCCCGGATCGGTCCGCCCACCGGCCGAGGGGGAAGGCGAGGAGTCCCCCGACGAGCACGGAGCCCCCGTACGCGATCGAGAGGAGGCCGACCGAGAACTCGCCACCGGCGGCTTCGGCGGTGAGGTACACGGAGAAGCCGAAGAAGAGCGTTCCGAACCCGACCATGACCGACAGGGCGAGGGGCATGATCGAGCGCCAGGGCGAGCTCCGCATGCGGAGACCCTATCGGCCGCGGGCCGGTCGCCCCGGTCGCGGGCGAGGCGGGAGCTCCTCGGCGTGGGTGTCGCCGCGACGGCACGGGGGTAGCCTCGAGGGCATGGAGACGCGGCTCCTCGTCGACGGGCGGCGGGTCCCCGGCGAGGGGGATCCGATCGAGATCGTCGACCCGGCGAGCGGCGCCGTCGTGGCCGCGGTCCCCGCCGCCACCCCCGCCCAGGTCGACGGCGCCGTCGCCGCCGCGACCGCCGCGTTCGGCGACTGGCGCGATGCGCCCCAGGAGGTCCGATCCGAGGCGCTCCGCCGGATCGCGACCGGGCTCGTGGCGCGGCGCGAGGAACTGGCGCGGCTCCTCACCGTCGACACCGGCCGGCCCATGACGCGCAACCTCCTGTACGTGGATCTCGCGGTGACGATCTTCCGCCAGTACGCCGAGATGGCGCGCGTCCTCGGGGGGCGCCTCGTGCCCGCGAACGACCCGGGGCAGCTCTCGCTCACCGTGCGCGTCCCCTACGGGGTGGTCGCCTGTCTCGTGCCCTGGAACTATCCGCTCGACCTCCTCGCCTTCAAGGTCGCTCCGGCGCTCGCGACGGGGAACACCGTCGTCGTCAAGGGCGCCCCGGAGACGACCCTGAGCACGCTCGCGCTCGGCGAGACGTTCGCCGATTCCGTGCCCCGGGGGGTCGTGAACCTGCTCGCCGGGGGTCGCGACGTCGGCGAGCGGCTCGTCGCCCACCCCGGGACGGACCTCGTGGCCTTCACGGGCTCCACCGCGGCGGGACGCGCCATCGGCGAGGCGTGTGGGCGTCTCGTGAAACCGACGCACCTCGAGCTCGGGGGGAAGGACCCCGCCATCGTGCTGCCCGACGTCGACCCGCGCCTGGCGGCACGCGGGATCGTGTGGGCGGCGATGCTCAACGCCGGACAGGTGTGCACCTCGACGGAGCGGGCGTACGTGCACCGCTCCGTGTACGAGGAGGTCGTCTCCCGGGCGGTCGCACTCGCCGCGGCACTGCGCGTGGGCGATCCCGTCGATCCCCGGACCGAGGTGGGGCCGATGCGCACCCCCGCCGGGCGGGCGAGGGTCCTGCGGCATCTGCGCGACGCTCTCGCCGCGGGGGCGACGATCCTCACCGGCGGCGAGCCTCTCGACCGGCCCGGGTTCTTCATGGCGCCGACCGTCGTCGTCGACGTCGACCACGACATGGAGCTCATGCGGGAGGAGACGTTCGGACCGGTCCTGCCGATGATGCCGTTCGACGAGGTCGACGAGGCGCTCGCACTCGCCGCCGACACGCCGTACGGACTCGGCGCCTCGCTGTACACGAAGGATCCCACGATCGTGGAGCGGGCGGCGCGGGAGCTCCGCGTCGGCGGTCTCTGGGTGAACGATCCGGTCGTCGACAATCCCGCCGGGCTCCTCGCCGGAGTCCGGGCCTCGGGGAACGGCCGGGAGCTCGGCATCGACGGACTCCACGCGTTCACTACCGTACGGCACGTCCACTGGAGCCTCGACCTCCAGGCGAGACCCTGGTGGTATCCGCAGGAAGGTCGGGACCGAGACCGCACCGGCGTCTCCGGCGGGTGACGCTCCCCGGGGAGCGCCGACGACCCGCCGGAATCCCGGCGGTGGCGAGGGGTGAGAGGCATGGGACTGCAGGGACCGAAGACGGCGGCCTGGTTCGCCCGGGGCAAGGCCGTGCTCGTCAACGGCGTCTCCAGCGGCTTCCGCTACTGGGGCGACGAGGACACGATGGTCATCGACCGTGGCGAGGGGGCGTACGTCTACGACATGGACGGCAACCGCTACGTCGACTACCAGCTCGGGTTCGGGCCGATCATCCTGGGGCATGGTCATCCCCAGGTCGCCGCGGCGGTGGCGGAGGCGGCGGCGGCGGGGACGACGTTCGCGATGACCTCGGCGCGGGAGATCGCCGCCGCGGAGGCGTTCAAGGCGGCCGTCCCATGGGTCGAGGGCTTGCGCTTCACGAACACCGGCACCGAGGCGACGATGCACGCGATTCGCCTCGCCCGGGCCCACACCGGACGGGAGCTCATCGTGAAGTTCGAGGGCTGCTACCACGGGGCCCACGACTACGTGCTGTTCTCGACGGCCGGTTCCCCGGTCGGGCACCTGGGGTCCCGGCGTTCCCCGGTCCCCTGGCAGGCCTCCTCGGGGATCCCCGAGGCCATTCGCTCCACCATCCGGGTGCTCCCCTTCAACGACCTCGACGCGGTCGAGCGGCTCTTCCGGAGCGAGGGTCACCGCATCGCCGGCATCCTCGTCGAGCCGATGATGGGGAACTGCTTCGGGGTCATGCCTCGCGAGGGGTTCCTCGCCGGGCTCCGACGCGTCTGCGACGAGTACGGATCCGTGCTCGTCTTCGACGAGGTGAAGACGGGGTTCCGGATGGCGTTGGGGGGTGCCCGGGAGGTGTTCGACGTCGTGCCCGACCTCGGGACCTTCGCCAAGTCGATGGGGAACGGCTTCCCGGTGGCGGCGATCGCGGGACGGGACGCCATCATCCAGGACTGGGCGCGCGGCGGCGTGACCCAGGCGGGCACGTACTCGGGCAACGGTGTCGGCGTGGCCGCGGCGAGTGCCACGATCGGTCTCCTCGCCACCGGGGAGCCGTACGTGCGGATGCGGCGGGTGGGCGAGGCGCTCATGCACGGCATCGCGGGCATCCTCGCCGAAGAGGGGGTCGCCGGGCACGTCGTCGGGCACTGGTCGATGTTCTCGATCTTCCTCGCCGAGGAGCCGCCCCGAGAGTTCCGTGACGCCGCCCGACACGACGGCGACCTCTACGAGGAGATCGTCCGGGGCATGATCCGGCGCGGCGTGATGCCGGTCGACGACGCGCTCGAGCCCTGGTTCGTCTCGGCGGCCCACACCGAGGCCGACGTGGCGACGACCCTCGAGGCCTTCGGCGACGCGCTGGCGGATGCGAAGGCCGCGGCGGCGGGGGGCTCGTGACGGCCGGAGAGGTCAGCCACCGGAGCGCCACCGGGCGATGAGCGCCCGGTCGGTGTCGAAGGCGAGGGGGGGCAGGTCGTCGAGCGGGAAGAACCCGACGTCGTCGGCGTCGTCCCCGGCGTGGAGCTCCCCACCGACGACCCGACCCTCGAACCAGATGCCGACGGTGAGCTTCGCCGGATCGTGGAAGTTCGAGGCCACGAAGACCGGTTCCCCGATCTCGGCGACGAGACCGGTCTCCTCCTCGAGCTCCCGTGCCGCGGCGGCCCGGACGTCCTCTCCGTAGTCCACGAACCCCGCCGGGATGGCCCAACGTCCCGACCGGGTGGCGGTCGGACCGCGACGGACGAGGAGGAGGCGGCCGCGGGCGTCGAACACCACGACCGCGGCACCGACTCCGGGGTTGCGCCAGTGGACGTACCCGCAGGACGGGCAGCGGGGGCGCGGCCTGCCCTGGAGCTCGATCGTCTCGAGGGGGGTCGCGCAGTGGGGACAGTAGGTGAACTCGCCGGGCCAGTGATGGGCGTGGGTCATGGGCCCAGTCTGGCGGATCGCGTCAGGCGGCGCGGACGAGCAGGTCCCAGGTGGTGAGGCGCACGTCGCCGTCGACGGCGACGATCGACCCTTCCTGCACCTCGTGCCAGGGCTCGTCGGAGATGGGCTCGGAGGCGACCACGATGGCCCGGTACGGCTCGTCGCCCGGAACCGGATGGGGGCGCCCACAGGCGGCGCAGTCCGAGATCCCCCGCCGGAACGTCCACCACAGGGAGTTCCCCCATCGCGACGCCACGAGGTGCCGGCCGTCGCTGAGGAGGAAGTTGAGGCGCGGCGGCACCGCCGCGCCGGCGGCGCGCGTCGCCCGGGCGATCGTCGACACCGCCGTGGAGAGGAGCCGGACCAGGGGCCGGATCGCCGTCGCCGGACGCTCCGGGTCGAGCCCCGCCTCGGGCATGTGGGCGAGGATCCAGCGGAACGCGTACGCGGAGTCCGTCGTTCCCGGCGCGGGTCCCGCCGGCGAGACCGGGCCGAGGAGACGGGCGACGCGGTGGAAGGCGGTGATCGTGCCGTTGTGGGCGAAGACCCACGGGCCCGACCGGAACGGATGGGTGTTCGCCATAGAGACGTCGCCGACGGTCGCCGCCCGTACGTGTGCCACGACCGTGCGGGAGGCGATCTCGGTGGCGGCGGAGGCGAAGCGCAGGTCGGCGTAGGCGGCCCGCGCCCGCCGTTCCACCCGGGGTCGTCCCTCCCTCCAGGAGGCGATCCCCCAACCGTCCCCGTTGCGGACGCCGCGGCGATCGCGATCGCTCTGGACGAGGAGCGCGTTCTGTGCCGTCACCAGACTGCACTCGACGCGGGTCGCTGCGGTGGCCCGGAATCCGTACAACCGACACATGGGTCGACCTCCGATCCTCGAGGGAACGCCGGGGGAGACCCGGTGCCGGGAGGGGATGTCGCGATGGCGACGGTCGGCGTCGCCGTCCTCAGCGGGTCGTCTCCGGGGCCGGGAGGTCCGTGGCGCTCCATCTCGCCGCGTGGAGGGCGGCGGCGAGGAGGACGACCCACACGATGCCGGCGAGACCGAGGTGGAGTGCCACGAGGAGGCTCGAGGAGACCCGGGTGAACACGTGACCGGCCCCGACCCCGATCTCGACCACGAAGAGTCCGAGGGCGAGCGAGAGGAGCCGCCGCTCGCGGCGGGGGCGGTCGCGGCGGGTCGCCCTGACGCGAAGCAGCCAGACGGCGGGGAGGAGAGCCGCCGCGGTGATGCGATGGAGGAGGTGGAGCGCCACGTACGGGTTCGAGAAGAGGTGAGGAGGGAGGATGCCGCCGCTCATGAGCGGCCACCCGGGGAAGGGGAGATCGTGGACCGCCGAGCCGAGGAGCATGAGGAGGAAGGCGCCCGCCGCCGCCGCCGTCAGGGCTCGGGTCCATCGCCGGTCGGCCCTCCCCGCCGGCGGAGGTCCGGTCGCCACGACGACGGCGGTGAGGAGCCCGACGATGGCCATCGAGAGGGCGAGATGCCAGGTGACGAGGTCGGCGGCGAGCCCTCCCTTCACGACCTGGCGGCCGAGGAGGGCCTCGAGGGCCACCGCGAGGAGCGTCGCCGTCGCCGGCAGGGACACGCGTCTCGTGTCGAGACGGGAGCGCCAGGCGACCACGACCGTCGCCAGGATGAGGATCCCCAGCGTCGCCGCGATCCAGCGATGGGTCCACTCGACGACCATGTGGAACTCCGGGCGGGGCAGGATCCCCCCCAGGAGGCCGTTCTCGCACAGGGGCCACCGGTCGGCACAACCGTACCCCGAGCCGCTTCCCCGGGTGAACCCGCCGAAGGCGATCAGCAGCAGGGCGGTCCCCAGGGTGAGGGAGGCGATGCGATGCGTGCCACGCCGGGACATGGCGCCGGAGGGTAGGAGGATCCGGCCGGGTCGGCGAGGTGGGGTCCACCTCGGGTTGGTAGGGTCTCGGCGAGCACGAAGGACGTGGAGGTCACGTGTACGCAGAGGCCACCACCGCCGTGGAGGCGGCGCTCGCTGCGGGGGCGCGCTACGCCGACGCCCGGGTCGTGGTCGCGGGCGCGGAGACGATCGACGTGCAGAACCAGGCCATCGAGGCGCTCGACCGCTCGGAGGCGGCCGGTCTCGGGGTTCGGGCGCTGATCGGCTCCTCCTGGGGGTTCTTCGCCACCCCCGACCTCTCCCCGGCCGCGGCGCGACGGGCCGGGGAGGAGGCCGCCGCCATCGCCCGTGCCTCGGCGCTCGTCCCCGGGCCACCTCTCGAGTTCGCCGACGTGCCCGTCGTCACGGCCGAGTACGAGACTCCGCACGAGGAGGACCCGCGACGGGTGTCGCTGGCGGAGAAGGTCGACCTCCTCGTGGCGGTGACGGCGACGATGCAGGAGACCCCGGAGATCTCCCTGGCGCGAGCGAGCCTGGCGTTCTGGGACACCGAGAAGTGGTTCGTCTCCTCGCAGGGGCACCGCATCCACCAGCATCTGCTCGAGTCGGGGGGCGGGTTCGACGCCACCGCGGTGGGGGAGCGGGAGATCCAGCGACGTTCCTACCCGCAGTCTTTCGGCCAGTTCGAGGCCGGCGGGTACGAGGTGGTCCGTCGGTGGGAGTACCTCGCCAACGCGGCGCGGATCGCCGACGAGGCGGCGGCCCTCCTCCGGGCGCCGGAGATGGAGGAGCGGGAGACGGCGCTCATCCTCGAGTCGTCGCAGCTCGCGCTCCAGATCCACGAGTCGGTGGGCCATGCGATCGAGCTCGACCGGATCCTCGGCTGGGAGGCGGCCTTCGCCGGCACCTCCCATCTTCGTCTCGCCGAGCTCGGCCGGCATCGATACGGCTCGGAGCTCATGAACGTCACCGCCGACGCGACGCTGCCCGGAGCGCTCGGGACGTTCGGCTACGACGACGAGGGCACGCCGGCGCAACGGGTCGACATCGTTCGCGACGGCGTCTGGGTGGGGGTCCTCTCCGGGAGGGACACCGCGGCCATCGCCGGTCTCCCACCGGGTGGGATGGTGCGCGGCGACGGCTACAACCGGCTCCCCATGGTCCGGATGACGAACGTGGGTCTCCTCCCCGGCGACTCCTCGCTGGAGGAGATCATCGCCGACACGCCCGACGGCGTGTACATGGCGACGAATCGATCCTGGTCCATCGACGACCGGCGGCTGAACTTCCAGTTCGGATGCGAGATCGCCTGGGAGGTGCGCGACGGCAAGCTGGGACGCATGCTGCGCAACCCGACGTACACGGGGATCACGCCCCGGTTCTGGGGCACCCTCGACCGTATCGCCGGCGAGGAGGAGTGGGTGTCGTGGGGGACGCCGAACTGCGGGAAGGGACAGCCGATGCAGGTGGCCCACACGGGCCACCCGGCGGCGCCGGCCCGCTTCGCGAAGGTCCGGGTGGGGGTGCGCGCGTGAGCCGGGCCATGGAGCTCGCCGAGCAGGTGGCAGCACTCGCCGGCGCCCGGGCCGAGTTCGGGGTCCAGGTGAGCGTGGGGCGCCTCGCCCTCACCCGGTTCGCCAACTCCTTCATCCACCAGAACGTCGCCGAGGAGGTCGAGACCGTGGCACTACGGGTCGCGGTCGACGGAAGGGTGGCGATGGCCGCCACGACGCGAACCGACGGGACCTCGCTGCGGGCCTTCGTCGACGCCACCCTCGAGACCGCCCGGCTCCGCCCCGTGGACGAGGAGTGGCCGGGTGTCACCCCGGCGGCCCCGATCCCGGCCGTCGACCACTTCGACGCCGCGACGGCGGCCGCGGGTCCCCAGGAGCGGGCCGAGCGGGTCGCCGCCTTCGTCTCCGCGGGGGAGGGAACGGCCGCCGCCGGGTACTGTGAGACCTCGGGGGGCGAGGTCGCGTTCCTCGACAGCGCGGGCCAGCGTTGCCGGGGACGGTCGAGCCGGGCCATCGTGGACGGCATCCACCAGCTCGGGCCCGGCGCCGGATCGGGGCACACGGCCGCGGCCCGACTCGCCGATCTCGACGCCGCGGGGGCGGGACACGTCGCGGCGCGGCGGGCGGGCGAGGCCCGCGACCCGTTCGACCTCGAGCCCGGTGCCTACGAGGTGGTCCTCGGTCCGGAGTGCGTGGCGACGATCGCGACGTTCCTCTGCTTCTACGGCTTCAACGCGAAGATGTACCTCGAGGATCGGTCCTTCGCCGAGCCGGGAACCACCCAGTTCGACGGACGTTTCTCGCTGTGGGACGACGTGACGGACCCGCGCGCCCTGGGCGTCGGCTTCGACGCCGAGGGGACGCCGAGACGGAAGGTGGAGTTCGTACGCGCCGGGGTGACGGTGGGCCTCGCCCACGACCGGAGAACGGCGCGGCGTGCCGGGACGGCGTCGACGGGGCATCACGTGCCGGGTGCCGAGAGCCACGGCCCGATCCCGACGAGCGTCTTCGTCGGGGAGGGCGACACCGCTCCGGAGGACCTCATCGGGGGTGTCGAGCGCGGCCTCTACGTGGCGACCTTCAACTACTGCCGGGTCCTCGACCCGAAGTCCCTCTCGGTCACGGGACTGACGAGGAACGGGACGTTCCTCGTCGAGGACGGCCGGATCGCCGGGGCGGTGACGAACCTCCGGTTCACCCAGTCCTTCCTCGAGGCCCTGGCTCCCGGTGCGGTCCTCGCCGTGGGAGACGACGCCCGCCTCGCCGATTCGGAGTTCGGTCCCGGCATGGTGCACACCCCGAGCCTCCGGCTCGCCTCCTGGCACTTCACGGGAGGGGCGGAGGGGTGAGACCCGATCCCCTCGTCGCCGCCGCGCTCCTCCCCTCCCGCGACCTCGCCGATCGCGCCTGGGGCCTCCTCGCCGCCGCCGGGATCCCCGCGGCGGTCGTCGCGGAGCCGGGTCTCCTCGGTCGGCGCGACGTTCAGGTGATGGTCCACCGGGGCGACCTCGAACGGGCACAGGAGCTCCTCGCCGCGCTCGTCGCGGGGAGTTGAGGGATCAGGTCGTGGCCCGCTCGTCGACGACACGCCGGGCGGCGGGGATGCGGGTCATGCGAGCGAAGGCCCAACCCACGGGCAGCAGGTAGCCGAGGTACGCGGCGGCCATCAGCAACGACGGGGCGGCGCGCCACCCGAAGAGGCTCTGGAGGAAGGCCCCGACGGGCGAGACCGCGGGATCGAGGGCGGCGACCCGCCACATGTGCTCGGCGAAGGTGGGGAGGACGCCGATCTCCTGGAACTCGTGGACCGCGGTCACGACGAGTCCGGCGGCGAAGAGGATGAGGAGCCCGCCGGTGATGCGGAAGAAGCGACGCAGGTCGACCCGCGTGCTCCCCCGGTAGAAGACGTACCCGATCGTCGCCGCACCGAGGAGGCCGAGGAGGCCGCCGAGGAGCTGGACGGCGTGACCGGCGGTCCCCACGAGGGTGGAGATGAGGAAGAGGGCGGACTCGAGCCCCTCGCGGGCGACGGCGACGAACGCGATGGAGGCGAGGGTGACCGTGCTCCCGACGGTGAGGGCGACGTCGACCCGCATCTCGAGGCGACCCCGCAGGTCCCGCGCCTGGCGGGCCATCCAGAAGATCATCCAGGTGAGGAGGCTCACCGCGGCGAGGGCCACGGTGCCCTCGACGAGGCGCTCCGCGGTCCCGGTGAGCTCGCCGATGGTGGACCACAGCGCGACGCCGGCGATCAGGGAGACGAGCACGGCCCCGGCGGTCCCGAGCCACACCCACCGGCGCTGGTCGGCGCGGTCGATCCGGCGGAGGTATCCGAGGAGGATGGCGACGATGAGCGCCGCCTCGACCCCCTCGCGAAGCATCACCAGGAAGGCGGCCACGAGTTCTCCTTTGTCAGGTGCTCCTGACAACCCTAATTAACACCACACCGATAGTGCAAAACCGAGGCACGCCGTGCCGGGCCGGATCAGTGCTCGTGGGCCTGTGCCCCGGCGTGCTCGTGCTCCTCGATCTCCGTGCGGACCGCGTCCATGTCGAGGGCCTCGATCTGACCGATGAGGTCCTCGAGGACCTGCTCGGGCAGCGCGCCCGGCTGGGAGAACACCCCGATCTTCTCGCGGAACGCCATGAGGGTGGGAATGGAGCGGATGCCGAAGTAGGCGGCGAGCTCGGGCTCGGCCTCGGTGTCGACCTTCCCGAAGACGATGTCCGGGTGCTTCGCCGACACCTGCTCGTAGACGGGAGCGAACATCTTGCACGGGCCGCACCACGCCGCCCAGAAGTCGACGAGGACGATGTCGTTCTCGAGGATCGTCTGCTCGAAGGTGTCCTTGGTGAGGTTCACGGTCGCCATGGCTCGGTCACTCCGTTTCGTGGGTGGACGGTCTTCGTCGGGGAGCAACGGTAATACCCCATGGGGTATTCCCGTACCTCCCGATCGCGGGTCCCCGCCGCGCGGGTACCCTCCTGTCCCGTGTCCGACGTCACGCCGCTCGTGGAACTCGACGGGATCGGCGTACGCGTCGGCTCCACGGCGATCCTCCGCCACGTCCACCTCCGGATCGCCGCGGGCGAGGCGGTGGGGCTCTTCGGGCCGAACGGCGCCGGCAAGACGACGTTGCTCCGAGTCGTCGCCACCCTCCTGCGCCCCAGCGAGGGGGCGGGTCGCGTCCTCGGGGCGCGGCTCGACGGCGTCGAGCGCTTCGGAGTGCGGCGGCGGATCGGGTACATCGGTCACGTCCCCGCGCTCTTCCCCGAGTTGACCCTCGAGGAGAACCTCGTCTTCGCCGCCCGCGTCGCCGGAACCGATCCCGAGACGGCCCGCCGGGCCCTCGAGACCGTGGGACTCGGCGCCGCGGCGGAGCGGAGGGCCGACGCGTGCTCCTACGGCATGCAGCGCCGCGCCGAGTTCGCCCGGGAGATCATGCTCGGCCGGGATCTGCTCCTCCTCGACGAGCCCCACTCGGCGCTGGATCGGGACGCGGTGGAGCTCGTCGAGGCCCTCGTGGCGCGGACCCGCGCCGCCGGAGGGGCGGCGCTGCTCGTCTCGCACGATCGGGAGCGGGTCCTCGGGATGGCGGACCGGTGTGTCACCCTGCGAGGGGGGTCGGTCGCGTGACTCCCGGATTCTGGACCCAGGTGGCCGCGGTGGCGCGCCGCGACATGCTCCGGGAGCGCCGCCGGGGGGAGGTGGTGTGGGTCACCGTCCCCTTCGGCGCCATCGCGCTCCTCCTCGTGCCCCTGGCGGTGGGGACCGACCAGACGCTGCTCCGGCGCATCGGGCCGGGGTTCTTCTGGGTCGTCGTCATGCTCTTCGGCGTCCTCGTGGCGGTGCGGAGGACCGCGGCCGAGACCCCGGCACAGCGGGACGCCACCGCGCTCCTCGGGCTCGATCCCGCCGCCGGGTTCGTGGGTCGCACCCTGGCCTCCACCCTGTTGCTCCTCGTCTTCGAGGTCACGCTCGGGGTCGTCGCCGTCGCGCTGTACGACCTCCCGCTCGTCGCCTGGCCCTGGCTCCTCCTCGTGGTTCCGCTCGTCGCCGTGGGGCTCGCCGCGCTCGGGACCCTCGCCGGGGCCATCGTCGCCTCCGTCGACGTCGGCGCCGCGCTCGTTCCCCTGCTCGTCACGCCGATGGCGATCCCGCTGCTCCTCGGGGCCACCCAGTCCCTGGCCGGGTTGACGGTCGAGGGGAGTATCCTCTCGTGGATGCTGCTGATGGTCATCGTCGTGCTCGTGTTGACCGTCGTGGGAGTCCTCAGCGCCCGTCCGCTCCAGGAGACGCGATGACCGCCGGTCCGGGCCTCCGGTCCCGACGCTGGCCGTGGTACCTCTCGGGCGCCGGCGTCGTCGTCGCCCTGGGTCTGGCGATGGCGAGCCCGCCGGACGCCGTCCAGGGGAACCTCGTCCGGATCATGTACGTCCACGTCCCTGCCGCCTGGCTGGCCTATCTCGCCTTCACCGTCACCCTGGTGGGGAGCATCGGGTACCTGGTGACCCGGCGGCTCGCGTGGGACCGGGTCGCGGCCGCGTCGGCGGAGATCGGCGTCTACTTCACCGCCCTGGCCATCGCGCTCGGGATGATCTGGGCCAAGCCGACCTGGGGCGTCTGGTGGACCTGGGACGCGCGCCTGACGCTCACCGCGATCATGCTCCTCGTCTATCTCGGGTACCTCGCCCTGCGACGGACGACGACGGAACCCCACGCCCGGGCCCGGCGCGCCGCGCTGCTCGGGGTGCTCGCCGTCGTCCAGATCCCGCTCGTCCACTTCTCGGTGGTGTGGTGGCGCACGCTCCATCAGCCGCCCAGCCTGCTCCGACCCGACGGTCCGCAGATCCAGGATCCCCGGATGCTCGCCGCGATCATCGGCGGCGTCGTCGTCTTCACCGTCGTGTACGTCTCCCTCATGGTGCAGCGCACCGGCCTCCTGCGTCTCGAGGACCGGCTCGCCGAGCGGGAGCGGACGAGGGGCGGACCGGTGGCCGGGGAGGCCGTCGTCGCCCCGGACCTCGCCTCGGAGCCGGGAGCGTCGTGATGGGCGAGTGGGGGTGGGTGATCCTGGCGTACGGCGTCTTCTACGGCAGCCTCCTCCTCTACGCGGGCTCGGTCGTCGTCCGGACCCGACGGACCCGGGAGCGTCTCCGGGAGTCGGGATGAGGCGGTACGCGGCGTTCGTCGTGCCCGCGGTCCTCGTCGTGGGGGTACTCGCCCTCCTCCTCGCCAACCTCAACTCGAACCTCGTCTACTTCAACACGCCCACCGAGGTGCTGCAACGGCCCGCCTCCACGAACCGGCTCCGGCTGGGGGGGCAGGTCGTCCGGGGCAGCGTCTCCGAGACGGAGGGAGGGGTGAGCTTCGCGGTGACGGACGGGCGGGAGCGCGTCTGGGTCGACCACACGGGCGCCCCGCAGCAGCTCTTCCAGGAGGGGATCGGCGTCGTCGTCGAGGGAACCTGGGACGGCTCCCGCTTCCACTCGGACACGATGTTCGTCAAGCACGACGAGGAGTACAGCCCGCAGGACCCCGACCGACCCTTCGAGGGATCGTGATCGCGGCACTGGGGTACCTCGGCATCCTGGTGGCTCTCGGCTCGGCCTCGCTCCTCGCCGTCGCCGGGTGGCGGACGGCGCGGCGTCCCGAGCTCGGCGCCGCCGGGCTGCGCCTCCCGGTGGCCGGTCTCGTCGCCGGCGCGCTCGTGGCGTTCCTGGCGCTCGAGGCGGGCGTCCTGCTCCACGACTTCTCCATCGCCTACGTCGCGCGGAACACGGCGCGCGCCACCCCGTTCGTCTTCCTCCTCGCCGCCGGCTGGGCGGCGCTCCAGGGGAGCGTCGTCCTCTGGGGGATCGTGCTCGCCGCCTTCACCTGGCTCGTGGCCCGTCGGGTCGGGGACGGCGACGGCCTCGGCGCCGGCGCCCTCGGCATCCTCGGTCTCGTGGCGGTGTTCTGGTTCGGGCTCATGGCGACCGCGGCCAATCCGTTCGCGCTGTGCACCTCGGTCGCCGGCGGGGTGTGCTCCGGATCGTCGTGGCTCCCGCTCGGCGCCGCGGTGGCCCCGCCCGACGGCCTCGGTCCGAACCCGCTGTTGCAGAACAACATCCTCATGGCGGTCCACCCCCCGATGCTGTACCTCGGGTACGTGGGGTTCACCGTCCCGTACGCCTTCGCCATGGCCGCCCTCCTGCGCGGCGACCAGGGACGGGTCTGGTTGGAGCGCACCCACCGCTGGTCGGTGGTGGCGTGGGGCTTCCTCGGCCTCGGGATCCTCCTCGGCGGCTGGTGGTCGTACGAGGTCCTCGGGTGGGGTGGCTACTGGGCGTGGGACCCGGTGGAGAACGCGGCGTTCCTCCCCTGGCTCGTGGGGACCGCCTTCATCCACTCCGCCCTCGTGCAGCGGCGACGGGGGATGCTCCAGGCGTGGAACTTCGTGCTCGTGATCGGCACCTTCGCCCTGACGATCCTCGGTACGTTCCTCACCCGCTCGGGGGTGATCGCCTCGGTCCACAGCTTCAGCCAGTCCGCCGTCGGGCCCATCCTCCTCGCCTTCCTCTTCCTGGTGACCGTCGGCTCGTTGGGGATCTTCGCGGCCCGGGCGCACCTCGTCGCCTCGTCGCCCCGTCTCGACTCGCTCGTCTCCCGCGAGGGGTTCCTCCTCCTCAACAACCTCGTCCTGACGCTCTTCGCCTTCACCGTCCTCGTGGGGACCCTGTATCCGATGGTGCTCCAGGCCGTCTCCGGTCGGGAGGTCTCGGTCGGGAGACCGTTCTTCGATCGGATCTCCCTCCCCCTGGCGTTCACGCTCCTGCTCGCCGTGGGCCTGGGGTCGGTCGCACCCTGGCGGGTGGCGCGACTCGAGGTGCTGTGGAGCAGGGTGCGACTCGGGGTGACGGTCGGGGCGGCCGCCGCGGCGGCGACGGTCGTCGTCGGGGTGCGATCGGTTCCGGTGGTGATCGTGGCCGGCCTGGCGGGCTTCATCGTCGGCACGATCCTCGGGTTCTTCCTCACGCAGGTGCGGCGGCGGCGCGGTGCCGGCGAGTCGTGGGGGGTGGCGGCGCTCACCGTGGTCCGCAACGACATGGGGTACTGGGGTGGGCAGGTCTCCCACGTGGGGCTGGCGCTGCTCGCCCTGGCGATCGCCACCACGTCGGCGCTGGCGGTCCGCCAGCAGGTCCGTCTCGCCGTCGGCGAGACGGCGCTCGTCCACGGCTACTGCATTCGGTACGAGGGCGTGGAACGCCGGGCGTTCCCCAACCGCGTCGCCGACGTCTCCCGGTTCACCCTCCTCGGGAGCGACTGTCGGACGGCCATCGCCGAGCTCGAACCGCACGTCAACGCCTATCCGAACGCCACCCAGCGCATCGCCACCCCGGCGGTGCGCACCGGGCTCGTCGAGGACGTGTACCTCAGCCTCGCCGGGGGAACGGAGGAGCGGGTCGCCCTCGACGTCTTCGTCTTCCCCCTCCAATGGCTCGTCTGGGCGGGAGGGGCGATCGTCGTCGCCGGGGGGGTGATGGCGCTCGGCCGCGGTCGCCGGCGACGCCGTCGGGACGAGGCCCCGGGGACGGGAGCGCGGGAGGAGGCCCGTGTCTGAGCGACTTCGGAACCTCGCGACGATCGTCGTGGTCGTCGTCGCGCTGGGAGTGATCGTGGGTGGTCTGTGGCCGCGCGGCACCCCCTCCGCCGACCCGGCGGCCCGGGCCTACTCGCTCGAGGTCCGCCTCAAGTGTCCCATCTGTGCCGGCGAGTCGCTCGCCTCCTCCCAGACGGGACTCGCTCGCGACCTCCGTGCCTACATCGAGGAGCGGATCGCGGCGGGCGCCTCCGACGAGGAGATCCTCGCCGACTTCGTCGCCCGGTACGGGGAGCAGGTCGTACTCGATCCCCCGGGAACGGGATGGGGAGCGGCCCTCTGGCTCGTACCGGGCCTGGTCGCGATCGTCGGCGTGGCGGTGGTGCTGGGGAGGAGGAGACGGGGGAGCCCGCGTCGCCGGGCGGTTCCCCCCGCGCCGCGAGCTCCGGAGGACGCCATCCCGTGAACCCGGAACGGCGCCGCATCGACGAGCAGATCGCCCAAGCCGAACGCGACCTCGTCGAGGTCGACGAGCAGGTCCGCCTCGGGGAGCTCGACGAGGAGACGGCCGGCCGTCTCCGGACCGCGTACCGGGAGGAGATCGCGGGACTGCGACGCCGTCTCGAACGACTCGATCGCGTGCCTCCGGTGCCGCGCCGGGCCCGTTCCCGCCGGCGGCTCCTCGCCGGGGCGCTCGTGCTCGGGGTGGGGATCGTCGTGATCGTCGTCACCGCGGTCCTCTCGGTCCGCAACCGACCCCAGAACGTCCTCGCCGGCGTCGCCGACGCGGTGGTCCAGGGTGAGGGAGTCGACCTCTCCCAGGTGTCGAACGAGGAGATGGAGCAGGTCGTCGCCGCCAACCCCGACGTGCTCGGCATGCGCCTCGCCCTCGCCCGCCGCTACTTCGAGGCCGGGGAGTTCGACAAGGCGCTCGAGCACTACATGGTGATCCTCGAGAAGGGTCCCCAACCCGAGGCACTCGCCAACGTCGGCTGGATGACGTACCTGTCGGGTCGTCCCGACATCGCTGCGACGTTCGAGGAGCGGGCACTCGAGCTCGAACCCGACTACCTGCCCGCCGCCTGGTTCCTGGCGAACATCCGTCTCGAGGGACTCGACGATCCGCAGGGCGCGGTGGCACCCCTCGAGCGGCTCCTCGCCGCGAAGGACCTGCCCGCGGACATCCGCGCCGCGGCCGAAGAGATGCTGGCGACCGCGAGAGGAAGCTCATGAACGACGAGGACCGGCACGCCGCCGCGGAGGAGCCCCACGAGGCCGGAGGGACGCCGGAACCGGCCCGGCAGGGGAATCGACTCGTGTGGGCGGCGGTCGCCGCCGGACTGGCGGTGATCGTCGTCGGCATCGTCTTCGCCGGGCGTTTCGGTACCGACCCGTCCATCTCCGCCTCGCCGCTCATCGGACGCCCCGCGCCGGAGGTCGCCCTCCCTCGGCTCGACGGGGGCGGGACGGTGCACCTGAGTGACTTCGCCGGGGACGTCGTCGTCGTGAACTTCTGGGCCTCCTGGTGCCTCTCCTGCCGCCAGGAGCATCCGGCGCTCATCGCCGCGGCCGACGAGTACGCGGAGTTCGGCGTGACCTTCGTCGGCATCGACGTGCAGGACAGCGACGACGCGGCTCGGGCGTACCTCGACGAGCTCGGTTGGGGCGAGCACAACGTCTACGTCGTCGACGTCGACTCGCAGGCGTCCTTCGATTTCGGGCTCCTCGGCGTGCCCGAGACGTTCTTCGTCGATCGCCAGGGGACCGTCGTGGCGAAGATCACCGGCCCGGTGAGCTACGGGCTGCTGTCGCGCACCATCGACGACATCCTCCTCGGCAACGCGGTCGGCTCGGTCAAGACGGGCGAGGTCCAGAACCGGTGACCGTCACCCGGATGGAGACCCGCGCCCGGTAGCATCGGCCGGTCCCCGTCGCCCAAGGAGCTCCGACCGTGTCCCGCGAAGCCGAGTACCGCCTCCCCCGCACCGTGCGTCCCTCCCACTACGACCTGCGGCTGGCGCCCGACCTGGCGTCGGCGACCTTCGCCGGGAGCGCCCGGGTCGACCTCGAGGTCCTGGTTCCGGTCGAGCGGATCGTCCTCAACGCCGTCGAGCTCGAGATCGTCCGGGCGACGCTCGTCGACGCGGCGGGCCGGCGACTCGAGGCCGGCGTGAGGTACGAGCCGGAACGGGAACGGGCTTCGCTCACCCTCGCCGAGACCGCCGCGCCGGGGAGGTGGCGGCTCGAGACGGAGTTCCGGGGCGTCCTCAACGACGAGCTCCGCGGTTTCTATCGATCCACCTACCGGGATCGCCGTGGCGAGGAGCGGGTCGTCGCCACGACCCAGTTCGAGGCGACCGATGCCCGCCGTGCCTTCCCCTGCTGGGACGAGCCGGACCTCAAGGCGACCTTCGCGCTCACCCTCGTCGTCGACGAGGGGCTCTTCGCGGTCGCCAACGGTCCCGAGATCGGGCGGCGTCCCCTCGGGGACGGCAAGGTCGAGGTGCGCTTCGGGACGACGATGAGGATGTCGACGTACCTCGTGGCGTTCGTCGTGGGAGAGCTCGAGGCCACCGACCCGGTGGATGTGGACGGCGTGCCGTTGCGCGTCGTCCATCAGCCGGGCCAGGGGGCGCTCACCGGATTCGCCCTCGAGGTCGGCGCCCACGCCCTCCGCTACTTCACCGGGTACTTCGACATCCCCTACCCGGGGGGGAAGCTCGACATGGTCGCCATCCCCGACTTCGCCTGGGGTGCGATGGAGAACCTCGGGGCGATCACCTTTCGCGAGACCGCCCTCCTCGTCGATCGGGAGCAGGCCACGCAGGCGGAGCTGACGCGGGTCGCCGACGTCATCGCCCACGAGATCGCCCACATGTGGTTCGGCGACCTCGTCACGATGAAGTGGTGGAACGGGATCTGGCTCAACGAGGCCTTCGCCACCTTCGCCGAGATGCGATGCGTGGACGCCTACCGGCCCGACTGGAAGCGATGGCTCGCCTTCGCCGCGGCACGGTCACAGTCCATGGAGATCGACGCCCTCGCCGCGACACGTCCCATCGAGTTCCCCGTGGGATCCCCCGAGGAGGCGAACGAGATGTTCGACGTCCTCACCTACCAGAAGGGCGCCTCGGTGCTGCGGATGCTGGAGCGGTACCTCGGGGAGGAGACGTTCCGTCGGGGGATCGCCCGGTATCTCGCCACCCATGCCTACGGCAACACCGAGACCCGTGACCTGTGGGATGCGCTGGAAGCCGTCTCGGGGGAGCCCGTCGCCGAGATCATGGACCGGTGGATCTTCCGCGGCGGGTTCCCCCAGCTCACCGTCTCGGGAGGACCGGAGCGGTACGAGGTGGCTCAGCGGCAGTTCCGGTACCGCGATCGGGGCGACGGAACCTGGATCGTTCCGGTCCTCGTGCGCAGCGACGCGGGCCCCGCCCGGCACCTCCTCCGCGGGCGAACCGAGACGATTGTCGCCGGGGAGCACCTCGTGGCGAACGCCGGAGGCGACGGCTTCTACCGGGTGCGGTACCTCCCACCGCTGCGCGAGGCGCTCCTCGCCCGCGTCACCGAGCTCGAGCCGGCGGAACGGTACGCGTTCGTGGCCGACACCTGGGCAGCCGTCCTCCGCGGCGACGAGCCTGCCGCCGGCTTCCTCGACCTCGTGGAACGTCTCGGGGGCGAGTCCGAGCCGGACGTGTGGGGGAAGATCGTCGGGGGCCTCGGCGAGCTCGACCGGATCGTCCTCGACGCGGACCGACCCGCGCTCCAGGATCTCGTCCGTCGCCTCGTGACGCCGGGGGCGGCCCGGCTCGGCTGGACGCCGGCGGGGGACGAGGGAGACCGCCGGCGTCGGCTCCGTGGCCTCCTCCTGCGTGCCCTGGGGACCCTCGGCGCGGACGACGAGGTCCGGGCCCGCTCCCGGGAGCTCCTGACGCGGGTCGGATCGGGCACGACGGACGCGGAGGTCGCCGACGCCGCCCTCGGCGTCGTCGCCGCCCACGGCGACCTGGCGGACTTCGAGCGGTTCGTGGTCCGCGCCCGCGAGGCGACGAACCCTCAGGACGTCGTCAAGTACCTGCGCGCCGCGGCCGCGGTTCCCGACGTGACGGCGGCGGAGCGACTCTTCCACATGGTCCTCGACGGGACCGTGCGTCGGCAGGACTCGTTCTGGGTCCTCGCCCTCCTGCTCGGGCATCGGGACAACGGACCGACGGTGTGGAGCCTCGTCCGGGAGCGGTGGGACGCCGTGCTCGGGGTCGTGCCTCCGGCCACGGGGCGTCGCATCCTCGACCTCCTGCCGTACCGCTCCGAGCCGGACCTGGCGGCCGACATCGCCGCCTGGTTGGAGGCGCACCCGATTCCCGGAGGGGAGCGGTACGCGGCGCAGCAGACGGAGCTCATGTGGGTCCGGGTGGGACTCCGGGAGCGGGAGGCCGGACGTCTGGCCGGCGCGCTGCGACGAGGATCGTCGCCGGGAGGGCCCTCCGGCGGGTGAGGTCCGGCGCGCCCGGGGTGTAATCGAGGGGCTCGTCGACTGTCTCCTCCGTAGTGACCCGGTCGAGGGGACCGGGCCGGACCAAGGAGGAGAGCCATGAGGAGCCGCCACACCATCGTCACGAGGGCCGCCACCCTCGCCGCGGCCGTCGGAGCCGTCGTGCTCGTGAACGCCGGCGTCGCCGTCGCCGCTCCGACGCCGCCGACGGCCGGCGACGGCGGGACGACGCCGGTCCAGATCGTCTCCGACCATCCCGTCCAGGTCACGCCCGTGGGGCCCCCGTACGTCGACATCGATCCGGGCGACGTGTCGCCCACCGAGCCGACCCTCCCCCCACAGGTGGTGATGCCGCTCCCGCCGTGTGTCCTCCAGCCCGGCGGGTGCGGCCAAGGAACGGTGACGTTCCCTCCGGTGACCATCATCCCGCCCTCCGAGGATCCCGGCCCCTCCCTGCCTCCGTTGCAGGTGGCGAACCCGAGCCCGGCGGCCCCCGATCCGGCCCCCGGTGCCCCGGCCCCCGGGCCGGCCCCTCTCCCCCATCTCCCCCAGCGCACGCCTACCCCCGGACGCATCCGTGG